>JAJEDJ010000035.1 GCA_022821545.1 Caldilineaceae bacterium
GCCGACAGGATGCGCCATTCGGTCGAACTGATATAGAAGGCCGCCAGGATCGGCGCCAGCTGAAAGATGAGGAACCCCAGCAGCCAGGGTGAAATCGCGATGTAGCCGGCGATCGCCTCTTTGCGCGCGATGCCGCTCATAGGCGGTCGTTTCGCGGGCGCGGGTTCGTTTGCGGCCTGATCGACCTGCGCTTGCCTGCTGCGCATCACCTCTCCCTTTGCGAAAATCGGCGGTCAGCGGACAGCGGCCCGGGGCGCGCCCGGCGGCCAGCCGTTAATGTATGTCATAAACCAAAAGAGGAGAGGATAGTTTCCTCTCCTCTTCGGATGCATACGGGCACTGGGGGAACGCTCAAGGCATCAATACTAATTTCCCCAGAACCCGGCGAGGATTTCGTCGACCTGGGGTCCGGCCGCCGCGACCGCGTCCTCAACCGATTTCTCCCCGAGAAAGGCCAGGTTCAGCTCAGGGGTAATCGCCCTGGACATGATCTCCGTAATCGGCGCGATCGTGGGCCAGACCTGCATGTGGGGCGCGCTGTCGATAAAGACCTGGCGGGTCGGCGGTTTGGGCAGCCCCGCGAAGTATTCGCTGTCGGCAATGTGGCGCATCGCCGGCACGTCGCCGATCGTCTGCGCCACGGTGATGTTGCTTTCCTCGTCGCTGATCACCTTCAGGTACTCCCACGACCATTCCGCGCTCTGCGTGCCCTTGGGGATGCCGTGTCCGTAGTATTGGGTATAGCCGACGGGAGGCTGGCCCGCCGCGCGCGGCAGCGGCCCGACATCCCAATCCAGCCCCTCGACGCGCGTCAGCGCGCCGATTCCCCAAGCGCCGGCCGTGAACATCGCCACGCGCCCGGCGGTAAAGAGATCCTGTGCGCTTCCCAGCCCCTCGATTTCGGCCGGTGTGGGGGAGACCTTGTGCGTCAGCCGCAGGTCGGCCAGCCACTGGAGCGCGGCCAGCGCTTCCGGGCTGTCGAGGCCGGAGGACTGCTGGTCGTCCGACAGCACGTCCCCGCCGCCGAGGCGCAGGAATGGATACCAGTAGGGGAAGAACATGCCGTAGACGTCGGTTCTGCCGTCTCCGTCGGAGTCCGCAGTAAGGGCCTGGGCCGTCTCCAGGAACGAGTCCCAGTTCCAGGTATCGTTTTCCCACGAGGTGGGCAGATCGTCGAGGCCGGCCTCGGCGAAGAGCGCCCGGTTGTAGTAGATGACGAACGGGTTCCAACCACGCGGCACGGTCACCAACTGGCCTTCGGTGGTGCCCAGCTCGATGATGCGCGGGTAGAACACATCGAAACTGAACTCGGCGTCCGCGTCGGCGAAAGGAATTACGTTCAGCAGCGCTTCCTGGCCCCGGAAAAACGGCTCCCACCTGTGGTTCAGCTGCATCGTGTCCGGGGGTGTCCCGGCGGCGATCGCCGTCAGCACCTTTTCACCGTACTGTCCGCCGGGTACCGAGTTCTGGCTGGCCGTCACGTTCGGGAATTTTTCCGTCATGCGTTTGGCCAGGATTTCACGGTCTTCGATGAACTCCGGCCGCGTACCCCAATACTGGGCGACCAGCTCGATAGGCTCTTCCGACATCGAGCCGCCTTCGTCGGCGGCAGCCGCGCCCGGTTCTCCTGCTACGGGAGCGCACGCCGCCATCAACGCGCCGCCCGCAACCAGCGCCGAACCCTGCAGGAAATGCCGTCTGCTCAAGCTGTGATCCGTCATAGTCAGTCTCCTTTGGGTTGATAGCTTTCGCTATTGTTTCATTCCGCTCAGAGCGATGCTGGAGATGAACTGTTTCTGCAGCATCAGGAAGACCACGATTACCGGCACACAGGCGATGACCGAACCGGCCATCTGGATATGGATCAGTGTAATGAACTGGCCCTGCGCCATCGCCAGGGCCAGAGGCAGCGTGAACAGCTCCTTGGAGTTGATCACCAGCACCGGCCAGAACAGGGTGTTCCAGATGCCGAGGAAGCTGAAGATACCCAGCGCGCCCAGACCGGCGCGGGAGAGCGGCATAATCACGTACAGGTAGATGTGCCAGTGGTTGCCGCCGTCGATCAGGGTCGCCTCATCCAGGCTGATCGGGATCTGGTTGAAGAACTGGCGCAGCAGAAAGGTGCCGAAGGGGCTGAAAAGGCCGGGAAAGATGAGGGCGGGGTAGGTATCGATCAGGCCGGCAGACCAGACCATTGTATAGAGGGGGATGATGGTCACGTAATGGGGGATCATCATTGTGGCCAGAAAAAGGAGGAAGATGGCGTCGCGGCCGGGGAAGCGCAGGCGGGAAAAGGCATAGGCGCCAAGCGAACAGACGATCAACTGGCCGGCTACGGAAACGGTGGTAACAATGGCGCTGTTGAGCAGGGCGCGGCCTATGTTGTAGTTGACCACGGCCTCGACGTAGTTGGTCCACTGCGGCACTTCCGGTATCCAGATCGGGGGGAAGGCTTCAACCTCTTGCAGGGTTTGCAGGGAGGCCGAAATCATCCACAGGAACGGGAACAGCAGCGCCGCGGCGCCCAGGACAGTGACCAGCTGCAGGCTGACGGTCTCTCTGCGCCTAAGCTTCATTGGAAGTCTCCACGCCTATTGGCGCTGTCTACTGGTAGAAGACCCATCGCTTTTGCAGGACCCATTGGACGAGTGTGAAGAGCAGAATAATGGCAAACAGGACCCAGGAGAGCGCCGCGGCGTACCCCATGCGCAGGTTCTGGAAACCGCGTGTGTAGATGTAGTAGCTCAAGGTCCGGGTCGAGTCGGCCGGCCCGCCGTCGGTCATGATAAATATGGGGTCGAAGAGCTGGAGCGTGTTGATGATGCCGATGATCAGGGCGAAGAACAACGCCGGAGAGAGCAGCGGCAGTGTGATCTTCCAGAACTGTTGCCACCTGGAGGCGCCGTCGATGCTAGACGCTTCGTAGAATTCGTTCGGTATCGATTGCAGACCGGCGAGGAGGATGATCGTCTTCCAGGAGAGGGTTTTCCAGGTGATTGTGATAATGACGGCCGGCATGGCCCATTCAGGCCGTGACAGCCACGGGATCGGGTCGATGCCTAACGGGCCCAGCAGGGCGTTGATCGGGCCCTCCAGGCTGTACATGTAGCGCCAGGCGATCGCGACCGCGGCCCAGGTGGTGATCAGGGGCAGGAAATAGATGGTGCGGTAGAGGTCGATGCCGCGCATGGCGTTCTTCAGGAGCAGCGCTGCACACAGACCCAGGAGCGTGTTAAGCACCTCCAAACCGGCTGTAATGTAGAGCGTGTTCTCGAGGGTGTGGTAGAAGGTCGCGTCGGTGGCAACTTCGACGAAGTTCTTCAGACCGACGAACTTGATCGGGTCGATGATGTTCCACTCGGAAACACCCAGCACCAGTGCGGTGCCAATTGGGAGCACCTGGAGAAGGAAGAGACCGAGAAGGCTTGGCGCCAGAAACAGGAGCGCGACATAGAGATCTTTGTGACGTCTCCTCCTGGGCCGCAAAATGGACCAGGGAGCGGAAACCGTCTGCGCCTTTTGGCCGGTCGCCATGGTTACTCTCCAGAACTGCGGTAGTGTAGAGAGAGAAGCAGGGAGCGGGAGCGCTTCTCCTTCCCTGCTTCTCTTTTCCGGATCGTGAGTTCTTTCTTCTCGCGGCTATGCCTCCAGCAGCGGTTCGGTCTCGATCTTGATCTGGACGGCGGCTTCTTCGGCTGATTTTTCGCCGATGGCGACCAGGTCCATCTCGCGGTCCCAGATCTCCAGGAACTCCTGGTTGCGTCGGATGAAGGGCTGCGGGTGGACGGTTTCCATCATGAACAGGAACGATTCGGGATGCGCGGGCGGTTCGAAGAGGAAGGAGTCCGACTCCATCGCCGCTTTCACCGAGCTGCCGGCATGGCCGTTGCGGAGCAGGAACTGTGCGCCTTCCAGCGATGCCGTGTACTGGATCATATCCCAGGCTGCGTCGGGATTGGGTGCGCCCACGGGGATCGTATAGGAGAAGCCGCCGGTCCAGGTGGCGTACTGAACGGACTTGGGCTGCGGCACGACGCCCCAGTTGATGTCCGAGCCTTCCATGCCCTTGCGGGTCCACGTGCCCACGTCGCGCAGGGCGAGGCGGCCCTGATCGAAGAGGCCGCCGGCGCCGGCATCGGCCGAACGCAGGTTGGCCGGCCCCAGTTCATGCACCAGGTAGAGGTCGAACTTCCACTGGATGGCCTCAACGGCAGCTTCCTGGTCGACGAGCACCTCGGTCTTGTCCTCGTTAAATATATTGCCGCCGTTCTGCCAGATGCGGTTGACGATGTTCCAGATGCGCACCGGGCCATTGGTCCAGCCCCAGATCTTTTCGTCGCCTTCGCCGCGCATCATCTCTTTGGCCGTCTCGATGAAGGTGTCCCACGTCCAGGTGTCTTGCTCGAAGTGTTCATAGGGTGTGGTCACGCCGAACTCTTCAAACATGTCGATGTTATAGCCGATTCCCATCGGGTTCACTTCGGCGGGGATGGCGTACGGCTTGCCCTCCGACTTGAAGAAGTCGGTAATCACATCATAGAAGTGGTTGTAGCCGGGCGCGTTGATGTCCCAGGTGGGATGCGCTTCGACATAGTGGGTCATGTCGGTGAGGAAGCCGCGGTTCTGGAAGCGGGCGAAGTCGAAGTCGACGATCATGCCGACGTCGGGCAGGTCGCCCGATGCGAAGCGGGTCAGCAGCCGGTCGTGGTACTGACCGAAGGGCGCGGAATTGATGGTAACGGTGGTATTGGATGTTTTTTTATACTCGTCCATCAGCAGGCCGTAGGTGGCGTCCCAGGAGCCCCAGACGGTGAACTCGATCTCGGTTGCCTCCTCCATGGCGTCATCGCCTGACGCGGCCGGTTCGGAAGCCGCCGGGGCCGCTACACCGGCGCATGCCGCCAGCAGCGCGCCGGAGGTGAGGAGGGCTGAATTTTGCAAGAAACGACGTCTGCTCAGCTTGTGCGACTGCATGTGGGTCTCCTTTGCGTGTGGATGTGATGTTCCGGTCGGGCCAGTGTGGGCAGGCTAAATGAAATCAGATGCGCCCCTGCTCGAGAGGGGCGCGCAGGCGGCGGGTGAAGTATGGTTTATCTTGCTCGAATAGAGTATATCTTATGCAAACGGCGTTTTATGTCAAGCAGGTTGCGCCAGCACGGGCTGGAGAGGTGGGAAAGGCCCGGTGTATAGTGCGCCGGGCCCGAGAGGAGCGCACTGCATTTCATTGTTCTGGCAAATGGGTTAGCCCTTCAGTCCGCTGAGAGCGACGCCGCGCACGATGTGGCGCTGCAGCGCCAGGAAGAGGATGATGACGTCAGGGTTTTGAGTCTTTGAGTTGATTTGCGATGTTTTTGAGGGTGTTGACGACGGAATCCAAGACTACGTCGTATTCGACTCCGGTCGGCAACGCGATTGGTATATAGTGCCAGCCGTCAATTCTGAAGGCTAAATTGGCTAGGTTGGCGTGCATGAATTTCTCGTAGTACTTTTCTTCAAAAGAGAGCCACAGAGGCGTATCGCTGTGCTCTCTCCAGGCATTAAAGTGAATGCCAAACCACGCGACTACATCTCCGACTCGAAAAAATCGGCCATGAAACTTCCATCCCATGCCGAAACCCAATCCGTCAGTGCTCCACAGTTTGTTGTTCTCTCCACATTCAATTGCTTCTCTAACAAGCCCTTCCAAGCCCAACACGCGCTTGACGAATCCCGCCCCTAAGTCTTCTAACTGCCAAGGCAGGAATGCGTCAGCGTCCATACGGTCGGTGAGGCCCCGCAGTTGCTTGATGTCGGAAATAGTGTTGATGTCGTTGTCATTGTGGGCTTCCTTTGCCATACGATCAAGCAAGTATGCCCAACTGGTTAGCTGTAGGCGATGCTCTCCGCTGTCAATGGTGGCGCTACGCAAATCTTTCCATTCTGAAACTTCGATTACCTTGAACTCGGCCTCTGTCCGTTCCCACAGATCTGACCACAGGGTTTCCCGGCGCACCGAGGGCGCGACAAAAAGAAGCACAGCGGGTTTACCTTGCGGTAGACTTTTTAGATACTGATTTGGTTGGTGTTTGGCAAGGACAGCTTCAAACTTTGCTTCAATCAACACCTGTTCCGCCCCGGCTTCGTCAAAGCAAACGAGGTCCGGACGCTCTCCCTTCTTCCCAACAACTTGGGTCCACACTCTGGCTATGGGGTCGATCTCTCCACCTCCGAGTCGTACTGTTTCTGCTAGCGCTCTACAGGCTGCCGGCGACTGGTTTAGGATATAGCCAAGAGCTTCGACAGCTACGTTTTCGAGATTGCCAGTGAGCCATGGTGCAATTCGAGCAAGCAAGGTCGTTTCAGATGACATGATCGTTGGCCTCTCTCGTGTGTTGCGGGCTTCTCAACCGGCGTTTCAATCTTCAATATGGGACTGTCAGGGCTGGCAGGCATCCCCCTCCATCCGGTCAATGAGTTCGCGCAGTTGTCCGATGTCTCCCTCCGCGTTCACATCCCCGGCACCACCTACCACCCTCTCCATGAACTCCAACAGCGCGACCCAACTCGTCAGCATCAATCGCCGCTCGCCGCCGGATACGGTCGCTGCGCGTAGATCGCCGGGCGTCGTCGCTCCGATGATTGTGAACTGGTCATCGGCGCGGCGACACAGCTCCGGCCACAGCCTTGCCAGCCGCGCCGCCGGCGCAACGAACAGCAGCGCCGCGGGCCGGTCCAGGGGCAGCTGCTTGAAATAGGCGTTTGGCTGGTTTGGGGTCAGGTCGGTCCAGCACATGGCTTGGACCAGCGCCCGCACGGCGCCGTCGTTGTCATATCCGGCCAGGCACGGGGGCTCTTCTTCGCCGCCAATTTCCTGCGTACGCACCCCGGCAATGGCGCCGACGGCTGTGCCACCCTCCCGCAGCGTACTTTCCAGCGCGCTTCGCGCCGCTTCCGACTGGGACAAAATATGCTCCAACGCAGCAACCGCCGTGCTGTCACCGGGCGGGAGCGTGTCAGTGGACATGGTGAAGGACCTTTCCTATCTTTCAGGCGTCAGGCTGTTGCGCCGGAAATGAGGTTCGCAGAAAACGCGCGGCAGGGCCGGCAGGCAACCGCACAGCCAACGAGGACCTCTGGGAGGCGTTCTTCTTTGAACGGTTTGTGTGTGAGAGGAGGTTGTTGCTCTGTGTGCTCAGGAGGACTGCCGGCGCAGCCGGTCCAACTCGTCTGCCATCGTCCGTATCCGCTCGTCGGCTTCTCGGCGGGCGGCTGCTTCCTCTTCCAGTCGTCGCTGTGTTTCCGCAGCCTGTTGTTCCGCTGCTTGGCGCGCTGTAGCTTCAGCTTCAGCCCGTTGTTCTGCCGCTTGGCGCGCTGTAGCTTCAGCTTCAGCCCTGTTGACGGCGATCTTATGGTCCGGTATCACGTAGCCGGAGTAGACGTCGTCCAGCGCCAGCTCCAAGAGGTCCCGCTGCCGCCGTAGATCCTGCATCCGAAATTGCAGCCCGGGCAACAGGTCCGAAGCGATTACGCCCTCTGCGTCGGGCTGAATGTCCTCGTAGCGTCCTCCCGGATTGAGACGGTAGAAGCGCATGTGCTCGCGGCCGGGGTCGAGTATGTAGTATTCTTTCACGCCGGCCAGCGCATAGTCCCGCCTCTTCTCTTCCGTATCCCTGAACACCTCCGCCTGTGTGGAATCGGAGACGGCCTCCACGACCATGTCGCAGACGCCGTCGAAATGGCGCCGGTCCACACCGCCCCACGGGACAGGGTTGCTGTTGAGGATGACGCCGATGTCCGGTTTGCGCACGGCCTCGCGCCGCCCGGAAGGTTCGGTGGGGTCCTCTATGGTCAGGACAAAGCCGGTCTCCAGGTTGATCAGCTTGGCAATGTTGTGTGTACTGAGATAACGGAGTAGCAGTTGGAGAAACCAGTTGTAGAGGTCGAGTTGCGGCTCATTCGGCAAAGGTTTGGCCTCCAGTCTGCCATTATTCCATTCGTAGCTGACGTCGATGTCCGGGTAGGGGTTTTCGTACCACCTGGCCCAGTACTCTTCCAGGGTGACGCAGCGGCCATCGTCGGGGGCGAAGGGGTTGACGGGCGGCGCGACAGGCTCGGCTTGCAGGTAGGCGCCGGCGGACTCGGACATTCCTGTCCCGGCGGCCTGGGATGGACGTTCTTGCGTTTGGGACTCCTCCGTTTGGGACTCCCCAGTTTGGAACTGATTACGCAGGGCTTCTTTGGAATCCATGCTGCCTCCTCCGGCATCGCGGCTGCGCGCAGCACAACTGACGTGCCGCCAGTCTATCACGATTATGGATGCACGGCTAAAGACCCTTGGAGACTGATGCCTCCCGTATTGATAATGCAAGTTCAGACCGTGATGGGAGGCAAAGCATGCATTCGGGGGTTGCGGGTGACGGCTGGAACGGTCGTGGGTTTGCCGAGCCGGTTAGAGACGTGTTATACTGGCGCGCGCTATGAGAAACGACGTAGGTGAACCCCGTATTCCAGATTCTTTTGCCACCGGCGGCATCTCCGTCGGCGGCCTCCTCGCTCTTAGATAGCCCGCGCCGGGGCTTCGAGAGCCGTTTTCCCTGTCCCTGAGCGGGCCCAACCAAGAACTTGCGCTACGGAACATAGTTCGTAACGACGCGGGCATGTTTGGCTTGCGTCGCGTCCTTACGGTTCCGGTTTGCCGGCCAGCAGTCTAAAGAAAAAAATAACTCCGTAATAGGAGACCCATACCATGTCCGACAGGTATAAACATTCGGAAATCGAGTCCAAGTGGCAGGCCGCATGGGAAGAACAGGGCCTGTACGACACCGCGGAAGACCCTTCCCGACCGAAGTGGTACGCATTGACGATGCTGCCGTACACGTCCGGCGATCTGCATACGGGTCACTGGTATGCGATGACGCCCAGCGACGCCGCGGCCCGCTATCGCCGCATGAGCGGCTACAACGTCTTCTTCCCCATCGGCTTTGACGCCTTCGGCCTGCCGGCGGAGAACGCCGCCATCCAGAACAACGTGCATCCGCAGGAATGGACGTACAACAATGTGGAGCGGATGCAGGGCCAGCTGCGCCGCATGGGCGCGATGTGGGCGTGGGACCGCGAAGCGATCAGCTGCGACCCCGAATACTATAAGTGGTCCCAGTGGTTCTTCCTCAAGCTGCACGAAATGGGGCTGGCCTACAGGGAGTACGCGCCGGTGGACTGGTGCCCGAAGTGCAACACAACCCTGGCGCACGAACAGGTCTGGGGCGAGGACCGCCACTGTGAACGCTGCGATACGCCGGTCATCAAGAAAGACCTGAACCAGTGGAAGTTCCGCATTACAAAGTACAGCGAGGAGCTGCTGGCGGACCTGGAAAAGATCGACTGGCCGGAGCCTGTGAAGGTGATGCAGACCAACTGGATCGGGCGCAGCGACGGCGCGCAGGTGACCTTTTTCACCGAAGATGGGGACCCGATAGAGATTTTCACCACCCGGCCCGACACGCTCTGGGGCGCGACATTCATGGTGCTGGCCCCGGAGCATCCACTGGTGGACATAATCACCACGCCCGAGCAGCGCAGCGCGGTCGCCGAATGTGTCGAAGAGGCAGGCCGCCTGGACGAAATCGCGCGCACGGCTGAGGACAAGGAGAAGACGGGCGTCTTTACCGGCGGCTACGCCATCAACCCGGTCAACGGCGAACGGATCCCGATCTGGGTGGCGGACTACGTGCTGATGGGCTATGGAACGGGCGCGATTATGGCGGTACCCGGCCATGACGAACGTGACTTCGAGTTCGCCAAGAAGCACGGTCTGCAGATTCTCCTGGTCGTACAGCCTCCGGCCGACAGCGAAGCCGGCCACGTCCGCAGCGCCGACGACCTGGAGGCAGCCTGGCCCGGCGAGGGCGTGATGATAAATTCGGGACCAATTGACGGCACGCCCGCGGGCAAAGAGGAGGGCGAAAGCGTCAAAGCCGCCATTGCCTGGCTGGAGGAAAACGGGAAGGGGACCGGCGCAGTCAACTACCGCTTGCGCGACTGGCTGATCAGCCGCCAGCGCATGTGGGGCACGCCTATCCCCATGATCCATTGCGCCAGGTGCGGGACAGTCCCGGTAAAGTACGCCGACCTGCCGGTTCGACTGCCCGACGACGCGCAGTTCAAGCCGACAGGCGAAAGCCCGCTCAACTATCACGAAGGCTTCCGCTACGTGACCTGCCCGCAATGCAAGGGCCCTGCCGAGCGGGAGACCGATACCATGGACACGTTCATGTGCTCCAGCTGGTATCAATACGCCTACGTTGATCCCTACCACAAGGCGGGCGAACCGCTGGCCGCAGACGACTTGCCCTGGGATAGCGGCCGCGGGAGCTACTGGCTGCCCGTGGATCAGTACACCGGCGGCATCGAACACGCCACCATGCACCTGCTGTATACACGCTTCTTTACCAAAGCGCTGCGGGACATGAATGTCGTAGCGTTCGACGAGCCGATGCTGCGCCTGTTCAACCAGGGGATCATCCTGGGGCCGGACGGTGAGCGCATGTCCAAGAGCCGCGGCAACGTCGTCAACCCGGACGAATACGTCGATAAGTACGGGGCAGACACCGTGCGCGGCTACCTGATGTTCATCGGGCCCTGGGAGCACGGCGGGCCCTGGGACCCGAGCGCCATCGAAGGCGTAAGCCGTTTCCTGTACCGGGTCTGGAGCGTCGTCCTGGATGAGCCGCATTCGAACGGCGCCGGAAGTCCCGCGGACGCAGACGTTCGCGGCCTGGAGCGCAAGCTCCACCAGACGATCGCCAAGGTGTCGGAAGACTACGGCAGCTTCCGCTTCAACACGGCGATTGCGGCACTGATGGAGTTCAACAACTATCTGATCCGTGTCAAGGACAGTTTTACCGGGCCGGACGGCGGCGAGACGGAAGATGGCGTCTGGCGGGAGTCGGTGCGCAATCTGCTGCTGATGATGGCGCCGGTATTTCCTCATGTCAGCGAAGAGCTGTGGCAGCGGCTGGCGGAGGGCGGCGACGCGGCCAGCGTTCACCTGCAAGCATGGCCGCAGGCCGACCCGGAGAAGGCCAAAGAGGAAGAGATAACGGTGGTCGTACAGGTAAACGGCCGCGTGCGCGATAAGTTGAGCGTCGCGCCCAACACCGCAGAAGAAGAGCTGGAGGCGATGGCCCTGGCTTCAAACAACGTGCAGCGCTGGATGGACGGCAAGCAGGTGCGCAAAGTGGTTGTCGTGGCGGACAAACTGGTGAACATCGTCATTGGATAACGCCATGAGGTTATGCACGGGATGGGCGCGCCGCGCATCACGACCAGCCTGAGAAGCGGAAGGCGCTGCGACCGCGAACGGAACATGCAGGACAAGACTGACAGCGTAAAGCGCAAGCCAGGGCGAGGAGTCCCATGAGCGAAGAGTGTATTTTCTGCAAAATTGTGGCGGGGGAACTGCCCTCGAAACAGTTTCACCAGGATAACCTGGTAACAGCCTTTCAGGACATTTCGGCACAGGCGCCGGTACACATCCTGATTGTGCCGAATCAACACTTCAGAGATCTGGGAGAGATGGGCGACGATCAGGCGGAGATACTGGGACGGATAGCCCAGGTTGCCGGTCAACTTGCGGAGCAGGAAGGGGTGGCGTCCGACGGCTGGCGGCTTGTTACGAATGTTGGCAAGCATGGCGGCCAGGAGGTCTTCCATACGCACTTCCACCTGCTGGGTGGACGTCGCTTGGGTCCGCTCCTGGCACGCTGAAGCGAGTGGAATTTCGTTGAAGGAGCGCTGGGGCAGGGCGCTGAGGCAGTACAGTCGAGGCAGAACGGTTGACGCACTGCCTCAGCGCTTCAGTTCCGACAATTCGCGACTGGCCGCCATCTGTCCCGGTCTGCTACGGGCAATGTGCTCTCTTTCAGTTCCATCACTTGACCACGGCCATCGCCAGCCCGTCGGGATAGGGCACGACCGTGCTGGTAAGCCGTTCGTGACTGCTGAGCAGGCGGGCAAAGTTTCGCATCCCCTGCACCCAGTCCCAGTCCTGCTTCTCCGGATCCACCAGGCTCCCCCACATTTCAACATTGTCTCCAAGTATCACCGTACCCGGCCGGCTGTATTGGAGGGCATAATCCAGGTATTCGGGGTAGTTGCCTTTGTCGGCATCGATGAAAACAAGGTCGAAGGGCGCCTCCTCGGCCAAGTGAGGGAGCAGTTCCAGCGCAGGTCCGACCCGCACTTCGATCTTGCCGGCGAGCCCCATGCGCCGCCACTGCCTGCGGGCGAAGTCGGCGTGCTTCTGCTCCAGCTCCAGGCCAATCAGCCTGCCGTCTTCCGGCAGCGCGCGTGCGATCCACGAACCGCTGTATCCCCCCAGCACACCGATCTCCAGCACCTTTCTGGCCCCTGTCAGCTGCACCAGCAGCTGCAGGAACTTTCCCTGCTCCGGCCCGATACTCATGTTCGGGATGCCCTCCGACTCGGCTTCTTCCTGCAACCGGGACAGGTCGTCATCGTCACTGTGAAAGAGATCGCGCAAGAACTGCTGATAGGGGTCGATCTCATTCAGTTTGGACATCAAAGTTCTCCATCCATGGCAGTTACTTCAGCAGCGCCGCGTCCAGAGCGTCGGCAACGGTGCGCGCGCCGATGATTTCAATTTCAGTGGGAAGGTCTGACGCGCCTCCCCTGCCGTTGGCGTCGGCTCCGGCCCGGCCCGACTGTGAGCGCCTCCTCCGCAGGGCATGACGAGGCACGATCGCCCGCCCGAAGCCGAGTTTGGCCGCTTCGTGCAGGCGGAGGGCCAGCTGACTGACGCTGCGCAGCTCCCCGCTGAGGCCGATTTCGCCGATGAGCGCGGCTTCGGCCGCGACGGGAACATTGCGGTAGCTGCTGGTGACGGCCGCCGCGATCGCCAGGTCTGCGGCAGGCTCGCCAATATGCAGCCCGCCGATGACATTCACAAATATGTCCTGGGCGCTCATTGAGAGCCCCATCCGTTTGCTCAGCACGGCAGTCACCAACAGCAGGCGGTTGAAGTCGACGCCGTTCCCCGTGCGCCGCGGCTGGCTGAAGGCGGTCGGGCTGGCCAGGGCCTGCACTTCGACGAGAAGGGGCCGGCTTCCCTCCAGCGGAACCGCGATGGCGCTGCCGGCGGCGTTCGGCAGCCGTTCGGCCAGAAACATGGCCGAGGGGTTGGCGACCGGGGTCATGCCGCGTTCCGTCATCTCGAATACGCCCACTTCATTCGTGCTGCCGAACCGGTTCTTTACCGAATGCAACAGGCGGTAGGCGTGAAAGCGCTCCCCTTCCAGCTGGAGTACGGCGTCCACCATATGCTCCAACACGCGCGGGCCGGCGATCGCACCCTCCTTGGTCACGTGTCCTACCAGAAAGAGGGGGATATTGAGCTGTCTGGCCTGGCGCAGCAGATGGGCCGCGCAGTCCCTTACCTGGGAAACGGTCCCGGCTGCACTGTCGCTGGCGCCGCTGTGAATCGCCTGCACCGAATCGACGATTACCAGCGACGGTCTCACCTTCCCGATCTGTTCCAGAATCTGTTCCAGGATGGTGTCCGCCAGTATCAGCAGACGGTCTTCTTTCAGACCCAGCCGCGAGGCGCGCTCCCCGATCTGGTAGGCGCTCTCCTCGGCGCTGACATACAACACCCGACCGACCTTGCGCGCCACTTCGGCAGCCGTCTGGACGAGCAGCGTACTCTTGCCGATGCCGGGATCGCCGCCGACCAGTATGCCGGCGCCGGGTACGATTCCGCCCCCCAGGACGCGATTCAGTTCAGAGTTTTCGAGCGTGATGCGTCGCGACGGTTCACTGGGGATGTCCGGCAAGGCGAGAGGCGAAGGCGCGTGAGGTGATTCGGCGCGGCCGCCGCCAAGAGGGGGCGCGTTATCGCGGACCCGGCTCTCCTCGAGCGTGTTCCACTCGCCGCATTCCGGGCACCGTCCCATCCACTTCATCTGCGAACTGCCGCATTCAGTACAGATGAAGCGGGTCCTGACCCTGGTGGCCACAGTCACCAACCTTCCGTCTCACTAAGCGGGCGGCGGGAACGCCTGCACCATCTCCAGCACCTCGTCGCGGACCGATTCCTGCAACGCCGAATCTTTGGGATCGTGCGCGATCGACGCAATCCAACCGCCGATCCGTTCAAATTCGCCCTGCTTCATCCCCCGCGTTGTCGCTGCGGGCGTGCCCAGGCGGATGCCGCTGGTCACCATCGCCTTGCGCTTGTCGAAGGGTATCATGTTTTTGTTACAATGGATCGACGCGTTGTCGAGGGCCGTTTCAACCACCTTGCCCGTGATCGCCTCGTTGTTCAACGGGTTCAGATCGACCAGCAGCAGGTGGTTGTCGGTGCCGCCGGAGACGCTGCGCAGTCCTTGCCGCTGCAGGGAGTCGCTCAGCGCCTGCGCGTTGTCCAGAATCTGCTGCTGATACCTCCTGAACGCCGCCTGCTGCGCCAATTTGAATCCGACCGCCTTTGCGGCAATGACGTGCATGAGCGGCCCTCCCTGGATTCCGGGAAAGACGGCCCGGTCAATCGCCCGCGCATGTTCCTTGCGGCAAAGTATCAGGCCGCCGCGAGGCCCGCGCAGCGTCTTGTGGGTGGTGGTCGTCACAACGTCGCAGTAGGGCACCGGATCCGGATGCAGTTTTGCGGCCACCAGGCCGGCGACATGCGCCATGTCCATCATCAGCAGGCAACCGGCCTCGTCAGCGATTGCGCGCAACAGCGGAAAGTCGAAGTGGCGCGGATACGCGCTCGCGCCGACCAGCAGCAGCCTGGGCCGCTGTTCCAGCGCGGTTTGCCGGATCAGATCGTAGTCAAGCTGCTCGGTCTCGGGATCGAGGCCGTAGTGGACGAAGTTGTAATAGTGCCCGGAGCTATTCAGGTGGAAGCCATGGCTCAAGTGCCCACCGTGGTCCAGCTTCATCGCCAGCACCGTGTCGCCCGGCGCCAACAAGGCCATATAGACGGCTGCATTGGCCTGTGCGCCCGAATGCGGTTGCACGTTGGCATGTTCCGCCCCAAATAGGGCCAGCGCACGTTCGATGGCTATCTTCTCGGCGACATCGACATACTGGCAGCCGCCGTAGTAGCGGCGGCCCGGATAGCCTTCGGCATACTTGTTCGTCAACACGCTGCCGGCGGCAGCCAGCACCTCGGGAAAGACGTAGTTTTCGCTCGCAATCAGCTCGATTCCGTTTGTTTGCCGCTGTCGTTCGGACTCTATCGCCGCGTAAATTTCGGGATCGCGCTCACTGAGCAACTGCCGCGGGTCAGGCTGCTCGGTCCAGGCAGGAATCGTTGGGCCTGTTACCTTCGAAGTCGAAACTGGCTGGGTCATTTTGGTCCGCTCCCGTTTAAGAACGTTCGCAAGGCACGCACGAAGAACACCAGTCGCGCCAGCACAGAACATTAGCACGGGGCAGGTGTTTCGTCAATTTTCCCGAGATAATCGGACTGGCGGAAACCGGTTAGACAGAACAATTTTCCGCCTTTTGCCGGTGAAGAAAACCGGTGTGATAGAATTGGCAATCTGATATACAGGTGTTTGCCCCGGCCGGACGGGGAGCGTGCTTTCCGGCCCGCGGGATTCGGCCTGTACCCGTAAGGCGGAAGGCGCCGTTTGGAGTCTCATTTTCGTATGAGAAGCAGGGCAGGAAGTTTCCGGGGCAGGAAGGGGCCGGCTGTCTTTTCCAGTTGTCAGCGGAAGAGCGCAGGCCGCGCTGCCGGGACGGCAAGTTACCGGGCGCGGCGCCGTTTTGCCGCACCTGTATTCCTGTGTCTATTCGCGCTGCTTTGCGCCGCATGTGGGCGACACGAGTTCACGGGCACCGTATTTGAAGAGGCCAGGCCGGCTGCGCCGATTCGCGGCCAGAACTATGACGGCGCGCCCTTTGACCTGGCAGAACTGAGCGGCGACCCCGTTCTTCTTTTTTTCGGCTACACTTTCTGCCCTGACATCTGTCCGCTGACGATGATGGAACTGGCCTCAGCCCAAGAGGCGCTGGAAGGGAGCGCGCCTGAACTGGCCGCTGATCTCAAGGTCGTTTTTGTCTCCGTGGACCCACAACGCGACTCCCTGGCACGCCTCGAGCCATATATCCACGCCTTTGATCCGCGGTTCTTCGGCGTTCGCATTGAGGATTCCGAGCTGGAAGCCCTCAAACGGGCCTACGGGCTGTACACCGGCGCCGCCGAAGGCAACAGCCTTGACGACGAATACTATCTGCTCGACCATACCTCGCGCATCTTTCTCATCGACAGAGAGGGGAACTGGCGCGCCCTGTTCAGCGCAGACGTGACGTCCGAGAGCCTTGCCGCGGATTTGCAGGAGTTGCTGCGCTAGGCGGCCGCTCGCCTTTCCCGACCGCAGGAGGTCGGCAACCGCTGTGCGTACCTTTGTCGCGATAGAGATTCCCCACAATGTGAAGAAGATGGCGCGGGCGGAGCAAGACCGCTTGCGAGAGCTTCCGGCATTGCGTGAACAGCCGTCCATTCTGCGATGGACGAACCCCGATAATCTGCATCTCACTTTGCGCTTCCTGGGCGAGACCGAAGAGAGCCGGCGCCTTCTTTTGCAGAATGAACTGGCAAACATTGCGGCCAGACATGCGCCGTTCACACTGGCGCTGTCCCACCTTGGCTGTTTCCGGTCATGGTCCAACCTGCGCGTTCTGTGGGTGGGAATAAGAAGTGAATCGGATGCGCTTGGGGCGCTGCAGGCTGAGGTAGAGTCCCTGGCCAGGAGGGCCGGATTTCCGCCGGAGCGAAACAGTTTTTCGCCCCACATAACGCTGGCGCGCACCGTTCGCAATGCGCCGCGGCCCGCGCTGCGCGCGACCTCCGATCAGCTGCGCCGCTATGCCGAAGATGATCTATTTCAAACCGGAACTGACTGGCGGGTCGGGGAACTGCATTTTATTCGCAGCGTGCTGGGCCGGAGCGGTCCACAGTATTTCAACCTGGCAACCTGCGCGTTGACTGACGGACCGTAACCTTCCTACCGAAAGCGGGGTTCTTCCGCGGGCATCTCTGCCGCGGCCGGCGCGGCCATCTCCTGCGAGAACTTTGCCTCTTCGCGCGCCTCTCGCATACGCTCGGCCCGGTACTGCTCTACGCTGCGGGTTGGGTCGCGTTGCGTTACATTTTCATCACGCCGGACGGCCCTTTCGACGCCGTAAAGGAACAGACCCAAGGGTACGCAAACGGCGCTGCCGCTCACGAATCCCCAAAGCCCCAATCCTGCGATACCAATGATCTGGGCCTGGATCTGACCGAGAAAGTCACTCCGAAAGCCCGGGGCAGCCAGCAGACCGGTGACTCCCTGCCCGGAGACGCCCAGGTAACTGCCGGCGCCGACCTGCTGCCACCCGGCCCCAGCCGCGCCGTCGGCGAAAATGCCAACGCTCAACAGTCCGATCGCAGCGGGAATGCCCGCCGCGGCAAAGATGCCGGCACCGTCGTCAAGGCGAAAAACTCTTTGGAGGGCGAAGGTCACAAATGGCACGCTGCCTCCGGCAAGCAGCCCGGTCAGCAGCGCGCCGGCGTGGCCTGGAAAAGGCCCGGCAGCCAGTCCGGCGATGACACCGGCCACAAGTCCGCGTGCGCTCATCCCCGGATCGCTCTCGCCGGTCACGAACCAGGTGTACAGCAAAGGGATTGTTACACCTCCGGCAGCGTACAGCAGGCCGTTGACAGCGGTTCGCATAGCAGTGAAAGGGGTCGTCCCAGGCTGTTGAACGGGGCTTGCCCATACCCATGCCAGCACACCTCCCATCACGAACAGGGAGCCGGCGACCGCGAGCAGGGGCAGGTGGACGGAAGGCAGCTCGGAGCCGGCCGCGGTCATCCGGGAGTTCCTGCGCGGCTGCCATACCAGCAGCGCGGCCAGAGACGCGAATGCAGATACAAGAAAGACTGTGCCTCCGCCCCCGAAATCGACCAACCCGTGTCCCAAACCGACGTTGGTCCCCAGCGCGGCCAGCCAGCCCCCTCCCTGCACCCAATTGCCGGCCAGCGGATAGACGACCGCGCCCACCGTCAGGGCAAGAATCAACGTAGCCAGGGCAGGCGCCCGCCCTCGCAGAGCCAGGACAGGGAGCAAGGCAGCGGTCATGGACCAGGGCACGTGCGCCAGGAAAAGCCCCATCGCGGCAGGCGTCGCCGCCGGGCCGGTCAAGAACCACCCGTCCAGGCCCGCCGCGATCCAGCCAATGCCCCAACCTTCGGGAAGCGGGCTCCATCCCCTCAGCAGTGCAGACAGCTCAGGGTGGTCGGTATAGAGAAAACCGACGCTCCCGAACTGAAATGCAAAGCCGGCCGCCCAATAGCCCAACCCCGCCAGACAGAAGGCCGCGAGCCCGCCCAATGCGGCATCCCACGCCCGCTGTGCAGTCATGCCGGAAGCGGCAACAAGCATTATTCCGGCTGGCAGGAGGAAGGCCAGGCCAGCGGCTGTCAGATGCCAGAGATATGTGCTGTCCATAGCCCTAGAATATCAAAGAATGGTGAACGGAACAAAGCAGGCGTCGAAGGCGCACTGTCGCGCGCGTTGGTCTTGGGTCAGCCCGGTGTTACAATTGTCGGGTTGCCGCACAGATGCGAAGCAGGGCCCCGCAGGCCCCACGATTTGGCAGCCCTACTGAGCCGAGGGAAATCATTACTCAGCGATTCAGCAGAGAGGCGCAAAAGGAGCCGCTGCTCCTGAATCTGATCCGGGCATCCTTCCTGATACTGGTCCTCCTGGTATTGTGGGGGGCCGGCAGCGTGTTGCGCGCCCACCTGACGGAACAGTTCCTGGCGGTGGAGCGGCAGTCAGATGCGTTGATAGATCCGGATGAAGGCGAGGATGCGCTTACGCCGGAAAACATTGAGGCCTATATACTGGCGTTAATGCTGCGGTACCGGGAAGAACAGCTGGTCATTCCCGCCAGCGACGACCCACGACCGCGGCCATTTGCGATCAACCCGGGTGAGCCGGCCCGCTATATAGCGGCACGACTCGCGGCAGCCGGCTTCATTCGCGACGCGGACCTTTTCAACCTGTATCTGCGCGTGGAAGGGCTGGAAAGGAATATCGAGGCCGGCCACTTCATGCTTGCCGAGTCGATGACAGTGCCGGAGATCGCCAATGAACTTCAGCAGGCCCGCTTTGAAGAGGTACCTGTAACGATTCCCGAAGGCTTTCGTGCGGAAGAGATCGCTGAGCGGCTGGCTGAGAACTTCGTGATCGACAGCGAACGATTCCTGACCGCGGTACGCCAGCCCCACAGCCTGGACCTGGTAGCAGACTACCCGTTCCTGGAGAATCTCCCTGCCGGCGCTTCACTGGAAGGCTATCTTTTCCCCGATACCTACCGTTTTCCCGTCAATGCCAGCGGGCCGGAGATCATTCTGGCCTCCATGCTGGAAAACTTCGGAAACCGGATTGGCGCAGATGGTCTGAGCGGGGGAAACAGCGGGATAAGCGGGCATGAACTGATTACGCTGGCTTCGGTCGTGGAGAGGGAGGCCGTCCAGGATGACGAACGGCCCCTGATTGCCAGCGTTTACATCAATCGTCTAAACAATAGCTGTCGTGACGTCGGAGGAAGGTATCTGCAGGCCGACCCGACTGTGCAGTACGCCAAAGGCACGACAGGCGACTGGTGGTGGAAGCCGCAGACGATTGAAGAGTACGCCCAGGTGGAAAGCCTCTACAATACTTACCTGCATCCAGGGCTGCCGCCAGGCCCGATCTCCAGTCCGGGTCTGCGAGCCATTGAGGCAACCAGGAATCCAAGTCAGACGACTTACTGCTTCTTCCTTGCCACCGGTGAAGAAGGGCGTCATGTCTTCGCCCAAACACATGCAGAGCATCTGCAGAATCTGTCAATCTATGGCTATCAGCCCTGATCGGGCAGCCGGGTATGGCGCGAGCAGCAGCAACACAGTCGTAACACGGGGCAGTTGCCGGTATCGAGCGCCAGGTTCAGGCGAAGAGTCCTTGCGTGTTGGAAATTTCGCGCTGTACGGGGCCTGTGGTAATATGGGCCGCGCTCTACCGGCGGCCCGGTTCGTCTTCTGTCTCTCAATTTCCCTTTTTCTTATATCCTGCTCCTCCATGCGGCCCGTAGTGAAGATCGGGTTGCTGGCTCCCTTCGAAGGGCTGCATCGAGAGAGTGGATATGAAGCCCTTGCGGCCATGCGCGCTGCACTGGCGGACTATCCGCTGGATGAGTTCGAGGCACTGCCCCTGGCGTTGGATACGTCTGCCGACCCGGCCCAAGCCCGCCGCGCAGCCGCCAAACTGCTGCGCGACGATGCTGTCGCGGCCGTCGTTGGGCCGTTGCAGGCGCGGCAGGTCTTTGCGGTGGCTGAGATCATCGCGGCTGCGGACGTTGACTGGCGTCCGCCGACGGCGCCGGCCACAGCAGAAGCGGCACGGGCGTATGTCAGGGCATTCATCCTCAATATGCCAGGGCAGAATATCGCGGTTGCAGGGCTGGACTCCGGCTGGCCGCAGTTTTCTGAAGAGGAGATGTCCTCCGCTACCGGCAAAACGGTAACGATAGTCGAAGGCGAGTCTGCCGCGGCGGAAGCCGATGGCGTGCTATGGCTCGGCAGCGCCGCCGAGGGCGCGGCGTTTCTGGGCCGTCTGCGATTGCAAAGCCGTACAGTTCCCTTCTGGACTACCGCCATAGCAGGTGATCCGGTCTTCCATGCCCTCCTGTCGGAACGGCTGGATGGGACAGCGCCAGGCCCCATCTACAGTGTCGTCGCGCTGGGGGAGATCGGCGAACATTTCAACGAGTGGGCAGCGGCGCATCCTGACGCCGCGCCGACAGCCTTTGCCGTCTACCATGCCACGCGGCGGACTTTGCAACAGATTTCCGGTGAAGTTGTCCGCTCGAATGCGCGAGAAATAGCAGTCTTTTCCGTCGACGGTGAGGGCAGAAGCGAACTGGCGGAAATCGTGCCGTTCCCCTGACGCGGAAGCCGCTGAGACGGCGGACCGATTCGCGTTATCCAAAGTGTATCCACCGCAGAACTGCAAATGCGTCTTCTCTTTATTTCCTGGGAGTACCCTCCGAATGTCGTAGGCGGGATAGGAAAGCATGTCTCCGAGCTTGTGCAGGCCTTCCTCGCCCTACCCGATGAAGTCACGACTCCCTTCCACCTGGACCTGTTGACGCCCCACAGCGGGAACGCTCCTCTGGTTGAAGACCTGTCGAAGTCCGTGACGGTCCACCGCGTGGAAACGCCCATGGTCAATCCCCTGGACCTATTCAACAGCGTTGTGGACAATAACCGCTACCTTGTGTCAAAGGCCAGGGCGCTGCACGAGGAAGTCCCCTATTCGCTGATCCACGTCCACGACTGGTTGACGGCATCAGCCGGCATTGAACTGAAGCATGCCTGGAAGATTCCTCTTGTTACGACCGTCCATGCAACAGAGAGAGGCAGACACCATTCACACTTGCCCAGTGAGACCAGCCACAATATCAATCAGCTGGAGTGGCAAGTATGCTTTGAGTCCTGGCGGCTCATCGTCTGCAGTTCTTACATGGCCGGCGAGCTGCGCAGATTCTTCGACGTACCCCTCGACAAGGTCACCTTGATTCCGAACGGTGTTGACGTTACTCCATTCGCGTCCTTTGCGGACGAACGCGTTCGGGAGCTAAAAGGCAGATTCGCTCCAAACGGCGAGAGACTACTGTTCTATGTCGGACGCATCACACCGGAGAAGGGCGTCCAGGTGTTGCTGCAGGCGCTGCCTTCGATTCTCGAGAGACATCCCGACGTGCGTCTGCTGGTGGCAGGCAGAAACAGCGAGCAGATGCAGCCGCTGGTAGACGAGCTGGGAATAAGGGAGGCCGTGGAGCTGTTGGGGTTTGTCGACAGCGAGACGAGGGACTGCCTCTATCGCAGCGTCGATGCAGCCGTCTTTCCCAGCCTGTATGAACCTTTTGGGATCGTAGCGCTCGAGGCGATGGCCGCCGGCTGCAATGTCATCGCCAGTGAGGTCGGCGGGCTGGCCGAGGTTGTCGACCACCGGCGGACAGGTCTGACAGTGCGGGCGAATGATTCAGAGAGTATAGCCTGGGCGGTGGACCAGATCTTCACGGATCCGGTTCAGGCACAGGCCATGCGCGCGCGGGCGCTTCAGGAGGTGACTCGCTCTTACAACTGGGGCGCGATTGCCGCGTCGACCCTGGACATGTACAGGGCGGTCGAGGCGCAAAGGAAAGGCGTCAACTGGTGATCCTGTCCAGTATGATCGGCCGCGCTTGATTCCCCTCGCCTGCAGCCCTTCCGGCGGCGCCCCCCTCTTCCGGTTGCGCTGTGTCCAATTGCGGCAAATCACGAAAACTGTAGGCCTGCAAAATCCGGTCCGCCGCCAGTCGAGCCGCAGCCGCGTCAGCCGCGTGGACCGCACATAGCGGGCCGCCAGCCAGGACTTGCTCACCCACCTTCGCCGCCAATACGACGCCGACCCGGTGGTCGATGGCGTCACCCTTACGTTGGCGGCCGCCGCCAAGCGCCGCTACGGCAAGTCCGACTGCGCGTGCATCAAGGCGACTGACAGTGCCGCCGCACTTCGACTCCAGGTCAATGACTACGGGGGCGGTGTCCAACCGGTCCGGGTTTACGACTGCAGCCGCATCACCTCCCTGTGCCGCTACAAACTGAACGAATTTGTCAAAGGCCGCCCCGGAATCGATCGCCTCTTGAACTCTGCTCCTGGCAGAGCTGCGCCCGGCCTCTACGCCCGCAACCTCCCGTTCCCTATGGAGTTCCGGGTCACCCAGCAGGAGCATTTCGCTGGCGACTTCCTGCGTCAGCTCCTGGAAATCAGCTGGTCCGCCTCCCTGCAGGGTATCAATCGCCTCCTTGACTTCAAGGTTGTTGCCGATCGCCCGTCCCAGGGGCTGATCCATCGCCGTAACCAGGGCAGTAACCCGGCGGCCCGCGCCCCTGCCGATTGAGACCATCAGCTCGGCCAGCTCTCGGGCCTCGGGCCGCAGCTCCATGAAGGCGCCCCGTCCGCACTTTACGTCCAGGACAATTGCGTCGGCGCCGGCAGCCAGCTTCTTGCTCATAATGCTGCCGGCGATGAGCGGCAAGCTGGGCACGGTGCCGGTTACATCGCGCAATGCGTAGAGCAGCCTGTCCGCGGGCGCGAGCGCGGCCGTCTGTGCAGCCACGACCAGTCCCACCTCCCTCAGCTGCCGGCGGAACCGGGCAGTAGTCAGGTCCGCGCTCCAACCGGGAATGCCTTCCAGCTTGTCGATTGTTCCCCCGGAGAAGCTGAGCCCGCGACCGCTCATCTTGCCGACAGGCAGCCCGCAGGCCGCCACAATGGGGCCAACCGTCAGCGTGGTCTTGTCTCCCACGCCGCCGCTGGAATGCTTGTCCACGATCAGCTTTTGCGACTGTGCCAGCCCGCGCAGATCGAGTGTCTCTCCGCTGGCAGCCATAGCCAGTGTAAGGGCAGTCGACTCCGCCGGCGTCATTCCTCGAAAGTAGACCGCCATTGCCCAGGCGGCCATCTGATAGTCGGGGACTGTCCCTGCAACAGTTCCCTCCATCAGGAATTTCAGCTCGTCGGGGCTGTGTTCGCCGCCGTCTCGCTTCTTTGTGATCAGGTCGACTACGTTCATCTCAGTTTTCTTTGGCGCCTAACGCGTTGGTGGTAAACTTGCACAGTGCTGAAGTAAGGTGGCTTGCAGTAAGGGGCAGCGTTACATTATCCATCCAGAGCGAAAAATGGGCAAGACAGTTACAGTGGTTGGGGGCGGGCTGGCAGGCACGGAAGCGGCCTGGCAGCTGGCGCAACGGGGGATTTCCGTCCGTCTATTTGAAATGCGTCCGGTGCGGCAAACGCCCGCCCACGTGACCGACCGGCTGGCCGAGCTGGTCTGCTCAAACTCCATGGGCAGCACGCTACCCGACCGGGCGCTGGGAATCCTCAAGAACGAAATGCTGCATATGGGCAGCTTTGTGATCCGCACTGCGTTCAAGCATGCCTTGCCCGCAGGACAGGCCCTGGCCGTCGGCAGAGATGAGTTCGCAGAGGAGATTACGGGCAGCATAGCCTCGCACCCGCGAATCGAGCTGCTGCGCCAGGAAGTCACGTCGATACCCGAAGGGCCGACAGTTCTTGCGACGGGTCCGCTGACAAGCGACTCACTGACGCGCGCCGTCCAATCCCTAACCGGCCCTTACCTTTACTTTTACGA
The DNA here is from genome assembly GCA_022821545.1 of Caldilineaceae bacterium. Lineage (GTDB taxonomy): Bacteria > Chloroflexota > Anaerolineae > Caldilineales > Caldilineaceae > Bin5. Next base: position 24,232 of record JAJEDJ010000035.1, read on the forward strand.
TGCCATGGCCCCGATCGTCACCTCTGAAAGCATCGACACGACTATTGCGTTCCGCCGCAACCGCTGGGACAAGGCCGGCAGCGAAGGCACCGACGACGGCGACTATCTTAACTGCCCGCTGAATCAGAGCGAATACGAGGCCTTTGTGGACGCGCTGCTGGCGGCGCCCCGGCTCGAGCTTTCGGGCGCGGACAAGGAGCTTGAGCGCTACTTCGAAGGCTGTATGCCGATCGAGGCGCTGGCGCAAAGAGGCAAGGACGCCCTGGCATTCGGGCCCATGCGCCCGGTCGGGCTGCGGGATCCCGCCACGGGGCAGCGTCCCTTCGCCGTGGTGCAACTCAGGCAGGACAATGTGGCCGGCACGCTATATAATCTTGTGGGTTTTCAGACAAACGTGAAGTGGGGCGCACAGGCAGAAGTCCTCCGAATGATTCCCGGTCTGCAGGATGCGGAGTTCGTGCGCCTGGGACAGATGCACCGCAATACGTTCATAAACAGCCCGACGCTCCTGGAACCGACGCTTCAGTTCAAGGGGAGAGACGATCTGTTTTTTGCGGGGCAGATAACCGGTACGGAAGGATATGTCGGCAGCGCGTTGGGGGGGCTTCTGTCCGGGATAAATATGGCGCGCCTGCTGGGAGATGAAGCGCCATTGCAGTTGCCGCGCGCCGCCATGTCCGGCGCCCTGTTCCACTACATCACCAACGCCGCGGCCGACGACTTTCAACCCATGAAAGCAAACATGGGACTGCTGCCTCCTCTCACGGAACGCGTGCGAAACAAGCGTCTGCGTTACGCCGCGTACGCGGACAGGGCGAAGCTGGAACTGGAAAACTACCTTACGAGGGAGGGATTCAGTCCGGTTTCCTGAAAAGGCGAACTGTTTATAGGTGGAAGGATGTCAGGCCCGGCCGGCGCCGGGCCCTACTATTTACGGGCCTAATATAGAGCTAATACAGAGCGGAGTTGCGCAACGAGCGCCGGCTTTTCTAATCCGGTTACTCGGCTACCCTGGCATCGACAATCGCGAGCAGCGCGTTCGTCTGGTCCAGTTTTACCTTGTAGATTTCGAAGTCGCCAAAATAGGCGCGGTCGTATCGATCCCCTTCGAATTCGCCTGTGAAAAACCAGCGCTTGGTGTATTGCATGGAGACGAGCATTCCTGTGCGGACGTCGTGGCAGGTCAGACCGTTGTAGACGGTCGTCCACCCGCTTTCCTCTGCAACTTCCGCCTGCTGTTCTTCGCTGCACCAGACTTCGATCTCCTCGCCCGAATCCAGGTGAAACAGCGCGTTGGCGATTCCAGGGCGGGGCCCTAGCCAGTAGTTGAAGAAGAAGAGCCCGGTGGAGTTGGGATAGCGCTCCGTACCCTCGAGACGGTCAATCTGGTGAGGCCACGTGGAATCTTCCCCGCACGCCTCTTCCCAGGTAACGATTCGATTTATCTCCAGCCAGCGCAGATCGCGGTTGCCGTGGATCTCGGTTCTGGAAACGGCGGCGCACTCATTGACGGCGCAGCGCCGCGAACCGCACTCATACTGAACGTTCCAGGAGGCCGCAAGGTCTTCAGGGAACAGGGGAATCAATGGGGGCAGTGTCTCGGCGTTCTCGTCAGGCGTCACCACTATCTGAGATATCCAGGCGGTTTGGGGCGCCTCAACTTCGGCATCATCCTCTCCATCGATACAGCAGATTCGCCACCAGCCCCCATCGGTGCGGCCCGTAGTCGTGAAGGTATCTCCTTCGACGGCCCTGGACACGATCTGAAAGTCGATACTGGGGCCGCTCCGGATATTGGCCCTGGGTCTCGTTATCGTCAGGATCGCCGGTCCAACGCCGTCATCCGGCGTTGCTTCAACCTCTTCCGTTTCCGGCGCCCCCCCTTCGCCTCCGCCCTGTTGCAAAGGCACTATCCCGGGCGGCAAAACGTTCTCCTCTTCGGTCTCAACCGCTGCCTGCTCGACCACCAGGTCGGGGTCTTCGGCAGGAATCGGCACGCACGCGGCCAGCCCGAACAGACCCAGGCACACGAACACAGACGTCAAGCAGGCTCTGATCCGACCGGCGGCGCCAGACCACAATCGCGTGAGCAGAAAAAGGCGTGATCGGCTTGCAAACCCTTCGGCGTTATTCATCTGCGGATGCGCCCCTGTTCATGAATCTCTCTATAGTTCTGGATCGATAGAGTTGAGGTGAGCAAGGATTCGGCGGCCAAGCCCTGGCCGCCGAAACAGTTGCTGACATTTATGCTGACATCTTGATGCTTTCTTCGACCTTCAGTATAGCCATGTTGTGGCGGAATGACAATAGTTGTGTTCTAATGACGCTGTCCTTTCCGCCTTCCAAAAGAGCACGAAAGTATGCTGTTCAGCATACGTAGGTTAATCGTGCCATAACCAGTCAATTTACTCTAAAGGCCAGATGAACCGTTTAGAAGACCGGGGTGAGCAGCAAGACCATCCCTTGCGATCCGAACCGGCCACTTCCACCCGCCGGCACGATTCGCGGTCAGAGGACGAGAGGGACTTTGCCAGCGCCGGAACAGTTGACCCGGAGTCCTCCAACTGGCGGAGAGCAGCGCTTGCCGTCGTAGTGCCCACCTATAACGAATCCGACAATCTCGAAGAGCTGGTCGATTCCCTGTTTTCCCTGCCGCTGAAAGACCTGAAGCTGGTGATCGTTGACGACAATTCGCCTGACGGCACGGGCGCGCTCGCCGAAAAGCTGGCGCAACGCTACAACCGGGTCGACACGCGAATGGCGGTGATTCATCGCTCTGAAAAGGGCGGGCTGGGCACGGCCTACATCGCGGGCTTTCAACGCGCGCTTGCGGACGGCGCAGATTTCGTGGTACAGATGGATGCCGACTTCAGCCACTGTCCGACGTACATACTGCAGATGCTGGGCGTGGTTTTCGCCACCGACATGGACGTCGTCATTGGCAGCCGCTACGTGCCGGGGGGTACGCTGGACGAGAATTGGAACTGGTGGCGAAGTCTTTTGAGCAAGTGGGCAAACATCTACTGCCGCACCGTCCTGAAGATCCAGGTCCGCGACATGACTGCCGGCTTCAAGCTGTGGCAGCGAAGCGCGCTGCAGGAAATCAAGTTGGAAACGATCAGGAGCAACGGGTATATTTTCCAGGTCGAAATGGCCTACCTTTGCGAAAAACTTGGCTTCCGCGTCATTGAACTCCCCATTCACTTTGAAGATCGCCGGGTCGGCCAGAGCAAAATGAATTTGTCGGTCAAGCTGGAGTCAATCTGGCGGGTGTGGGAACTGCTGTGGCGGCACCGCAAGCGTGTTTCGGGAGGCAGAGCGCCTCTCACTCAACCCCGCCCTGTCGTGACCGGCGGCAGACCCGCTCCCCACCGTTAGATGCCGCCTCTCCGACTTAGCAACATAATGCATCTTCTCCGAAGATTCCGCCCCGATCTGTTCGCCCTTGCCCTCCTCATTCTCCTGCCGCTTGCCTGGTTCGGCCCCGTTCTCTTCACAGGCAAGACGCTGCTGCCCTACGACAATCTCTATCAGTTCGAGCCCTGGCGATCTCTGCAGCCGGAGATTGCGCCCCACAACGAGCTGTTGAGCGACCTGGTCCTGGAAAACGCGGTCTGGAAGCTGCACGTGCGTCGAACATTGCAGCAACGGGAGCTCCCGCTCTGGAACCCGCAACTGTTTTCGGGCGCGCCCTTCTTTGCCGCGGGCCAGTCAAGCGCCGCCTACCCTTTGAGCCTGCTGTTCTACATTCTGCCGATAGAGGCCGCCTTCGGCTGGTTCACCGCGATCCAGCTGGCCATTGCCGGCGTCAATGCGTATCTGCTGGGCCGCGTCCTGAAACTTCGGCCCGCAGCCGCCTTGTTCAGCGGCATCGCCTTTCAGTTCAGTGGTTTCCTGGTTGTCAGCGTCGTCTTCACAATGGTCGTGGCCGCCGCTTCCTGGCTGCCGCTTCTGCTGGCGATTATCGAGAAGATCATTCAGAAGCAGGAGGAGAAAGGGGTAACCGGTTTTCGCCCCATCCCCTATGTAGTGGCAGGTGTGTGCGCGGTCGGGTTGGTGGTCCTGGCAGGGCATCCCGAGTTCCTATACTATACGCTGCTTACGGCTGGCATCTTTACGGCCGTGCGGCTGCTCGTCGCCTGGCGAAGGCTCGGCGGCCGCGGCGGTGAACGCAACTCGAACAGGCCGGCAGACGGCGCGGCGTCTCGCCAGGGCACAGGCCGGCGCACTCTGCAGGCGCTCGCAAAAAACGCCGCCTGGATCCTCCTGGTTCCGGTCCTGGGCCTGGCAGCAGGTGCAGTCCAGCTGCTGCCCCTATTCGAGCTTGTTCAGCGAAACTTCCGGGAAGGCTCCGCTACCTATCAGCAGGTCGTCGAATGGGCCTGGCCGGACCGCCACGTCCTGACATTCCTGCTTCCCGACATCTTCGGCAACCCAAGCCATCACCGCTGGTTCGATCTCTGGGCACTCCGCTGGCAGCCGGCGACGGTAAACCGGCTGGGAGAGGCCAGCGACACCATATTCTGGGGCATCAAGAACTATGTCGAGGGCGGCAACTATGTCGGAGTCAGCACGTGGCTGCTGGCCGCACTCGCTGTCGGCGTTTCAATGGCGTATACGCTGCGCCGGGCGCGCGGCGAGGAGGCGGAGACGGCTTGGCCCGCGCAACGGCATCTGCGCGCGCCGACTCTGCTCTTCGCCTCATTGGCGTTGGTCTCCCTGCTCTTCGCATTCGGCACGCCGCTCTACGCTCTTCTATTTTACGGCCTGCCCGGCTGGGATCAGCTCCACAGCCCTTTCAGATGGGTCTTTCCATTCACTCTTGCCATGGCGGTCCTGGGCGGCATCGGATTAGAGCAGGCGCTTTCGTTGCGCGCGTATGCCGGTGACGACCGATCCGCTGCGATTGCACGAATTCGGACAAGATTGAAGTGGTTCACCGGCTTTCTCGCGCTTTCTTCATGCGCCGCGGGTCTCGCCGCGCTTGCGGCGGTCGCCGTCAGCTTTTTCGTTCCCGGACCCTTCGTGACGCTCGCGCAGCGGGTCGTGGAGTCGTCCGACCTGGCGCAGGGGGCATTTGCCGATGGGCGCATGTTCTGGGGCTATCAGAGCCTCGGGCTGGCCCGCTTCGGCGTTTTTGCCCTGGTGGGCGGGCTGCTCCTGTCGCGACTTACACGAACGGCTCGAAACGACGCCGCAGGCGCTGAAACATCCGCCGGAATGCGCCGCAGGCCAACGAGCAGAGGATTCTCAGTCAGGGCACTTCCCTATGCCTTCGCCGCTCTTCTCGCTCTCGATCTCTTCGCCGTCCACGGTTCCTTCAATCCAGCCGCAGAACCGTCTCTCTCACCGTTGAGAAACGTGCCGCCGGTGGTGCAGTATATCAATCAGAGAGAGAAAGCAGGTTTGGGCAGCGATATCCAATACGCTCCCTTCCGCTTTACGACCTTCGATCCCCCCGGCAGCAAGACATTCAACGCCAATGTCGGCATGTATTACGGATGGCAGGATATTCGCGGCTACGACTCGATCATCCCTAAACAGTATGTTGACCTGATGAATCGCGTCGCGGACCAGAGCGGGGAGCTTCTCTATAACCGCATCGCTCCGATCTACGCAGCAAGCAACTCCGCCAACGGGCACAACCCTTTCGCGGCACTGGAAAATCCGTTGCTGGACCTGCTGGGCGTCAAGTATCTCCTTTCGGAGCTGGTGGTCCCCAATTCGGACACGTGGCAGAAGGTACATGAACAGGACGCGCTGCGCGTATACGAAAACCTGGAGGTCTTCCCCCGCGCTTACATTGCAACCCAGGCCGTTGTCCTGCCCTCTGAAGAGCAGCCACTCCTGGACGCCGACCTCCGCCGGACGGTTTTCATAGAGGAAGCGCCGTCGGCGGAAGACGCTCTCATCCCGTCCAGCCCCGAAACGGCACATACGTCGATCAGCCGCTACACGGCCAACACCGTTTTCGTCGACGTCAATCTGAGCGACAGAGGCTGGCTCGTGCTGACCGACGCATACTTTTCCGGTTGGAAAGCGTACGTGAGGCCCTTCGGCGGCAGTGAGAACGACGAAGAAGAGTTGACCATCCAGCGGGCTAACTCGGCTTTTCGTACCGTCTATCTGCCCGAAAGCGGCCAGTGGACGGTCCGTTTCACCTACAGCCCCATGAGCTTCAAGCTGGGCCTCTACATCAGTTTTCTGGCAACGATGCTGAGCCTGCTGCTTCTGTTGTGGTGGGCGTGGGGGCGGTTTTACCGGCCGGAAGCAACGGCCGGCGAAGCCCGTACGGTCGCCAAGAATTCGGTCGTGCCGATGGGCCTCAATCTGGCCAACAGGGTAATCTACTTCGCCTTTGCAATGTTGTACGTGCGCATACTGGGGCCGGAGGGGACCGGTCAGTACGCCTGGGTCATTGCCGTATACGGCATATTTGAAATACTGAGCCGTTACGGCCTCGGCACGCTGGTCACCCGCGAGGTTGCAGCGGACAAGAGCAAGTCCAGCCTTTATCTGACTAACGTCCTGTCGCTGCGCACGCTCTTATGGGCGGTCAGCATTGTGCTCATGGGCGCGGCAGTCGGCGGCTCCCGTTTCACATCCTCATTGGGCGCGGCAGGCGGCGGCAGCTTTCTGGCCGGACTGTGGGCTTCATTCCTGGAGATGACGACAGGCTGGGCCGGAACTGAACTGACGCGGCAAGCGGCAGCTCCCATAGGCACCGTAGAACTGCAGGCCGTCGCCGTATTTGCGTTGGTCATGTTAGTGGCCAACTGGTCAGACGCTTTCAGCAGCCTGTTCAACGCGTTCGAAAAGATGGAGTACCCCGCCGGCCTCGGCATCGCGACGGCACTGCTGCAGGTGGCCCTGGGAGCGCTTGTCCTCTTGCTCGGCTGGCGAATCGTCGGCCTGGCCTGGGTGGCGCTGGTCGTAAACCTTGTCCAGCTTATCTGGCTGAACTGGCTCGTTCGCTCAACTCTGTTCAAGCCGCAATGGAAATGGGACTGGGCTCTGCAGAAGTCGATGCTGGCAACCAGCGGCCCGCTCATGATCAACCATCTCCTGGCCACGGTCTTCTGGCGCATCGACATCTGGATCCTGCGGCCCCTCGTCGGGGCGGCCAGCGTAGGGCTCTACAGCGTCGCCCTAAAATATCTTGACGGGCTGAACATCATTCCCAGCACCTTCACACTGGCCGTTTTTCCTCTCATGAGCCGCCTGGCGAGGCAGGAAGGCGCGGCGCTGCTTCGTTCGTACACGCTAAGTGTGCGGCTCCTGTTGATCGTCAGCCTCCCGCTGGCCGTGACAGTAACGCTCCTGGCACAGCCTCTCATCTATCTCCTTGGAGGTGTCGAATTCGCCGCGGGGTCCGGTGAAGTCGCCGTAGTTTCGGCCCGCGTTTGCCAGCTGTTCGGTGAGGCATTTTGGAGGATTGATTGCGGCGCGCTGAGCGCCGTGAGCGGCTCCGTCCTGGCGTTGCAGGTGATCATCTGGAGCATCCCCGTCGGCTTCGTCAACAGCGTAACCCAGTACGTACTCATCGCCGCCGACCAGCAGCGCTATCTGACGAAGGCCTTTGCCTTTGGCGTCGCATTCAATCTGGCCGGCAATCTGCTGCTCATCCCATTACTCAGTTTCATCGGCGCGGCGGTCGTTACGATCATGAGCGAAGTCTGTCTGCTGCTCCTTTTTGCTCACCGTGTCCACCGCAAGGTTGGGGCCGTCGCATGGCCGGATTTGATCTGGCGGCCGCTGGTCTCTGCCGTTGCGATGGGAGTCATCCTCTACGGCTTTTCCGCAGCGGGGGTGAATGACTGGCTTGCGATCCTGCCCGGTCTGGCGGGTTACGGCGCCGTCTTCGCGCTGACCGGCGGGTTCGCCGATGCAGACTTGAAGGTTGCCGCCAGGGGGTTGTTGCACAATCGCCTCGGCTGGCAGGCGCAGGAGGAAGCGGAGGGCGCATAGACGCGGCCTGGCTGCGCTTATGGCATCAGTCGGTCTGAAGTCAGTTACGTGATTTCAGAACAGAGCGGCGGCTCAACTGCGAGGGCGCCAGGGCAGAAGTGTAAAGTCGTTCGCTTCCAGCCACTCCGGATCGGGGCCATCCCAGCCGAAGCGGTCCAGGTCAATGCGTCCATCTGCCTGGAAGAGGATGCCTTCTTCCACAAGCATTTGGCGCTGGCGATCCGTCGCCATGGGATCTCCACGGGGGCTGATGCCTCCCTTGCTGTTGACGACCCGCTGCCATGGTACGTCAGTGTCCGCGGGCAACCCGCCCAGCGCGTAGCCAGCCATGCGCGGCGACGCCGCCCCCGCAATCCAGGCGATCTGGCCGTAGGTCGCGACCCGCCCCAGCGGGATCTCCCGGACGACGAGAAGCATCTTCCGGTAAACAGTTTCCTTCTCTTCGGACATTGACCTGCGTCCCTCCGCGTATGCAGTTGGCCGGCTGCCCGGCGCGTTCGCCGTACAGCCGCCATCCTGCCACTTGCTTTCCCTTCTTCGCAAAACAGGCCGGCGCTTGAACCCGGTTTTTGGGCCCATCCTGCCGGCTCACGGACTTCAGTTTGGCAATATGTCCTCCTGCGACTATGCTTGCTTCCATGAATGTCTCAATAAAGGAGCTTCTGACCGTCTGGGAGTTTTACCCCGGTTCAGCCGCTGTTCTGCTGACCATCTTTCTGGCTTACACAGCTGGCTGGCTGCGGTTGAGACGCAACAGTTATCCTCTGGCAACGAATGGTCGTCTGATCAGTTACTGCGCGGGGACAGCCGCGCTGGCTTTAGCCTTTCATTCCCCTCTGGTTGCGCTTCAACAGGAGCTGCTAATCGGCAGGGCCGGTCAACAGATCCTCATCGGGCTACTGGCGCCGCCCCTCCTGTGGTTGGCCTGCCCGGCCCACGTCATCCTGCGCGGGCTGCCGGCTCCCGCAAGACGCTGGATCGTGAGAAGGCTGAAAAAGTCCACGATGTCCGGAGTTATAGTTCGCAGGCTGACTCACCCGCTTATTGTCTGGCTGTTGGCCTTCAGTGTCTTCCTGCTCTGGCATGAGCCGGGCATCGCCAACTGGCTGCTGGACCATCCTTCCGTCTACCGACTTGGCCTGTGGGGCGTCTGGATCACATATATGCTTTTCTGGTGGCATCCACTGGGAACAGGTCTGCGTTTGCGGCGGGCGATGCATCCGGGCATCGCGTTTCTGTATGTCATCATCGGGGGGGAGGTTCCAAACATGGTAACCGGCGTGACATTGGCGTTCCGCAATACGCCCGCCTACAGTTACTATGCCGGCCGCCTGCCCGTTCCCGAGTTGACGACGATACAGGATCAGATGGTCAGTGGAGGCATCATCTGGTTCCTCGGGAGCATCATTTACGTCGGCGTTGCCGTGGGGCTCCTGGGCCGCGTCTTCCGCAACTTTGAGGCGCCGCGGCCGCAGCCCATCAGTTGGGAGGCTACTGAGCGGACCATCGCCCCGGGACTGGAACATCGGGTCCTTGGACCATGACGGACAGAGGCGGAAAGCAGTTCCTGCTCTCAGCTATCGTCGCGGTCCTCGCCGCCGGCGCAATGAGCCTGAGCGGTTGCGCCCCCCTCGCCAATCTCCTTTCGCAGGCAGTCGGCGGCGCCGACCGCCCTGTGCAAGTCAGCGTGCAGGGACAGGAAACCTCGGATCCGTCCCCGGCATCTTCTCCAGCAGAGACCTCCGCAGAAGGGACCGGCACAACTGCGGCACCACAGCCCATTTCTCTCGCTCGTGATTCTCAGGCGCGAAGACCTGTGTTCGTCCCAACGCGTGATCTGCGGGATCTGGCGCTGCGCCTGCGCCCGGACGTTGATTCCATACCGAAGTCAGAACAGGCGCCCGAATATGCCGTGGGTGATCGGACTCTATTTTGGGCAGCGAATGTTGACACTAATGACCATTTTCAAGTAGAAGTTGAGCTGCTCTACAAGAATGAGGTCGTCTACGTCTGGGTCGAACGCGGCCACGATCTCGATCCGGATACAATGGCTGCATCCGCAGACCGGTTTGCACAAAGGATCTATCCGCAGGTACGCGCCTTTTTCGGCACAGAGCCGAACCCGGGAATCGACGGGGATCCACGTCTTCACATCCTCCATGCGAAGAATCTGGGACGGGGAGTCGCCGGATACTTCAGTGGGGCCAACGCCGTCAGTTCACTGGCCAATCCCTTTTCGAATCAGAAGGAAATGTTCTCGATCAGCCTCGACTGGCTGCAGCATATCCATGACTATGAAGTCTACGAAACGGTGCTGGCCCATGAATTTCAGCACATGGTCCACTGGCACAACGATCGCAATGAAGAGACTTGGGTCAATGAGGGGTTGAGCGAGCTGGCGCAGGAAATTGCCGGTTACCCCCCTGATATGGTTTTTGCGCTCGTCTTTGCCGAGAACCCGGACACGCAACTCAACACCTGGAGCATTGACCCAGGTGACAATGGACGGCACTACGGCAGCGCCTACCTGTTCATGGCCTACTTCCTGCAGCGCTTCGGCGAGGAGATGACGCGGGCCGTTGTATCCGATGGCGCAAACGGCAGCCGCGGATTCGACAATGCATTGCGGGAGGCAGGTCTGGACCTGACATTTGAAGACGTATTCGCCGACTGGGTCATCGCCAACTATGTCGGCGATTTCGAAACTCTCGCCCGGCACGGAATCTACGGCTACCAGGAATCAACCGCGCCGGAGCCCGCCCTGGCCGAGTCGGTCAGTCGGTTGCCCCGCAAGGCACAGAGTGGTTCCGTGCATAACTTTGGCGTAGATTATATCTCTCTACGCGGACGCGGCGGCGCAACGGTTGTTTTCCAGGGCAGTACAGTTACGCGGTTCGCCGACGTCGACCAGTTCCGCGGCAACCGCGCCTGGTGGAGCAACCGGGCCGACGATTCCGATACGCGTCTGACGCGAGCGTTTGACTTTACGGACGTCGCAGCCGGCACGGAGCTGAATATGAACGTGCGCATGTGGTATGACATAGAAGAAGATTACGATTACGGCTATGTTCTGGCCAGCCGCGATGGCCGCAAGTGGGACGTCCTGCCAGGCCAGCGCACGACAACCGACAACCCGAGCGGCAACAGTTTCGGCCACGCATACACCGCTCGGAGCGCGGCTTCGCGCCGCGAGGCAACGCCTGGCTGGGTTCGGGAGTCATTTGACCTGCGGGCCTACGCCGGCGAAGAGGTCTGGTTGCGCTTTGAGTATGTCACCGACGATGCAGTGAACGCGCCCGGCTGGTTTATCGACGAAGTCGAAATCCCGGCGATAGGGTACGCGACCAACTGGCAGGACGGAGGGGGCGGTTGGGAGAGCGAGGGCTGGGTACTGACCGACAACCGCCTCCCCCAGGAGTGGCTGGTGCAAATCATGGTGTTCCACGATGGGGCGCTGGCCAGCTTCGAACGGGCCCCGGTAGACGAGAACGGGAGCGTCCGCATCGACTTGGATGGATTGGACAGGCGCAGCGAGGTTGTGCTGGCTATCAGCGGCCTGACGCCGGTGACAACCGAGGATGCCATTTACGAGTACGCAATCGAGCAGCGCTAACAGCGATGAAAGGCGTACCGGGTTCGGAAGGCGCCTGAGCGGCGGGTGTCAGCCTGCGCGACGGGCCATGGCGCGCTTGCGTATAATGCGAGAGAGCCCGGCGCCCAATACAAGCCCGGCAACGACGTCCCCTATGTAGTGAATGTTCAACGCGACCCGAGCCCATCCAATCCAAAGGACCAGCAAGGGAGCAAGTTTCCCTGCGCCTGGCCAGAAGGCTGTGGCCCATGTCAATATGACCCCGCAACGGGCGCCGTGACCGCTTGGAAAGCTGTGCGCGTCGGGCCCTCCGCCATAGAGAAACTGTCCGCTGCCTGGCCTCGGACGCCGCACCGCCTGCTTTACCAGCAAGGTCCCCAGTACACTGCCCGCGAACGACAGTGTCCAACCGACCACACTGCTCTGTGTCTGTCGGCCGCCCCTGGATTGCCGCCACAGAAATAGCGTCACCAGCAGCCAAACAATCGAGTCGCCCAAATGCGCGCCGACATGCGCCAGCCAGAAAAGAGGGTGGCGCCTCGTCAACTGCTCTTCGCTCAGAGCTGTGCGGGCAGTTAAATGCTCATCCAGGCCGCAAAGGAGTGCCAACAGCCTTCGCAATCTCAGACCTCTCCGGGCGCTGTCCGCCCTTGCGAGCGGGTATTGGCAGGGTGGTCAGGATGCCTCTGCAAGTACTCACGAACCTGGACAAGCTGCTCCGGCTTGTCGACATCCATTCCTGCCTCCGCAAGCGGCAATACGACGGGACCTCCGCGAACACCCGCGATCCGGTAGGCGACGTCGAGAATGTCCGGAATCGATAGGCGGCGCAGCAAGAACTTGACCATCGTAGATAGTCCTAACTTCCACACCAGCGCGAGGACATTCTTGCGGTTTTCGATGAAGTACCGAATACGCTCCTGGATATGGAAACCGGCAGACAGCCGCCCCAGGTACAGATCGCTGCTGCAAAACGAGCCCTCCCGCAGAGGCAGATAGGTGCGTCTGCTGTCCGGGAACGCGGTCAGCATCACCTCTTTTCGAACGATGCCCCAATAGACGTCATGCTCGAACGGTTCGCAGGCTTCAATAAAGCTGTCGACGATCCGTCCCGTCAGGAGCGCGATATCTGCGGACAGAGCGATTACGTAGCGGTCGTCCGGATTCAAATCTCGAAGTTTGCGCAGCCCGGCATTCTGGCTGGCCCAGAGGTTGGGCTGATTCGGCACATGATGCACCGGAACGCCGAAGTCAATCTCGCCGGGCTCCAAGCCGACAACAACGACTTCACCTATACGATCGCTCTCCGCCAGGGCCCGTACGACATGCCACGCCATCGGCATTTCTACCAGCGGCACAAGAGACTTGTGCGCGACGCCGGCCGCCGCGCTGACTCGATCCTGTTTTTCGGGGTCGTACCCGGCCGTGACAAATGCGTCGAACCGTTCCTGCAAGATGCCCCCTATACTTCGCTGGACTGCTGGCCGTCAGACCACGATTCCACCTACGAATGAATCGGGGCAGGCCACATTCTTATGCCTGCCCCGAAAGTATATTTGAAGGCGTCGATCATTCCCGGATTTGGCCTGCGTTTCTCTACTTCGCCCGGTCGATCTCGATGCGCAGCCGGTACTCTTCCGCCATCAGCATTTCGACTTCACTCTCCAACTGCTGCCGCCGGCTCCGTTGATGGGGACTATCGCCATAGCGAATGCCATCCAACTGCCGCCGCGCTCTTGTCAACTCGCGCAGGACCTCCTGCTTCCGGGCGATAAGCAGTTCCCTATCATTCCTCATCGTCGCCCCAGTCCATCTCATCGAAACTGCGCGGCGCCCGCGGCTTGTACAGCAGGAATGCCAGTCCGACTCCCAGGAAAAAGAGGCTGATAAGCGGCAACATGACGATGGTCATGTTGATTGGATCGATGGTGGGCGTAATCATCGCCGCGACAACCGAGATGATCACAATTGCCTGCCGCCACATCCCCAGCAGGCGCCGGCCGCTTACCAGACCGATGCGTGCGAGAAAGGCGATCACGAGAGGCGTCTCAAAGGCAACACCGATCCAGAAGACGATGCGCGTGAAAAACCCGACGTAGCGGTCGACCGTCCACTCCTGATCGATTACATCCCCGAGGAAATTTTGCAAGAAGTTGACCGCCACCGGCAACATAACAAAGTTGGCAAAGGCGGCGCCGCCGAAGAAAAGAACCATCACCCCCGGCAAGAGCAGGAATAAACCGCGTTTTTCGTGGGGGTAAAGCCCTGGTGCTATGAATGCAACGATCTGGTAAACCAACACCGGCATGGCAACGATCACGCCCATCACGAACATGACCTTGAAGAACACAAAGATCGTATCCGTGGGACCAATTGCGATCAGCTTCTCTTCGACAGGGCTGGTTATGAACGCAATGACCGGTTCCACGAAGGCGATGCTGGCGACGATGCCGAACAACAAAGCGCCAACGATCCAGATCATCCGGTTGCGCAACTCCGCCAGATGATCCAGCAGCCCCATGCGACTGCCATCAAAGGGATCGGTTTCCAGAGGGTCAGAATCCAGAGGAGGAGCCTGTTGTGTCACAACTGCGTCTCCTCGTTACCGTCGCCTTCCGCATCCTCCGCCAACGCGGCGACCGCACCTTCGATGGACTCTCCGCCGCCCTCCTTATCGAGGATCTCGGTATCAGCACCGCCTTTCGCGGCGCCTTCTCCGTTGCCGCCCATCCCGGCAGCTGCAACGGATTCTTCACCGGCCCCAGTGTCAACTGAAGCTGTCGCGGCGTCGTCAAGCTCAGAGGCCTCTTGCCGTTCATCTTTCTGCGCAGCCACCGCCTGGCGCCGGCTCTCGGCTCGCCGCTGTGCGCGTTTGTTGCGTTCATCCAAGTAAGACGAATCGGCGCTACTGGAATTGGTCTGTCTCTTCGCCCGCTGTTGCTTTCGCAGGTCCGACAGGGTCTTTACGCCTCGCTTTTGCGTACTGCCAGTCCGTTTGGGGGTTGCGCCGATTGCCGGATTTCGGGTCGTCACCTTGGCGGAACTGGCTTTCGGCGCCGATGGAATTGCCGTTCCTGTCGTCTTGACGTTACCGTCGCTGTTTCCGCCGCTCTGTTGCCGCCCGTTGGTAGATGCAGCCGCATTCAGGTCGGAGAGCGCCGGCTGCGCGGGAGACTTTTGTTCAGGTGTCTCTTCGTCGGAGGAAGCCGCCGCTGCAGCGGCGGCCTGGGCGGGTTGAGAAGGCGCAGAGGTCTGTTTCGTCCCAGCCGTCGACTTCTGGCTGTCTCCCTGGCCTATCGATTTTTCCTCTTCCCCTTCTTCCTCCTCGTCGTCCATCAGTTGCTTCATATGGTAACTGGGGTCAAGTTCGCGCAGGTCTCCAATTTCTTCGTTGACCTGGCGCGTCAGATCGCCCGAAAGCCTTTGCAACCGGCGAATGAAAAAGAGAACGTCTTTGGTTACCTTTGGCAGCCTTTCCGGGCCAAGAAAAATCAGGGCGAAGATCAATATGAAGATAAATTCGAGGACGCCAATGCCGAAGATGCTGTTCATGCCAGAATTTACCGGCTCACTTGTCTGTACTCGGATGGCAGGGAGATCTCTCGAAGCGCGGTGCCAAGGACACCATTGACAAAACGCGAACTGCTGTCGCTGCCGAACGTTTTGGCCAGTTCCACCGCTTCATTGATAACAACCTTGGGCGGCGCATCAGCATCAGGACTCGAAAGCTCAAAAAGGGAAAGACGCAGTACGTTGCGATCGACGATCGCCAGTTTGCCTACCGGCCACTCCGGCGCGTAGCGGCCGATCAACGAATCAAGGTCAGCCTTGTAACGGATGGCTCCGCTCACCAGCCAGTATAGAAAAGCAAGTGTTTCGTTGGCGTACTGTTCCTCAGCCTGGCGATGGTCCAGGGCGATGCCCGGACGATGGTCCGTGCAGTCGACCTCATAAAGCACCTGTAATGCCGTGCGGCGAGCGCGTCTACGTTCGGCCGGATGGGCAATGACGTTGCCGCCATCCGTGCTGGTCTGGTCGGGCCCCTTCGTTTCGACCGCTGCGCGACTATATTCGGTCCTGTGCGCTCCTGAACTTGGCAGCGAGGTCGCGATGCCGCCTGCTCCTGTGGAATTGGCCTCACTCACATTCGCTGAATCGGCTGCCACAGGTAGCTCCATGAGTTGCTGCGTTTGGTCTATCATTGTCCCGTGAGTCCCGACTCGAAATCAATCACATCATCACGAGGCCGCCGTCTACAGACAGGACCTGCCCCGTGATAAATCCTGCCCGTTCGCTCGCTAGAAATGCAACAGCCCAGGCAATCTCTTCCGGGTCGCCGAACCGCCCCAGCGGAGTGCGGGCTATGGTCTCTTCTTTTTGGTCGTCGTTGATTACATCCGTCAGCGCCGTGGGCACAAAGCCCGGCGCCACCACATTCACGGTTATGCCGCGGCTTCCCACTTCTCGGGCAAGGCTCTTGGAGAGGCCTATCATCCCAGCCTTACTGGCCGCGTAATTCGTCTGACCTGCCTGACCCGCCAGTCCGACGATACTGGATATATTGATGATGCGCCCCCAACGCTGCCGGATCATTCCCCGCAGGGCGGCCCTGGTTACATTAAAGATGCTGTCCAGGTTGGTGCCGATCACCGCACGCCAGCCATCCTCCTTCATGCTCATCATCAGCCCATCACGGGTCGTACCTGCATTATTGACCAGGATGTGGACTCTGCCCAACTCCTTTTCGACTTCCTTAACCAGCTCGGAGGCCCCGTCAAAACAGCCCACGTCAGCCTGAAAAACAGCGCAATCGCCGCCGGCTTCACGGATGGCGTCCGCCGTCGTGTCGGCGCCCGCCTGATTGCCGCGATAGTTCAGAGCGACGCGCGCGCCTCCGGCAGCCAGTTCCTTTGCAATGGCCGCTCCGATTCCGCTGCTACTGCCTGTAACCAGCGCAATCTTGCCTGTAAAGTCCATGGAAATCCTTGGTGCGGTGGCGAACGTGTGGCTATTCTACTACAGGACGCCGAAAATGAAGAACGGAAATCTCTCTCTGGAAAAGGATAGACTACCGGGCGAAAAAGTTGCTACAGGATTGCGCTCAGGAGGAGCCCGGACAGCTCCCCTGTGTCAATTTGCGCCGGTCTTCCGGGCTCAACCGAACGCCCCGGCAAAGCTCCGGACTTCGGCCGCATCCGACACATTCACTCTCTTACCCTTACGCTGAATGCGCTTCATCAGTCCGGTCAGCACTGAACCGGGACCAATCTCTACAGCTGTCCCGACGCCGCTGTCTACTGCATGCTTCATTGAATCTGTCCACCTGACACTGCCGGTCAGCTGCGCATTCAGCTCCTGGCAGATGGCTGCGGCGTTGTCAAGAGGGAGCCCGCTGGTATTGCCGATGACGGGAGAGAGAGGTTCTTTCAAGTCAATTGCATCGATCCGAGCCTTCAGCTGCGCCGCCGCCGGCTCCATCAGTGGGCTGTGGGCGGCTATACTTACCGCCAGCGGAACGACCCTTCTTGCCCCGGCTTTTTCCAACTCCGGCATCGCGGCGGCGACGCTGCTCTCGTCTCCTGAGATTACGATCTGCCCGGGACAGTTGTCGTTTGCAATCTGGGAGACGCCGCTGTTTGCTGCCGCCGCCTCCGCGCAAATCTGGGCAACTACGTCTTCCTTCAGACCGATCACTGCGACCATTCGCCCCGGCTGCTTGGCGCCGGCCTCCTTCATCAGGCGGCCCCGCTCACGCACAAGGAGCAGCCCGTCGGCGAAGCCAATGCAGCCGGCCGCGGCCAGGGCCGAGTACTCGCCCATCGAGTGGCCGGCGAAAAATGCCGGTCGCGGCAGGCTACCCATCTCTGCCTGCATGGCGCAGAGTGCCGCCATACTCGCCGCGAACAGGGCTGGCTGGGCGTTGATCGTATCGGTCAGCAGACCCTCCGGCCCCTCAAAGCAAATCCTGCTGATGGCCGCACCAAGGACTTCGTCCGCTTCTGTGAACAAGGCCCGTGCAGCCGGATATGCCTCGGCCAGCTCCTTTGCCATGCCTACGTGCTGGCTGCCTTGTCCGGGAAACAGGTATATCAGCGGACTCGAATCTCGAACGTACGAAATCGGCAAACTCATTTGACTCAGGCTTCTTCGGCGTCCATGTCCAGGATCTGCATTCGGCCCATGTATGAGCCGCAATGCGGGCAGACCCGGTGCGGTAGCGTCTTCTCGCCGCACTGCGCGCAGGTCACCAGTCTCGGAGTGCCGAGCGCGTGATGGGCGCGACGGCGGTTGCGCCTCCCCTTACTGATTTTCCGTTTCGGTAGCGGTCCCATCTTAAGTTCTCCTTATCTAATCGCTGGAGGCTTCGTTTTGCAGCGACAACAGGGCTTCCCAACGCGGGTCGATCCCTTTGGCTTCAGAGCGTGCCTGCTCGTCTGGCGAACCGGCAAGTGCAGACTCAGACAGCAAATTCAGATACTTCGGACATGCATCCGGATCGTGGGCGCCGCTGGCAGGGTCAGTGTAATCGCAAGCGGCAACGATCGGAATGGAGAGCCAGATGTTCTGCCGTACAACCTCGGTAATATCGAGAATGTGTTGGGCGTCGATCAGAAGTGCTTCATCCGTCAAATCTTCCGCTTGTCCTTCAAACTCTTCTGGCGACAGAAAACGTCCAGTCTGAATGTCGGTCAGAGGACGAAAACTCTCGGAAAACTTCACGAATGCAGATGTGGATACAGGTTCAAGGCAGCGTCCGCACTGCAATGACAACTCAACTCGAAAGTCGCCTGTCGCAAGTATCCCGCTGTGAATGCGCAGCAGTTCCAGCTTCCCAGTCAGATTGCTCAGGGGCGTCAGGCCGTTATCCAGGTCGGCAATGTCATCGTCAAGGACAAACTCCCTGCGCGCCCCGGTCGCCTCTTTCATCAATTGCGCAACGTTAAACTCCATAGTCAGATCCTCCTGCCCGGTTGCCGCAAGACCGCCTTCTGGCCGGTCCATCTGTTGCCGGCCTTCTGGCCATGCATATGCCAGCGCGTGAGGTCTCTCTGTAGTCATCCGGGCGGCAAACTCCGCACTGCGCGGCGACCGCACAAACAGCGATTATATAAGGATGTCGAACGATCCTCCAAAAGTCGGCCGGTACATTGAACCGACCGGACTGTACTCTTTTCTCACCCCGTTCATATAGGAGAAGAGCGTCGATCAGAGGGCTTTGATTTTGGACTGAACGGAAGGTGGATGGTATAAGTACGCGGTCAACCTGATGTTTTTGTCAATTTCCGCAATATAAACTGTGTAAATTGACAAAATAGGATTCTCGTGGTACAGTGGGGTTAATCTGTTGTAGCAGGCCCGTCCCAAATGCCTGTTCAACGCCGCATTCGGCCTGGAAAAGCAGGGGAAAGTCTAATGTCAGTCAGTCCGGACCAGAACTCACCCGCATGGCAGATTCTTGAGTATCTGCAACGCAATCCCTCTGCCACCATT
Organism: Caldilineaceae bacterium; assembly: GCA_022821545.1. Taxonomy (GTDB): domain Bacteria; phylum Chloroflexota; class Anaerolineae; order Caldilineales; family Caldilineaceae; genus Bin5. Next base: position 43,283 of record JAJEDJ010000035.1, read on the forward strand.
AAAGATTTTGAAATCCTCTTGGGCGTAACGACTACAGCCGTTCGTCAGCATCTGAACGCGCTTCAGGCCAGTGGCTATCTGGACCGGCGTGAGGAGCGCTCCGGAGTTGGGCGTCCGCGTTACATCTACGTGGCTACCGACGCCGCACGCGAGTTGTTCGCCTGCCGCTGTGATGTGCTCGCTCTGACGATGCTCCAGGAAATGTATGGGATGGTCGGCTCTGAACAGATGGGAACGCTTCTGAAACGAGTTGGCGTCCGGCTTGCAGAACGGTACGCAGCAAGCGTCAATGCGACCGAACTGCAGCGCCGCGTCGAGGAAATGGCTGGGGCGCTGGGTCGGCAGGGAGTGCTCACCGACGTGTCCGTAGCCGAAAATAGTACCATCGCCTTGAAAATGTATAATTGCCCCTACCACGACCTTGCCATTGCGCATCGCGAGATCTGCGAGATGGATCAACTGATGATGCAGCAGGTTTTGGGCGCAGATGTCTCTCTGGACGACTGCATTATGGACGGGCACGGCAGCTGCTCATTTGTAATATCGCAGGGCAGCCGCGCGGAGCTCGAGTTTGAGTCCTGAGCCGGTCACCGCCCCAAGGCGATCATTCGTGTTGATCACGGCTGGCGCCAGCCGTCACATTGAGGAGTCACGAAAGTCATGAGTATACTTGAAATTCAGAATCTGCACGTAGCTGTAGGCGATACGGAAATACTGAACGGTGTGGACCTTACACTGCACAGCGGCGAGGTTCATGCCATGATGGGGCCAAACGGTTCCGGAAAATCGACCCTTTCCTACGTGGTCGCAGGCCACCCCCATTACGAGGTGACGAGGGGCGATATTCTGCTTGACGGCGAGAGCATTCTCGATATGGAGGCCGACGAAAGAGCCAGGTCAGGCATTTTCCTTGCCTTCCAATACCCTGTATCAATTCCCGGCGTCAGTGTCGCCAATTTCCTGCGCACGGCCGTTTCCAACGTTCGCGGCTTCACGAGCAAAGAGGCGGACAGCAGCGCAAACGGAGTCATCGGCAGCAACCTTATGCCCATGCGGGAGTTCCGTCGTGAGTTGAACACGAAAATGAAGGAGTTCAACGTCGACTCCAGCTTTGCCCGCCGCTATCTAAATGAAGGATTTTCGGGCGGCGAGAAAAAGCGTACGGAGGTCCTGCAAATGGCAATGCTGGAGCCAAAGTTCGCGATTCTCGATGAATCCGACTCCGGACTAGACATTGACGCCCTGCAGGTTGTCTCCGACGGCATCAATAAGCTGGCCACGGAAGACAGGGGCTTTCTGCTCATCACCCACTATCAGCGTATCCTGAACTACGTCAAGCCCGATTTCGTCAGTATTTTCTTCGGAGGGCGTATCGTTAAGACGGGCGGCCCGGAATTGGCGTTGACCTTGGAAGAGAGAGGCTACAAGTGGGTTGAAGAGGAGTTGGTAGCCGGGGCCGTGCCCGCCTGACCCTTAAGATCGCAGGTGGCCTTGTAACGCAAGGCCGGCTTCACCTCGGCTCCGTGATTGAGAGCTGCCGAAAGAGGCATGGAGGCAAGCGGTTACGCACAGTCGATCGTACCATTCGTTATAAAGGAGGGCTATTGTGGCTGGACAGTCCGATTTAGTACATCTTGAAGGCGTAAAGGAAGAGTACCAGTACGGCTTTCGTGACGAAGAGAACGCCGTTTTCAAGTCCGAGAAAGGCCTGAACCATCAGGTTGTCGACCAGATCGCAGACATCAAGAAGGAGCCGGAGTGGATGCGCCGGTTCCGGCACGAAGCACTGGACATTTTCTTTTCCAAGATGATGCCGACTTGGGGCGCCGACCTGAGCAGCATCGATTTTGACGACATCTACTACTATCTGCGTCCCGCCGAAAAGCAAGGCAAGAGCTGGGAGGACGTGCCGGAGGACATCAAACGTACCTTTGACCGGCTCGGCATCCCGGAAGCAGAACGAAGATTTCTTGCAGGGGTCGGCGCGCAGTATGAGTCCGAAGTCGTCTACCACAGCCTGAAAGACGAGTGGGAAAAGCTCGGCGTTGTCTTCCTCGATATGGATAGCGGACTACGCGAGCACGAGGAGATCGTCAAGGAGTATTTTGCCACGGTTATCCCTGCCGCCGACAACAAGTTTGCTGCGCTGAACAGCGCGGTGTGGAGTGGCGGCAGCTTCGTCTATGTGCCGGCCGGCGTCCACGTCGACATACCTTTACAGGCCTACTTCCGCATCAACGCGGAGAATATGGGTCAGTTTGAACGCACCCTCATCGTCGTCGAAGAGGGGGCCAGCGTCCACTACGTCGAAGGTTGCACGGCGCCCATCTACTCAAGCGACAGCCTCCACAGCGCGGTCGTGGAGATTATCGTCAAGAAGGGCGGACGCTGCCGCTATACCACGATCCAGAACTGGAGCACAGACGTCTATAACCTGGTCACCAAGAGGGCCCTGGCTTACGACGACGCCACCATGGAGTGGATCGACGGCAACCTCGGCAGCAAGGTGACGATGAAGTACCCTGCCGTCTACATGATGGGCCCGGAGGCCCACGGCGAAATCCTGTCGATCGCATTCGCCGGCAACGGCCAGCATCAGGACGCCGGCGGCAAGGTGGTCCATGCCGCCCCGAATACCAGTTCCAAGATCGTATCGAAGTCCATTAGCAAGAACGGCGGCCGCGCCAGCTATCGCGGTCTGCTGAAGGTGGCCAAAGGGGCGCATCACAGTCGCAGCAACGTCGTCTGCGATGCCCTGCTGCTGGATGCCGACAGCCGCTCGGACACCTACCCTTACATCGAAATCGACGAGGACGATGTCAGCATCGGCCACGAAGCATCGGTCAGCAAGATTGGCGAAGAGCAGCTCTTCTATCTGATGAGCCGCGGCATTGACGAGGACGAGGCCGCCGCGATGATCGTGGGCGGATTCATTGAGCCGCTTGTCAAAGAGCTCCCCATGGAGTACGCGGTCGAAATGAACCGACTCATCCAATTGCAGATGGAGGGCAGTATTGGATAGCTCGCCTGCCGTCCGCGTCAGGCTTAATGATGGACGGCAGACGGCTCGAATCGCGCCTTGCGCACCGGGAGATATTTCTGTAAGTCCCTCTCCCGTACTTCCGTAACGAGGCAACTGAATGTGACTGTACTGATAAAGGAACCGAAAGAAATTGTCGAGGCAACCGCCGGTTTTTCGCAGGAGACCGTGCGGCAGGCGTCGGCTGCAAAAGACGAACCCTCATGGATGTTGGACTTCCGCCTGCAGGCCTGGCAGACCTTTGAAAGCCTGCCCTGGCCCAAGCCTACCGACGAAGCCTGGCGGCGGACTCGCCTGACCGGCTTCAAGTTGGAGAACTTCACACCCTCCGCCGTTCCCGGTGGGACCGTAAGCCGCTACGAACTGGAACCGGATCTCCTCGACGCGCTTGACGAAATGGAGTCCTCCGCCAGCCTGATCTATCGCGACGGCGGAGTCTTGTACGGCGAGGAAACTGAAGACCTGGGCAGAAGGGGCGTTATCTTTACGGACCTGCAATCTGCCGTACATGAGCATCCCGAGCTCTTGCAACGCTACTTCATGACCGAGGCCGTGACCCCGGACGCCAACAAGTTCACCGCCCTGCACGCGGCACTGTGGGACACCGGGTGCTTTGTCTTCGTCCCCCGTAACACGAAGGTTGAGCTTCCACTACAGGCGATCCTTTATCAGGGGGATCGCGTCGGGGGCTATCACCATACGCTCCTGGTGGCCGAAGAAGGGGCCGAAGTAACCCTGGTCGATGATCTCATGGGCGCGGACAACGCCTTTCAGGCCACTGTCGTGGAGGTCATCCTGAAGGACAATGCCCATGTCCGTTATATTAACCTGCAGGACTTCAAGCATACTGCCTGGAATTTCCTCACGGGAAAGGCGGTAATGGGCAAAGACACCGATTTGCGCTGGATCCAGGTGAGTTGGGGCAGCCGCTTGACCAAGGCCTTCCTTGATCTGGATATGCGGGGAGAAGGCGGTCACGGAGAGCTGCTCGGACTCTACTTTCCAACGCGCCGGCAGCACATCGACCACCAGACCTTGCAGTTGCACCGTGTAGCCAACTGCTACAGCGATCTGCTCTTCAACGGCGCGCTCAAACATCGTGCCCGCAGCGTTTACATGGGCATAATCAAAGTGCTGCCGGGCGCTCAGAAGACGGACGCCTTCCAACGCAACGGAAACCTGATCCTGGACGGCACAGCCCGGTCCGACAGTATACCCGGACTGGAAATCGAAGCCGACGACGTTCGCTGTACCCACGCCGCCACTGCCGCACAGGTCGAGGACGAGTACGTCTTCTATCTGATGGCCCGCGGCCTCTCCAGACCACAGGCCGAACGGATGATTGTACAGGGCTTTCTGCAGGGCGTGCTTGATCGCGTCCCCGTGGAAAGCGTTATGCGAAAACTGGAAAAGGTAATCAGTCGGAAGATAAGCAGGTAATCACACACACCTAAGTAATGGAGGAGTGCAATGGCAGACAAAGGATATGCCAATCCTGACGTGTTGGTAAGCACCGAGTGGGTGGCCGCCAATCTGAGTGACGGCAACATCCGCCTGCTCGAATCAAATGAAGACGTCCTGCTGTACGATACGGGCCACATTCCCGGCGCACAGAAGATCGACTGGCAAGAAGATCTGAACGATGCGGTCGTGCGCGACTATGTGGGCCAGCAGCAGTTTCAGGGCTTGATGGAGAAGCTGGGCATCTCTAACGACACCACCATCGTTTTCTACGGTGACAAGAGTAACTGGTGGGCGACTTACGCATTCTGGGTTTTTCAGCTGTTCGGTCATACGAACGCCAAAGTGATGGACGGCGGCCGCCAGAAGTGGGTCGATGAGGGCAGAGAACTCTCAACCGACACGCCCTCCTATCCGGCCGCCTCCTACAGCGCGCCGGCGCGCAACGATGGGGCCATTCGCGCGATGCGGGAAGAGGTACTCGCCCACCAGCAGGCCGGCCTGCCTCTCGTAGACGTACGCAGCCCGGCTGAGTACAGCGGTGAACTGCTGCATATGGCCGACTATCCCCAGGAAGGTTCGCTGCGCGGCGGACACATCGCCGGCGCTCGCAACGTTCCGTGGGCCAGGGCCGCGAATGACGACGGCACCTTCAAGACCGCCGACGGCCTGCGCGCCATCTATGAAGAGGAGCAGGGGCTTAGCGGCGGCGATGACATCGTGGCCTACTGCCGCATCGGCGAGCGCAGCAGCCACACCTGGTTCGTCCTGACCTATCTGCTCGGCTACGACAACGTCCGCAACTATGACGGCTCCTGGACCGAATGGGGCAATGCCGTCGGACTTCCGATCGAGAAGTAAAGGCTGCGTCGTTGCCTGGTGAACCGTTCTGAAGTTTGACTATTGAAATCTGACCTTGCATAAAGTGGAAAGGCAAGGGGCAGTCACCGCCCTTTGCCTTTCGTATAGGTTACTTCTCTCGGCCATGGATCTGTTCCGCGAAGCGATCATAGACCATTACAAGCACCCGCGGCACAGGGGCAATCTTGTGGACGCCGACGTCCGCCGCCGCGAAACACATCCCTTCTGCGGCGATGAAGTAGCCATCTACCTGAAGATCGAGGACGACATCGTGGTCGATGCCTCCTTCGAAGGTCGGGGATGCGCCATCAGCCAGGCCAGCGCGTCGATGATCATGGAAGAGATCATCGGTATGCCGGTGACCGAACTCAAGGAATGGGGTAAAGAGGACGTGCTCGACCTGCTCGGCATTGAGATCGGCCCGGTTCGCCTGAAGTGCGCACTCCTGCCGCTGAAAGCGCTCAAGGCAGGACTGTACGGACTGACCGAGTGGCCCGACTAGATCAAGAAGCCGAGGAATTGAGTATACATGGAAGACTTTGTTAGAGTTGCCGCCATCGAAGACATCCCGCCGGGCGAAAGGCTCCTGATCGAATTGGAAGGCATTCGCATCGCCGTTTTCAATCTGGACGGCGACTACTACGCGATTGAGGATGTTTGCACACACGACGGCGGCCCGCTCGTAGAGGGGGAAGTCCTGGATGGCGGGCAGGTCGAGTGCCCCCGGCACGGCGCCCGCTTTGACATCCGCACCGGCGAGGCTCTCAGTATGCCCGCATTTGAGCCGACCCCGTCTTACGAGGTTCAGATTGACGGTGGCGACATCTACTTGGAAAAGCCCTACTGAGGAGAAAGACTCGATGAGTGAAAATACACTGCCGACGCCAGACGAGGTAAGAGCCGAAATCAGGACCCATGTAAAGGATCCGGAGTTGATGATGAATATCGTCGACCTGGGACTGGTCTACGATATTGAAGTGACAGATGAAAACAACATCGACGTGACGATGACCCTGACCAGTCCCGGCTGCCCCGTCGGCCCCCAGATCATCAGCGATGTTCAGCGCACAGCCCACACCGCTTTCCCCAACGTCAGCGAGGTCAACGTCCACCTGGTCTGGACACCCTTTTGGAGTCCTGACATGATGTCGGAAGATGCCAAAGACGAACTGGGAATCTTCTGAACTGGGAAGGTTTTAACCTTTCTATAACGTGACAAGCAGTAAGCGATTCTGGTTGCCTGCGCGATTCAGATGCTTCAGTGCTTCTTATTTTCTTCTTTTGCTATAGCTGAGGTGGATATAAGTGTCCAGAGAAAAGGTATACTTGAACAGTTTTAACGTCAAGAACGTACTGAGTTTGCGGAATGTGACGCTTCCGCTAAGGCCATTGACAGTACTGGTTGGCCCCAACGCAAGTGGGAAAACGAATGTCATTACTGCTCTTGAGATGTTCCAACTGATGGTACAGGCAGAGAATCCGTTGCCCTTGGAAACACCTCAGATGCTTTTTTGGGCGGGCCAGTCGAATCACATGTCATTTCATATGAAATTCAAGCTGGATGAGACTCACGCTGACTACAAATTGGAGATAGAAGCTCACGCGGATCAACGCGTGTATTCTGAAGACTTGAAGGTCAACAATGTGGAAGTCATTGCTACTAAAGGTGGACAAGGTGATGTATACGACGAAGATGGTAGGAATCGAACTTCCTATAGGTCTAATAGAGTCGCATTGACTTCCGCTGGTGACTATGGGGAAAAACCAGTCACAAGTGCTCTAACGGAATTCATTGGTGGTTGGAAATTCTATGATTTCTTGCCTAGATTTATGAGGCGAAAGTGGACAAGGGCCAGAAATTTGCCTGGGTCGCCTCAGTTAGATGATGAAGGAAAGGCTTTGGTTTCGCTTCTAACTTACTGGAATGAAAATGATCGAGCTCGGTTCGAACGCGTTAGCGAATCTCTAGCCCACAGTACAAATATCAGTATAGCCCAGAGTACAATTGACGGTGATGAGCAACTATGTCTCTTAGAAGGATATGAGAATCCGATACCCTTGCACGGCGCTTCTGATGGGACACTGCGCCTTATTGCGTATTACATTTTGCTCAATGAACCTCAACTGCCGCCTCTCATCGCCATTGAAGAACCAGAGCGGAATCTACATCCCGGCGCTTTGACGACAATTGCAGACGTTATTGAACGAATAGCAGAACAATCCCAGGTAATCATAACTACTCACAGTTCTCAACTGCTGGACGCGTTCGCTCCTGAGAATTTGTCCGAATCTCTGGGCGTTCTGCTCCTGCGTAATCGTTCCGGGCAAGGAACAGAGGTCTTTGATCTTGAGAAAGTCCGCAATGACCGCAGAGCGCTGGAAGGCTGGATTGCGGATTTCGGTATTGGAAGCGGCATATTCGAGAGTGAGCTTCTCCAAGACCTGATGGAGGAGCCAGTATGCCTAGTATAAGGATCTGGACACTTGAATCTGACAATGATGCTAGAGCTGTGAAATGTTTGGCTGAAAAGCTGACAAAGCATTTTCATCTTGACAATTTGTCAATACGTTGGGCGGGAAAAAAGGCTTTCAGAGCAATCAACAAGAAGAACAGATCTTCGACCGATGGGTTGAAGGCAGCTGCAATTAACTACCTAAAGGAAGACGACTGCGTTATTTTCGTTATCGACAACGATGGCCCAATGTCACGCGAACAAAGGAGACTTCAACCGGATTCGCTTCTAAATCAAATTCAAAGAGTGATCAGCGACAATAGCCTGAAAGGCAAAGTTTCTTTTGCGCCAGCCATTCAAGAAATTGAGTCCTGGCTGCTTGTTGACTGCCTTGGGATTTCCTGCTTCTTTGCAAGCAAAAAGTACGGAAACAAGTGCCGCTCTCGCGTTTCCCAGAATCGAGCTCTTAATAGACTGGTCAGGAGCTATCAAAAGGGAGATACGGAACTAATCGTGGAGGCTGAAATCGGCGGCAGAGGTCCCAAAGAATACTTGAGAGAATTTACGATGGAGATCCTGTCAGAGTTAAATCCTAAAATGTCGAATAAGGACATCAACAGGACCCGTTATCGCGATGAAATGTCTCCTGGAATCGCTGAGTTTGTGGAAATTGATCGGGACACGCTGGGGCGAAACAAATCCCTGCGCCGCCTGGGTGCCTTACTGAAAAGAGTCAGTTGAGCAGAAAGGATTACTCAGAAGGCTCCTTTCTGTGATCACACCGCCTCCCAGGTGGTAGCACAAATCTGTTCAACTGACTCTGTCGTCATTCACTCTCCACTGCAAGTGTCAATTTCCTCACAGAGACGCTAAAGGTTCTCTATAGCAATCTCCAGAGCCCTATCGAAATCCGACCTCGCCTCGTCAGTCCGTCCCAATACCGCTTTTGCCACTGCTCTATTTCTGTACGCCTCGATATCGTTGGGCCGCCGGAGGATCACCTGATCGTAGTCGGCAAGGGCCTCTTCATGCTCGCCGCGACGTTCCTTCGCATTCCCTCGATTGAAATAAGGCTCAGCGGATTCAGGCTGCAGCCGGACTGCCTCATCGTAGTCGATCACAGCCGCGCCGAGGCGTCCTAGCTTCGCCTGGGCCACACCCCGATTGTTGTACGCGGCCGCACAATCTGGCCGCAATCGGATCGCGCTGGCATAGTCGGCGACGGCTGCCTCGTACCGTCCCAGTTCAACGTGCAGTAGACCGCGACTGTTGAAGGCCTCGGAATTGCCGGGATTCAAACCGATTGCCCTGTCGAATTCTGCGATCGCCTCTTGATTCCGACCGTGCGCGGCCATGACACTACCTCGAACAAGGGAGACTCTTTCATATTCGGGCTCGAGATGTAAAGCCTCGTTTAGATCGGCAGCAGCATCCTCATATTGGCCAATCTCGGACAGGAGCAGACCCCGATTCAAGAGCGCGAACACATTTCCCGGGTCAATCCTTATCGCCGATCCAAGATCGGCTAAGGCATCTTGGAACTGATGTAGGGCAGCCTTGGCGTTTGCGCGATTGACATAGGCGTCAGCCAGGTCAGGTCTCAGATGAATCGCCCGGTCGTAATCTGCAATCGCCTCTTCGAAATTACCCAGGTTGCTATTGACATTGCCCCGATTGTTATAAGCCTCGGCATAGTCGGGTCTCAGTCGAACGGCTTGCGAGTACGCGGCCAGCGCCTCCCTTGATTCGGACGTTCCTGCCTCTTCCAACCCGTTCGCCGGCAGGAAATACGCCCGGGCCTGTCGGCTGGTCATCATCGGACGCTCCTGCTCAGACGTTCCGACAGGTCGCCAATCGACCGAAAGGCCAGGGCGGCCAGTTCATCATTGCTCCCTTCGGCAACACTGGCGATGTGCTTCCATCTCTCTATCGATTCGTTAAGTCGTCCTTCTTCTTCCAGCTGACGGGCCTCCGCGATGGCTGATGCTCCGGCTCTACCGGGTACACGACTGATTTCCTCCCCGATCTGAGTGCGCGCAAACGCCGGTTTTGTGCCGTCCATTCCTCGCAGCGGCTCGTCCGCTTCCCCCCCATATCCCCGAATCTCTTCCGCAAGCTTGCCTGCTTCTTCTACATGCACGCGCGCTTGCTCGACACTGCGGCGTACCTCCTCCTCAACGTTCCGCAACCGCCTGAAGCCTAAATACCCGGCAAACCCCAGGATCAGCACCAGCAACGCGAGTAACAGAGCGATGCCGGACAGCCACCATCCAATTGAATCCGCCCGATCGTCCAGAATCTCGCGCCTGAGTTCGTTGAAACGCCTCTGTATCTCCACCTCTACGGCGGCATCGATGACTGAACTGTCCTCAGAAGTGCCGCTTTCCTGGTCCGTGGACTCTTGCGCCAGCAACAGTGATGGGGCCGTCACGACGGATGCTGCCGAAACTGCCAGCGCCAACACTGCCAGCGCCACCACAACCATGACTTTCCATTTCAATTCCGTAATGGCCCGTTCCTCCCCTTTCACCACGACGTAAAATCCGGATCTGCCTCGGTAGCCCTTGCCCCCGGCGAGACTTCCAGCCAGCCCCACTTCAGTCAATCCGCCGAGCTACCTTCTCCCGGAGGAGAAAGTATGCTGCGCGCAACTGTCTGCAAAAGAAGTGGATGTCTGTGAAGCGGCACGCGGCGTAAGCTCTCGGCAACGTAGACCGCATGGCGTGCGAAACTCTGGTCGCCCGCATAGTGCAGCCATGCAGCCTGGGCCAGCAGCGCCTGCCGCAGCTGTTCTATCAGTTCCTGCGGAACCTTCTCCGAAACAACCGCAGCAGCCAACTTGCCCAGCTCTTCTAGCGGTAAACCGGCCAGGCTGTTCGGGCCTGCCCTTTCCACCCCGCGGCGCGAAAATGGCCGCCGGTCCGCTTCCGTGTCGACGCCCGTCTCGCCTACCGGCAGAAGCCAACCGGACATAGCCGCATGTTCCAGCAATGCAGCAGTGACCTTCGACAGCTCCTCTTTTTCCTCGTCCCATAGCTCCGGCCCGGACGCCAGTAACGACGAGAGTTCGTCGGAAATCGGGTCGGCCTGACACTCAAAGAGGAGCGGACAGAAAAGCGTGAAGTCATCCGGCAAGGCGCGCTCCGACCCGGCCCGCCAGTGGCTCTCCAGTCCCGTTTTCAGGAAATGTCGTGCATAGTTGTACGGAATGGTGACGAAAACAGTGCTTTCTCCTGGCGCCGTGGAGATTGAAAGCAGTTCGCCTACCTGCCGCTTGGATGGAAGATGCCGCTGGTCAACGTTCTCGTTTCCAAAAGCCCCCAGGACACCTGCCACCGGATTGATGCGCAGACCGACCAGCGCACCCTCAGCTTCGTTCCCACGCCCCAGAAACCACAGGTGCTGCGTGCCCTGCAAGTCGCTGGGCGATATAAGCGCCCACCAGTCGTCTGCGCTCCGGGCTTTCCAATGAACGCCGGCAAGCCGCAATTTACGCAGGTTTCTGGCTGCCGCCTGTGCAAGTTCCGGTCGTAAGGTGGATTGAAGCGTATGCAGCTGTGATGCGCTCTGCGCTCCAACCGCCGCCCCGCGCAGCGCGCTCAATCGGTCCACGGCGGCTTCCCCGACGCCTGGCCTGGAATCGTATGCAATCAGTCGCAGTAACTCCGGCTGGTCTTCCTCAGCCAGTTGGCCGATTAGATCGATCACCAGGTGGGCGACGTCCGAATTCTCCTGGCGCATCTGTCGCACATACTCCATCAAGACGTGCGGGTTGGAACGCGCCTCCTCCACCGCCTCTTGCAGGCTCTGAAAAACGATGAAGTTAGGGTCTTTCAAGTCGCCCATCAGGCCCGCCGAAACCTCAACCTGAAGGAACTTCTCCAGGATCATGGCGGCGTTCAATCGAGTCTGCGTCGGATTGTCGCGCCGACCGGCCTCCGTGCGCAGCATCGCAGCGGTCTCAGGTCCCGCCAGCGCTGCTGACAGCCGGCCCAATCCCCCCCGCATCTGGCTGCTGCCCGTGCCCAAATGTCTGCGAATCGCCGGGAGAACCAGCTCAGGCGCGTGCTCGCTCGCAATTCGCTGCACTTCCCTCGTCAGATCCGCCTCAGAGGCAGTTTCGGCCAGTCTCGCGACCGCCTCTTCCACGAGCCGTCTTTCCCGAAGCGAATGAATGATCCTGTTACTCATACGACAAGTATACCACGAGGAAAAACTCCCGAACGTTTGCTACAGGTCTTGCCCGGTGGTAGACTGATTTGGGATGTCCTGATGGGTCGTTCATGGGCGGGAAACGATGCTGGTTTCTTCGTCCAATAGGAGTGAAGCAGATGGCACAGGCGCTGTACCGCAAGTGGCGCAGCCAGACTTTCGACGAGGTGGTAGGCCAGGAACACGTGACGACCACCCTGCTCAACGCGCTGCGCGAGGAGCGGGTGGCCCACGCATATCTGTTCGCAGGACCCCGCGGCACCGGCAAAACCTCTACCGCTAGAATCCTGGCCAAAGCATTGAACTGTACGGAAGAGACGAACCGGCCTTGCAACCGCTGCAGCCATTGTACCGCAATCAATGAAGGCCGCATGTTGGACCTGATCGAAATCGACGCGGCCAGCAACAACAGTGTCGACGACGTTCGAGAATTGAGAGAGAAAGTCGGCTTTCAGCCTAGCGAGTCCCGTTACAAAGTCTACATCATCGACGAAGTGCATATGCTCAGCACCAGCGCCTTCAACGCACTGCTGAAGACCTTGGAGGAGCCTCCCCCTTACGCCCGTTTCGTGCTGGCCACGACCGAACCCCACCGCATTCCCGCAACCGTTCTCAGCCGCTGTCAGCGCTTTGATTTTCGCCGCATCCCCGTTGCCGAGATCGCAGCCCACCTGACACACATCGCCGGCGAAGAGGGTTTCCAGGTTGAAGAGCCGGCAATCTTCGCCATTGCCCGCAGCGCGCAGGGCTGTATGAGGGACGCCGTCAGCCTGCTCGATCAGATGACCAGTTACGGGGCGGCCGCGTCGCCGGATGACAGCCGGGCAATCTCCCTGGAGCAGGTGCAACAGGTGTTGGGCAGCGTCGCCGGCGAGACTGTAGCCGCATTTGTGGACGCATTGGCATCCAAAAACGTATCCACCGGCCTGGAGCTGATCCACGGCCTTCTCCTTCAGGGAGGAAGCCTCAATGAATTCGCAGCCCAGGTGATCGAGCATCTGCGGGGCGTGATGCTCGTGCAGATGGCAGGCGATAGCGCGTTGCTCGAAGACACCGCTCCGGATACCGTCCGGACAATAAAAGAGCAGGCCAAAGACATTGAGAATGCAGACACGCTCCTGGCTATCAAACGATTCAGTCAAGCCATGACTGAGTTGAAAGGCGGCTTCCAGCCTCAGCTTCCTCTCGAACTGGCGCTGGTCGAGCTCATCGAAGGCGTTAAGCAACAGGCGCCCGCGCCAGCGCCGGCGCAAGTGAAGACTCAACCGGCATCCCCCGCGTCGCCCCCGCCAGCCAGGACTGCCGCACAGCCTGCCGCCCGCTCCGTCAAGAGTCCCGTCCCCGAACAAACGCCTGTCGCATCTCTCGACGCCGAGGCCATGCAGCGGCTGAGAGACCGGTGGGGCGAATTCATGAACGCCGTACGCGACCGCTGCGGGCACAAACAACAAGCCTCTCTCCGCTCCATTCGGGATCTTGCAATCGGCGGGGATGCTGTGGCAATCGCCTTTGGAAATAATGCGTTTTCCCAGAAGATGATCTCCGAAGCCAAGACCAGAGACACCATCTCCGGCATTCTGGCAGAGATACTGGGCCAGCAAATAAGACTCATCTGCCAGAGCGGCGAAAAGGCCACTATCCCTTCCACGACAGGGCAGGCTGTCGAAGAACCGCAGGTCGGAGGGCCCGATCCCCTCCTGGAGTACGCTGTATCGGAATTGGGTGCCAAGGTCAACGACGGCCGCCGGGAAGCGGACCGACGTTAAACCAGCAATTATCAATCTGCACCGGGAGTGAAACTGATGGCGAAGAAGAAGAGAAATCGCAGAACCAGGAGCGGCAATAATCCGTTCGGAGGCGGCGCCCCCGGCATGCCTTCCGGCGGTTCAGTTGCCGGCGGCATGGGCGGCGATCTTGCCGCGCGTATGCGCAAGATGCAGGGTGACATGGAAAAGGCGCAGGAAGAACTGGCCGAAGAGACAGTAACCGGCAGCGCCGGCGGCGGCATGGTCGAAGTGGATATGGACGGCCATCAGGCGGTCCAGGCGTTGAGAATCAAGCCGGAGGTTGTCGACCCGGACGACGTTGAGATGCTGGAAGACCTGCTACTGGCGGCGATAGGCGACGCCTCAGAGAAGGTCAAGTCCCTCACAGAAGAGCGCATGGGTGGATTCGCCGACGGCCTGAACATCCCCGGCCTTGGCTTCTAATCCGGGACGCGCATCAGGATCACGCTATGGCCCCGCTGGCACAACCTGTCTCCAACCTGATCGACGCATTCAGCCGCCTGCCGGGCATTGGGCCAAAGTCGGCCTCCCGGCTTGCCTATTTCCTGTTGCGCAGCGACGAAGAAATCGCGCTCTCGCTTGCCGCCGCACTACGGGATCTGAAGGCCGAGACATTGTTCTGCGGCCTCTGCCATAACATCGCCGACAAAGACCCCTGCCCAATCTGCGACAACGAACAGCGCGACCGGTCGATCATCTGTGTGGTCGAAGAACCGCTCGACGTCCAGGCCATAGAGCGCACCGGATCCTTTCAGGGTCTCTATCATGTACTGCACGGCGCAATCTCGCCGGTTGAAGGCGTCGGGCCTGACGACTTGAAACTTCGGGAGCTGCTTAACCGGTTGCAGCCAGGCCATCCCGAAGAACAAGCGAATGACGGTGAAACGAAAGAGCTGCTATTGGCGACCAATCCGAACCTTGAAGGTGAAGCCACCGCAATGTATATTGCCAGGCTCATCAAGCCCCTGGGCGTGCGCGTCACCCGCCTGGCGCGCGGTCTGCCAACCGGCGGCGATCTCGAATACGCCGACGAAATGACCCTGAGCAACGCCCTGGCGGGTCGGCTGGAAATGTAAACCGGCCAGGATTCGCCGCAACCCAATTTCCCGTATCGAGATGGATGAACTGAGCGGCAAGCCGCAAGCCGGCGGCTCGCAGACGCACGTCAACTCCAACAAACTGAAGACGCTGAAACAGGCCTGGCAAAAGAACTCTCTTGGGCCGGTGGTGAGGCGCTTTCCAGAACGCAAGGAACAGTTCACGACCAGCAGCCCCTCCATTGTCATCCAACCTCTCTACACGCCCTCTGACGAGGCTTCGCATGATGGAACCGCCGAAGAATATCTGCGAAAACTCGGATTCCCCGGTGAATACCCCTTCACCCGCGGCGTACAGCCCAATATGTATCGCGGCCGCCTCTGGACCATGCGCCAATATGCGGGCTTCGGCTCGGCGGCAGAGAGCAACCGCCGTTACCATTACCTGATCGAACAGGGGCAGACGGGCCTTTCAGTCGCCTTCGATCTCCCCACCCAGATCGGCTATGACGCTGACCACGATCTTGCCCGGGGCGAGGTGGGAAAGGTCGGCGTCTCCATCAGCAGCCTGGAGAATATGCGCAGGCTCCTCCGTGACATTCCCCTGGACAAAGTCAGCGTCAGTATGACGATCAACGCGCCGGCCGCGATCCTGCTGGCCATGGTCGTCGCCGTCGCCAAGGAGCAGGGCGTGCCGCCGGCGAAACTCCGGGGCACCGTGCAGAATGACATTCTCAAAGAGTATATCGCGCGCGGCACCTACATTTTCCCGCCTGCGCCCTCGATGCGACTTATGACCGACCTGTTTCTCTATTGCGCCCAGCGCCTGCCCAGATGGAACACGATATCGGTCAGCGGCTATCACATTCGCGAAGCCGGCAGCAGCGCTGTCCAGGAGGTGGCTTTCACGCTCGCCAACGCCGTCGAATACGTGCAACAGGCGATTGACGTCGGGCTTGACGCGGACCTTTTTGCCTCTCAGATAAGCTTTTTCTTCAATGCCCACAATGATTTCCTGGAAGAAGTGGCGAAGTTCCGCGCCGCCCGCCGCCTGTGGGCAAAGCTGATGCGCGAGCGCTTCAAAGCGGACGACCCAAAGAGCTGGCGGCTTCGTTTTCACACCCAGACCGGCGGCAGTACCCTTACCACCCAACAGCCGGACAACAACATAGTTCGCGTTACGGTTCAGGCCCTGGCAGCCATTCTGGGCGGCACTCAAAGCCTGCACACCAATTCCAAGGACGAGGCGCTGGCGTTGCCTACCGAAAGGGCCGTCGAGATCGCGCTGCGCACGCAACAGATTCTTGCCGGTGAAAGCGGCGTGGGCGATGTCGTAGACCCGCTTGGAGGCAGCTACTACATTGAATGGCTGACCGACGAAATCGAACGCCAGGCTGGCGCCTACCTCGAACGCATTGACGAATTGGGCGGGGCCATGCAGGCGGTGGCAGACGGTTTCATTCAACGCGAAATTCAGGAGTCGGCATACACCTCCCTGCGCGCCGTCGAGAGCGGCGCGCAGACCGTTGTCGGCGTCAACCGTTACCAGGGCGGAACGGCGCTCCCCGAAGAGACCTTGCGCGTCGACGAGGTCGTGCAAAATGAACAGATCGCCGCGCTGACGGCCCTGCGCGCCGGCCGCGACCAGACCAAGGTGTCCGCCATTCTTCAGCGCATTGAGAACGCCGCGCGCAAGGCCGGCGATCCGCTCATGCCGCTCTTCGTCGAGGCCGTCGAAAGCGATGTCACCATCGGCGAAATCTGCGACGCGCTCAGGGCTGCATTCGGCGAATACCAGCCGTCAAGCTGGGTCTGATGCAGAAGCAACCACAGGGTCCGGCCTTTCTGCAACAGATTCAAGGTGAGGAGTAAAGGTGGATTCTTCAGAGACACTGCAACTGACCGACGCCCGGATCGACCACATCGGCATCGTCGTGCAGGACCTCGACGAAGCCCTCTCCACCTACTGCGGCATCCTGGGCTTTCGTCTTCTGGAGCGACTTGAGGCGCCCGACCATGGCGTCGAGATCGCGTTTCTTGACGCCGGCAACAGCACGATTGAGCTTCTGTCTCCCACGGATAGAGAGAGCGGTACGGCCCGCTTTCTGGCACGCCGGGGCGAAGGCAGCCACCACGTCTGCTTCGCCGTGCCCGACATAACGCGCGCCTTGGAAGAGCTGCGCGATCGCGGCGTCCGCCTTATCGATGAAACCCCTCGACGGGGTGTCCACGGACTTGTCGCATTTGCCCACCCCCAAGCCGCGCACGGCGTGA
The DNA here is from genome assembly GCA_022821545.1 of Caldilineaceae bacterium. Lineage (GTDB taxonomy): Bacteria > Chloroflexota > Anaerolineae > Caldilineales > Caldilineaceae > Bin5. Next base: position 60,408 of record JAJEDJ010000035.1, read on the forward strand.
TGATCGAACTGCTGCAAAAGGACCCGGCGCAACGGCTCGAATGACTCCACCCCGATTCGGCCAACCCCCCACAGTTGGCACGCAACTCTCACACTGGAACGACCTCATCGACGGCCACTTGGCGGCCAGCCGGCCCGAAGAGGCCATCCCATTGATTCGCGTTATCCTCAAACGCCTTCCCCGCCACCTGCCCACCTATTTCCGATTTCTCCAGGCCATCTGGCTCTTACGCCGCTGGCAAGAAGGCAGGGACTGGGCGCTGCGCCTGCTTGGGGCCGACCCCGGCAGCGAACTGGCCTGGGCAGTGCTGGCCAGGGACGCCGAAGCCGGCGGCAACTTGACAAGGGCACAGCGGTACTGGACTCTGGCGCTCGAAAACGCGCCCTACAACCGCCCAATCCGTCAGGGGCTGTCGCGCACGCTTTTGCGCCAAAAGCGCCCTCTAATGCTAACGCGACCTGCCCTGGCGACCTTGTATCGGATGGGCAGACGCTGGGACAGGGCCATTCGCGTCTACACAAAGCTGACCGAGGAGCAGCCAGGCCGGCTCGACTACCAGAGCAGTCTTCTCGAAGCCGTCTGGCACGATGGCAGGACCGAGGAGGCCCTTCACCTGGCCCGTCTCCTGGTCTCGCTCAATCCCAACCTGCTTCTCGGCTGGATCGTCTCTGCCCGAATCGGAGATGAAGACGACAAAGCGCTGGCCAGGGCGCCGCTTGAAGCCATGGACCCTGATGGCGAGTACGGCGCCAATCGCTTTGCCGACAAGAATTCCTTCGCCTTCCCAACCGACATCTCCGTCTCGCCCGAAGAAGCGGCCCTGCTGAAGGCCGCCCGATCCTCCTACTGACCACCTGTGGGACAGACCCGGATGCTGCCGCCCTCCAGCTATCGCCGCATTGTCAGTTTTTTTGTCGATCTGTCTGGTCTGCGGTAGGCTGCTGCACAGGCGGTACGGCCGGGACCGTCACTGTCGACCAGGCCGGGAGCGAGCGCGAAACCATCCTGGCGTGACCTTTACTCCGGCTTTCCCGGCGCAGCAAAGGAGTGATCAGTGCTTAGTCACCAACAGTTGAAACAAGCTCTGCTGGATTCATTGCAGAATGATGAGGACATTGCAGTCATTCAACCGCCCGCTATCGGGCAGACCGGGCGGCAGAACGAACTGCTAATGTTCATAAAACCGGAGATCCTGGCAATAGAGGATCGGACTTGCCTTGGCAACGCCATTGACTTGATCTGGGCCAAGCTTTCCGAGTTTAATGCCTCTGTAGCCGGCACTGTCCTGGTCGGCGGCCCGGCACTCGAACGGAAAGAAAGCATGGACCGCCACTACGGCGCAATCAACGTCCTGTCCAAGACCGCGTCAGACGGCCTCGACGCCTCCGACCGGGGCAGCGTCTACGACGCCCTCGCCGTCTCTTCTGCCGACTACCCTCTTTACGGCGGGCATGAATTCCTGGACGCCCATCCCTCGTTTACGCCCGCCAGTTTGGACAGCCTCTGGTTTACAAAAAAGGCGCACAAGATCCGCTCCGGTTTCTACGTCCAGGCTTATGAGGAAGTGGGGGAGAAGTTCATTCTCGTCAACGGCTTCCACCCCGCCCAGCTGGCCCATTTCACCGAGCCCTCCCATCGCATCGCCCTCATGCTCCTCCATTCCGATACCGGCTGGGCAGAGCTGCGCGACCAGATGATCGGAGATACGTTCCCGGAACGCGCCGTATCCGGCTCCATTCGCGGCGACCTGCACGCCAGGCCGGCCCACTTTGGCTTTGACGAAGTGACAATCGCAAACAACGGCGTCCATCTCTCGGCCGGCCCCTTTGAGGCCATGTTTGAAATCGCCAACTTCTTCGGCAGCCTGGTCGGGTCCGATATCTCCTCCACACGGCCCCGAATCGTCAAAACGATGCAGGCCGCAGGGATATCGCATGGTGATGCCTACAAGGCTTTGGAGAATCCTGAAATAGACGGCGGCGGCGCCGCGACCGATCTGTTCGACGCCACGGAACACATGGATACGGAGGCCGCGGTCGCGCTCTACCGGTCCAACGTCGCAAATTGAACGCGTCTCCTGCCTGACGCTTCAGCGCCGCCGGCCGGACCCGTTTGCCTCGCTACTCCCGCTACAGGATCTTCAGCACGACGTGGGCGTCGCTCCATAGCCCTTCCAGGTCGTATCGGCGCCGCGTCTCCTCCGTGAACAGATGCAAAATGACATCGCCATAATCGGCCAGGAGCCACCCTCCGCCTTCTTGCCGCAAATCGTGGACGTTCAAGGGCCGCGTCTTCTCTTCGATCTGGAGTTGCTCCCACAAATCATCTCGAATCGCATTTGCCTGCCGTTCATTGTCCACACTGCCCAGCACAAAATAGGTAGAAATGCTGGTCTGATCGCTTACGTCCAGTAAGACGATGTCCGCCGCCTGCTTCTCTTCAATGATTTCGACGATTTTCCGCGCCAGTTCGTTGCTGTTCAGTTGAACCTCCCTGTCAGAACTTCGCTCAGAGTCGGTCTTACAGTATATCACAGGACAAGGCATCTCTGTGGGGGCATTCGACTCCGCTGGAGCCGGAAACGCGTCCTCTTTCCTGGGGACTCTACTCTAATTCTCCCCCGTGCATAGCCGGACTCCCCTATTTCCTGTTCCTTGCTTAGGCGCCGCGATGCGCATATAATGTGGCAGAGTTGTCTGAGGGCGCACTTAACTGATCAGCTTGTCACGATTGCGTCTCAATGAAGTAAGCGCTCGTTGATCTGAACTGTCAATCGGGCCAATCTGTCGCACTTGGCAAACCCGTTCCTGTCGGCCCAGTCACTTTGGTGAGGTATTTCTCGCGTAAGCAAAGGAGAGTCCGAATGAAAGCATCCCGCCCGGTGAAATTACTCGTTTTTTTGACAGCGCTTGCGCTGCTGCTCGCTGCCTGTCCGGCGCCGATGCCCGCAACCGATTCCGGTTCCGGCGCTGCCGGTACCGCCGGTGATATGGCGGGTGAGTTCAAGGTCGGCCTGGTGACCGACGTCGGCCGCGTGAACGACCGCAGCTTCAACCAGTCTGCCTGGGAGGGCGTTGTCGCAGCGGCCGAAGCCCTTGGCTTGGCCGAAGATGACATCAAGTACATCGAAACGCAGGATGCCAAGGACTACGCCGACAACATGCAGCAGTTCATCGACGCCGGCTATAATGTCATCGTCAGTGTCGGATTCGCGCTGGGTGATGCAACGACCGCCGCAGCCCAGGAAAACCCCGACGTGTTTTTCATCGGCGTGGACCAGTTTCAAGGCGAGGCCATGTCCAATCTGGCCGGCCTGATCTTCAATGAGGACCACTCCGGTTACCTGGCCGGCGTCCTCGCCGGCAGCCTGTCCAGGACCGGTACCATCGCGGCAGTCCTCGGGACCGATCTTGTTCCCCCTGTCGTGGCCTTTAACGAAGGCTACATCGCCGGCGCCAAGTCGGTGAACGCCGACATCAACGTCATCTCCACCTACCATCCCGGCGAAATCTCCCAGGCCTTTGTGGATCCCGAATGGGGCGCCGCCACCGCCAAACAGGCTTTGGACCAGGGCGCGGATGTTATCTTCGGCGCCGGCGGGATTACCGGCAACGGCGCTTTACAGGAAATTGCCACCGCTGACGGCGCAGGTGAGACCGTCTTCTGCATCGGCGTCGACACGGACCAGTGGAATACCGTCCCGGCCGCCCAGCCATGCCTCGTTTCCAGCGCCATGAAGCTGATTACGCCAGGTGTTGTCGAACTGGTCACCATGGCCAGCGACGGTGAGTTCCCCGGCGGAAACTACTTCGGCGACGCTGACCTGGCTCCTTTCCACGACTTTGACGATATGATCGCCCAAGAGCTGAAGGACCTGCTCGAAGAGACAAAAGCCGGCCTCATCGATGGCTCTATCGACACCGGATACGGAAACTGACAGCGCCGCCGCACTCAGTCTCAGAAATCTGGAATCCCCCGGCCGGATAGCACGCCTTCATGCGGAGGCCCGTCTTGGCGACCGCCTCACCGACAACCGGTATTGCCCGCACTCTGCGCGCGCTCCTTATCCCGTCGCTCGCCCTGCTGGCCGCGCTGCTCGCCGGCGCCGTCGTCATGATCCTGTCCGGCGACGACCCCATGGCTGCCTACGGCGGGCTGTTCAAGGGCGCATTCGGCGACGGTAAGGGTTGGGCCAGGACGATTCGCAAAACGATCCCCTTCGTCCTGACGGGGCTCTCCGTTGCTCTCGCCTTCAAGGTCAGCCTGTTCAACATCGGCGCCTCAGGTCAGTTCGTAATGGGTTCCGTCTTCGCCGTCGCAGTGGGCATCAACTTCGAAGGGTTGCCTGTCTACGTACATTTACCCCTTGCGCTCATCGCCGGAATCGCCGGGGGCCTGCTCTGGGGCGCAATTCCCGGCATCCTCAAAGTCTATACGGGGGCACACGAAGTTATCGTCACCATCATGCTCAACTACGTCGCCTCCCTCTTAGGCGGCTGGACAGTCTATGCCGGCGGCACCCAGGGCCAGACCCCCGGCCCTCTTTGGGACCGCACCGCCGGCGCCATCTCCGAGACCCCCGACGTACTGCACTCTGCACAGATTCCCTGGCTCTTCGGGCCCCCATACCGGGTGCATTACGGCGTATTCCTCGCCCTGGCCGCCGCAATACTCGTCTGGTGGCTGATCTTCAAGACACCCCTCGGCTTCGAAATGCGGACCGTCGGCCACAATATGAGGGCGGCCCGCTACGCCGGCATTCGCGTCAACTTCACCATCATCCTGACGATGGCGCTCGCCGGCGGTCTGGCCGGTCTTGCGGGCGCAATCGAAACCCTGGGTCTTAACCACAAGTTCGCGCCGGAATTCGGCGGAGCCGTCGGCTTTGACGGTATCACCGTGGCCCTCCTCGGGCAGACCCACCCCATCGGCGTGCTCCTGGCCGCATTCATGTTCGGCGCCCTTGACGGCGGCGCAGCGACCATGCAGTTCGAGTCCGGCGTTCCCGCCGACATAATTCAGATCATTCAGGCGCTCGTACTAGCCTTCGTCGCCGCGCCTCTGATCATCCGCCTGATCTTCCGGCTGCGCCCGCAATCGCAAGAGGACGCGGGTTCGGCCGTCAGTACAAGCTGGGGTGGCACGTGAGCAAGAACGGGCCCGTCTCGGCATTCCATCGCCTGCGCAGACGATACGGCAACACCATGATCGTGGCCCTGGCTCTGGTCGTCATGGCGGTCCTTGTGAATGTAACGCCGCTGAAAGAGCAGACGTGGCTGCGCGTCCTGTTCGGAATCAGCGCGCTCAACTTTACTCTGCGGGCGACCGTGCCCCTTGTCCTCGGCGCCCTTAGCGGTATCCTGTGCGAAAGGTCCGGCATCATCAACATTGGCATTGAAGGCATGATGCTGGCCGGCGCCTTCGCCGGTTTCGTCGCCAAGACCAGCACCAATCACTGGCCGCTGGCCGCCAGTCTCATCTTCAGCGTCGTCGCCGCGGTGGCAGTCGGCGGCCTCATGGGCGCCGTCCACGCGCTCTTCTCAATCCGATTTCGCATGGACCAGATCATCTCCGGCACCGTAATCATCATTTTGGCTCTGGGTACAACCTCCTATCTCTACAACCGCGACGCAATCGCTGAAGGCAAGTTCTCCTCGATCCCTATCCCCGGACTGGCCCATATTCCCGTGATCGGACCGGTACTTTTCGATAATCCTCCCATCACCTACCTTGCCCTGATCATGGTTGTGGTCGTGCATCTCGGTCTCTTCTATACGCGCTGGGGGCTGCGTACGCGCGCCGTCGGCGAACATCCGCGCGCCGCCGACACCGTAGGCATCAACGTCAACCGCTACCGCTACATAAACACGTCGCTGGGAGGCATGCTGGCCGGGCTGGCCGGCGCGTTCCTCGTTCTGGAAGCAGTCGGTCAGTTCCAGGAAGGCATGACCGCAGGACGCGGCTTCATTTCGCTGGCCGCAATGATCTTCGGAAACTGGAACCCTGTCGGCGCGCTCGGCGCGGCCACCTTGTTTGGCTACACCCAGGCCCTGCAAAACGAGCTGCTGCTCGCCGGCGTCACCCAGGTACCCCGCCAGTTCATCTCGATGCTGCCCTACGTCGTTACCATCGTCGCCGTTTCCGGCCTCGTCGGTCGTGTACGGCCCCCTGCCGCCGAGGGCAAAGTCTACGAAACGGAGGGCAGCGCATGACGGAGGCCCAACCTGCACAGGCCCGGCAACCGGGCGCCGGCGCTCCGAAGCTCGAGGCCCTGGGCATTACCAAGCTCTTCCCCGGCGTCGTCGCCAACAAGGATATCGACCTGACTCTGCACGAAGGCGAAATCCTTGCTTTGCTGGGCGAGAACGGCGCCGGCAAATCGACTCTCATGAATATCATCTACGGGCTCTACCAGCCCACCGAGGGCCAGATTCGAGTCGACGGCAGCCCGGTGGTAATGCACTCCCCCCGCGATGCCATCGACCTCGGCATCGGCATGGTCCATCAGCATTTCCAGCTCGTGCCTGTCATGAGCGTTGTCGACAACATCATGCTGGGCAGCGAAACCGTCGACCGCGGCCTGTTGGACCGCCAGGGCGTCTCCGCCAGGATTCAGGAACTGTCCCAGCGTTACAACATGGCCGTGGACCCCAACTCCATCATCGAAGATCTGCCTGTCGGTGTTCAGCAGCGAGTCGAAATTCTCAAAGCGCTATACAGAAATGCCGAAATTCTGATTCTGGATGAGCCGACCTCGGTTCTTACACCACAGGAGATTGAGGGCCTCTTTGAAGTTATGGAGCTTCTGCGCAGCCAGGGCAAGTCGATCATCTTCATCACCCACAAACTCAAGGAGGTTCTGCGCATCGCCGATCGCATAGCGGTTTTGCGCCGCGGCGAAATGGTGGGCGAAGCCGATCCGGCCGCCGCCTCGCAGGAGAATCTGGCCGCGCTTATGGTAGGGCGCAAAGTTACGCTGGAGGTGGAAAAAGAGCCGGCAAGCGCAGGAGACGTGCTCCTGCAGCTGCGAGACATCGACGCCTACACCGACCTTGGAGAGCCCGCCCTGCGCAGTGTCTCGCTGGACGTGCGCGCCGGCGAGATCGTGGGCGTCGCCGGCGTGCAGGGCAACGGCCAGACCGAACTCGTGGAGGTTGTCACGGGCCTGCGTCCGGCCGCCGGCGGGTCAGTCCTCATCAACAGCGTAGACATGACAAACGCTTCCCCCCGGCGCATCACCGAAGAGGGCGCCATCTGCCATGTGCCGGAAGACCGCCACATGTACGGCATGGTCGACGCCTACTCGGTCGCCGACAATCTCGTTCTCAGCTCCTACTACAAGAAGCCGTTTTCGTCCGGCCTCACGATGAATCAGCAGGCGATCGCCCAGCATGCCGAAGAGCTGGTGGCTCGTTTCGATGTGCGCACGCCTTCAGTCAGGGCCTCCGGCGCGAGCCTTTCCGGCGGCAACCAGCAGAAGATGGTCGTCGCGCGTGAATTCGGACGGCCCATTCGCCTGCTGGTGGCCGCACAACCGACGCGCGGGATCGACGTCGGCTCAATCGAATTCATCCACAGTCAGATCGTCGCCAAGCGGGACGAGGGCATCGCCGTGCTGCTGGTTAGCTATGAATTGGATGAGATCATGGCTCTCTCCGACCGCATCGCCGTCATGTTTCACGGCCGCATCAGCGCAATCCTCCCCCGCGGCCAGGCGACCCGCGAGAAAATCGGCCTGCTGATGGCCGGTGTCAGCGTGGAAGATGAGACGAATGCCCTATAGCCGGCAATGCGCTTCAATCAGCGCTACGATCAGCGCTACGATCAGCGCTTTGACCGCAAAGCGGAGATCGAAGATCGCAGCTGTGCGAGCCAAGCATGTGCGAGCCAAGCATGTGCGAGACAGGCATGTGCGAGACAAGCAACTGAAAAGAAAGGCCGGATGACCGATCCCGCGCTGGACCAGCCGCAACTTGAAGAGTACGACGACATTGACGGCGACGTCAGATATCCTCACACCAATGGCGAGCTCTACTTTGTCGCCGACAGGGACAGCGATCTCTACGATCTGCGCTGGCACTGGCACAGGCGCGCCTACGCGCGGTCCGTCCGCATCCGCATCGACGCGCCGATCTACACCTCCAGCGGAATCAGCAGCGAGCAGCTTGATGATGTGCTGCCTCTCGCCCTTCAACTTTATCCCGGCTATCAGGAGACGATCTACGGCGTCGAAGGCGTGATTGTAAGCAAACGCATCTTCGCGCCGCTCGACAGCTATTACGATCGCTCTCTCCTCTGGATGATGGAAGCCCAGGCCGAAGGGGACCGCCTCATCCAGATTCGCGTCGAGATCGACTGGGGGGAACCTCTTGAACAACGCATGGTCGACGGGCTCCTGGTCGCGCAGAAAGACCCCGGAGAAGCCAGGGGGGCACACGACCAGCGCAACGCCGAAAGCACGCGCGTTTTCGGCGCCGCAGAAGGCCGCCCCGACCTGGTCGAATTTCCCACCGACTCGCAGGCGCACCTGGTCTATCATGTACTCGTGGCCGGCCAGGTGGACCTCCCCCTGATCCTGACGCTGAGCGACGTCGGCGAACAGGTGGCCTGGAACGGCTTCCTCGTCCAGCGGGACATTTCACGCGCCTTCAAGCGCAGCCGCAATAGCTGGCACGACATTACGCGCCGGGGCAGGCTGTGGTCCCCGAACGCTGCCGCCAACCAGGCTGTCCAGCAAGCCAAGATCGGCGCCGTGCAAAGACTGGCTCGTTTCCGCTCCGGCTACGCGCCCGCCGATCGTTCGATCGAATCCGTTCCCGCGCTTGTCGATCTGTTCGACACCTTTGCCCCGGTGCATAGCCGCGCCATGCTGGACACGCTGCGCCGGGTCGCCGAACGAACCGGCGGCGCGCTTCCACGTCAGCTGCCTGTTCTCCCTCGCGGGCCAGTAGACGCGCCCCGGGACGGCATCCCTTTCGCCGCCGCTGCCTACCTGGAGACCCTTCACACCCACCTGGAGCGCCTCCCCGACCTCGAATGGCTGGCTACGCACGAGACGGCGCTGACGACCGCCGCCGGTGAACTGAGTGCATTCTCGCAAGCGCTTAAGAGTTCGAGCGCCCCTGAGAGCTCGACCGCGTCCGCCGCGAATGCAGCCCGCCGCGCCCTTACGGCTGCCTCGGCCTTGGCCCGAAAACTGAATCAGACTGAAGACGCCGCCGCATGGGCCGCCGCAGCTGCACAGACAGGCGACAACGACAGGACCTCTACATCCATCCAGCCCCCGACCGCCGATACATCTGTCTGGAATCTGATCGGCATCGCCGCGGACGGAGGCGAGCTGACCGTACATAGGGGATGGCCTTCCCGCTGGGACTGGTGGGCGCTTCTTCAGCTTCCCTTCAGATCACAGGGTGAGGACGACACAGTCAGCCTCCTCTGGGACGGCGAAATGTTGCACGCAACCCGCCCGGTCACCTTCGACGGCCCGGTCACGGTTCAGAATCAGGTCCACGCATTCGGCTCGGAAGAACACAGCTTCGATCTGCGCTTTCGCCTGGGCAGCGAGCTTTTCCTTCCCACCTTCCTTTCCGAACCTTAGTCGGGCCGGCTACTCAATCTGATTTCTGCCAAGAGTAAGCGCCGGGAAAGGGACTACGCGTCGGCAACTGCCGGTCTTCGGCTGTCATCAAAGATTAACCGCATGACCACCGCTTTCGTCTACGACCCATTCGAACGAAACCATAGCTTCCCAGGCCATCCGGAATGCCTGGAACGCATGCAGAGCGCCCTGGCTCTGTTGCAGGCCGACGGCATCCTCGACACATTGACCCGCCTGCCAAATTCGGCAGCCCCTCTCGACCGGATTCTTGCCGTACACAGTGCGGCCTACGTCGAACGGCTCCAGGAAATATGTCGGAGCATCGGCGGTTCCGACTCCGACGGCAGGCAAAGCGCTCGGGGCAATGACCTGCCGGCACTGTGGCTCGACCCGGACACCTACGTTCTGCGCGCCAGCTGGGAAGCGGGATTGCGCGCCGCCGGCGGCCTGCTGAAACTGACAGACGCTGTGATGACTGGCGCCGCCTCCAATGGCTTTGCCATGGTGCGGCCGCCGGGCCACCATGCCCGTCCCGGCGGCGCCAAAGGATTCTGCCTCTTTGGTAATGTGGCAATCGCCGCACGTCACGCCCAGCAGAAGCACGCCGCGGAACGCGTCCTTATCGTCGACTTCGACGTTCATCACGGCAACGGCACTGAGGAGATGTTCTTCGACGATCCGACCGTTCTCTTTGTCAGCATTCACCAGTACCCGCACTACCCCTTTAGCGGTGGCATCGACGAAGTCGGTTATGGCCCCGGTGAAGGCTATAACGTAAACGTTCCCTTTCCGTCCGGCGTCGGCGACGCCGGCTATCTCACAGCCCTCCGGCAGCTGATCGACCCGCTCGCACGGGGATTCAGGCCGGACGTTATCTTCCTTTCCGCCGGCTTCGACGGCCACTGGATGGACCCGCTCAGCGGCCATCGTGTGAGCGTAGACGGCTACGCGTCTATGGTGGCGGAGTTGATGGCCCTCGCGGAAGCGCTCTGCGAAGGCAGGCTGATCTGCACGCTGGAGGGCGGCTACGATCTGAATGCCCTGCCCCATTGCATACTCTCGACGCTGCGCGTACTCAGTCGCAGTCCGGCCGGCCGCAGCGATCCTTTCGGCGCAGTCGAAGGCAACACGCAAGCCGCGGAAAAAACAGTTTCAGCGGTCAAGCGCCGTCTCGGAATTCGCTGAAATCTGCCAGATTCGGTAGACTGGCAACCTGTGGACCTTTTGAGGTCTGCCCCCAATTGAGATCAAGACCGGTCACTGTTCGACCAAAGTCAGACTGCGACCAGCCGCCAAAAAAAACGATCTGGAGAGCCTGTATCCTCCACAGGTCATTCGTACAGCAAGAGGAAAAATGCACACGATTATCCTGCAAACCAAGGCGCGTCAATCATCCACTGGCAAGACTTGGCGAATCGAAGTTCTCGGCGATAGCCTCATCAAAGAGGATGTAAAAGTCTCGATCAGCGAACTGGAGTATCACCCCGCCAAGGCCGAGCGCCGTTCTCTGATCGACATCCTGACGATTATCGAACGTCATAACTTTCGCATCTGCCACGTCGAGCACGAACCCAATGACGACGGGCTGGAGGAGTGGATGTTCATTTTGCAGGGTTGAGCCCGGCCGGAGATTCGACGTACTGTCCGCCTGGGAAATCAGTCCCGCCACCGGAGTGTCGTGACCAAACAGCCGCAGATCTTCGCCCACCGCGGCGCCAATGCCGTCGCGCCGGAAAACACACTCCCCGCGTTTGAAAAAGCGCTCGAAATGGGCGTTGATGGCATCGAACTCGACGTGCAGGCCACCGCCGACGGCGAACTGGTCGTCCTGCACGACTTCAGCCTCGAACGCACAACCACCGGCGCCGGCGCCCTTCGCAGCTACACGCTGGCCCAGCTCGCCGCAATCGACGCCGGCGTCCGCTTCGACGACGCCTTTGCAGGCACGCCGATTCCAACCCTGGAGCAGGTCTTCGATCTCGTGGAAGACCGCTGTATAGTCAATGTAGAGATCAAGAACATGGACTGGAACGGAGGCCGCGAGGCCGGACCCCTGGCCCGCTTGATCAAACGGCGCCAGCTCTTCGACCAGGTCATCGTCTCCAGCTTCAATCCCATCTCCCTCCGCAAGATGCGCCAGCTGGATCCTTCGATTGCTCTCGGACTGCTTTACTTCAGCAAGCCGCCGCGCCAGGACGGGGAAACGGGAACTCTATTGCATAAAGTCCGCAACCTCCCGCTAAAACATCTCTTTCTCCATCTGGGCCGGTCCTTGCTCAGCCGGGGCATCGCGCCGGATGCCCTCCATCCGCACTTCGCCTCGATCGACGCCAAACTGGTCGCAGCCGCCCGCAGCCGCGGCCAGCGCGTAAACGCCTGGACCGTCAACAGCGTAGCAGAGGCTCGGAGGCTGGCCGGCCTGGGCGTGGATGCCATCATCACCGACCTGCCCGACGTGATCCGCCAGGGGCTGCCGCCGGCCGGAATGCAGCAGCCCCCTCCCGCCGCCTGACCGCATGGCAACCTCCACGGCAACCGCCCCGGGCAAGGCCATTCTCTTCGGCGAACACGCCGTCGTCTACGGCAGGGCGGCCATCGCCGTTCCCGTGGCGAAAGTGAAGGCAACCGCCGCCGTGACCGACGCGCCCCCTGGATCCGGCTGCACGATCGCAGCGCCCGACATTGGCGCCCGCGTTCACCTTTCTACGCAACAAGAAGACCCTCTGGCTCTCGCCGTCCGCCTGGCCATCGAAGAGGTTGGTATCGAAGAGGAACCGGACTGGCAAATCAAAGTACGCAGCGACATTCCCATCGCCGGCGGAATGGGCAGCGGCGCGGCAGTGAGCGCCGCCCTCGTGAAAGCCGTCTTCTCCCACTGCAAGCTTCCGGCGCACGGCCCGCCAGAAGACGCGACCGTCAATCGAATCGTTTACGCCGTTGAGAGACTGCACCACGCCACCCCAAGCGGAATCGACAATACGGTCGTCGTCTACCGGCAGCCGGTCCGCTTCGTGCGCGGTCAGCCGCCGCAGCGCTTCGACATCGCCCGCCCATTTCTCCTGATCATCGCCGACACCGGAATCGCCAGTTCGACCGCCGCGGTTGTTTCCGACGTACGCCGCGCCTGGGAACAGGACACGAAGCGTTACGAAGCGATCTTCGACGACATAGGCGAAATAGCCGAAACCGCGCGGCGGGCCATCGAATCCGGCAATGTCGACGCGCTGGGACCGCTAATGCAGGAGAACCACCGTCTGCTCTGCAAGTTGGATGTTAGCTCTGGGGAACTCGACCGGCTGATCGCGATCGCGGAAGAGGCAGGCGCGGCCGGCGCCAAGCTCAGCGGCGCAGGCCGCGGCGGCAACCTGATTGCTGTCGCGGCGTCGAAAAGTGTGGAGACCGTCCGGGAAGCGCTTCTGGCAGGGGGCGCTGCTGGAATCGTGGTCACGCAAATAGGCGCGTAACCTTAACCCTCTCCGTCTCGTAGCCGCCAGCTGTCGCGCAGGTAGGCGAGCCGCCCCCCGACCACCGTAGCCACCACCTGCGCCTCCCCGTCCAGCAGTGTCAGATCGGCGCGGGCCCCGGGTCGAATCCGCCCCACCTCTCTGTCGATACCCATCGCCTGGGCTTGGGAAAGGCTTGTCGCCGGCCACGCCTGCACAAGCGGCCAGCCCGTGGCCGACATGAAGTTTCTCAGCGCCGCATCCAGCGTCAAGACCGATCCGGCGAGGGTCCCGTCTTCCAGCCTGCAAGCCCCATCCTTGACGATGACGGGCAGGCGGCCCATTTCATACCGGCCTTCCGGCATGCCCGCGGCCCCAATCGCGTCGCTGATCAGCAGTGTGCGCGCCGGCCCTTTGCAGCGTCCAAGAATTCGCATAGCCGCAGGATGGACGTGAATCCCATCGGCGATCAGCTGAGCGTGAATTCTGTCGTCACTCAATGTCGCGCCCAGCGCGCCCGGTCGGCGGTGGTGGAGGCCGGCCATCGCGTTGTACGTGTGCGTGGCCTGCGAGACGCCTGCGTCAATTGCCGAGGAAGCCTCCTCGAATGTAGCTGCCGTGTGCCCCATTACAACGCGCACACCGGCCTCAAGCGCCCTCCCGATCAAGGCATCCGTTCCCGGCGCCTCAGGAGCCAGCGTAATCATTCGGACCGGGCCGGCGGACAGCAGCTCTTCAAACTCTTCGAGGGATGCGGGCCTTATGAAAGCCGGGTTCTGCGCGCCGGGAAACTCCGGGCTGAGAAACGGCCCCTCCAGGTGAACGCCAAGCAGGCGAGCGCCGGCGGCCCCGTTCTCACCGTCTCCCGACCGTGGCGTTTCCATCCGTCGGGCCGCATCCCGGGCCGCATAACGGGCCGTATTCTCGACCGCGGCCAGTGTAGCCTCTCGCGATGCCGTAACCGTCGTCGCGTAAAATCCGGTGACGCCGTGCCGGACCAGGAACCGGCTCATCTTTTCGAGGCTCTCAGGCGAAGCGTCCATCACGTCGCCGCCGGCGCTGCCGTGTATGTGAACGTCGATGAAACCGGGCAGCAGCGTGCAGCCGCTTCCGTCCAGGAAAGGCGCATCCAGGCGTTCGCTATCACTCTGCCAGCTGCCGATCATTCCATCCCGGCAGGTGAGAGCGAAACTGTGCCCAGGCGGAGCCGTCACAACTCCGAAAACGGTCCGAGCGGTCAGGCCGGCAAGCCCGCCAATCGACGGTGACTCGAACTCCTCCCGGTCAGCCCCGTCGTCTCTGATGCTCACAACCTCTTACTCCTTGCCCTTCAAGCCCGCGCCCAACTTCCAATAGAGGACACCCAGCGGCGGCAACTCCATCAATGCAGACCAGGAGGCGCCCTGCCACGGAATCCCCTCGGCCTCCAGGGGGAATGGATTGTCCAGGCCGCTGCCTCCGTAAATCTGACGGTCACTGTTCAAGATCTGGTGATAGTCTCCGGGGCCAGGCAGACCGACGCGGTAGCCGTGCCGCGGGACCGGTGTAAAGTTGCAGACGACGACGATGCAGTTCTCACCCTCTGCGTCGCGGCGTACAAAGCTCGTGATCGAATGTTCCGCGTCCTGGTAATCGATCCACTGAAATCCCCCCCAGCTTGCGTCCGACTGGTGCAGTGCCGTCTCCCAGCAATAGAGCCGATTGCTGTCGCGCACAAAACGCTGCAAAGTGCGGTGTTCCTCGAGCTCCAGCAGATGCCAGTCAAGACTGAAAATCTCACTCCATTCCCGCAACTGGCCAAACTCCCCACCCATGAAGAGCAGTTTCTTGCCCGGATGAGCGTTCATAAAGCCGTAAAGGAGCCGCAGGTGGGCGAACTTTTGCCATGGATCGCCCGGCATCTTCTCAAGCATTGACCCCTTCAGATGAACAACCTCGTCGTGGCTCAGTGGGAGAATGAAATTCTCGCTGAACGCGTAGCTGAGGCTGTAAGTTATCAAGTGATGATTGTAGCGCCGGAACAGCGGGTCCATCTCAAAGAAGTTCAACGTGTCGTTCATCCAGCCCATATTCCACTTGTAGTCGAATCCCAGCCCGCCGCTGTTCGCGGGGCGCGAGACCATCGGCCAGATGCTGCTCTCCTCGGCGATCGTCAGCACGCCCGGCGCCCGCTCGTGCAAAATCTCGTTCGTCTTCCGCAGCAAAGAGATTGCGTCCAGGTTTTCGTGGCCGCCATGCTGGTTGGGAATCCACTCCGCCCCCTCTCTGCTGTAGTCCAGGTAGAGCATCGAGGCCACCGCATCCACGCGCAGGCCGTCAATGTGGTACTCCTCCGCCCAGAACAGCGCGCTGGCCGCGAGGAAATTACGTACCTCGTTGCGCCCGTAATCGAAGATCTTCGTGCCCCAGTCTGGATGGTCGCCGCGGCGCGGGTCCTCATACTCGTACAACGCGGCGCCGTCAAAGTAGGCCAGTCCGTGGGCATCCTTGGGAAAGTGGGCCGGCACCCAGTCCAGAAGGACGCCGATCTGATTCTGATGGCAGTGGTCGACGAAATACTTGAAATCATCCGGCGTCCCGAAGCGGCATGTCGGCGCGAAATACCCAGTGCTCTGGTAGCCCCAGGATCCCTCAAACGGGTGTTCGGTCACAGGCAGGAGTTCGATGTGCGTGTAGCCCATCTCCTTGACGTAGTCGACCAGCTGGTGCGCCAGCTGCCGGTATCCCAGTACTCGATTGTCCTCGGGGTTTCGCCGCCAGCTGCTCAGATGAACTTCATAGATGTTCAGGGGTTGGTCCAGCGCCTGCCTGCTGCAGCGACTCTCGACCCACGCGTCGTCTCCCCACGGATAGCTGTCCAGCGGCCAGATCCTGGAAGCGGTTCCAGGCGGATGCTCCGCGTAAAAGCCATACGGGTCCGACTTGTCGATCCGAAAGTCCACCAGCGGGAGTTGGATGGAAAACTTGTATTCGCTGCCGGCCTCCAAACGGGCGCTCGGCGCGCCGCTCTCTGATGGCATCGGCGCTGAGGGGATGAACAGCTCCCAGATTCCCTCTCGGTGGGCGTGCATTGGGTGGACTTGCGGATTCCACCCGTTAAAGGCTCCGATTACGCTTACGCCCTGGGCATTTGGCGCCCAGACCGCGAACTGCACGCCGATGACCCCCTCCACCGTACGGAAGTGGGCGCCGAATTTGCGGTAGCAATAGAGAAAGTTGCCCTCTCCAAACAGGAAGGCCTCGTCATCCGTAAACCACGAACTGTTCAATGGACTGCGTCCTTCGCTTCCAGCCATGGGGATTCCGGTAAGCGGACGGCGCAAAACTTGCGTGGATACTCTTGCGAATTGCAGGCGGCCGCTATGCCTTGCATATTCTTGCAAGTCCGGGCAAAAAGCTGGTCTCCACGACCGCTTCCCAGCTCATCCTGCCCGCCAGCGCGCTGCCGCGCCGCCGCAGTTCGGTCTTTTCCTTGCGGCTGCCGGGAAGGCGTTCAAAAATCTGCCTTGCAGTCGCTTCTGAATTGCGGGCCTCGATGCTGGCCCGAACGGGGGCGCCAATGTCCAGCGCATCCCGCGGCGTGCCGGGCGCCTGCCCTTCCGGCAAGCCAATATAGTCCGCGACCACCAGCGGGAAAGTTCTTTCGGCAAAAGCGCTGCCGAGCGCCCCGCCGCCGGGCAGCGTGATTCGACCACTGCCGCGTCCTTCCCGCTCGTCTGCCGCCGGTTCCCTTTGTTCGACGAGCTCGTTCGCTGCCCGCTGCACGGAGCCGATCAGACCGCACGCACTGCTGACGCAGGAGATGGCGCCGAACTGGACAGGCTCGATCTGCGATATCCCAAACGGTTCATAGATGCTCTGCCCGAACTCAAGGTCGCTGCCGCGGCGAATGTCGCTGAACGTCATGTCCGCAGGCATGCGCCTGCCGCATCGGTCCCGGCTCCAGCCGAACTGGTTCACGAGGACGATCTTGCTGCTGCCGGCCGAATGATTAAAGGGCTCGACGTCGTCAAAAAAGAAGGGCGCCTCCTCTCCAACCAGGTCGCCGTTGTCGCCCCGATGGCCCACAGGCCACCCATACAAAGTTTCCCAGCTTTCAACCTGCTCCGGCTGGCGGCCGGCCGGTGTGTTGCTGGCCAGCACAAAGAGCGCCGCCGTCTTCCCGGACGACGCCAGCAGCCTGTCCAGATGGCTCGCCACCCGCACGTCTCGCCACAGCGCTTTGGACAGCACCATCCGCGCCACGTGCGTAAAGACGTAATCCGGCCTGTACCCAAGGAGCGTGTTGCAGTATTCCTGTAACCGGCGCTTGGAATCCAGCAGGTCCGCAACCTCAACCTCTTCCGACCGGATGCCGTTGTAAACAAGATCGATCCTGCAATTGGCGAAAGGCCCGCCCAGGAATCGCAGCTCTTCCCGCACGGTGTCACTGACGGCAAATATGGCGTCGCAATGGATCGCCTGGCGAACGATCGCATGTTTGAAATAGGAACTCTGCTCGCCAAAAACCGTATCCAGCGGCAAATGGGATTCGCGGGCGCGCAGGAGCGCGTTGTAGAAGCGCGTATCGTGACCCGAGTGGCTCTCCACCAGCAACCGGGCCGTCGCTACCTCATGGGCATAGAAGACGGTGCGCCACTGCTCCGGCTCATTCAGCTGCGCGGCAAAAGCGACCGGAAGGCCCAGCCACTCGTGGGCGATAATCACCCGCTCGTGCGCCGCCAGCCCCTCGTCAACCCCCAGCGCTTTGAGACCGGCAAAAAGCGGCTGGGCGATCGACATATAGAGGTTGTACTCGAAATCATGGTTGTAGCGAAAGCTCTCGACGCCGTAGTTTTCCCACAGAAAGTAACTGAATCTCTCCAAGTGACCCCTGTGCGGATTGCTGGCATCGACCAGCAATATCTCATGCTCCACGTCGCCAAAACGGCGCAGCCCGTAGAGAAGGCCAACCTGAAACGTCCGCTCAACTGTTCGTAATGCCTGCTGGACCTCCTCGCCGACGTCGTAGAGTATCCCGTGCAGGCTGCTGTAGTGGATCTGCACACCGTTGCGCGGGTCGGTCAGCCGCTCCATCTGCACCGGATCCCAGCCAAACATCGGCCCGACCAGAACCGTCCTTCTGACCTGCTCGTTATATGATTTTGTACTCAGAATACCGTCCAGCACCGAACCGATGCCGCCAACTTTCGCGCCGGCTTCATGCGTAGCGTGGACGGCAAGCGGGATGGAATACGTCACAAGGACCTCCCGAAATGACCCGATTTCGCTCCCATCATAGCATAGGAATTCGACTGCCTGCGAATGAGCTCCCTCCACCCCGCCCGGCCCTCTCTCGGCCCCGCCTACCACAACGAACCACCGACCACTGCCTGCTGGTCCGCTGACTACTGACTACTGACCACTCAAATTGAGAAATGGCCCATTCTATGCTAAGGTGGCGACCGGGTTCCCGCCTGCAAGTCGCAAAAGGACAGTTGATGGCCGCAGAAAAAGTTGCGCAACTGCAGCAGCAAAGTCGCCGGCTGACCCTGATATGCAGCCTGACGCTCCTGATCGGTGTCCTTCTGTTGCGTGTCGGCGCCCTTAACCCCGATTTCAGTATCCGCCGCTGGTTCATGATCTCAGCGCTCACTGTGGCGGGCCTGTTCTGGTTTCTGCGACGCGTCCTGCCCCAGAATCATCCCCCAGGCAGTCAAGAACTCTTCGCCGATCTTGGCTCCGCCAACAGACTCACCATTTACCGCGGCCTTGCCTACGCGTGGATGGCCGGTTTCCTTCTGTTGCCAAGGCCCGGGGGCCCCGCCGACTGGCTGCCTGCCCTCCTCTATGTCGGGGCATCTGTCGCCGATGTTTTCGATGGCTACCTGGCTCGTAAGTCGGAGAGAGTTACCCGCCTTGGAGAAACGCTGGACATGGAGTTCGACGGATTCGGCGTCCTCGTAGGCTGCGCCCTGGCCGTGCAATACGGCCAGCTGCCCCTGGTATTCCTGCTGGTCGCTTTTGCGCGTCCGCTCTTTGTCTGGGGTATGCTGTGGCGTACGCGCAAGGGGCTTGCCAACCACCCGTTGACCGACAGTGATCAGCGGCGCATCATGGCCGGCCTGCTTATGATCTTTCTGTCCACGGTATTGTGGCCCATATTCGAGCCCCCCGTTACCTACGCGGTTGGCGCCGTTTTCGGAGGCGCAGTGGCGCTCAGCTTCGTACGCGACTGGCTTGTCACGATCGGCTGGCTGCGGCCGCATCATCCCGCATACATCCTCTGGCGCGCCCGCCTCAAACTTTGGGCCTTCGCCTGGACGCCTGTCGTCCTCAGGATCGCTATAGCCCTGCTGGTCTCACTGCTGGTTTCGAGCCTTCTTGCGACAGCGACCGCTCTGCCAGCCCCGCTGAGTTGGTCCGTCGCCGCCGTCGCCGCCATCGCAGGCTTGACGGCCCTGTTCGGCATTGGCGCCAGGACATCGGCCGGTTTTGTCATCGCCGCCGCCTTCCTCCACTTCATCTACGGCGGACAGCCCTGGCTGGGGCTGACGCTGCTCGTCCTCTCTTCTCTCCTGCTCATTCTTGGCAGCGGCCACTTCACGCTCTGGGTCCCCGAGGAACGCTGGCTACGCGTCGGGGCCGCCGGCTCGTAACTGCTGTACGGCCCCACAATCTCAAGCAGTTTTTATGATAAGGGCGCGTTGACGTCAGCAGATTTCACAATAGCAGATTTCACAATAGCGGATTTCGCAGTGGTTGGCGGCGCGCCAACCCAGCGCTTAAGTAAGCGTGAATACTGAACCGTCCGCGCCTGTTTTTGACCGGGACTTTCGGATCATTGGAATAGGGCTTGCTCACTCCGCTCTCTCCTCGCAATCCCCCAATTATTGACATGACCACAACATGATATAGACTTGATTTTGACTCGGATATTACACATGAGTGGAGTGTACTTATATCCTGCATTTCTGATCACTAATCACTGTCGATAATTTCAAAAAGGGGACGAATCTGTGAATCTCCAAAATCTGAACATCACCACAGCAACGCGGTGGGTGTTACTGACGCTGGCCGTAGTGTTGATCACAGTTTGGGCGCTTACTACTGCCAATCCGGTCAACGCCCAGTCCGACGCGCTGCCCAAACCGGGGGGAGTGAACGTACAGACCACGCAGGGTTCGCTGGAAGTGTCAGTGACCTGGACCAGCGTATCGGGAGCCACATCTTACCGGGTACGTCTACGTGAAGCCGGACCTGGCAACAGTCTCACTGACGTAGCCAGTCCCACAAACACCTCGGCTACAATTGAGGTGGGTGGTTTCGGCGAGTGGGTCGTCCGCGTTGAAGCTTGCAACGACAACGGCTGCGGACGAGGCTCCGCGGTTCGGTTTACGGTAGTAGACGTTCAGGGTTCCGCCTCGGGTTCCTCCGAACCGACGTCAACGCCGGAGCCAACCGCTCAGGGTTCCGCCTCGGGTTCCTCCGAACCGACGCCAACGCCGGAGCCGGCCCCTCAGAGCTCCGCTTCGGGTTCCACCAATACCGGGAGCAGCGGCTCTGAGCCTCTGTCGCTCTTCGTCAGTTTCAAGGACCAGAAACTGGTTTGGACCAAGGGCGTAGCGTTCCGTAAAGTCCTGCCCGCAACTCAAGGCGGAACCGACCCCATCACCTACAGTCTGGAACACGAGCGCGCGAGCGTACGCAATGAACTCGGAAGTCTGCCGGCTGGCGTCACCTTCACCGCAAGCACACGGACGATCAGCGGGACGCCGACCACAGCCACCAGAATGTGGACTTTCCTCACCTACAAGGCCACGGACTCGGCCACTCCGCCCAACTCGGTTGAGGTCGTCATGCTGTACCTTGTAGAATCCAACATACAGTTCTCGGCTACGATTCCCGACATGGAGTTCACCGTCGGGCAGGACATCGGCGTTGTGCAACTTCCCACTGCGACCGGTTGCGACGCCTGTTCGTATAGAATAATGCCCCTGAGGCCGCAGGGCATCGGCAGGAGGGGAACCACATTGGTGGGGACACCAACAGCGCCGACGAACAGTCCGGTCACCGTCACCTATGAGGCAACGGACTCTCTGGGTTACGACAAATCCATCCAGTTCCGCATCACGGTGAATCCGCCGGTTCGGATCAGTGGAGGCCGCGTTCCCAGCTTCCGTTCCGGGGTAGCGATCAATCCGCCGCACCAACTGCCCGCCGCGACTGGCGGCACTGGAACAATTACGTACTCGATTCACAGGATAGGCCGGTCACTGCCCACAGGCGTCACGTTCGACTCGGCAACCCGCAGCTTGTCCGGCACGCCGGCGCAACCCACCAGTCGCTACTGGATGTGGTACCAGGCTACGGATGAACTGGGATCCACTCACCGCGAACGGGTCTGGCTGGGAGTTGACTGATCCAGCCAACGGCTCCTTTATTCGGCCCGAACCAAAGCCCCAGTCGATAACTGGGGCTTTGCTGATCTGGCGCCTTCCTGACTTACTGCCGGTCACTACACTACCTTGTTTGTTTCTCTATCCTTGACACCTACGACTATTGACCTGCCCCCCCGCCCCCCCAAGAGCCGGTCCAGGCAACACGATAGTAAACTGCCGTCCCGCGCCTTCCCGGCCCCCTCAGCCGCCCTGACCGGCTTCTTAGTCCACACGCCCTTAGCCCCCGGTATCATCTGTGGCGGTTCCCTTGTACAGCAGTCTGAGGAACTCTTCTGTCTCCTCCGTGCTAAACGCGCTGAAATCCATCTTCGGTTGCTCCTTCGTCGGATCACCGTCCGGTTTCCCGGTCCGCTCCTCGTCCGGCCCGCTCCCCTCCATGCCCTCCGGCGCGTCCGGACCCAGCGGCTTCGACTTCCTTTCCATCATCTTCAGAACCGCCTTGGACACCCGCGGCGTCCCATGCCCCCCCGGCGTCCCATGCCCCTCCGGCGTCCCATGCCCCTCCGTCGCCAGTGGTCGCTGAAACCCCGGCAGCTTCTTAGCCCGCGCCATCTGCTGCATCTGATTGACTTCAGCCTTCATGCGTACCGCCTCCAGTCGCGCCTTCAGATCGCGCGCAACCGTACTCTCGTCCACGCCCAGCTCGGCTGCGATCGCCCGCTTCGACTTCCCGGCCAGCGACAACTCGTGTACCCGCTCCCGCCGCGCCTCCATCTCCGCCTCTCTCCTGCTCCTCGCGCTCATATCTCCTGAATCCCCACTCCTTCATCCCCACTCCTCCATCTCCATTCCTTCATCTCCATTCCTGCACTTCCATGACTTAACTTCCACGACTCCATTTCCACAGCTGCCACTCTTCCCCCGCCCCTGCCCTGGCGAGGAGCCGCATTATAGGCCCGCAACACCAACGCCGCAAATCCGCAAACCCCGCAGTTCCTCACTCCTCTCTCCTCTCCCCTCACTCCTCGCCCTTCCGCACACCCCGCCGTTTCTCACTCCTCACTTCTCTCCGCTCACTCCTCGCCGTTCTTGCCCCGGTAGAAAACCTGTGTTACTCTTTACGTGATTCCGATACTTGATGCAGCGGCCTGTCCCCAAACGCACGCCCCTGCATACCACGAGGCCCAATCTCGTGATAGTTTCGTGCTATCACTGGTCTGGGCCTTTCCGCGTTCAGTACAACCGAACCGACGGCCCGGCCCCAACAACCATCTTCCCGGCCGGCCGCACACACAACCGCTGGCCGGCACATGTCAAGGAGAAACTGACTGTGGCAAGAAAACAATGCTGTGGCATCAAGAAAGACGGCACGCCCTGCCAGGGAACCGCCCTTGAACAGTTCGGCGGCCTCTGCATCGCACACGGCCCGTCCCCCGAACAGGCCCATGAGTGGCGCTCCCGCGGCGGCAAAAACTCCGCCGCCGCCGTCCGCTTCGCCAAAAACATCCCCGAACCTGTCAAAGAGCTGCTTGAACTCCTCAAAGAGTGCAGGCAAATGGTCTTGGACGGAACCCTCAGCGCAGCCGACTGCAACGCCATCTCCAACAACGTCAAAATGGCGCTCGAGGCCTACAGCCGCGCCGAAGAGGCCATGGAGAAAGAACGCGCCGAAGAAGTCCGGGCCGCGGCCGCCGAACACCTCGGCGTGCCCGCCAACCTCGACGTCCTCGAAGAGGCCGACCGCATCTATGCCCAGCTCGAGCGCCGCCGCGCCGAGGCCCTCGTCGAACAGGGCT
>JAJEDJ010000058.1 GCA_022821545.1 Caldilineaceae bacterium
GCCTCAAACATCTCCTCCGCACCTCGCATGAACTTCGCCTTCGCCTTTTCCCGATTCATCTTGCTCCCCCTTTTCTCTTCCTCTTTTCTCCTACTACAAGTCTACATCCCTTCTGCCTCTCAAAAAATCTGGGATGCACCCAGTTGCAGAACCGCATTTGACAGAAGGAGTGATTTGGCTAAAATTGTTCCAAATATCCAGAATATACCTCCCGACTCAGGCAATGTCACTCCAAGACAGCAGCGCGCAGACTGAGCAACCGCCCGGTTACGACCACCTGGTAAAGCCTGAAGAGTCAACACTTCCCAACCGGCGCCCTGTACACGAACTGGCAGCAAACAGCTTGCGGCCGACCTTCCTGGCAGGCCATCATCTTTCAGTGTAAGCCGATTCTCCGTACTGAACCACGCGCAGCAGGAACCGCTCGTTACAGTTTGCAGGTCGTGCAGTCGCAAGAGCGACCACTGTATTCATATCACACTTATACCATCCGAGACGTACCAGGGCGTCAAGTGACGCCCCGAAAGGAACTGAGGTGACTGGAATGAAGGGCACCGATCTGGTTGGCCTGTTTACCGAGCATCTGCGTCTGTGCAACGTTAAGAAAGGGGAAGTGATCCTTGCCTTCACGGACGCGCAGTTCGCCTTTCCCGAGTACCCCGGCGCTATGCTGGCCGCGGCCCGCTCTCTCGGGGCCGAGGCCTTCGCGATTACCTCGCCGTCCGACGCCGAAATCTCCGCGCAGCTCGTGCTGGACGCCTGGAAGTCCGCCGACATGGTCGTCGCGATGACCACGATACCCTGGCTTTATACCGATGCCCACAACGAAGCGCTCGCCTCCGGCACGCGTACCCTCATGGTGCATGAACCGGTCGCCAACCTGAAGCGAATGTTCCCCAACGAGGACGTAATCCGGCGAACTTACGCCGGCGCCAAGCGAATGGCCGAAGCCAGTGAGATCCGCGTCACAGACTCCGCCGGCTCCGATTTCACCCTTCGCAAAGACGGACGCAAGGGCCACGCGCAGGTGGGGCTCGCCGACCAGCCGGGCCGCTGGGACCACTGGCCGGCCGGTCTCGTGGCGACGGGTCCCCTGGAGGACACGGCCCAGGGCACCTACATCGTGCGCGCCGGAGACGTGATCCTGCAGCAGCGCAGGCATACCGTCTCGGAGATTCGCATGACACTGGAGGAAGGTCTCATCACCAGCATCGAAGGCGGCCTCGACGCGCAGCTCTTGCGTGATTACCTCAGCTCCTTTGACGACCCGGACGCTTTTCGATTTGCCCATGCCGGTTGGGGAACCGAGCACCGCGCCCTCTGGAACGTCGTCGGCATGGATTCAGAAAGTCTGTACGGCACCGTCATGGTTTCCCCCGGCCGCAACATATTCAACGCCGCTCACGAACACTCCGGCCTTGGCGGCACGAACTATACCAAGGCCCACATCGACCTCTGCTGCCGGCACAAAAACCTCTATCTTGACGGCGAACTGATCGTCAATGAGGACGAGGAGATTGTACCCGAATATCTGAGGTAGAACTGAGACATAATTCCAACATAAAACAGGCAGCGAAAGCTCGATTGGAGGAGCAAGAGCATGTCGACCCCAGGACAGACAAATAGCTTTGCGCAGTTGCTCGCTGAAGCCCTGGCGCTGAGCAAGATCGGAGAGGGCACGCGCGCCGCCCTCTTGAGTGCTCACGTCTACGACGAACGCGCCATGCGCGCCTACAGCGATGCCCTCGACATTCTTGGCGCCGACTGGGTTCGCGTCATCATGTCCGGGCGAACCCAGGGAACCAGTTTTGCCAATCCGGTGCAGGACGGCTCCTTTGTCGCGGACATTCTCAAGGCGGCCGACGTCGTCGTTCGGCCGACCACGGCGAAAGGCGCCGTCGCCGACATAGGAATGTACACGCCGGTCTTCGAAGAGATCATAATGAGCGGCACGCGCTGGTGGGACTGCTCGGTCGGCGGTTCGGAGACGCTCCTTCGCAAGCTGTTCCCGACGCAGCCCATGATCGACCGCACGCGTGCGGGCGCCGTGCGCATGGAGGACGCCAAAACACTGCGCATCACCTCCGAGGCCGGCACGGACCTGACGCTCAGCGTCGAAGGGCGTACCGGCCACTGCCAAGTCGGCATCGTCGACGAACCCGGCCGCTGGGACAATTTCGGCTTCGGGCTGGTCGCGACCGCGCCGGTGGAGGACTCCGCCAACGGCAAGGTGGTATGGGACGCCGAAGACTCGCTGGGCGAACTGCTCGGCTCCTACAGCGCGCTGCTGCCGGAACAGGTCGTTACCCACTTCGAGAACGGCAAAATCGTCCGCATCGAGGGCGGCTGGGTAGCCCGCCGCTTTGAGGATTACCTGGCCGGTCTGAAACGCCCTGAGTTCTACCGCATCGCACATATAGGCTGGGGCACGCACCAGAGCGCCGCCTGGGGCGGTCCCGGCTGGAACACCGCCGAGTGGGAGAGCTATTACGGCTGTATCATGCTGCACCTGGGCATGAACATTTTCTCCACGCTCGCCCCCTACAACGGCCTCCAGGGTCAGAACCGCCCATCGATCGCCTGGCCGATGCCGTCGCACGCCGGCGGCTGTCTGCTGCGGCACGACCTTTATCTCGACGACGAACTGATAGTAAAAGAAGGCAAGATCGTTGCGGACGAACTAAAGTAGACCAGGATTCCGGATACCGTGCCGCCATGTGCGGCCGTTCGCCAAGAGAATAGCCAGAGAGGAGTCAATCCATGCGTATGCAGGATTTCGCCGTATCCTACCATGCCGCTACAGAGATCGTGGGACTGTTCCGCGAGGTATTGGAGGGGTGCAAACTCACCTCCGATGAGACGCTGCTACTCTTCACCGACACACGCTTCAACCCAACTTACCCTGCGGCCTTCATGGCGGCGGGGCAGGAGATCGGCGCAGAAGTTATTCAGATGACCGTGCCTTCTACGCTTCCCGAAATCTCGTCAGCTTACATTCGCGATGCCTGGAAGGCGGCAGATCTGGTGATTGGCATGTCAAGGGTGCAGTGGCTCTATTCGCGGGCCCACGACGAAGCGCGACAGTCAGGTACGCGCGCGCTGATGGTCGTGGAACCGATCGAAGTTCTGCGCAGGCTCTCCCCTAACGCCGACGTGCGCAAGCGCGGCCGCGCCGGGGTTCCCGTACTGTCGGCCGCAAAGGAGATGCGCATCACATCCAAGAACGGCACTGATTTTGTGGTCAATAAGGAGGGCCGCGAAGCCTACACGCTCTACAGCCTGGCAGATGAACCGGGCAAGTGGGACCACTGGCCCCAGGGCCTGGTGACGTTCTTCGCCGACCAGGGGCAGGGTAACGGCACCATTGTGGTCGATCCCGGAACGGTCTATCTGAAGTTCCGCCGGCACTCCACCGAGCCTGTCAAGCTCACTGTGCGCGACGGCAGCATCGTCAAATTCGAAGGGGGCACCGAAGCCCGCCTGCTTGAAGACTGGTTCGCGCAGTGGAACGACCCGCGCTCTTACGAGCTGGCCCACGTGGGCTGGGGCACTGAACACCGAGCCGACTGGAACGTAATCGGCATGGATTCCGAGGCCTATTACGCCAACTTTCTGATCGCTTTTGGCCGCAACATCTTCTGGCCGGTCGGCGGTGATAACGACGTCGAGTCGCACTGGGATTTCTGCTGCCTGGATCACGACATCTACATAGACGACCAGGTCGTCGTGGAGAACGGTACGATCGTTCCGGAGAACCTCAAGTAATGCGACTGCTGCAATACGTCGGCAAGCGTCTGCTCCAACTGATCCCGGTACTCTTGGGGGTCTCTATAATTATTTTCACCATTTCCCATGTCCTTCCCGGCAATCCGGTCTACCTGTTTGTCGGAATCGACACCACGCCGGAAGAGATCGAGGCGATCACCAAGCGCCTGGGGCTTGACAAACCCCTGCATGAGCAGTACTTCATCTGGCTGGGAAACGTGTTGCGCGGGGATCTTGGTGACTCCTGGTTTACCTCCGAGTCGGTCGCCCAGGACTTGATCAGGAGATTCCCCGCGACTTTCGAAATGACAACCGCCGCCCTGCTGCTTGCCATCGCGCTGGGCGTTCCCCTGGGCGTCCTGTCTGCAGTCTACAGAAACAGCTGGATCGACAATGTCAGCCGCGGCATCACCCTTTTGGGGGTGTCCGTGCCTTCCTTCTGGCTGGGGCTCCTGCTGATCTACGTCCTGTTCTTCCTGTTGCGCATTTTCCCGCCGCCAAGCGGCCGCATCGGTCTGCTCGTGTCGCCGCCGGATCGAATCACCGGCCTCTACCTGGTCGATAGCCTGGTGACCGGCAACTGGAAGGCATTCATTTCGAGCGCACAACACCTTGCCCTACCCGTCATAACCCAGGCCCTGGTCACGCTCGCGCCCATCACCCGGCTGATGCGCTCGTCGATGCTGGAAGTCCTAGGGTCGGAGTATATCCAGGCAGCCCGCGCAAACGGCGTGCCCGATCGCCAGATCTATTTTCGAGACGCTCTACGCAATGCGCTCCTCGCTCCCCTGACTTTTGTCGCACTCGTTTACGGCAACCTGTTGGGCGGCAGCGTTGTGCTCGAGAGGATTTTCGCCTGGCCGGGCATCGGACGCTACGCGCTCGAGTCGATCGTCGTCAAGGACTACAACGCCGTGCAGGGCTTTGTCCTGCTCGCCGCGGTACTGTATGTCCTTGTATTCCTGATCGTCGATATCCTTTACTTTGTCATCGATCCAAGAATAACCGCGTAGCCTCTCTGCCGACCGTGCAGGAGACCGGCCGCTTTTCGAATGCCCGCAGTTGTTCGCACTGACGAGAGAGAGCAGGTACACCGGGGACTGAGAGATGGGTACACAGGGAACATCATTGCAACTGGGGTTTGATACGGAATTGCCGCCGGGCCTGCAGCGATTCCTCTACCAGCTGCGCCGCAACTGGTCGACGATGGTCGGCATCGCCATTATCCTGTTCTTCATCCTGATCGCCATCTTCGCGCCGCTGCTGGCGACACACGACCCGGTCGTCACCAACCTGGATGAGCAGTTCCAGCCGCCCAGCGCCAAGCACTTTTTCGGTACGGACGAGGTAGGATGGGACATCTACTCCCGCGTAATCTACGCGACGCGCGTTGACTTCTTTATCGCGATTGCATCGGTACTCATGGCGATTGCGATCGGCGTTCCTCTGGGAGGGCTGACCGGCTACTTCAGCGGCCGTTTCGATGATATCCTGATGCGCATTCTCGACGCTTTCCAGGCCTTCCCGCCTCTCATCCTGGCCATGGCCGTGGTCGCCGCGCTGGGCAGAAGCATCTGGCTTGTCATCGCCGTCATCGCGTTCATCAATTTCCCCTCCTATCTGCGCGTCGTCCGCGCTGAAATGAAGAGCAAGAAGGAAAGTTTCTATGCCGAGGCCGCGCGGTCGGTCGGCAACCCGTCCCACCGGCTCATTTTTCGACATCTCATTCCCAACTGTCTCGACCCCGTACTTGCGCAGGCCCCTCTCAACGCCGGCTGGGCAATCCTGGTCGCCGCCAGCCTCAGCTTTATCGGCCTGGGCGTGCCCATCCCAACGCCTGAGTGGGGCTCGATGATTAATGACGGCGTCGGAGGTATAGTCAGCGGCGAATGGTGGATCTCCTTCTTCCCGGGCCTGACCGCCATGCTCGCCGTTCTCGGCTTCAACCTCCTATCTGAGGGACTGAGGGATATCTTCGACCCCAAGCGCATGGAAATGTAAGCGATGATTGAAGTTCGGAACCAGGACACACTTCTCGAAGTCAGAGGGCTGCATACATATTTCTACACCTATGAAGGTGTAGTCAAGGCGGTCAACAGCGTGTCCTACAGGCTCAATCGAGGAGAGATTACCGGGCTGGTCGGAGAGAGCGGATCCGGGAAATCGGTGACCGCACAGTCGATCATCCGCCTCGTAAAGGCGCCCGGCAGAATCGTCGAGGGCGAAGTTTGGCTGGATGGGCAGGACCTGATGTCCTGCAGCGAAGCGGAAATGCAGACCGTACGCGGCCGCAAAATCTCCATGATTTTCCAGGAACCGCGCGCGGCCCTCAACCCCCTCTTCACAGTCGGCGACCAGATCAGCCGGGTCATTCAGCTGCGGGAAGGCTGCTCGCGCAGCGTTGCCGAGAGGCACGCGGTTGAAATGATGCGGGCGGTCGAAATCGCCGACCCCGACCGCCGCGCGAGCGCCTATCCCCATGAACTTTCAGGCGGGATGTGCCAGCGTGTCATGGTCGCCATGGCGCTAAGCGCCAATCCGCTCCTCCTTATCGCAGACGAACCGACGACCGGTCTGGACGTGACCGTGCAGGCGCAGGTCCTCGACCTGATTCGCCTGCGCGTGAAATCGGCCGGCTCCGCCTGCCTGTTCATCACCCACGATCTCGGGGTCGTCGCCGAACTGTGCGAACGCGTGATTGTCATGTATGCCGGACGCGTCGTCGAACAGGGACCGGTAGCCGAGATATTCTCAAATCCGCGTCACCCGTATACGCAGGGGCTGATCGCGTCCACCCTGCGCGTGGATATCGACAAGCCGATTTCCACGATTCCTGGCACTGTGCCGGATGCCGTTCATCTTCCCAGCGGATGCACGTTTCATCCGCGCTGCCCCTTTGCCGAAGAGCTCTGTCAGCAGGAAGAGCCGCAGATGGTCGAAGCCGGGCGAGACCATACAACGCGCTGCCACATTGTTTCAGGACGAATTGAACGCGAAATGCTCGAAGAGGCCTGGACGTTGGAGACGGCTTAGTCCTGCGTCATTGGATAGAGGCAGGAGCCGGTCTGAATGGAGTTCCCGACCCAGGGACCGATGATGACGAAAGCAAACGGCGAAGCCTTCGTACAGATCCGAAATCTGCGCAAAGATTTTCCGATTCGAGTCGGCATGTTTTCCCATGTCCGTCTGCGCGCCGTTGACGACGTTTCGTTTGACATCCCCAAGGGCTCCACCCTGGGACTGGTCGGCGAAAGCGGCTGCGGCAAGACGACCGCCGGACGCTGTCTCCTGCGCTTGATCGAACCGACGTCCGGCGAAATCCGAATGGGAGAACACAACCTCACCGACCTCAGATCCGAGCAGGTTGCTCAGATGCGCGGTCGCATGCAGATGGTTTTTCAGGACCCCGGGGGATCGCTGACGCCGCGAATGACCATCGGGGCCATCCTGCGCGAGCCGCTCGATTTGCACACCAATCTGAATGCCCACGAGAAGGACCAGCGCGTCCGTCAACTGCTTTCCCAGGTCGGTCTGCAGGAAGATCACCTTTCGCGCTACCCGCACCAGTTCAGCGGCGGCCAGCAGCAGCGGATCGGTGTCGCCCGCGCCATCGCGACCCATCCCGATTTCATTGTTCTCGACGAACCGACCTCCGCGCTCGATGTATCCGTTCGCGGCCAGATTCTGCGCCTGCTTACGCAGTTGCAGGAAGAGATGGGCCTGACCTATCTTTTCATCTCCCACGACCTGAGCGTCATCAAACATACCTGCAATCAAGTGGCAGTTATGTACTTGGGACGCATTGTCGAAATAGGGAGCACAGAGGAGATCTTCGGCTCACCAACCCATCCCTACACGCAGGCCCTGTTATCGGCGGTCCCGATTCCCGACCCAACGCAACGCGGCAAGGAGCGCCTCAAGCTGCCGGGAGAGGTACCCAGCCCAATCGACCTGCCCCCGGGCTGCCGGCTCTATTCGCGCTGCCCATACCGGCGAGACGCCTGCCTGGAACCGGGGCCTCCGCTTCTGCAGGTCGGCGGGTCGCACAAAGCCGCCTGTATCCTCGTCGATGAGAATATCCATTTTGGCGGAGGCAACACAGCCGCCGCCCTGTCACGGCTTGACCAGGCGCATGATCGCGTATAGCCGGGAAACCGGTCCCGTCCGGTCTGCCGGCAAAGGCTTGCCGCTGCGCGAGCGCCGTCCAAGAACAGCGTCCTGATCCAGCTGTCAGGACTTTACCAACAATCCGACAGACAGTACGGAAAGCGAGCTGGCGCTTCCTGAAGCACTCTTGCCGAAAGGAGTTTGCAGACATGCTGAGCAAAACGATGTCGCACCGTGTCTTGATGGTGACTGTTGTCAGCCTTCTCTTCGTGGCGCTGCTGGCTGCCTGTGCCCCCGCCGCCGGCCCCGCAGACTCGGCCGACACCGGCGAGGCCGCCGTGGATACATCCGGGATGACAGGCCGTGAAGCCGCCCTCGCTTCCGCTTCCGAAGAAGATCGAACGCTCATCGTAGCAGTCAGCCAGGATCTCTCTACGCTCGACTGGGACGCCTCCGGCGCCTTCCCGCGCATGACCGAGACGCAGGTAAATGTCCTCGGCAGCTGGGCGCAACCGGCTATTGTCGAGCTTGAGGACGGAAGCATGGTCGGCGATGCGCTCAATTTCGAACCGATGCTGGCCGATTCGATGGTGATCTCGATGGATGGAACACAGTGGACTTTCAAGCTGCCCGAGGGGATGAAGCACTATCCTTCCGGCAACGAGATCACCGCCAATGACTACCTCTACTATAAGGACCGGCGCGGCAACATGCGCGTCCCGCCTTCGCTGGACCGCCTGGTGCGCCTGGCAACGAAAGAGGAGCCGCTCAAGGGTTTTGAGGTTATCGACGACTACACCTTCCGCTTCAACGCATCAGACTGGACGCCCATTCTGCGGCCCTTCATGAGCTGCTGCCAGTTCGGCTACATTATCGACAGCCAGGCCTACATGGATGCCGGCGAAGCCGAAGGCGACAAGTGGGGCCAGGAGTACGCCAAGACCAACATGCCGAGCAGCGGCCCCTACTACATCCACGATCGCATCCCCAACGAGTCGATGGAGTTCCGCACCAACCCGAACTGGCAAGGCAAGGAGCCGTTCTTTAGCCGCATCATCTTTAAGGTCGTGCCCGAGTCCGCAGACCGCGTACTGCTGCTCAAAGCCGGTGAAGTCGACATGGCCCAGGACCTCTCGGCCAAGGAGATCAACGATCTTCGGAGCGACGGCAACGTCCAGGTAAAGCAGGTACGTATCGGCGACATGATCGTGATGCCGATCAACCACAGTTCCGAACCATTCAACAACAAACTCGTGCGTCAGGCCGTGGCCTACCTGATTCCCTACGACGATATCATTGAGAAGGTGTGGTACGAAAGCGCCGAACGAAGCTACGGCCCCGTGCCCTCAATGGTGCCCGGCTTCGACCACAGCTACTGGCCCTACGATCTTCCCGAAGAGGAGGCAGTCGCCAAGGCCAGGGAACTCCTGGCGGAAGCCGGCTATGCGGACGGCCTCGAGTTTGATTTGAACATCGACCTCGGGACGCCTGAGCAGGCAAGCATGGCCAAGATCATTCAGAGCGCCCTGTCCCAAGCTGGCATCACCGTCAATATCAATCCAATGCCGCGTGCGGCCTACCAGGAAGGCAAGAACCAGGGTACGCATACGTCTGCACTGGACACTCTCTTCCCCTGGGTCGCCGAACCGGGCTACTTCATGGATATTCTGCTCGGCTGCGCCTCCTACGGCAATCGCTACAGCGGCATCTGCCTGGAAGAGGCCGACGAACTGGTCCGCCAGGCCGGCACGACCGTTGACGAAGATGAGCGTTTTGAATTGTACAGCCAGGCCCAACGCCTCCACATCGACAACGCGTCATGGATCTGGCTCGGCGCCCGCTACTTCAATCTGGCAATCGGTTCCGATATCGCGGGTTACGTCGCCTTCCCCGACACGCGCACGCGCTACTGGCACCTCTACCGTGACGGTTCCCAGTAGATTTCGGAGCGGATAGACTGGTCAGGGTTCTTTAGAACGATCGTCCTGCACCAAGGATGCAGGACCAAACGAAGATAACGACAGTGACGGGGCGCCGTGGTCTTGTTGTTGAAGCCTCATCGTCCTGCGACCAAGATGCCGGCGAACCCGGCGCTGTCATGTTCAGAGTTCAACGCAAAGACCGCCATGATGCTGCCGTGCCTGTGGTTCCCGCAAAACTGAGCCAGCGGTATATCTTCGACTTCTGGTATCCGCTGGCGCTCAGCTGGCTGATGATGAGCATCGCCGACCCTGTAGTTAGCGCCGGAATCACCCGTTTGCCGCAGCCGGAGCTGGAGCTGGCCGCATTTGGCGCTGCCCAACCGATCGCCATCCTCATGGAAAGCCCCATCATCTACATGCTGGGCACCGGGGTGGCCCTTGTCCACAACCGCGCCATGTACCAACTGGTCCGGCGCTTCATGCTACACCTGTCAATACTGATGACGGTAGCCAGCGCACTGCTTTTCTTTACACCGGCCTACCATGTAATGACCCGCACGCTACTCGGCCTGACCGAGGATGTAGCGGCTGCCGCCCGTCCCGCCATGCAGCTTCTCCTGCTCTGGCCTGCGGCCATCGGCCTGCGCCGCTTCCTGCAGGGCGTCCTGATCAGACACGGGTACACCCGCCATATCACCTGGGGAACGATGTTCCGGCTCGCCACCCTGACCGTCACGATGGCCGCGGGCGTCTGGTTCGGCGGCCTGCCCGGCGCCGCGCTCGGCGGCCTTGCGATGGCCCTGAGTGTGATCGTTGAGGCGGTCGTAATCGCCTGGTGGGCCCGGCCTATTGTTCGTACGCATATCTTTGACAGAGTGGAAGCTCCCGAACATAGTCAGCCCGACATGACATACGGCGGCATGTGGCGCTTTTACCTGCCCCTGGCCGCAACCGACGTCATGCGCGTCATCTCCCGCCCTCTCGTCGTCGCCGGAATCGCCCGCTCCGCCATGCCCGCGGCATCCCTTGCGGCCTTTCCGGTCGCTTTTGGCCTGGGAATGTTCTTCTCCAGCCCCATGCGCGCTGCCCATGAGGTGGTCATTGCCCTCCTGAAGGACGAACGCACTTACGAGGCGCTACGACGCTTCGTCACAGTTTCGGGCGCCCTGCTGAGCCTCGCGATGGCGGCGCTCGTTTTCACGCCTTTGGACCACTACTACTTCACCGTTCTCCTGGGCGTGCCGGCCGAAATCAAGCCGCTGGCAGCGGTCGGCGCCCAATTCATGGTACCGATCACCTTCCTGATGGCATGGCAAAACCTCTATCGCGGCCGACTCATGAAGCGCCACAGCACCCGTTTTATTCAACTTGGCATGGCGGTCAACCTGGTCAGCATGTTGCTGGCGCTCACAATCGGCGTCTCCGTCGGCCTGGCTTCCGGCATCGTCGTCGGCGCCGCGTCGGTCATTCTTGCCCACACAGTGGAAGTTGTCGTTCTGAACGCTGCCAGCCGTCCACCCGACACCTTTTCCGACATTCAGGCTTCAACCGCGCATTGACGTTTCGAGTACGAACCGCCCCAAACGCCGCGCCAGGACGCGCACGGCGAGACCCGCCCGCAGATCGCACCGCTTGCACAGGACAGCTTTCGGTGCGCAACCGACCAACAAGGAGCGTTTCAAATGGCAAACTTCGAACTCGCAGGCCTGAGCGCCGCGCCAGGTGAAGTCGTAAAGGGCCACCTCGGCCACGTCACACTCGCCGACGGCAACAAAGTGGGTGTGCCGGTGGTTATAGTCAATGGCGTTGAAGACGGACCCACACTGGTGGTTACCGCCTCAATTCACGGCACTGAAATCAACGGCACCGGCGCCCTCCTCAAGACAGTGCGGGCGACGGACCCCCAGAAACTGAAAGGACGGCTCGTTGCCATCACCGTCGGCAACCCCTTCGCCTTTCAGGTCGGTTCCTATTTTTCTCCGGTCATCGCGCCCACAGGAGACGGAATCAATATGTCTTCCGCTCCCATGTGGCCGGCCGATTCCGGAGGTACAGTCACCCTGCGCCTGGCCGGCGTGATCGGCGAGGCCCTCAAAGCCGCCACCCATTCAATCGACGTTCACTCCAATCCGCCCGATGCCATCCCCTTCACCCTGATTCGCCGCGACGCCTGTCCCGACGAAAGCGTCCTGGCGGAGATGGAAAAGATGGCGGAGGCCTGGGGTTTCACCGTTATCGATTCGCCCGGGCGCTCGGCTACCGGTGTCGTCGGCAGTTCGCTGGCCCATGGCATTCCTTCAATGACGCCGGAGCTGATAGCCGATTTCTTCCTCTGGGAGGACAACACGAACTCCGGCCAGATCGGGATCACCAACGTCATGAAGGCCATCGGGATGCTTGAGGGCGACATCGTTGCACAGGCGACGCCTCCGATGAAAGGCGACTTCTACATGGCCGACCGCCTCACCTCTCACAAAGGCGGCCTGATGTGGATTAAACACCCTCCGGGCACGTTCCTGCGCGAGGGCGACGTTGCCGTGGACATGATGGACGTCTGGGGCGACCTCATTGAGGAAGTCAAGATGCCCTACGACGGCTACTGCTGGTCCTTTACCGGCGGCGTCGGCTACACCCAGGTCGTTCCCGAAGGGACCCAGATCGCCTTCACCTTCCGAGAACGTTGACGCCGCATGGATGGCGTTGGGCGGGAAGCCGGGCTGGCGGCTGCCTACCCAGGGCCGGCCTGCATCATATGGGATAGCGAAAATTGAGTTCCGACGTCAATGTAAGCGCGCTGCCGCCGGCTTCAGCCGCACAGGCGGTCAGACTTGACAAGTTCAAACTGGGCGTGCTCTCCTTCGGCCACCTGGTGGGGGATATGTACTACGCCACGCTGATACCGCTCTGGCCCCTGCTGATCGACAGAATGGCGCTCAGCCTTACCGACGTGGGATTCTTTACCTCCCTCACCAGTTTCATGCTCATGCCCGTTCAGCCGTTCATCGGCTGGCTGGTCGACCGCTTCCCCCGCGCCTGGTTTATGATCCTGGGGCTGATCGGCGCGGCGCTCGGCATGAGCTTCATTGGGCTGGCGCCTACCTATACGTTGCTCATGGTGTGCGTCGTGTTCGGACGATTCAGCAACGCCATCTTCCATCCGCACGCGGCAATGATGGTGCGCGCAACATCCGGCGGCCGGCACGGCGCCGCCATGTCCATCTTCGCCTTTGCCGGGAACATCGGCATCGCCGTCGGACCCCTCCTCAGCGTGGGCGTCGTCACCCTGTTCGGCCTGGAGTCCACCTACCTGATGATACCGTTCGGGCTGATAGCCGCCGCCGCCATCTACCACTTTATCGGCGTGGACGTTCCCAAAGAGTCACCCGCGTCGGCGTCGAAGGACGAGAACGGCAGCGGTCTGGCTTCGGCAGCCCAGACTTTCGTGGGACCGCTGCTCCTGCTGGCGGTGTTGATGACTTTCCGCGCCGCGATTTGGGGCGGCTTCAGAACCTTTCTGCCCATCTTCCTGGTTGACAGCCGGGCGGTGACCCTTCTCATCGGAGGACTTGGTCTGTCGGCGCTGTCGCTGTTTGGCGCCCTGGGCGGATTGCTGGGCGGCTATCTCTCCGACCGTTACTCCGGCTCGTGGGTTATCGCGGTATCTCTTCTGATTTCCGCCCTGACGATCTTTGCCTTTGTCAGGACGGACGGCGTCCTGAGCCTCCTGATG
Organism: Caldilineaceae bacterium; assembly: GCA_022821545.1. Taxonomy (GTDB): domain Bacteria; phylum Chloroflexota; class Anaerolineae; order Caldilineales; family Caldilineaceae; genus Bin5. The sequence goes on from JAJEDJ010000058.1 coordinate 13,525, forward strand.
TTGATCGCGGCCGGTATGGCCCTGTTCGCAAGCCAGCCCGTTGCCACCGTGCTGGCGCAGGAACTCGCGCCGGACCGCATGGCAATGGCCTCAGGCGTAATGATGGGCATGGTATGGGGAATCGGCGCGCTGTTTGTAACGCCTATCGGTATGCTGGGTGATGTCTTCGGGCTGAACGCCAGTATGTACGCGCTTGCCGTCCTGGCCGGGCTGACGGGCCTGGCCTCGTTCTTCCTGCCGGAGTTCCGGCAACGATTTGGGAGCAGGCTGCGCGAGATCATTCCGCCCCCTTCTACCTGATTGAATACGACAAAATGAACCAGACTTCAGTCTGGCCTGTCAACGCCGTAGTTCAGCCGTAAACACGGACCCAATTTCAGCAAGGAGAAGTCTCATGACAACCCGAATCCTTTACATCAATCCCCTAGGGACGGACATGTACGACGAGTACACCTTTAACATTTTGCAGCCCGCCGCCTGCCCGGACACGGAGCTGGTCGTCAGGAGTTTGCGGGATGTTCCCAAGACGCCCTACCTGCCGCCGGCGGCCTACTTCACGAACCAGCTCCTGCATGCGGTCGTTGAAGGCGAGAAAGAGGGCTTCGACGGCATTTCGATTGGGTGCTGCGCCGACCCGGGCGTTGAAGAGGCCAAGAGACTCGTCAATATCCCCGTCTCCGGCCCCTTCGAAGCCCTGGCACATACCGGCCCCGCGCTGGGCCGCGTAACGATCGTCGCCGGGAACAGGAACAGCGGCTCCTGGAACCACCTGGTCCACAGATACAACATGGCCCCGTGGCTGGCCGCGGTGCGAGAGGCCCATTTCGCGCATCCCGATCCCGAAATGGCTATGCGGCTGTTTGAGGAGGACGAGTCGGAACTGCGCAGCATTGTCGTGGCCGAAATGGACCGGGCGGCGCGTGAAGACGGTGTGGAGCAGGCCAGACTGGCACTCGAAGAGGATGGCGCCTCTGCCGTCTTTTTTGCCTGCACGCTCTGGTCGGGGCTTCTTGAGCCTGTCGCCCGCGCCGTACCCATTACAGTTCTCGACCCGATGATCACTGCGCTCAAGTACATCGAAATGGTCGCCGCCACACGCAGATACTACAATGAGTACCAGCTTCAGCTCTCGTTTGCCAGACACGCCCGCTTCCCTGTTGCGGCCGAGGCCGTCCCCTCGTTGAACTGAGGATCGATGTTGGGTCGATTGGCGAGAAAACAGTAACCGCAGACGCCTGCATCAAACCACAGGAGAACCACATGGACCGCTTCGAAGCCAACGTTCGGGACAATCAGGAGCGCTTTCTCGGCGAACTCCAGGAGTTCTGCCGCAAGCCAAGCATCATCGCGCAGGATATAGGCATAGATGAAACCGCGGAATGGGTCAGTGCCCGGCTGCGCAACGTTGGATTCGAGTCCAGGATAATCTCTGTTGAGGGTGGGGCGCCGGTCGTCTACGGTGAAATGGGATCCGGCGACAAGACGCTAATGATCTACAACCACTACGACGTCCAGCCCCCGGAACCCCTGGACCTATGGGACTCCGGCCCCTTCGACGCCGAGATCCGCGACGGCCGCGTCTGGGCCCGCGGCGTCTCCGACAACAAGGGCCCCTGGATGGCGCGCGTCCAGGCGATCGAGGCCTACCAGCAGGAGGTCGGAGAGCTACCCTTTCGGATCAAGTGGATCGTAGAGGGGGAGGAGGAGATCGGCAGCCCCAACCTGGGCCGTTTCGTCGAGGAAAATCGCGATCTGCTGCAAGGCGCGGACGCCTGCCTGTGGGAAGGGGGAAGGCGGGACGGCGCCGGCAGACCGGTCATCTCGCTGGGCATGAAGGGAATCGCCTACCTGGGCCTATCGGTCAGCGGCGCAAGCAGCGATCTCCACTCCATGAATGCCCCAATCGTCGGCAATCCGGCATGGCGACTCATCTGGGCCCTCGCCAGCCTCAAGGACGAGAGCGAGAACATTACCGTTGACGGCCTGATGGACCACGTTGTAAAGCCCACCGCAGACGAGTTGGAGTACATCCAGGGGATCCCCTTCGATGAAGAGCAGAACAAGCAGGACTTCGGCATCAGCTCGTTCCTGAAGGGAGCAACCGGCGCGGAGATTGTCAAGCAGCTCCTGTTCGACCCGACCTGTACGATCTGCGGCTTCCTGACCGGCTACACAGGCCCCGGTCTCAAGACTGTCCTTCCCAACCAGGCCTCGGCAAAGGTGGATTTCCGGCTGGTCCCGGATCTGAACCCCGAGCTGGTGCTGCGCCTGGTCCGAGAGCACCTCGACCGCCGCGGCTTCAGCGACGTCAACGTCGAACTCCTGGCACAGCTCTGGCCGTACCGGTCACAGGTCGATCATCCGTGGGTCCAGGCAAGCATTTCCGTGGCCCGCGACATTTTCGGCGCCGAGCCGGTCGTATACCCGTCTTCAGCCGGCGGCGGACCGATGTACCAGCTGTGCGGGACGTTCGGCATCCCTGGCATCTCGGGCGGCGGCGTCGGGAACCCCAATTCAAATCTGCACGCGCCCAACGAGAACATATTTGTCGAAGATTACATGCGGTCGATTCTCTATACCGGCCACCTGATCCAGGCAATCGGCAACCTATAGTTCCGGCGTGTCGCGTTTTGGACGAACACGGACATTTCCGCCTTGCCTGACAGCAGGCAACGCCGGCGTGCCTTCTTCCTGCCGGGTCTGGGCCCTACATGAACAGGAATGTCTCAACTGTAGAGGGCGCCCGCACGCGGAAGTGGGTGGCCCTGCTTGCGGTTATCGCCGGGATTCTGGTCCAGGCCCTCAACCAAAGCACTATTCAGGCCGCGCTGCCGACCCTGTCCCAGGAGCTGGGCGCCAATTTCACGACCATTCAGTGGGTGCTGCTCAGCTTCCAGATCACGCTGTCCGTGGTCATGCTGAGCGTCGGCCGGCTGGCCGACATGCTCGGCAAGAGACGCATCTTCATCGTCGGACAACTCTCTTTCGGACTGGCCTCTCTGCTGTGCGCCCTTTCCCCTAACGTCTACTTCCTCATCGGCTTCCGCGTCCTTCAGTCGGCGGGCGCCGCGGTCGTCACGGTACTCTCAATGGCGATCGTAGCCGAGATATTTCCCGATGCAGAGAAGGGGCGCGTTCTGGGAATCGCAGCCGGCGCAAACTCTTTCGGACACTTCGTGGGCCCGATTCTGGGCGGCTATCTGATCGGGGCATACGGCTGGCGGATCGCGTTCTTCATGCTGGTTCCCTGCGCGCTGCTGGCCGCGCTGCTGGCCGCCCGCTACATTCCCGCCCTTTCGCCCTCCGGTACGGCCCAGCGCTTTGACATCCTCGGCGCGGCGCTGATCGGCGGGACCATGTGTACGCTTTCGCTGGGCCTGTCCTACGGCCAGATCGCCGGTTTCGCCCACATCCAAGTCCTTCTTCTCTTTGCCGTAAGCGCAATCGGGCTTGTGTCCTTTCTCTTTGCCGAAAGCCGCGTCGCCCATCCCGTGCTTGACTTTGCGCTCTTTCGCAATCGCCCGTTCAGTCTTCACACCGCGCTTGCCGGGCTCGCCGGCATTGCGACCTCCGGCGTAACCTTTCTGCTCCCCTTCTTCATGCAGCTTGCGCTTGGCCTCACAATCCTGCAGGTCGGCTTCGTGATGGCAGTTGTCTCCATCGAAATCGCGCTGATCGCTCCCGCGGCCGGCTATCTGGCCGACCGCCTCGGCGCCCATCGCGTAACGCTGATAGGACTCGCAACTCTACTGGCCGGTTTCCTGGTCGCCAGCACCGCCAACCTGAACAACGGCCAGCTGGACTTTGTCCTGCGCATATTGCCCATGGGCATCGGCATCGGCCTCTTCATGAGCCCCAACAGCACAGTCATCATGGCCGCAGCGTCTCCGGCCCGGCTCGGTGTCGCCTCCGGCCTGATCGGGTTGACCCGCATGGTAGGCCAGACGACCGGAATCGCTCTTCTGGGCGCTGTGTTTGCCAGCAACGTTGCACGCTTCGCCGGGATGCCGGTCGACGTGACCGACGCCTCCCCTCTGGCAATCAGCCAGGCTTTCCGACTGCAATTCTTCATCGTAGCCGTTGTGATCGGGGCAACACTGCTCTGGTCGCTGAAGTTCAAGCCCGAAAAGGCGGCCTAGACGCGCCAGGCTTCGGTCATGTTGTGCCGGGGTAACGTCGCGCCCAGAGTACCATTCTTGTCCGGCCTTGAGTAACGGCGAAAATGCCTTTTCACAAGGAGCGAAAGCTCTGATGCAACGGCCCGGTGCGAGCGGCTGTCGAAGAGGTTGCGGCTCTCGCGCGGGTCTGTCTCAAGGTCGAAGAGTTCGTGGGGACCGTTGGGATGGCGGCAAACGAGCTTGTAGCGGCGGGTCCGCGCCATGCGCACAGTTCCATACTCGCCAAACTGGATGTCTCGCCAGGGGCCGCCCCGTTGCGACTCAAGCAGGAGCGGCCACATGCTTTTGCCCGGGTATTCGGCGCGGGAGGGCAGCTTCGCATTCCCGGCTTCCGCCAGGGTTTGAAACAGGTCGAGGTGATCAACCATTTCATCTCGCCGCGTTTCTGCGGGCAAAACGCCAGGGCAGCTCAGAATCAGGGGCACCCGAATCGACTCCTCCAACATGTTCAGCGGCAGAGTCCCGTTTCCTTTGCCCCATATGCCGTGGTGCCCGCAGTTCAGCCCGTGATCCGAAGTGTATACGACGAGAGTGCCGTCCAGCTTGCCTGCCCTGTCAACAGCCTCCAGCAGCCGGCCGACGTTTTCGTCAACATGGCTGACGGCGGCATAGTACTGGATCCGCGCTTCGCGCTGGCGGCCCCGGTCAACGCTTAAGGACTCGAGCGCCTGGCCGCCAAACGGATAGGATTCGTTCACGGGAATGTCGCCAAATGCGGCGTCGCGATACAGTTCGGCCAGCCTCTGGGGATGACCACTCCAGGGGCCATGAGGGGCGGTCAGTCCGACAATCAGGAAGAACGGGCGTTCATCATTCGCCGTCACAAAATTGACGGCCTCGCCGGCGATGATTTCGTCGGTACAGCCGCTAAACGACTCCATCCGGCCTTGATTGCAGAATTCACGTTTTCCCTCGTGGAGAAGCGGGTAGGCGCTTCCCGCACTGAACCAGGAATCGAAACCGGGGGCGGGCGCGTCCTCATTGCCGACATGCCACTTGCCGGCGAGGCCCGTTCTGTAACCTGCCTCCTGAAAGAGTTGGGGCAAAGTCCGTTCGCCGGCCAGCCACGGCTGCCGGTCGAAACTTCATCGCGATGTAATCGTGGACACCGTGCTGCGAAGGCGTCAGCCCTGTCAGCAGCGACGCCCGCGCCGGCGAACAGACCGGGGTCGGCGTAAAGGCGTTTTCCATCACGACGCCCGAAGCCGCCAGACGGTCCAGATTAGGCGTGGACAGTTCCTGATTGCCGTAAGCTCCGTTCGCCCACCGGCCATGGTCGTCGGTAACGAACAGGAGAATGTTTGGTTGCCTGGAGGCAGGCGGGAATACGACGAGCGGTTTTCTAGGCGCCTTCAACCGGGAACTGTCCTAGCCCGTAGAGGTATATGTCCGCATCTTCGGGGGGCGTCGCGCCGCTCTCAATGAGCTGCTGCATGGCATTGGCCATGACCGGACCCAAGTAGTGAGGGCAGCTGGAGTAGAAGTCGGCCATGGCATTGGCGTCGTCACCGACCCATTCGTCTCTGCCCTCGGCGTGATTTGAGATTATCCCCACGGAGGCAAGACGCACGCCCGCCTTGCGGAAGACCGGCAGTTCATGCGCCAGCGTATGACCGACGACGTGCGCGCCCATATCGGCGTAGACCTGGATTTCCTTGGCGGTCTCAAAGCGCCCCCAAGCCGTGCAGACGTAGACGGCGTCCTTGTATACACCGGCAAACTTGGGCTCCTGCTTTGCGGCCTGGTAGAGGTGTTCACTCATGATTGGACAGAAGGGGTCCTTGAACCGCGCCGACCGCTTGCGCCCGCCGAAGAAGGGCTGGTCGTCTTCCGGCCGGAAAAACATCATGTAGTCGGTGTTGATGGTTATGCTCCAGGGCGGCAGCGGCTCGCCCGGCTTGTCCGGCCTCTGGATGCCGCCCACGGAAGCCTCCACCATCGCCCACTGAACACCGGCCTGTTCAAGGATCCATCCGACCTGCTTGGCCGCCAGCCAGGGCGTGCGCGGCCGGGAACCAGGCCCACCCCCGTGGTCCCACATTCCGTGCATGGCCGTTCGCAAAACCGGCTGCCCGGCGATGCGAAGCAGCTTGAAAGGCGCGGATCGACCATAGGGCGTGTCAAAACCTTCATAGAGTTCGATCAGTTCAACATTGGGCATCTCCAGATCCTCGGGGAAACGAGCGCCCCAGGTGCCGGAGCCGCCGATCAGAGCGTAGTTTGCAGAAGGAACTGTTGTCATTGGTCCTTTCCTGTTTCACGTTGCTGGTTCACAAACGGGCGCGCGATGAGCGCGCCGGACTCATGGGCAGCGCTACTCTTTATGCGCAATCATTCTGGCTGAGTCAGTGACTGGCTGAAGACGGGAGGCGCTTCGGTAAGGCTCGACGTGCATACACAGTCGCTGCCGTCCGGAATCTGTAGCGTCGACAGCAACTCCAGTTCCAGCGTCAGGGCGATTTCCGGGAAAACCCTGGTGTAAAGGTGGTGAATCGTGCCGCGGATATTGTGTTCCGGCTCCAGGCCCTGGGCGTAGTTGCTGACCATGTGATAGTAGAGCAGATGGATGCCGAGGTAGCGGGCCAGCAGCGGATTCATACAGTCGCCGTGCAGCGTCGCCACCGGCGGCCGCCCGGGCTGCAGGTCCGACGCGTTTTTCGACACCGTCAGCCAGTGCAGAATGTCAAAATCGGTCTCAAAGGTGATCGATTCCGGCACAACCAGGGCCACGCGCGTGTCCGCCGGCGGGCGTACGCCCCGGATCTGGCCGCTTTCCACGTAAGGAGCCAGCTTCGATTCCATGATGCCTTGCAATTCCGGGCAAAACGGTAGGCCCAGGAGAAAGTGCGACTTCGACCACATGCTTTCAAACGGCGTGCCGGGCAAGCCGCGGTGGACCGGGCGCGTGTAGAAACTCCAGGGCAGCACGACATCGCCCGGGCGAATCGCCTCTTCCCCCTGGCGCCAATCGGCAATCCCCGAAGTGCCTCCGACCAGCAACACCTTGACACCGGCCTGCCAAAGTACCCAAAAACATTTCTCGAAATTCAGGTGATATAGGGAGTCCTCCCCCACAACCTCCCCGTAGGAGGGGATCCAGAGCACATCGCGTCCCGACACGGTGACGAAGTGAACAACCAGCGGCGAGAGGCCGTAGGGCGTGTTCAAGCGTTCGCGTCTTGCCACCTGCCAGCCCTGCGTTTCCGCCCGCTCGATCACGCCGTCCACACCGTAGCCCCAAAGCGGACTACCGGTGAACGAGGCGAATTCGGCTTGCGGACCATCGTACTCCACCGAAGTATCGATTCTGACTTGCATATGCGCGTTGAAGATCAGGTCAGGCGGCCCAAGCGTGTTTTCGTCAAGTAAGGTCCTGGACCTGCCAGCGGAAGAGATACTTTTCTATCGCCTTGACCAGAAGATAGGCGCCGACCGCGAGCGCGCTGGCTACTATGGTTACGGCCCACACCCTGTCGGCCCGGTACTGCGACATCGACTGGACAATCAGATATCCGAGTCCTTTGCGGGCAAAGAGCCATTCGGCTACGACGGCGCCAATGATGCTGCCGGTGAAAGCGATTTCATGCGCGGCGATATAGTAGGGCAGCGCACTGGGCCAGCGTACCTTCGTAAAGACCTCCCACTGGCTGGAGTCCAAGGTCTGCATCCTGTCCAGGAGCACCGGGTCGGCCGATTTCAGCCCTTTTGTGACGTTCGCCAGAATTGGGAAGAAGGTGATCAGAACAACGATTATGATCTTGGGCAGGGGCGTGTCACCCAGAATGATGATCAAGATACTGGCAATGGTGACAAAGGGCACGTTCTTAATGATTACAGTCCAGGGAAGGGCGAGGGACTCCATCCATGGCAGGTAGAGAAAGGAGATAGACAGGGCAATCGCGATCGCATTGGCTACTGCGTAACCGGTCAACGCCTCTACGATCGTAGTCCAGGTGTGAGAAGCGAGCAGCTCCCGTTCGGTCCAAAGCACGTCCGCCACCATATCCGGCGGCGGAAGCAGGAAGTCGGGAAAGCCGGTGATCAGTTTCGCCAGAACCCACAGGATGGGAACGGAGACAATCATTATGAGATAGGCAAGACGATCGCTCATGCGTTTTGTCCGGTCGTTAGCGAGGTCAACGAAGACGACAGCCTTGCCGGGCAGTGCCACAACTCAGGGCGCGGATCAAGCGTTCCCGACAGTGTCCTCAGTTGCTCAACTTCCTCAGTTGCTCAACTCTACGGCCCGGTAGAGGGAAGTGCGCACACGCGCTACCTCGCGCAGGAAGTCTTCATCGGTGCGCGAAGCCCTTGAGCGGGGCCGCGGCAGCCCGACCTCGATGATCTCGGCGATGCGCCCGGGCCGGGCGGACAGCACAACCACTCTGTCGGAAAGAATGGTGGCCTCCTCGACACTGTGGGTAACAAAGATCACCGTCTTGGTGGACCGGCTGAGGACAGCGCCCAGCCATTCGCCCATGGCTTCGCGCGTCAATTCGTCGAGCGCGCCGAACGGTTCATCCAGCAGGAGAATAGCCGGATCGTGAACAAGCGCGGCGGCGATATTGACCCGCTGCTTCATTCCCCCCGATAGCTGGTGCGGATAGTGATGGTGAAACTCGCCCAGGCCAAAGTCGGTCAGCAGTTCATCCGGTGACAGTGCGCCGTCCCGGCCCGTAATCTCCAACGTCATGCTGACATTTCTCAGAGCGGTACGGGACGCGAGCAAGGCGGGGCGTTGAAAGGCAACGCCGACCTGGTGCTGGCGGCAGGCATTCTTGGGCGTGTCGCCATTGACCCGCACCTCGCCACCGCTTGGTTCCTCCAGTCCGGCCGCGATGCGCAGCATCGTCGTCTTGCCGCAGCCGGACGGGCCAATCAGGGTGATGAACTCACCGTCCTTAACGGTAAGACTGACCTCCCGCAAAGCCTCGATGCCGCCAAAGCTTTTGTTGACTTGCGAAAACTCGATAGTCAATTGGGAATCTTTCGGGTGGCTTGCGCTACGCCGGATGCCTGAAGAGGGCACACGGCGCAGCGGCAGTTCCGCCCTCCTCACTGATTATTGGCAGGCCTCCAGCTGAAGCTGGTCGTACTGGACCATTGAGGCCACCTGCATATTCCAGCGTTCAGCCGACATGTGGGACACAGGCAGATCGTCGCTGCCGACAACGAGGGCTTCCTGCAGTTCGAAGCGGCGCAGGGCCTGTTCCTTGGTGAGCTGAGCGTCAACGCCGTAGACTACTGCGATCTCGGCTGATTCATCGGGGTTTTCGAGCAGATAGTTGAGTCCCTGCGTCTGGGCGGCCAGGAAGCGGCGCACCAGGTCGGGATTCTCCTCGAAGGTCTCCCGCCGCACGACGGTCACGTCGCCGTATCCGTCCCAGCCCCAATCGCTGAAGCGGAAAGCCACCCAGTTCATGAAACCCTTCTCCTCCAGGAGCCGGGGCTGGTTCACGATCCAGGCGCCGATGTAGTCCATTGCCCCCATCAGAACGGGATCCGGAGTGAATCCGGCCTCCATCAGCTCAACCTCATCTTCGGGAATGCCATACTTGTTGGCCATAAAGGAGAAGAGGTAGTCGTCATTGCCCTGGATTCCGACCCTTGCGCCGATGAAGTCCTGCGGCGTCAACACCTTGTCGGAGCGCTGGTCCTGGGGCGTGTCGGGGTCCAGGCCGAGCCAGATATAAGGACTGTGCTTGAGGAAGGTACCGACGGCAACAACGTCCGCCGGCGTGGGGCTGGAAACGATCGAGGGCACGCGGCTGCCTCCTGCGACCACGGCGATATCCACGGCGCCGCCTGCGAGCGTCTGCAGATGGTCCACGCCGGGCCCGCCTGCCACCAGCTCAACCTCCAGGCAGACATCCGCAAAGTAGCCCAATTCGATGGCGTTGTACCAGGGGGCCTCTTCATCGTTCAGGACCCATGGCATACCGACCTTGATGGTGTCGACGCCGGCGCACTCCATCGGCTCCCACGCGGCAGAGGCGGCAGGCAGCAGTTCGTTGGTGAAGTAGCTTTCAGCCGGGAAGTTCTCTTCGACGCAGGCCAGAATGCGTTCGAACTCCGCCTCACTGTCGTTCTCGGACATCTCGCCGGCTTCTTCTGCGGCCATCGGGGCAGCCTCGGCCGGTTCCTCCTGGGCGGCGGGGGCCGGCGCTACACAAGCGCTCAGTGCGAGCGCCAGGGCGGCGAAAACAAGCAAAGAAACAGTTATGCGGTTCATTGATGCCGTCTCCTTTGAATGGTCCAACCCGGATGATTTATGGGACGTGCGGCTCACAGGGGCTCGGATCACAGGGGCTCGGATCGCAGCGGCTCGGCTCACAGGGGATAGTCTTCGCGACGGAAGTAGGCCTTGTCAAGTGTGGTGTTGCTTGACGTAACGTCGGCGGTGACCCAGTGCGTGGCATAGCCGCGCCGCCAGCTGTCCGACTCGTTGCGATGGGATGTATGCAGGGCCTGGCTGTGATGAAAGACGACGCCGCCTTTCCTTACAAGGGCCAGCGACTCCTTTTGCAGATCGATCAGGTCCGGAGGGGGAACCAGGTTGTAGGGCTCACCGGGCACCGGTTCGTGTGGCAGGATCGGGCCCTTGTGGGAGCCGTCGATGTAACGGAGGCAACCGTTTTCCTTGCCAACGTCGTCGAGCGCAATCCAAGCGGTGATCACATGGTCGCCGGGGTCGCACTGGAAATAGAAGTTGTCCTGGTGGTAGGGTTTGGCCGAGCCAAAATGGGGCGGCTTCATGAAGATCTGATCGCCAGACAACAGGGGTGTCGCTCCCAGCAGTTCTGCCAGCAGATCGGTCAGGCGCCGGTCCAAAACGAACGTCTGAAAGGCCTCCTTCTTCAGAAACGGCCTATCGATCTTGCGCGGCGCGATCTCTCCGTCGTCCGACTTATCCACGACGTAGCCGTCGCCGTCACTCTTAAGCTCCTGCTGGCTCAGTTCGAGAGCGATCCCGGCGATCCGGTCGGCCTCCGCGCGGCTGAACAGTTCCTCTTCGACCGCCCAGCCCTTTTCCCAATAATGACGGAATGTTTCTGAACGCATGCCGGCCTCCTTTGGAAAACGGTCGCAACTGACAGATTGGATTGTGTACTCGTGCCGACAATTATGCCATAGGTGACCTGACTTTTCCTGATCGGGAACCGAACGGAACAGCAAGCCGCGAAGGGTCAACGACGCGGCGCGTTCGTCGATAAATTGGCGCCTACTGGCACAGTTTGACACTTTTGTGACACGTGTCTTTTGAGGACTTCCCCGTTCCAATCAACGGTTCAACAGAGAGAGAGCATTCGGGGATTTTGGCAAGTTTTGACAGGATTTGACAGGATTTTTTAATTTTTTCGGGGCCACCCCGCCTTCCCATGCAGTGGTTCAGTCGTGAGAGCGCTGAAGGATTTTGACACACTTTGACACATTCCGGCACGTACTTTCATATTATGATATATTCCAGGAAAGGTGGGTTGAGGGAAGGATGAAGTCACAGGATGCAATCACAGGATGAAGCCACAGGTTGCAGGCGCCCCGCAATTTCAGCTCGTTGACAAGGAAGAACCGTTAAAGTATCATGCGCATTGAGCGGCGACAGGACTCAAGTTCGCAGGCCGGCGTTGACTGCCATTCTTACGTCAAATGCGGAGCCACTTCGTTTGCCTGCCATGCTTTACCGGGTATATCGCCTCTCGCCAAAAGAAGCCCAATTCCCAACTTGCCGGCCACACTCAGAATCGAATCTTTCAGTTATTGGACTTCACTTTGAATACGCTGCCATGCGTGACGACAGGTACGGCGTTCGCAAGCCAGCGTTTGCTTATGAAAGGAGGTGATTGGAAAGAAAAGACAGTACCGTTCTTGTTGCGGCGGCAACGCAATTACGCCGTCACTTCATCAGATCCAGGCAGGATTTCACTGCGCGCCCCTGCCGGGCGCACCCATTAAGCAAGGAGTGAAAAGCATGTCGAGATTTCGATGGCAGATTCTTGTAGGCATTGTCCTGGTCCTTGGCATCTCCCTTACCGCCTGCGTTGCGCCGGCAGCCCCGGCGGGAGACGGCGGCGAGATGGAGGACAGCGGCGAAATGATGGCAGAGGTCATGCTGCCTGACGACGCGGCCGAAGACCAGATCCTGAATGTCGTATTTGAAGGCGGCTGCGGTTCCGGCCCCTTCCCCGGGATCGACTACGGCAGCCCCTGTAACTTCGGTCACACGTTCATGCCTCCCTTCCTGGTGGACGTTGACGGCAATGTATCGGCCGGCCTCTTCACCACCGACTGGGAAGTGAACGACGACTTCACCGAGTACATCTTCCACATCCAGGATGAGGCCGTATGGTCCGACGGCAAATCCATCACCGCCCAGGATGCGCTCGACTGGTGGAACTACATCTTCCACTCCGACCGCAACTCCTGGCCGCGCAACTTCGTGATGGGGGCGGTCAAGGGCATTGACGAGTTCGCCGCCGGCGAGACCGAGACGATTGGCGGCCTGACCGCCCTGGACGACAAGACGCTTAAGGTCGAGTTGTGGCGCTCAGAGAGTTCGCTGCCGCAGCTGTGGGGTTTCCGCGAGGCGGCCCCGGCCCGCTTTGATCAGTATGCCGATCTCCTGGAAAGAGCCGACGAATTCAATGACGCCAGCGAATGGCGCGGCGCAATGGCCGAACGCTTCTTCCAGGGCGAAAACGCAGCCGACCTGATCGTCAGCGGCCCCTTCAAGCCTGTGCATCTGTCGCCCGAACCGGACGCCATCTACCGCTTCGCGCGCAATCCGAACTGGTGGGGCGAACCGACCCTGTTGGACGGCATCGAAGCCACGACTATCCGTGACTTCCAGACGATGCTCCTCATGTTCGAAAACGAGGAAATCGACCTTGCGCTGAATCTCGCGGGTCCGCCTGCGGTGCTTCTGCGCCAAAACCAACCGGATGTCTTCCGCGAGGTGCCCGTGTCGGCATTTTGGGCGATGTACTTCGTAACCGGCCAGGAGCCCGTCGACGACGTCAACCTGCGCCGCGCCCTGATGTCTTCAATCGAGTGGGAGAAGGTCGCCGAAATCGCCTGGGAAGGCGAGCAGGCCCCCAGCAACGCCGGCAGCCCCATGGCTCCGGCCTACCAGTGCTTCGACGCCGACTTCCAGCCCTATCCCTTCAATCCGGAAAGGGCCATGGGATTCCTGTCCGAGTCGAAGTATGGCCCCACTGGGGAAACCGTACCCAAGATTCGAATTCTGACCGGTGGGAGCGATCCGCCCCGCATCCGCGCCGCCCAGATCATCCAGGAGATGTGGCGGGTTAACCTGGGCATCGAAGATGTCGAGATCAAGAACGCCGAGGCCGAGTTTGTCGACGGCGAGGGACTGGTTTCGATACGCGTAACCAGCGGCGGCTCCTTCCTGCCGCGTCCGCCCTACCTGTTGGAAGCGATCGCGCACACGCGCGGCGGCTCCTACCAGTCCTGGACGAATTACACCGAAGAAGGTTGGGACGAAGAGATCGATGCGCTTCTCTCCATGGATCCCGGCAGCGCGGATTACTGTGATCGCTCGCTGGCCATGCTGGAGAAGTTCACCGACGCCGCGCTCGTAATCCCGACCGGCTACATCCGCGGCTGGTACCAGGTTCAGCCGTGGGTCGGCGGTTATAGCCAGAGCCGCATCAGTTTCTGGCATAACATGACCGAAACCTACCGCAAAGAGCGCTAGTCTCTGTTGGAAAACGGTCAGCGGCCGGTTGCCCTAGATGCACCGGCCGCTGACCGGCTACCGCGATCCATTGACCTCAAACCACATTCTACCAGGAATTGAGACGTGACCCGCTACCTTTCGATGCGGCTGCTGATCATCATCCCGACGCTCCTGGCGACGCTGATGATCGTCTTCCTGCTGGGCTATCTCGGGCCAATCGATCCGGTCACAATCCTGCGCTCACAGTGGGCCGCTCAGGGCGTCTATCTCAACGAGGAGGAAGTGGCTGATCTGCGCAGCCAGTACGGCCTGGACAGACCTTTCCACGAGCAGTTCGGGACGTACATGGGCAACCTGATGAAGGGCCACTTCGGCTACTCGTTTCTCGATGCCGCCCCGATTTGGCCGCGAATCAAGCGCGCCTTGCCCGTGTCCGGTCAACTGGCGCTGGGCGTACTTGTCATCATGGCGGTTGTCGGCATCCCTTTAGGCGTCATCGCGGCCCGGTTTCACAATACCTGGCTGGACTACATTATCGTCAGCGGAAGCCTCTTCTTCTGGTCCATTCCCACCTATGTTCTTGTGCCGGTCGTGCTTATCGTCATGGTGCTCTGGCTGGACGTGATGAACGTTCCGCGCGGATGGAAGGGCATAATGCATCCATCCTATTTTGTCGCCGCCGCGATCATCTCTACCCGTTCCCTTGTCGGCGTCATCCGCCAGACGCGCGGAGGCATGTTGGAAGTGATGCAGAACGACTATGTCCGCACGGCGCGCGCCAAGGGTTTGGGTGAAGTAATTGTTATGGGGCGCCATGTCGCCCGCAACGCACTTATTCCCGTCGTAACTTCTCTGGGACTCCTGGTGGACGACTTCATGTGGGGCGCCGTCTTCCTCGAACTGGCATTCAATCTGCCCGGTTTGGGCCGGCTCTTTCAGCAAGGGCTGTCAGGCCGCGACTTCAATATGATCAACGGTGTGGTTCTCTTTACCGCAGGTCTGACGATGGCGATCAATCTCATTGTGGATCTGGTCTATCCTGTCCTCGATCCCCGCGTCGCTTACGACTAATTCAGTTCGTGGATTGCGCGTTGTGGAAGGGACGGACCGGCACGTGCGAAAAGCCTGATAGATGGAAGGGCGAAGCAAAGAGGAATACAGGATGGCTCAGACGGATACCGCAAGTGCAGCGGACCTGTCGCAAGAATTCGAAGTCCAGCAAAGGAAAACTCGCGGGCTGTGGAGCGATGCCTTCCGTCGCATGGTTCGCAATCGGCTGTCGATGGCGGGGCTTTTCATCTTTCTGCTACTCTTCATTACTGCAATTTTTGGGCCGTATCTGGCCCCCTACCCCTACATGCTCCAGGACCTGGATCGGGTCGCTGAAGGCCCCAGCCTGGACTATCTTCTGGGCACCGATGACCTGGGACGGGATATGCTGAGCCGCATAATGTGGGGGGCGCGCACGGCAGGCCTCGTCGCCATTATCTCCACTGTGTTCAGCTTGGCGTTGGGTATGATTCTCGGGGCCGTGGCCGCCTATTCCGGAAGTTGGGTGGACTGGCTCATTGGCCGCGCCATAGACGTAACAATGTCGATCCCGCAGCTACTCTTCGCATCCTTGATGGCAGCCACGTTCCGCAAGCCGGTGGCAGACTGGGTCGATACAATGTACGAGGCCACTGGGCTGGAGTTTTTCTCTACGCCCACCTATGTTGACCTGATCGTCGTTTTCGGTGCGCTCTCGGTGATCCAGTGGCCCGGCTACGCCCGTCTGATCCGGGGCCAGATCTTTTCCCTGCGTGAAAAGGAGTTCATTGAGTCTGCGCGGGCGATTGGCGTCACCCAGGGCAAAATCCTGCTCAGGCACCTGATTCCCAACGCCCTTGGCCCCCTGATTGTCCAGGTCACTTTCGGCTTCAGCGCCGCGATCGTCGCCGAATCCGGTTTGAGTTTTCTGGGCGTCGGCGTTCAGCCGCCCCAGGCCAGCTGGGGCGCCATGATCAGCGACAACCAGTTAAGCTGGCGCTACCGTCCCTGGCTCGTCGCCGTTCCCGGCCTGACCATCGCCATCGTCTCGGTTGGGATCAATTTCCTGGGCGACGGGCTGAACGACGCCCTCAACCCGCGCCAGGCGGACTCATAATCCTTCCATTTACGGGCCTTCCACTTCAGACTTCCTCAGTCCATCGCCGCGCGTTGAATCAGGATTTCAGGAGCATCTAATGTACAGTTGGGCTGTGTTGAATCAGACGGTGAGCGAGGCGCTTGCCGGCGGCGGTGTGGGCACGCCGGTGTTCGTCCGCTGGACGGCGGCCGCGGCCAGTGACGGAGGGGAGCTGAAGCCGCTCCTGGCGGCGATGTGCGGCTACGCCGAGTCCTGGATGTCCGCCCGGGCGCGGCGGGTTTATGCCATCGGCGAGGAAGGGGACGGCCATATTTCGCTGGCGCTGGAGTACGGGAACGGCTCCTCCGCGCTGCTGGCCATTACGCTGGCAAATGGCCGTCCTTTCATGAACCTGGCCCTCCTCGGCGCACGCGGCGCTATCTATCACAACGATTCCACAGTTCTTGCAGGCGCTGACGGTTCTGCCGAAGGGCGGGACGACCAGATTCTCGCCGCGGGCGTTCTGCCCCCCGCTGAAACGCTGGCCGCAATCGACCAGTCTCTGGCCACCAAGCAACCGGTATCGCTGCCGCCTGAAGGAGACCAGCCATGAGCAGCCAGCAGCTGGGCGTCCTGCTGATATCGGGCAGGCTGACGCACCAGGAAAACTACGCGCTGAACATGCGGGACGACCCCCGCTGCAGGCTGGTCGGCCTCAGCGACGAAAAGGAGGTACCGCCTGAGCGCGCCGAGCTGAACAGACAGCTCGCCGAGGACCTGGAGATTCCCTACTGGCCCGATCTGGACGAGGCCCTGGCCCGCGACGACGTACACCTCGTCTCGATCTGCGCGGACCCGGAGCGCCGCGGCCGCATCGCCGCCCGCTGCGCGGACGCCGGCAAACACGTTTACGTCGACAAGCCGATGACGCCGTACCTGTCGCATGCGGACGCGGCCGTCGCCGCGGTCGAACGGGCCGGGGTACGCAGCCAGATGTTCAGCTCCAACCATCAGCCGTGGGTGAAGCAGGCGCTCCAGGTCGTCGAGTCGGGCGAACTTGGCGAGCTGACGGCCATCCACGTCGACAATCTGTTTGCAAAGGGGCCAAACGGAACAGCGACTTTGGGAGCGCCGCGAAAGGCGGTGTACCCCCCTGTCATCTCCAACTTTGTCGACGCGAAGGCCGAGCTATACGCGATCGGCGTCTATGCGCTGGGATTCGTGTGCATGATTACCGGGCGCGCGGTCGAAACGGTTTTCGGCAGCACGGCCAACTATTTTTTCGAGGCCCACCAGCGCCGAAACATGGAGGATTTCGGGTTTCTCGCGCTGACGCTGGAGGGAGGCGCAACCGCCACCATCACCGGGGGCAGAATCGGTTGGTCCAGCCACCCGGCCGGGGGCGCCAACCAGATCCACCTTATCGGCACCAAAGGATCGCTGTTTCTGAGCGCCGATCGACCGAGCCTGGAAATCCATAACGCGGACCCGCCGTGGACGCCGCCGGAGATCCATCCGCGCGATCCGATGGGCTTTTGGCGGACCACGCAGGATGAGGTAAGAGGCCAGCCCAAACGGACGCTGGCCCCGCTCTCCAGTGCACTGGAGAGCCGCACGGATGCCAGCTACTTCATTGACTGCATTGCAGAGGGGCGCGAGAGCTGGATGAATGCGCGCCAGGCCGCGGCGCTGACGGAAATCCTGCTGGCAGGGTACAAGTCCGCCGCCGAGGGGCGCGTGGTCAAGCTGCCGCTGGCGCGCGGCGGCGAGGAAGCCGCCGGCCCGGCGGCGTGAAAGCTATCCAGGTCAATCGAGTCCAACACCGTGCGGGACAGATGCCGCACGGCAACCGCTTCAACACCAGAGGAGCCAGATGACACAGTCCAATCGCCACTCAGCCGCGTACCTGCAACGGATCAGCCGCGATCTTTTCGCGGCATCGGGGGCGCCCGACGACATCGCCTCAACAGTTGCCGAGATCCTCGTCAACGCCAACCTCGCCGGCCACGACTCGCACGGGGTACAGTTCGCGCCGATGTACCTGGACCGGATCGAAGACGGCGGCATCGACAACAAAGCCTACCCTGAAATCGTCCGCGAGAGCGCAAACACGTTGCACGTTGACGGCAAAAAGGGTTTCGGCCACACGATGAGCCGCCAGGCGATGGAGTGGGCCATTGAAAGGGCCAGAGAGTCGGCGGTCTGCTGCGTCACTTTCCAGAATACGACCCACATCGGTCGTGTCGGCGAATACGCGGAACAGGCGGCCAGGGCCGGCTGCATCACCCTGATAACACTGGGCGGCGCCTCCGCAGCAGGTTCGCAGGTCGTCCCTTTTGGCGGCGCCCGCGGCGCGCTGGGCACCAATCCAATCGCCGTAGGCATCCCCACCGGCGACGACGCCCCCTTCGTCATTGACTTCGCCACGAGTGTCGTCGCCGGAGGAAAGATCCTTGTCGCCCTGAGCAAGGGGCTTGACGTTCCTGAAGGCGTGATGGTCGACAGCCAGGGCAACCCTTCAACGAATCCGGAGGCGTTCAGGGCAGGCGGCTACCTCCTGCCATTCGGAGGCCACAAAGGGTATGCGCTTTCACTGTTCTTCAGCCTGATGGGCGGGCTGGCAGGTGAATTCAACGCCGAGCTGACGTCGATGGCAGGTCTCTTCATGCAGGTCTACGACGTAAACGCTTTTACGCCCCTTGAGGGCTATCAGAGCAACGTGCGCGCAGTCCTGGACGCCATGAAGTCGGTCCCGCCGGCGCCAGGTTTCGAGGAGGTACTGGTCCCGGGCGACTTTGAGCACCGCTCGCGCAAACAGCGTCTCGCCGAGGGGATCGACGTGCCCGCGGAAACATTCGGCAAGATCGAAGCATGGGCCGATAAACTGAACGTATCCTTAACCGAAGAAGAATAGGAGGAACAGGCAGATGTCGCAGCGTTATCGAGTAGGCGTTGTCGGTCTGTCGGGAATCGCGGCCAACCGCACGGCTGCCGAACCGAACAACATCCTGAAAACGCCCAGCCCCAGCTCCCACCTGGGGGCCTACCACCTCAACCCCCAGACCGACGTAGTTGCCGTCTGCGATTTGAAGACCGAGCTGTTCGAAAAGGTGGCGGACACCTGGGGACAGGAGTTCGGGGAGCTGGAAACGTACACCGACTACCGCGCCATGATCGAAGGCGAGAATCTGGATATTGTGAGTGTCGTCACTTCAGACCACCGGCATACCGACATCGTGGTGGAAGCCGCAAACGCCGGCGCAAAGGGAATCATCTGCGAAAAGCCATTCGCGACAACGGTCGACGAATGCACGCGCATGATCGAAGCCTGCGAGGCGAACGGCACGCTGCTTTCGGTCGACCACACCAACCGCTGGGGACCCCATTACGAT
Organism: Caldilineaceae bacterium; assembly: GCA_022821545.1. Classification (GTDB taxonomy): domain Bacteria; phylum Chloroflexota; class Anaerolineae; order Caldilineales; family Caldilineaceae; genus Bin5. The sequence goes on from JAJEDJ010000058.1 coordinate 32,899, forward strand.
GTCGCCAGAGAGGCGATCCGCAGCGGGTCGATAGGCGAGGTACAGCGCATTGTCGCCACGCTGGGCGGACCGCGCGCAATGATGTTCCGCAACGGCACACATCTTGTCGACGGCGTTTGCTTCTTTGCCGATTCGGAGCCGGAATGGGTTTTCGGGGAACTGGAACCGGGCTACGACCACTATGACAGGTATCTCGGCGACGGCGGCAGAGATCCTGCAACGGATCCGGCGGTTTCCGGCTACGTGCATTTCCGCAACGGCGTGCGCGCTTTCGTCAACGTCAACAAGTCGCAGTTTGCCGCCAGCTTTACCTTCCAGGTCTACGGCGAAACCGGAATGATCGACGTCCACAACAGCCGCGTCATCCGCCGCGACAGAAACAATAGCGAGTTCCTTCCCTTCGAGTTCCACCTGTACACGCGGATTCCGGCCTGCGTTGCCGACCTGATCGACGCAATCGAAAACGGCAGCGACCTGCTCAGCCCGGCCAGAGAGGCCAAGAAGACTGTCGAGATCCTGGTCGGCTTTCTCCAATCCCACGCACGCGGCAACGTGCGCGTCGACCTGCCGCTGCCGCCAGGGCACTGAGGTCGATGCGAGCGGTTCCCGAGGCCAGCAAGTTCGTAATCGCCGACCAGAACAGCTACCCGGCCGACCTGGTCTGCCCCAACCCGCGCGGCTGGTACCACTCGGTCGCCAATGTCGTCGCGACGCCCTCGGGGCTGGTCGCAGTATTCCGTCTCTCCGACTCCCATTCGGCAGTCAGCACCCACATCATGGTTGCCTACTCCAGCGACGGAGGCCGCAGCTGGCACGGTCACCGCTCCATCTCGCACCGCAACGTCTGGGAGCACCACAGCGTGTGGGTCGCCCCACAACTGAGCCGGCTGCGCGACGGCCGCCTCGTCATCATCTGCGACCTCGGCCAGCGCAGTTCGGGAGACGACTGGCCGCGCCTGGCATTCTGGCAGCGACCTCCCAGAGGAATGGCCAACTACCTCTTTTGGAGCGAAGACGACGGCCTCAGCTGGAGCGAGCCGGTCCAGTGTGACGACACCGGCGGCGAACCGGGATACGTCGTAGACCTTTCCGACGGAACTCTCGTCTACACGCGCACCGAGCCGGTCGAAACGGACGTCTTCGAATGCCCGCCTCCGCCAGGATACAGTCTCTACCACCGCAATACGGCGGTCTTCTCCGATGACGGCGGCAAGACGTGGGAGCGCACGTCCACAGTCTCTGACGACCCCTACCACGGCGATGCGGAGGTTGGCATCGTCGAACTGGACCCGGGCCATCTTCTGGCCGTCACCCGCGTCGGATTCGCCAACGGCTGCTTCGGACAGCCCAGCCGGCTGATTCACAGCTACGACTATGGAAGGACGTGGGGCGAACCCCAACTGGCGCCTTTCTACGGTCAGCGCACGGCAGTACACCGGCTTCACTCCGGCAAGCTGCTGGTGACCTATCGCAACCGTTGGGGAACCTTTGCCAGCTACGCCCATGTTTGGGACCCCGCCGAAGAGGCCGGTTTCGAGCCGGCGTCCTTCATCTGGGACGAGACACGCTGCCGGCTGGACAAGGGCTGTCTCACGATGACGACGGACCGCGAGCCAGAGGAGCAGGTATACTTCTCGCTCTATCCTGCGCTTAGCAGCCGGGCGGAGGTGACGCTGGAAGCCGAGCTCCGCCTCGCAGACCGATCCAGCGAAGGCTGCGACCTTTTCGCCGGCTGCCGCGTGCGCATCACGCCCGGTGAAGTCTGCGTAACGGAGAGCAGCCAGGAAGAGGCCGCCCTGCACAGCACGACCGGCGCGCCGCAAGAGGGCAGCGAGCCGCGCCCTGCACCGGTTCACCGCTTTGCACTGGATACGACGCAGTGGCGCCGCTATAAGATCGTGCGCGCAGGAGGCAAGATGGCAGTCTTTGTCGATGGACGCCTCTGTCTGGATGGGCCGGCGCCCGGTTGCGGCGCCCGGCTCGTGCGCTTCGGCAGCAACGTGCGCGGCGTTTCGCAGTGGCGGGCGGTGAGCGCGTCGGTCGAGAATCCGCACGGGCACAGCGTCAACTGGGCCTGGCGAGCCGATTCGGGCAGCTACCCGGACCAGTTCAGGCGCGACCGCATGGTCCGCCTGGACGCCAGCGCGGACACCGGCTACAGCAACTGGGACCAGCTCGAAGACGGGACGGTCGTCATCGCAGACTACACAAACGATGATTTCCGAGACGCCAACCGGCCAGCAAGCAAGCAACCGATAATCAGGGCCTATATCGTCAGCGAAGAGGAGTTGACATGACAAGATACCGAGCCGGCGTCATCGGCCACACAGGCCGCGGCAATTACGGCCACGGCCTGGACACGGTCTACCTGGGCATGGAGGAGATCGACCTGGCGGCGGTCGCGGACGCGGACCCGGCAGGACTGGAGGCGGCAGGCGAACGCCTTAGCGTGGAACGCCGGAACTGCCACCGGGACTACCGCCAGATGCTGGAAGAGGAGGAGCTGGATATCGTCAGCGTGGCGCCGCGCTGGATGGACCAGAAGCATGACATGGTGATCGCGGCGGCCGAGTCCGGCGTGCGCGGCATTTTCTGTGAAAAGCCGTTCGCGCCAACCCTGGCGCAGGCCGACGCGATGATCGCAGCCTGCGAACGCGCGGGCACGAAGATAGCGGTCTCGCACCAGGGCCGCGTAAGTCAATACTCCCACAAGATAAAGGAGATGGTTGCGGACGGCGTGATCGGCGAAGTCAGAGAGGTGATCAGCGGCGGGAAACAGGACCACCGCGGCGGCGGCCAGGACCTGATGGTTCTGGGCACACACTCGCTCGATATGCTCTGCTTCCTCTTCGGCCATCCCCGCTGGGTACAGGCGTACGTCCTGCAGGACGGAAGGGACGCCGGACCGGATGACGCGCGCCAGGGCGACGAAGAGATCGGCCCCATTCTGGGCAATCACCTGGAGGCGACATACGCTTTCGACAACGGCGTTATGGCAACTTTCCACTCTCACCGTCGCGAGGTGCGTCCGGGTCCCCGGCCCGGCGGGCTAGCAGTCCACGGGACGGAGGGAATCCTGCTGCACCGGGACGGCTATCTCCTGCACTGCCCCCACCCGAACTGGAACCCGGCCATGGCGGATCCTGCCTGGAAGGTTGTGCTGAAGCCAAGCAACCCCGGCTTCGATACGCTCAACGCTTACATGGCGCGAGATCTGATCGCCGCGTTCGAGGAGGGACGCGAGCCGATCTCGAGCGGACGCGACGCGCGCTGGGCACTGGAGATGATCCTGGGCGTATACACGGCTCACCGCAACGGGCGCACGCCGCTGCCGCTGGCGGACCGAGAACACCCGCTGCGCGATTGGGTGTGAGGGCCGCAGACTGCTATAGGCGGACCTTGCGAACAGTCTGTGCGTCTTTGCGAAGGTAAAACAGTTCAATCGTTAATGAATTCCACAACTACCGGAAAGAGACAATGAAACGAATCAACCAGATTATCGAACTTCGGGAAGCCGGACAGCCGGTCTACTGGGACGGAGGCCGCACGTTGACCTACGAAGGCGGCGTCAAGTCTGCCCAGACGCACGCGGACTGGCTCGTCATCGGCATCGAGCACCAGCCCTTTGACGTGGCCGGCCTGAATGCTTTCATGCGCGGCCTGGTAGACGGCGGGCCAACCCGAACCGGTCACCGCACGCCGCCCGTACTGGTGACGCTGCCCTTCGACGGGGTCGACGAATATGTCGTGCGCAACAATGCCTGGATGATTAAACAGGTGCTGGCGACAGGCATTCACGGGATCCTGCTCTGCCACGTGGAAACGCCCGGCGCGGTGAAGGAGTTCGTGGAGTGGGTGCGCTTCCCCTTCCACACGCACGGTGTCGGCGAAGGCCTTGACATGGGACGCCGCGGCTCCGGCGGCCAGGACAACGCAGCCCACGTGTGGGGCGTCCCGACGCAGGAGTACCTGCGCAAGGCGGACGTGTGGCCGCTGAACCCTGAAGGCGAGCTGGTGCTCGGCATCAAGATCGAGAATATCCGCGCGCTCGCCAATGCGGAGGCCAGCACCCAGGTGCCAGGCATCGCTTTCGCTGAATGGGGGCCGTCGGACATGCGCATGACGTTCGGGTACGATACGGTCCGCACGCCGGAAAACACTGAGGAGGGTGAGCTCAAAGCGGCCCGCGACCGCGTTTTCGCGGCGTGCAATGCGGCGAATATCGGCTTTCTCGACGGCGTTGACGCCAGTAATGTGGCCGATAAGATTGATGAGGGGATTACTTTTCCGGCGGGCGATGAGGAGGCGGCCATTGCGGGGCGGAGGCATACGGGGCGTAGTTGAGGGTGGGTTTTGGGGGGTGTCTGAACCGTCACGTCATTGTCAAAGGCGACAAGGGCAGTGTCAGACAGAAGGGCAGTTTTGTCTTGTCTGGCGGATGTGGTTAGTCAAGAAGGCAACAACCGAATTGCAGCCATGAAAGAATGGCTTGTTCTTAAATGCTTTTCCCGTTCCCTATTTGCTGAGACACAGGGGGCGGAGCTTTCAAGATCATGCAAGACTGGTTAATTCGTTGCTGCGAACCACTGGTTGATCTTTGCGGACTGTGGATGATCCTTATCATTCTTGGGTCTGTGGCTTGGATCTGGTTGAGGGATCGGAAACGGGACTGAGTTGTCATAGAATTCTGAGTCGCAGTAAGTGATTGCAGTAACCGCTCGAAAACGGATGACTCCCTTGGCTACGAGACTGTGAGACTCTATAGTGACTCTAGCAAAAAAGTCGGAACAACCTTCATATCAAGAGGAGTACTCTTTCCCCTGGATTGTGAGTATTGAGCCTTTGGCGAGTTACAGGATTCAGCTTCAGTACTCCGATGGAGTACAAGGGGAAGTCGACTTATCTCACTGTGTGGGAACCGAGCTCTTTTCTGAATGGGACGAGCCGGGCGTATTCGAGCAGGTACGCATTGGTGATTCTGGCGAGTTGTGGTGGTCAGATAGGGCAAGCCTTTGCCCTGACTCCATGTACCTGAAGTTAACAGGCAAAACGTTCGAGCAAGTGGCGGCAACATGAAGTGCATGGTAGAGGTCGCCAGGCTACATAGACGTGACATTTTTTGCCTCTCCCGGAGTTTGGCCGAGCCGCCGATGCTTGTGGGCGGACACTAACACTGAACTGGATCTGCCGCGTCGGTACTTGACCCAGCAGGTCTAACCCCTCCCTAGTTGACTCCGCATCTACGATTGACACAACTGTAGACATCATAGCGACGTTGAGGACAGTTGCGGCGCCTATGCGTTGGACATTCCGCGCCAAGGCCGGCCCGCGCCTGCGCTCACAGACTCGCAAGCGTCACGCACAGGCGGGTGATACGGGCCGATGACCGCGCTTTGGTCGTACTCGGCGGGCTGATTACGCGTGGTTGACAGATCGACTATGTAAGTGATATACCATATTGTGTGACCTTTCCTCGCAGTATCTGCATTCAAGCCGAACGCGTCTCAGAAACGACCAGCGGAAGTTCAATGAAAAGGAGGTAGAGAATGTCTTCGCTCAGAAACGTTGCATTTCTTCTCGTCCTGGCCCTCATTGTGGTCGCCTGCGCTCCGGCGCCGGCTGCCCCGGCAGCCGACCAGCCGGCCGATACGATGGCTGAAGCGCCGGCAGAAAGCGCGGCCGGCGACGGCGTATGCCCCGCCCGCGGCGGCACCCTCGTGCTTGACTTCAGTTCCAGGGCGCTGGTGGTGCCGATCTGGGGCTGGGGCTACGAGCAGCAGAAGCTCGTGTTCGGCAAGCTGGTCCGCACCGGCACGGATAACGTACCCCATCCCGACCTGGCCGAAAGCTGGGAAATCAGCGACGACGCGACCGAGTTCACTTTCCACCTGCGCCAAGGCGTAAAGTGGCATGACGGCGAGGATTTCACCGCCGACGACGTGGCCTTTACGTGGAAGTGGCACAACGATCTCGACAGCCCGTGGGTGAACCCCGCCCAACCCGGCAACTGGATCGCGCTGAAAGGTTCGCTGGATTACCTGGACGGCAAGACCGAGGAGATCGAGGGAATCGAAGTCCTCGACGATTTCACTGTGCGCCTCACGCTCGCCGAGCCGGACGTAAGCTACTTCGCCCGCTTCATCGGCAGCATCAATATCCTGCCCGAGCACATCTACAGCCAGTGGCGCGTGCCCGATCTCAAGGACTCCGGCAATCCGCTCTGGTTCACCACCGAGACGCAGGTCGGCACCGGCCCGTTCAAGTTTGTGGACGGCAAAAAGGACGAATACTTCCGCCTTGCGCGCAATGACGACTACTGGGAAGGCGCGCCCTGCCTCGACGGCGTTCTGTTCCAGAACATGGGCCCGCCCGATACGCAGTTCATCGCCCTGCAAAAGGGCGAGCTGGATGTCATGAAGGTCGAAGGCAACTTCTACCAGCAGGCGCAGGAACTGCCCGGCATCGACGTCCAGACCCAGCGCCTGAACTACATCAGCGTTTTTGTCGGGAACCTCAGCCAGCCCGCCTTCTGGGACAAGCGCGTGCGCATGGCGATCAGCCACGCAATCAACCGCCAGGAGATCGGCGACGCAGTCTACTTCGGGCTACGCGAGCCGTGGCATACGTTCTCCTTCGTTGACGGCTGGACCAACGATGCGGTGCCCATGTATAGCTATGATCCGGAGACTGCGATGGCACTGCTGGCTGAAGCTGCCGCAGACGGCGTCTGGGACCCTGAAAAAGAACACGAACTGATATACTATCACACCGGGACCGAGGCCAAAAACTTCATGCTGCTGATGCAGAAGTACCTCGGCGAGGTCGGGATCAACGTCAAAGTGATCCACGTGCCGAACGAGGCCTGGAACGACAGAGTGGCGCAGAACACGCACTCTTTCTCCCATGCCGGCTGGGGCAATCCCGTCGACCTGCACGGCTACTATCGTACGTACCGCTGTGACAATCCGCCGCACCAGAGAGACGTCGTCTGGCCGACGGACGGCTCGCTGGACGCGGTATGCGCCCAGATAGACGACCTGTTTATTCAGGCCAAAGAGACAGGGGGCACGGAGGCCCGCAAGGACCTATACAACGAGATCCAGCAGATCATCGCCGAGAACGTGATCGGATATATCCCGCTGCACCGTTACCACATGGGTTATGCGATCAGCGAGAAGGTCGGCGGACTGGATTCGTACGCGCTGGGCGGCATGCACGACTACCAGTGGTCAAAGCTGAACGCCCATCTCTGGTACAAGATGGAAGAGTAGATTTTTCGCCCCGGCATCCCACTCCGCTTGTCATATGCGAGCGGAGTGGGATTCACTTTGGCGCCCGCCCCAGGCCCCCTGACATCCAGCCATGACCCGATACATCATTCGCCGACTGCTGATCGCCGTTCCCGTCCTGTGGGGCATCATCACGCTCACCTTCATAATGAGCGAGATCATGCCGGGCGACTACGTCGATGCGCTGGTTCCGCCCAATCTCAGACTGGAGATGGGCGTAGATGAGGCGCAGCTCCAGCGCCTGCGCGAGTCCTACGGGCTGGACAAACCGGTCATCGTACGTTATGCGATCTGGCTGCGCGAACTGGTACTGCGGGGCAATCTCGGCTATTCGTTCATCACCGGGCAACCGGCCCTGCAGGAAATGGCCCAAGTGCTGCCTGCGACGCTGCAGTTGACCGTCGTTACGATTCTCTTTTCGCTCGTCGTGGGCACCTCCCTGGGAATCATTTCTGCCATCAAGCAGTATTCGCTGGTCGATCATCTTCTCACTTTGCAGGCCTTCGTCTGGATTTCCACGCCCAGTTTTGTATTTGCGATCATCGCCCTCTACCTGTTTTCACTAAAGTTACCTCTCTTTCCGACCGGGGGCAGAGCGCCGCTGGACGGCACCGACAATGTTCTCGTCCGTCTTCACTACCTGGCGCTGCCGGCGCTTGTTTTGGGATTCGAGGGGCTGGCGGGGCATATGCGCTATGCGCGCGCCAGCCTGTTGGAGGCTCTCGGCGCCGACTACGTGCGCACGGCGCGGGCAAAGGGGCTGCATGAGCGGTCCGTGTATTTGGGCCACGCCTTTCGCAACTCTTTGCTGCCGGTCATCACCCACGTCGGCCTCTCCCTTCCGGGCATTATCGGCGGCTCTTTCATAATCGAGACGATCTTCGTCTGGCCGGGCATGGGCAAGCTGGGCATGGAGTCGATCTTCATGCGCAACCAGCCGATGATCATGGCGATGAACCTGATCGGTTCCTCGATGGTACTGTTCGCCAATCTTCTGGCCGACATTACGTATGCCTGGGCCGATCCCAGGATCCGCTACGAGTGAGGTAGGCGTCATGGCAGGCACGGCCGCCAGCCCTGCGGACAGCGAAGGCGGAGGGCCGCAATCGACGGACGGGCAACTATCGTCAGGCACCTGGCAGACCCTGCCAAAGGCGGAGAATCGTTTTCTGCGCCGCTTTCGCCGCCACAGGCTGGCCGTCGTCGGTGTTTCGGCGATCCTACTGTTTGCGCTGCTGGCGATTCTCGCGCCCTACGTCACCTTTTACGATCCCAACGGCATCGACTTGACGGTCATGCGGCAAGCCCCCACTACCGCCCACATCCTCGGCACCGATCCACTTGGACGCGACGTCTGGACGCGCCTCGTATACGGCACGAGGGTCTCACTTTCGGTCGGCCTGGTGGCGGTCAGCATTTACACCTCCATCGGCGTAATCCTGGGGGGCGTCGCGGGCTACTTCGGCGGGCGCGTTGACATGGTTCTGAGCCGCTTTACAGATATGATGATGTGCTTCCCTTCGTTCATGCTGATCGTCACCGTGGCCGTGATCCTGCCTCCCAATATCTTCAATGTGATGGTTATCATCGGGCTCTTTGGCTGGACAGGCATTATGCGCTATGTGCGCGCGCAGTTTCTTTCGCTGCGGGAGCAGGATTTCGTGCTGGCCGCGCACTGTGTGGGCGTGAGCAGCGGCCGCATCGTCTTCCGCCACATTCTCCCCAACGCCATCGCCCCGGTTGTGGTGGCGGCGACGATGGGCCTGGCAGGGGCGATCATAACCGAGTCCGCGCTGAGCTTTCTGGGCCTGGGCGTCCAGGAGCCGATGTCCAGCTGGGGGAGCATGCTGCAGGACGCCATGTCGCTGCCGATCCTGCAGACGATGCCGTGGCTATGGCTTCCCTCCGCAGTTGCGATCGCCGTCACGACGCTGTCCGTCAACTTCATCGGCGACGCTCTGCGGGATGCCCTCGATCCCCACACCAGCCTCGGTTGACGAACTGAAGGGCGTCACGGCGCCCCGACAGGTTGAGCGCGATTCCTGTTTCGCAATTTCCAGGCCGGAGTCAGTTCCCCTTTTCCAGGAGGACCTTCATTGCGTACACCTCCATGCGCTCCGTTCAAGCCCGACGACAATACGGTTGCGTTGTACCATTTCGATGAGGGCGAAGGCAACGAGGTGATGGACTCATGCGGGGACACCGGTCTTACGCTCCGCGCCCAGCGCGCGGGGCAGTGGGGTTCTCATGCGGGCTTCGGCGCCTGCGCCCGTTTCGACCGCCGCGCCGACGACGCAAACCTGCTTGTCGGGCCGACCAACAACGACAAACTTCTGCTGCGGTCGTGTACATCGGAGTGGACGATCGAGGCCTGGGTGCGGTACAAGGGCGCAGGCGGCCTTGAAGAAGGGCACACGTACGTCAACATCTGCGGGACCGAAGACGAAGGACTTGGCCTCCCAACCGGCATACGCGGGGGCTGGAATTTCTCCCTGAGCAGCTTTACACGCCCCGGCACGCTGCAAGACGGGCTTGTCCCGGCGGCCCGTTTCATGGGCTCGCCGCGCGGCAGGGACCCGAATCACGACACGAGCGGGCTTCTTTTTCCCCATTCCAAGGCCGGGGGCTGGACCAGCGCCGACCCCCCCAGGATCAGAGACGACGAGTGGCACCACGTCGCCTGGCAGTTTCGTTTTCTGGACCAGACGCACTTCTTCTTTCTGGACGGCCAGCTCATCCGCCGCGTCCAGCTTCCTCTTCCCAACGACATACAGGGACGGGTCGTCAACGATACGGAAAACGTCGGGGTCCCTTTTGTCGTCGGCGGCTTTCTCCACTCCCAGGACCCGCCCAAACTTTTGGGATTCGGTAATTTCGATGGTGAAATCGATGAGGTCCGAATCTCCCGCATAATGCGCTATCCGGTAGCGGAGCGGCTGTCGATTGTCCGGCGCGATCTGCCTCCAGCTACTCGCGATGCTCCTTACTCGGTCCAATTTCCGACCGATGCGGCCAGAGGGGCCGTCCTGTGGGAGCTGGCTGAAGGAAGGTTGCCTGAAGGGCTGACGCTGGACGGCAGGGCGGGGACCATAGGCGGCAGACCAGCCGCGGCGGTGGAAGAGCAGCCGCTCGGTCTGCTTGCCACGGATGCAAGCGGCAGCTCCGACCGGCGCCAGTTCCAGCTGAGCGTCCGCCGCGGGCGGATCGCGACCGGTTCGCTGCCTCCGGCTTTCGCCGGCAGCGCATATCGCGCCAGGATAGCGACAGTTCACATGGTCGCGCCGGTCGAATGGACGGTTGTGGAAGGCGTCCTGCCCGGCGGGCTGCAGCTCGACCGTGAGACCGGCGAGCTTAAGGGTACGCCTTACAGCCCCGGCAACTGCCGCTTGCGCGTAGAAGCAGTCGACGCCACCGGCCAGAGCCAGCAGGCGGAGTTTGTCCTGAAAGTATTGCCGGCGGAGCTCCTTGTGATCGGGCCGGACGAACACACGGTTGTCCTGTATGACTGGCAGGGGCCGAACGGCCGCCTCATCCGCGACGTGATGGGTGACGAGGAACTGACCTTGACGTGGACCAATATAGGCGGCGACAGGCGCGTTTCCTGGCCCGGCCGCGCCGGTCGCTTTCCGCAGGATACCGGCCACGGCGAGCACGGCTTCGTCGGACCCCAAGCGAATGACAAGCTGGATCTGCGCAGCTGCAAAGAGGCGTGGACGGTGGAGGCGTGGATCAGACGGGGCGGACCACTTCAGGCATATGGCGAGAGGGCGGACGCGCACCACCGTCCCTTCACATTCGGGCACATCTGCGGCACATACGACAAGACGGAACGGGGCGTCTGGGAGTTCTATCTTTCCGCGGAAAACTCGCCTGACGGCAGCATGGCCCCCGGCGTACATTTTTTGGGGGCAGAGCCCGAACAGGCGCTGATGGACCTGCATCCGTGGACGCGTCCGGAAGGGCTTGTTGCGGGCAGGGCCGAAGCGGGCATCAGCGATATCGAATGGCACCATGCGGCGTGGCAATACGAAGCAGGTGAGGACATTCACCAACTTTTTCTGGACGGCGTCCTGATCTGGCAGATGCGCAGCCCCGACGGCCGCAGGCTGGTCAATAACCGCAGACACGACGCCCAGTTCAGCGTGTCCACGCGCCTGAAGGGATTCGCGCGCTACGGGGGGGCGTTTGATTTCCTGGGCGAGGGCCACTTTTTCGGACAGATCGGCGAGATTCGCATTTCGTCCATAAAGAGGTACTGACCTTTTCGGAAGCCATTTTCGGTCCAATGAGGAGAAAAATCGTGAGAAACTGGGGTATTGGCCGCGGGAAATGGGTGTTTGTGGATTGGATGGGCGTGGAACCGGGCTACGGTACGGAGTGGGGCGGCGCAGTTAGCGAGGGCTGGAGCGTTCCGCATGGGATAACGCTCAAAGTCCACGAGCCCGCGGTAGATCCTGCGCCGGTGATCGTTGCCGACCGTCCCTGGGAGCAGGGCTACATATCTCCGTACTCGACGTTCCTTGAGGATGGAGGGATGCTCCGCTGCTGGTACGAAAACGGGGGCGGAATCGGCTATGCAGAGTCGCACGACGGCGTCGAATGGGAGAAACCGAACCTGGGCCTTCAGGCGTGGAACGGGTCGACCGATAACAACCTGATTGACATTAACCGTCACGGCCACGGCATCTTTATCGATCCCGTATCGGCCCCGTCCGAACGGTACAAAATGGTCAGCTGTCACTGGACCGAGACCGAGCGTAAGGTCCTTGGCGCCATTTCCGCGGACGGCCTGCACTGGACGCCCTTGCTCTTGCCTATCATGGAGTATCAACATGCCGACACCCAGAACATCGCCCACTACGATGTGGAAAGGGCCGAATATATACTCTACACCCGCCAAATGGATGGGAATTCGAACCGCCGCGGCGTCAACCGTGTGGCAACGGACAGCTTTCGGCGCTTTGAAAAGTCCGTACCGGTCTTGGAGAACAGTCCTCTGGACGCGCCGGACGTGGACATCTACTGCAACGGCTACTCCCCCTGGCCCGGCGCAACGGACGCGCATCTGATGCGGCTCTCGATGTACGAGCGCACGCCCGACACGATGAACGTCCATCTGGCGACCAGCCGCGACGGCATCGCTTGGCACAGGCCCCTGGGCCGGAACGCCTGGATCGAAACTGTGCCCTCCGCCCAGGGACCATACAAGACGGTCTATGCCTGCGCCGGGGTTGTGCCGACGGGGGCAGGGGAGTGGTCCACGTACGTTGGCGTGAACCGAATGTTGCACAACGAACCGGTCGAACGGAGGAAGGGCGCGCCGGGCGAGTCGGGGCTGGTACGCGCGGCGGTGCGGGAGGACGGTTTTGTCTCGGTTTCCAGCCGGGGACGCGGCGGCTTCTGGACGGTTCCTTTCGAGCTGAACTCGGATTCGATCGGCATCAATGCGGATATCCTTTATTCCGGCTTCCTGCGCTGCCAGATCCTGTCCTCCAGTCCCGGAGACGTCGGCAGCGACACGCGGTTCATCCGCAGCGTCGAGGGCTACTCGCTTGAAGAGTGCCAGCCGATAGTCGGGAATCAGATTGACGCTCCTCTAACGTGGAACGGAAGCGCGGACTTGAGCCAACTGCGGGGCCAGACAGTCCGCCTCAGGTTTGACTTGTACAAGGCTGATCTGTACGCAATAAAGTTCTAACCGCCAGACAAATCGATCTGCCAGACAAATCGCTGAGCGGAGCGGGGGACGGAAGCAAGCGTTCCTTCATGCACACGCGGGACATGCTTGACCCTCAATCCCAGATTGTATACACTTCCGTGGAAAGACTGTGGATCAGCGCTTTGACACTGAAAATAAAGTAACGCTGCAAACAAAGTAGGGGACTGAACGACCATGCAATCCATGACCGTTGCGGACGGGACGAAGGTCACGATGTCGGGGCACGAGCTTGTTTTTGGCGAGAATATTTTTGTGCCGCGTGACGCGAACGATATTGCAGGGGACATGGCGGCACTGCGCGCCAGGATCGAGGAGGACGGCTACCTGTTGATTCGCGACTTTTACGACCGCGATGCAGTTATGGCCGCGCGCGCAGACATTCTTTCCTACCTGGCTGAGCAGGGCTGCCTGGATGCGGAGGCCCCGGCTGAAGAGGGCGTGATCGGTCCAGAAAACGAAGGCGCGGCGCTGCGCAACGAGGTTGTCGTCAACATGAAGGCGTATCTGCGCGTGGTCAATTCGGAGCGGGTCATGGCGTTCTTCGAGGATTTTCTCGGCGGCCCGACTTTGACACTGGACCACAAGTGGCCGCGGGCGGTGAGGCGGGGCCACAGCACGGGCGCACATTATGACGTCGTGTTCATGGGCGCGGGCACAAAGGCGCTATACACGGTGTGGACGCCCCTGGACGATCTGTCACTTGACATGGGACCGCTGGCCTTCTGCCCGGGTTCCAACAAGCTGGACGTGCTGCGCCGCACTTACGGGACGGCGGACGCCCACAATGACGTGACCGACGGCCACCTCAGCCGCAACCCCCTTGAGCTGATCGAGAAGTTCGGCGTCAAGTGGTCGTCGACGCCGTTTGGCGCAGGCGACGTTATTATCTTCGGCATGTACTTCCTGCACGGTTCCCTCGACAACGTCTCCAACCGCTACCGCCTCAGCACAGACAACCGCTACCAGCTGGCCTCCGAGCCGGTCGACGAGCGCCACATGGGACAACATCCCGACCAGATTCCCAAGGCCGAAAACCGCAAGACTATGGCCGAGATGCGCGAAAAGTGGGGGATTTGAACCAGCCTGGACTGACATCAGCAACTCTACATACAGGGACTCCATTGCGCCATGACCGTTCCCGAGCCCAAGAGCCGCAGCGAGCAACGCGACATTCAACAGAAGACCGACGCCATCTTGCGCGGCGAGCGGCCGGTCGACAGGGACTACCCCTACATTCCTCCCGACTACGAGGTCCCGTTCCTGCACATCGGGACCGACAGACAGCTGTTTCTGGACAATTTCATTCTCGATCATCTCGACGGCGTCAAGAGGGAGCTGTGCGCGCCGCAGAAGGCCCCCGAACCGCTGCTCTCCTTTTCGGACCTTCCATGGGAGCAGGTACAGTTCAACCCGGGCACGGCCGGTGTGGTCCACGACCCCGACGACGGGCTGTTCAAAATGTGGTACTGGCAGGGCCTGGCCGGCGAACCTTTCAACACCAGCCAGGTGCTCTGCTACGCCGAATCAAAGGACGCCCTCCACTGGGAGAAACCGCTGCGGGATGACTGTATCCCTTTTCAGGGCCATACCGCCACCAACATCGTACACCCGGACATCTCCCAGTCCGGCCTGGCACTGAACCACGACCGCAGCGACTCCGAGCGGAAGTACCTGCTCGTGAACTGGCCCCCGAAAACGGCAGCCAAGCGACCGCCCGGCAGCCCCCGCCTTTCCAGCGGCGACGCCTCGCCCGACGGCATTCACTGGCAGACGATCAGCGAAGAGAGCCGCTTGCCCCATCACCATGAGCAGAAGATAATCTGGGACGAAGGCATCCAGCGCTATATAGGCTACAGCCAGTACTCCCACCACCAGGATTTCCTGTACCGCAAACGTCAGATTGGCCGCCAGGAGAGCGCCGACTTCATCAACTGGTCGCCCAAAGAGGTCGTTTTGTCGGCAGACTGGGACGCCAATCTGCCGCCCGACATGGAGATGCACGATATGTCGGCGCGCAAGGTCGGGGGCCTGTACATCGGCATAACGTCAGAGTTCCTGGCCGAACCGTTCTGGCAGGAGCGGGAGGGCCGCAACTGGCGCGATCAGGCGTTCGCCCGGCTGGGCCTCTACACCAGCCGCGACGGCAGACGCTGGCAGCGGGCCGGCGGCCCCGGCCCCTGGGTGGATACGGGGTCGCCGGGCGACCAGGACTACGGCTTCGCCTGCTTTACACCGGCCGGCGAACTGGTCCACAACGGCAAGCTGGTCATCCCCTACAGCGCCAATCCCCAGAAGCAGAGCTGGCTGCAACAGGGACCGCCCACTCCACTCTATCCGCAAGAGGCGTACAGGCTTCAGCAGGAGGCATGGCACGCCCGCGAGGCGCTGCAGGACGGTCCTATTCCCAAGCGAGCCGTGGGCGGACTGATCCTGCGCGAGGACGGCTGGGCAAAGCTCGTTCCGAATTATGAGAGCGGCCAGGTCTACACCAAGCAGTTCGTCTTTGAAGGGGACGCGCTGCGCGTCAACGCCGACTGCAGCTACGGTTACGTGCGGGTCGAACTCCTCGACCCAACGTTCGCCCCCTACGAAGGTTTCTCAGCCGAGCAGTGCGACGCGCTCACCGGCGGGCCGGACGAGATCTGGCACACGGTCAGCTGGCAAGGCAAGAGCGATCTGCGCGCCCTGTGGAACAGGCCGGTACGCATCCGCTTCAGCCTGCGTGAAGCCAGCATTTACGCTTTTCAGTTTTTCGAATCCATGTCAGAATGACGGCAGACCAGCAACTATGTCCTGAAAGAAATTATGTCCTGAAAGAACAGAAAGGAGCCGAAGATGGGAACAGATCTGAAGGTCCATAATCCGATGGGTTACCCGCCGCAGATCGATCAGAAGCACCTGGCGCCGCGCGTGAGCGACCTGGCCGGCAAGACGGTGTATCTGGTCGACTGCCGGTTTGACGACGGCGACATCCTGGTCGAGCAGATGGCCAACTGGTTCCGCGACAACCGGCCCGACATCAACGTCGAGGTGCGGCGCAAATCGGGCGTCTATACGGAGCGGGACGAGAACCTCTACGAGGAGATCCAGCAGAAAGGAGCGGGGGCGGTCATGGCCGTCGGCCATTGAAGTACCTGCGCGCCGGCGGTCGCCGACCAATGCATTATTCTGGAAACCGAGTACAACGTTCCGACAGCCTCCATCCAGACGGGGATATTCCTGGACCTGGTGAAGGCCTCCACACTTCAGCAGGGCATTCCTTATTTGCGGCACGCGTTTGTGCCGCAGCCGGTGATGGGCCGGTCGCCGGCCCAGTTGAGGGCGTACGTCGACGGTCCTGACGACATAACGGGCCGTCCCTTCATGGGCGAAGTTATCGCCGCGCTGACCCGGCCGCGGACGGGCGACGAGACCCGCAGCCATGACTTCGACCGCTCGACGCCGCGTTTTGTCGAGCCGGACACAGAGGAGAACCTGAACCGGCTCTTCGCCGAGAATCTCTGGACCGACATGCTGCCGATCATTCTCCCCACCGAGGCGCGCGTCGCCGCGATGTTGGAGGGCACGAGCCGCAGCCCGGACACGGTGGTAGGCCGGATGCGCCCGACGGGAACCCGCGAGGCCTGGGAGTACACGGTGGAGAAGGTGGCGGTCAACGCGGTGATGGCCGGGGCCAAACCGGAGTACCTGCCGGTCATTCTGGCGCTGGCCGCCACAGGCGCCTCGGCGCGGGCCAGCACGACGAGCTCCGCCGCCGCGATGGCGGTCGTCAACGGTCCCGTCCGGCATGAGATCGGGATGAATTGGGGCATCGGCGCAATGGGACCCTACAACCACGCCAACGCCACAATCGGCCGCGCCTTCGGTCTGCTCTCGCAGAACCTGCAGGGCGGCTCCGTACCCAAGGAGACCTATCTCGGCTCCCAGGGCAACAATTACGCGTACAACAGCGTGACCTTCGCGGAAAACGAGGAACGCAGCCCGTGGGTACCGTTCCACGTCCAGCATGGATACGGGGCCGACCAGAGCGCGGTCAGCGTTTTCGGCGGCTGCCGTTCGACGGCCTTCAATCTCGGCCTGCGGGCGAAGCACTGGGAGGATCATGTACGCAACATGCTGCGGGGCCTCAACCCGCATAACCCGCCCACCTTCGTGCTCGATCCGATCACAGCGCAGCAGTTCATCGATCGCGGCGGCTTCGATACGAAAGAGAAGCTGATCCAGTGGGTATACGAAAACGCCACCATGCCCGCCGGCGTCTACTGGGACTATCAGCTGATCGAGAATTATGTTTACCCGCACGCGCTCAACGGCGTCGAGCCCTACGCCACCAAGCTCAAGGCCGCGAGCGATGAGCTGATCCCCATTTACAAGCCTGACGAAATCCACGTCGTGGTCGTCGGGGGGGAGACCAACGGCTACTGGCGCATCATGGGCTGCAACTATGCGGGCACAGCTTCGGTCGACGACTGGCGCTGAGTGAGCGGCAGTACAGGTCAAGCGGCGCCCGGTCCGCGGGGTAGGGAATCAGGGGCGCTAATCGACGCATAGGGCGGTCTGCCAGAGGCAAGTGTGGGCAGGGCAAGTGGAGCAAGTCCGATTTCCACCTGCCCTGCCTAATTGATCCTATCCCGTTTCCAGCGGTGAAGGGCCAGTTCAGTCCGGCCGGCGGAGCGGAGGTACTGAGGGCCGGCGTCGCGCCCGGAAGGAGGAGGTGAAATGGAAGAGATTACTCAACTGCGGCTGGAGGGGTACTGCCTGGTGAAAGGCGTCATTCCGCAGGAGGAGGTCGGCCGGATCCGCCTGGACGTTGACGGCGCCAGGAGCGCGGGGATGGAGGCTTACGAGAAACTGGACTGGTCGGCGGTTACCCATATGCAGTCCCTGGCGCCCTATTTCGCCGAGCCGCGAATACTGGAGGTCGCGCGCACGGCGTTCAATCATGCCAAGGTGCGCATCTCGCAGACCGAGTTCAAGAGCGTACCGCCGCGGAGCAACCCGCCTGAATGGCGCAATTTTCACTCCGACTGGCCGCACGACCTGACGGACCGCTCCTACTGCGGCCTGGTCAACCAGCCCTTCCCCGACATGGTGATGAGTCTCACGTCGATCTGGATGCTTTCGCCGTTCACCCCGGAAAACGGCGCCACCTGGGTGGTGCCCCGCACGCATCGCGACCCGCGCAACCCGCGAGGCGAGGGGGACGGCATCGACGGCTTCAGCCCGATTCCCCACGAAGAGCAGGTCTGCGGCGACGCCGGAGACGTTCTGCTCATCGACAGCCGGGTCTGGCACTCGGTCGGCCCGAATCAGACCGATGAGATCAGGTCCTGCGTGGTCGCCCGCTACTCGCCGTGGTGGCTGAGCGTGGAGTACGGAAAGCGCAACTGCGCATTCGTGCCCGCCCACATTTTTGATTCGTTTCCGGCGGGTGTGCAGGAGCTTTACGCGCACCGGCGGGTCAAGAACGAGCCGCTCGCAATCGGGGAGCCGTCTCAGCAGCAGTATGCACAGAGATGAGCAACCCCGGCGGGCGTTTCAGGCTTTGCCACTCTACATACATTGCCACTCTACATACATTGCCAATCTACATACTTTGCCAATCTACATCCGTTCGCGGATGGGGAAGAAGCGGGGCCTGAGCAGCTTGAACAGATCAGGTCCGACGATGAACCCATGGGGCACAAGAAGATCGAGCGCACCGTCCCTTTCGATGAGGTGAGATTCGTTACTGTCGGTGTGGGGGTTGAACACAGTGCATTGGATCGCTTCACCGCTAAACTCGCATGAGGCTGCGGCAACCTTGCAGCTGAAGTCATTGCCGTTGCCGTCCGGCGTGCAATCGTAGTTAAAGCCTGAGAACTCCTCGAAGGGAACGATGCTGTTGAACTCGTTGGTCTCGCTGTTGCGAACCTCCCCGCCCAAGGATGCGGGGAAAGAGAGCACCGCGTACTTTTTCCATTCTTCCAAGTCTTTTTCGGAAAGAGCGACCGATCTCTTGATATTGAAGTCGTAGACATAGTAACCGGCGCGGCGGTTCCCCGTACGCCGGCAGAGATCGATCTGCTCCTCCAGAGTTTGCGGAGCGGCTTCCTGTTGTCCCCCGTTAGATGAAGCGACGGCGGCGCAACCCTGAAGGTAGAGCAGCTGCGAACTGAAAGGCCCGCCAACGTATTCCCGGATCTCCTGGCCCTCAAGGTAGGCCCGGTAGATAAGGAAAGCCGCCGACGCCAACAGGATGAACAGGATAGACGCCAACGCAAAGCCCACCTGCCTGAGGCGCGGGCTCTTCACATTGAGTGCGCCAAGACCAAGCTTGAATGCCTGTGAAAGTTTCAATTCAGAGTCTCCTATAGAATAAAAGCCAGTCGGGGCCCGGCCAAGCAGACCTGCACGATCAACGCAGGCAGAGCCGTAGCGGTTCCAAGTCAATGGAACATTGCCGAGATCGATGGCTGCCTCAGTCAGAGGTCAGCCTGAGGCGCAGCCCGTAGCGGTTTCGAGACAAAACGAAAGACAGGGACTGAGAACAGATGACCGGTCAACAGCAGGTCGAGACGCCCGAAGCAAGGTACGACTCGGAAATGGTCGACGTGCAGCGCAGGATGGACGAAACCTGGGCAGGCGACAGAGCGGTGGATTCCAGCACTTACCCCTATTTCAACCCCGACTACCGCCTGCCGTTCAAGCACATCGGCCTGCAAAAGCAACTTTTCCTCGACAACTACATTCTTGACGACCTGATCGACAGCGAACGAATCATCCCGCCCCCGCAAAGGGCCGAACCGCCGCTGATCGAGTTCGAGAACCTGCCCTGGGAGCGCTATCATTTTACCAGTGTTCCCGCGGCCGCGCTGTACGATCCCGACGACCGCCTTTTCAAGATGTGGTACAAGACGCTGGTCAGCGGAAACACGAACACAGCTCAAGGCACGGAGGTTGTACTCTGCTACGCCGAATCCGAAGACGCCATGTACTGGCGGAAACCGCTGCGGGAAGAGTTTCAGCCCTTCGAAGAGAGCGAGAAGACAAATATCGTCGTGCGCGACTTCGACAACGGCACCATCGTCCTCAACCCGGACCGCAGCGACCCGGCGAGGAAGTTCCTGGCCGTCTACAATCCGTCAATGGAGGCCAACAGGCGGGGCCAGCGGGTCATGTCGCGGGTGGCCGCGTCGCCGGACGGCATCAACTGGCGGGTAATCAGCGACGATTCGCCTTTTCGACACCACCACCAGATGCGGGTCATTTGGGACGACGCATACAGCAGGTGGGTCGGCTACTCACAGGCGTCGCACGCCTTCGCCAGCCATCTCCACGTGCGCACCATCGGGCGCCAGGAGAGCGCGGATTTCATCAACTGGTCGCCCAAACAGATTATCCTCTCTAGCGACTGGGACCCGAACGTCGGCCCCAACGTCGAGTTTCACACGATGTCGGTACGCAAGGAAGGCGGCCTCTACATCGGCATCGTCGAGGAGGCGCACGGTGAACACCAGTGGCTGGTCAACCGCGACGGCAGCAACCAGCGCGATCAGTTCCACACCAAGGCGGCGCTCTACGCGAGCCGCGACGGCTGCCGTTTCCAGCGCGCGGACGGCTACCGCCCCTGGGCCGACAACGGACCGCCCGGCAGCCAGTACTACGGCTACTTCTGTCATACGGTTGCCGGGTCCCTTCTTCACGAGGGCAAAATGGTGATCCCCTGTTCCGCGTTCCCGCACAAACAGCGTGACACAAGACCGGCCGGCGTGTCCAATCACGCGCCGCTGTCTGCGGCCAAAGCCTCCCGCCGCCACATCGAGTCGCTGACCCGCTACGGATTCGGCAGCCCGATGATGGACCACGTGCGTCCGGAGCTGCCGATTCAGAGGAGCATCGGGGCCCTGGTTCTGCGGGAGGACGGCTGGGCCGCGCTCCGTCCCAAATACGAGGCCGGCCAGGTCATCACAAAGCAGTTCGTGTTCGAGGGCAATGCGCTGCGCGTCAACGCCGACTGCGGCTACGGGCTGATTCGGGTGGCGCTGCTCGACTCCGAGCTGAAACCGTTTCCCGGCTTCAGCCTGGAGGACTGCGTACCGCTTCACGCGCCCTCGCAGCAGATATGGCACGAGGTTGCCTGGAAAGACGCGCCCGACTTTCGCCGCTTGTGGAACAGGCCGGCGCGCATCTGCTTCTCTCTGCTGGAGAGCAGCCTCTACGGATTCCAGTTTCATTACCAACCTGAAAAAGAGGACGGAGGAAGCTAGGGCCATGCTTGCAGACGTCAATACGACCGACATTGCGGCGGCAATCCGACTGGGATGCCGCACGATGTGTTCGGTCTTCAATGCCGATGACGACGACGTACCTTTTTTTGGTTCGCAGGTGTGGCCGGAGGCGTTTCTCAGCTTCAGCACGTCGGCCTCCGAGTCGCACGTGCCCGGCCGCCATCTCAACGCTCTTCTGAACGCGGAAGACGTATTGGGCTTCAATGTGGAGGAGAGCTGTATTGACCGCCACGCCCGCGCGGCCTTCTTTTCCTACTCCGGCGAGCTTCCTCTTCCCCTGAATCGGGACCGTATTGGGGGCCCCCTGGTCCATTTCTATCCCCACAACGTGCGCGAGGGATTTCACGCCCTCTACGCGCTGGCCCGATTCCGCAACAGCGGACAAGCAGTCGAGACGGCGGAGCGCAGCATCAGTGCGATTCAGGCGCTGTGGCATCCGGACAGGGGCTGGGACACCGATCTGATAGAGAGCAAGTTCGAGTTCCATCCTACCACATTCATTATCGGACTGGCGCGGGCGATCGGTCCGCTGGTGAAGCTGCACAGGCATACGGGATGCCGCGGCGCGCTCGAACTGGCGCTGGCGCTCGCGGACAAGGCGACATCGGAGTTTTTCGTTGCATCGGGGGCATACGATCGAGAGAGTTTCGGCGGGCACACGCACTCCACGACCTGCGTCATGTCTTCGCTGGCACAGCTGGCCGATGTGATCCGCGACGCGGGCCTGATGGAACGGGTGCGCGCTTTCTATGACAACGGGCTGAACGAGATACGCGATGCCCTGGGCTGGGTCATCGAAAGCAGCGGGGACGAGGTGGACCCGGACCGGGGCGAGGTGAACAATACCGGGGACATCGTCGAGACTGCGCTGTTGCTTGGAAAGTGGGGGTATCCGCAGTATTTTGAAGACGCGGAGCGAATCGTGCGCTGCCATCTGCTTCCCTCGCAGCTGCGGGACACCTCGTTTATTCGCGAGCCGGGCAGCGCTGACAGTCCGAACGGCGCCGACATTGAGGACGGAAGGCGGAATGTTGCCGACAGGCACCTGGGCGCGTTCGGCTTTCCCGCGCCTTACGGGCACAAGACTTTGGACGCGCAGCGGATCAGCTTCAACATGGATATTGTCGGCGGCTCCGTTGGGTCGCTGTGTGAAGTTTACAGGCAGGTCGTGGATTCGACGGCGGCGGGCCACTACGTGAATCTGCAGTTCGACCACGAAACGGATGCCGTAGAGGTAGAGTCGCCGTATACGCATCGCCAGATGCGCGTGCGCGCCAAGCGGCCGGGTCCGCTCTTTGTGCGGCTGCCCAGCTGGGTCCCGGTGGACGGGGTCAGGGTGGACGGCTTGGAAGAAGGCACTCGCCGCCACAACGGCTACCTGGTCGTCAGCCGTCCGCCGCTAAACCGCTGGGTTACAGTTCAGTTCGAACTGGCGGAAAGGGAGATCGTTCTGAGGCACCGCACGCGAGAGATCAAGGTGAAGCTTCGGGGCGATGCGGTTGCCGCCATGTCCAACTTCGGGGCCGAGCTCACGTTTTTCCCGGCGCTTGAGGACTGACGGCGCCGGTATCCGCTCTGCCGGACGCATCCGATGGTTCGGCAACACGAATCCAGAACAAAGGAAACCGATCATGGCGAGCAGACCTATCCATATTCTCCTGGTCGCCGCGCACCCCGCGGACAGCTTCGACATGGCAGGGGGCACGCTGGCCCATCATGTTGAGCAGGGCGACAGGGTAACGGCAGCGATCCTGACGACGGGCGTACGCTCGCATCATTGGGAACTGGGGGAACAGAGACGCAGGGCCGGCGCGGAGCTGGACGTGGAAGAGTACGTGGAACAGGCGGTGGAGGAGAAGCTGGAGGAGGTGCGCCGCGCCTGCCGCATCCTCGGCTTCGAGGACGTGCGCGACCTGGGCTTCGAGGATGACGATATTCTGGTCACACAGGACAAGGTCGAGGCCATTGCCGACGTCATCCGCGCGGTCAAGCCGGACATGCTGATCACCCATCATCCATTTGAGAGCGGCGGATTCAAGATGCACGGGACGACAGGGCAGTGTACGCTCTACGCCTGGCAACTCGCGCAGGGGTCGGGCCGCGGGCGCCAGGAGCGCCATCCCGTTCCCTGCATCTACTTCATGAACCCGACCGCCTATATCGGCAACAACAGCCTGGAATACGCGGGCACGGCGCGCGCCGATCTCTATATCGACATCACCGACGTGATCGACAAGAAGGTGCGGGCGCTGGACCAGATCGCGAGCCAGTATTATGGAGGGCCCTACGCCCGGAAGCGGGCCGAGAGTTCTGACGGGGCTTACGGAAACAGCGCGCTTGTCGCCTACGCCGAGCAGTTCCAGCGCTTCCAGCCGCAGGTCCTCTATACGCTCCCCATAACGGATGCCGAGCTGGAGCGGATCACCGAGCCGCAGTCAGCGCACATGGGCCGGCGCAGTGAAATCGTTGGGGGTCTGATGCCGCTTGCCGACGGGGAGTCGTTCACGTCCCGGCATCGCATGTCCAAGGAAAAGTACGAGGGGCGCAAATGACGACATGGTCTCCAACGGCCGATCAGGCGAGGCAGTATGAGGAGGACGGGTACTTTATCGTGCGCAACGTCATTCCCCGGGAGACGGCCGCCGAGCTGCGGGGCGTGATCAAGAACACGGTCCTGATGCCGGAGCCGGACGTGATGGCAGACGCGGACCCGATGGATCCGATGGGCGACTCGGCAAAGGCTCGGGAAGCGCGTTTTCGCAAGCTGAGCAACTACTGCTTCCGCGCCCCGCTTATCTGGCTCAACGTCCACGGCGGCCCCGCGATCGCGCGCATCGCGAGCTACTTCCTCGGGGACGATCTCGTTCTCAAATTCAACAGCTGCTTTCTGAAACCGGCCCGCACCGGCAGCGCAACGCCGTGGCACCAGGACAACGGTCTGTGGCGCGACGGGGATACAGCAGCCTTCAACTTCTGGATGGCGCTCGACCCCGCGACGCGGGCCAACGGCTGTCTGCAGATGATGCCCGGCAGCCACAAGGGGGAGATCATCCCGCACGTCCTCTACCCGGACAGCATACACGGCGAGCTGCCCCGCCACCTGACCGCAGGCATTCAGGAGCGAGTACATCACGTCGAAATCGGACCGGGCGACATTGTGTGCTGGCACAGCAGCATGTGGCATTACAGCCCGCCCAATCCCAGCGAACAGGGGCGCATCGCCATCGCCGGGGTTTACTCGAGTCCGAGCCTCATCGCCTCGAATCCAAAGTGGTCCGCTCGCAGATGCCTGTGGGTGAAAAAGAAAGGGGAACTGTGCGCCCAGTTTCCACCGGAGCCTTATCCGCTGGAAGAGGCTGATCTCCATCGACCGTCCCCGTGGCGTGAGGTGGAAGACCGTCTTGAGGAAGAAGCCGCCGACTGAATTGACCGTAGCGGCCCGGTCAGATCGGGGACCGACTTCAGTTCTCGAATAGGACGCCGCGCCCAGGCAAGCGCGGCTCCACGCCCATCATCTGCAGCGCATGCCAGCCGGTCGCCTGATTCGAGGTAACGACCGGCTTTCCGATCTCCTCCTCCAGTTCGCTGATGAAGTCGGCGGTCTTCTGCCCGGTACAGCTGATCAGCACGGCGTCGGCCTCGGCCACGTCCGACCGGCGGGCGGCCTCGCGGATCGTTTCGGACGGCACAATGCTGTGGTCCTGAAGGTAGTGCAGGGGGTTGCTGTTCACCACCTCGATGTCATATTCGGCCAGAAAACCGGTGAGCGCCCGGTTCACGTCTTCCATGTAGGGAGAGGCGGTCGCGACTCGGCGTACTCCCAGGTGGTGCAGGGCCTTGACGATGGCGGTGCTGGCGGTCGTGCAGGGCAGCCCGGTGGCATCCTCAACCCTTTTTTTGAGGGCATCGTCGCCGGTGACGCCCTGCACAAAGCTGGCCGTCGTGCAGTAGTAGGCGAGAACGGTCGGCTGCAGGCGCATCAACCTGGCGGCGGCGGCTTCTATGTCCCCATTTTCGGCCAGCCAGACGCCCAGTTCCACGCTGCTGCCATCAGAAGGCTCTGCGTCCTCGGGAAACATGGGCACATGGGTGCGCACGGACACCATCGGCACGTGCTGCGGCAGATACTTGCGGATCTCGTCGAGCATCCGGTTGATGTCGTGATCCAGCCACATGTCGTCCGGATAGATCGCCCCCAGCGTCTGATGCTTTTGCGGCATCCTCTTTTCTCCCTTTGCTTAGCTAAACCCCTTGGGCAGCCGGGTGTAGTGCGGCCACGTCGGAGCTCAGCCGTCGTGGTTCACCCATCCAGGTTGTCGGCCACGACCGGATTGCTCAAGAGGCCGATCTCCTCGATTTCCAGCTCGACGGTGTCTCCCGGCTTGAGGCCGGGCGGATGCACAGGGGTGCCCGTGGCGATGATGTCGCCCGGCTCCAAGGTCATGTAGCGGCTGATGTACTCGATCAGAACGGGGACCTGAAAGAGCATCGTGTTGGTGTTGGCGTGCGCGATCTCTTCTCCATTTACGCGCATCGTCATCGCCAGGTTGTGGGGATCGCTGACCGCGCCCGGCAAGACGACGTGCGGCCCGATCGGAGTAAAGGTGTCGACCCCCTTCGTGTACGACCACGGACGCTGCACCTCGAAGGCAACATTTTGGAGGTCACGCGCGGTCACGTCATTGAGCAGGGTGTAGCCAGCCACGTACTCGTAGGCATCCGCCTGCGAGATGTGGCTGCCTTGCCTGCCGATGATGACGGTCAGCTCGATTTCCGGCTCCACCACGTTGAGGCCGCGGCGGAAGACGATAGGCTCGCCTGGCCCGATGATGGAAGAGGTCGGCTTGAAGAAGAGGGGCGGCTCATCGGGGTCTTCCTCGCCGGGATGGGTGAAGTTTCCGCCCAGCGCGATCAGCTTGCCCGGCCGGGGAATCGGGGTACGCAGCGCGGGATCGGTGACAGTGAAGGCGGCATTGAGATGATGCTCATAGACAAACATCATGGTAGCACTGAAGGTCTCGGCGTTGAACAGGCCCGCCTTCATCAGCGCAACCATGTCAGTGAACAGCTGCGGGTTTTCGTCGCCGTGGTGGATCAACTGTTGCGCCTGATAGGCGCGCGAGAAGTCCAGCATTCCGAAGTCGGTTACGATGCCAATGTGGGTGTGGTCGTCGTGTGCAAAGAGGGCGATTCTCATGGATTCAAGCCTCCGGAATCCTGTGGTGTGTTGATCGACAAGGCCAGGCGCCCGTTCACAGTTTTATCTCCCTTTTATCTCCCTGCGATATATTGTGATGGCCTCCTGCTCGCGGAAGCCCAGCTGCCGGTATAGCGGCAGGGCTTTGTGGTTCAGACTGTCCATATCGAGTTCGACGCGTTTGAAGCCGTTTTCGCGGAGCCGTCGCAAGGCATCCAGCATCAGACAGGTTCCGAGGCCGCGACGTCTGAATTGAGGCGGGACGCCAAGAATGTGGAGATGGGCGAGGCCTTTTTCTCTCGGATTGAGGCTGGGGGCGCAATGGCAGATGCCGGCGAAAGCGCCGTCCGACTCGGCCACAACGCTGATCTGCTTGCGGAAACGGGGCGAGGCGGCGTGTCGAGACCAGCTTTCGTGGGAGTATGAAAAGCCGCCCCAGTGGTCGGAAAAGGATGCGTTGAACGCCGCAATCCAGGCCGGCGCATCCCCAGACCGGTATGCGCGCAGCGATATTCGGCTGGGAAGGCGCACTCCCGACTCGGGGGGCCAAGTCAGTTTTTCCAGCTCGCAGGCCATGATCGCAAAGGTTCGGACGGCCTGGAAACCGGCCCGGCCAAGCGCGGCCATGACTTCCGTGTCCTCACGCAAACCGCGCGCCTCTACACGGCAGATTGCGGGGGCGCGGTCTGCGCCTGCGCGGTCTGCGCCTGCGCGGCGCGTCCCCTTAGAGGCCAGATGCCGGATGCGGTCCAGGCCCGCCTGAACAATCGAGTCGAGCGCTACGGTACACCGTTTGGCGGGATCGACCACCCAGTCGAGCATCCAGGACGCGTTGGAGCCGGCCGGGCAGACGGTTACGCAGGCATCAATGGCAGGACCGTCTACAGAAGTGCCGTCTACAGGAGTGCCGTCTTCAGAAGCGCTGTCTGTAGCGACAAGGAGCAGGCGACCGACGTCTGCCAGGCGGCCGCCGAGCCGGCTGCTCAGTTCACTGCGGGTCAGGCCGCGCTCAAGGCCGAGAGGGTAGCGGGGCGCGAAGGCATACAGCGGGAACTGGTCTGCCGGGTCGGGAGCCAGAGCGCGGGCCACAGTGTCATGGGAGTCGGCCCGGTCGAACAGGCGGCCCAGGGCCGGCAGGTCGCGGTGGCAGAACTCTCGAAAGCGGCCGTTCACAGTCGTTCTCCCACTTGCTCCCCTGCTTGCTCCCCTAATTGCTCCCCGAATTGCTCCCCGAACTATGCAAACAGATGGCCGAATCCGCAGTGCTTATGGATATGGACTTCGTCCACGCTGCCGCGCGCGCGGCATTGCTAGAGGGAGGCTTCCACCGCAGAGAGGCTGTCGTTCAGGGCCTCGATGGCGCAATCGAGCTGTTCCTGCGTGATGACAAGCGGGGGCGACATTTTGAGCACGTTGTGGTAGGAGCCGCCGTAGTTGGTCGCGATGACGCCCCGCTGCAGGAGGCCGTCGACCACGCGCGCGCCCTCTTTGGTGGCGGGTTCACGCGTCTCTCGATCCTTGACGAACTCCACGCCGACCATCATGCCAAGGCCGCGCACTTCGCCGATGAGATGGTGCTCCTGCTGCAGCTCCTGCAGCCGCGACATAAAGTAGCCGCCCAACTCGGCGCCGCGCTGCACGAGGTTCTTCTCCTCGATCTCCGCCAGTGAGGCCAGCGCGGCGGCGCAGCCCACGGGGTTGCCCAGGAAAGTGCTCGTGTGCATCATCGGGCCCCAGGCGTCGGCGACCTCCTCGGACATGATGGTAGCCGAGATCGGGAAACCGCTGGCCAAGCCCTTGCCCACGACCATGATGTCCGGCACGACGTCGAATTCATCCATGCCGAACCAGTTGCCGGTGCGCCCGAATCCGGTGATGATTTCGTCGGCGATGAGGATAATGCCGTGCTCGTCGCAGAGGCGCCGCACCGTCTGCACGAACTTTTTGGGCGGTACAATCCAGCCGCCGTGCCCCTGGACGGGCTCCATGATGATGGCGGCCACGTCGGCCACGCCCGAGTCCGGCATCGTCAGCACATGCTCCAAGTAGCCGCCGTCGCAGAAGAAACAGTCGTCCCCGTCCGAATGCGTCGGGCAGCGATAGGGATAGGCGTAGGGCACGTGCGTCGTATCGGCCAGCATGTTCTGGAAGGGGGCGCGGTAGTAGTTCTGCGAGGAGACCGACAGGGCGCCGGTGGTCTTGCCGTGAAACCCGCCCTGGAAGGCGATGATCTTGTGCTTGCCGGTAAAGATGCGGGCCGTTTTGAGGGCAGTTTCCACGGCCTCGGCGCCGGTGTTGGCGATATGGGAGACCGACAGCTGCCCAGGGGCCCGGTGGGACAGTTTCTCGGCCAGCTCGACCCGGTTGCGGTTGGGATTCACGCCGCCCTGGCTGTGCATCATGGTCTCGGACTGCTTGGCGATTGCCTGGACGATGCGGGGGTTGCTGTGGCCCGCGGTCGCCACGCAGAAGCCGGCCGTCAGGTCCACATAGACATTGCCGTCGGCATCCTCGATGTTGGCGCCGCGCGTGCGCTCCCAGAAGACCGGCGTCTGCCCGCGTGGAATTACGGAGCTGGTGGGGGGTTCGACCTTGGCGAGCCGTTCGGTCAGCCTGCGGGACTGCGGGCCGGGCGGGGGGGTAACAATCGCAGGCAGGGCAGTTCCGTCCTCCAGAGCCTGCAGGTCTGCGTTCGAAGAGTAGGTTTGCATTCAGGATCTCCTGTGCGACAGAGGCCGGTTTGCCGGGGCGAGAGGCTGTTTGCGGCCGGAGTACGGGACTTGCGGCAGCCTGTCCGCTATGAACCGCCGGAGTCGTTCACGCGTTTGATCACCATGCGTTCGCCCACGAATCCCTCGCGCCAGATGCTCTCACAGGCGGCGGCCAGGCCTTCCAGGTTTTCCGTAACCGTGGCGAACAGGTTGCCGGGCATGTAGCCGGCCGGGCCGAGCAGAAGGTTGTTGCGGCCATAGAAGAGCGCGATGTCGATAAAGGGCTGGCCGGTGCGTCTATCGGGCGGAATGTCGATCGAGGCAGCGTCGACCTCGAAATAGAGGAGATCTCCGCCGACGGGCATGATTGTGGCGTTCTCCCTGCCCGGATCGGTTGCGAGAGGCGGAACCAGGGTGTAGACTTCGCGCCCTGCCCAGCGGGCGTGATAGGCGTCTCCCTCCAGCGGCAGCGCGTTCCAAACGGCGTCGCAGGTGAGGGGCGCCTCCGCGTCAAGCAGGGTGGCAACCCCGCGGACGTTGCGCTTGGTGAATGAGATTTCGATTTGGCGTGCCATGCACTGTGGCTCCTGGCTGGATTCCCGGATTAGCGCCGTGCGGCGGAAACGGCTCAGTCTCGACTACAGGACGACCTATCTTTCCCTGTTTTTGGCCTGCGAGGATTCGGCCCAATCCCGACGGGCATTTGGGGTAACTTAACACAGTTTATCGGAACGCAAAAGAGCGAAATCAGAGGGAGATCCTTCGTTTCCAGGGCAGCGCCCGGCTATGCAGCGCGTACGGGAAAACGCGGAGTTACATCCGGATTGACCAGGTTAAGGGGCAAGCAGCCCTGCAGCACGCGCGCCACCTCCTGCACGGCCTTCACGCGCACGTCACGGAAGGCCTGCTCGGAGTACCACGCGACGTGCGCGGTCACAAGGATGCGATCGGTGCGGTGGAGCGGATGATCCGGCGGGGGCGGCTCTTCGTCAATCACATCTACGGCGGCGCCCGCGATCCGGTCGGTCTCGACGGCATGGAGCAGAGCAGCGGAGTCAACTATGGCGCCGCGGGCCGTATTCACCAGAAAGGCGGTCGGCTTCATTTTGGCCAGCGCGCGGGCGTCGATCATGCCCTGCGTCTCTTCAGTCAGAGGCAGGTGCAGAGAGACAAAGTCCGATTCGGCCAGGAGCGTTTCGAAGTCGGCGGGTTCGGCGCCGCCGCGTCGAATCTCGTCGTCATCCAGGTAGGGGTCCCAGGCGAGCAGGCGCCAGTCAAAGCCGGCGGCCTTGCGTGCGACGGAGCGGCCGATGCGTCCGAATCCAATGATGCCCAGGGTACGCCCCGCGCTGCGCTGAATCGGGTACGGGGGCTTGGGCTGCCAGCGGCCGCCGCGCACAGCGGCCGCCTCGGCGTCGACGTAGCGGATGGCATTCAGCAGCAAGGCCATGGCGTGCGTCGCGACTTCGTCAGTGCCGTAGTCGGGCACGTTGGCAACGCAGACGCCGGCCGCGGTTGCCGCGTCGATATCGATGTTGTCCACGCCGACGGATGGTTTGACGATGGCCAGGCAGTGGGGCAGCTGCGAGAGCAACTCGGCATCGATCTGCACATTTCCCACGAGGAGCGCAACGGCATCCTTTCCGGCCTGCGCCAGTTGTTCCCGGTTGCGACAGGGGCGCTTGACCAGCTCGACGTTGAACGGGGCCAGGACCTCTTTTTCGGTGTCCAGGCCGGGAAAGATGTTGGATGTAACGACGACAGTGCGCGTTCCGTTCATTTGCTTGACTCCGCAACGCCCAGGTAGGCGAGGATGGCGTGAATGTAAACCTTGGCGGCGCGCACGACCTGGGCCAGTTCAACGCGCTCGTGGTCGGAGTGGGCGGTCAGGTAGCTGGCGCCGTAGTAGAGCGCGGGGACATGCGCCAGATGCACGAAGTGAGGAACGTTGGCGGCGGCCCTGGTGCCGGCAAGCGGCAGCTTCGCACCGGTTACCTGCTGATGGGAGTGAAGCAGCGCCTTGGCCAGCTTTTCGTTTTCGTCAACACGGTAACCCTCGATCCCATCCAGCCAGACTTCGACTTCTGCGCCGCTTTCTGCCTGCAGCCGGCCGGCCAGCTGCGCGAACTCCGCGCGTATCTCGTCCAGACGGCATCCCGGGCCAAAACGGCGCGTGCCGCCGATAACGCAGGCGGCCGGCATACGGTTGAAGTAGTCACCGCCCTGAAACCGGCCAATGAAGATCGATTCGGCTCCCAAATAGGGATGCCGAATGCGGGCGAGTTCCGCCGCTTTCTCCTGCAACAGCTGCACGGCCCGGTGCCCGGCCATCACCGCGTGTGGCGCCCCCGCCGCGGCCACGGTCTCGTGTATGCCCTCTTCGTCCCCCGTAATCCTTATCTCCCAGAAGACGAGGCCCATGCCGGTAATGGGCAGGTCCTTGCCGCCGAGCTCGGTGACGATCACGGCGTCGCCGTGAACGCCCTTTTCGATCAGAGAGATCAGCGTCTCATTGGTGGCGCTTTCGTGGCGCCCATGCGCGGTCAACAACAGGTCGCCTTGCAGCTGAACGCCGGCCTCGCACAGGATGCGAGCGGCCTCCGCCATCGCGGCCAGAGACGCCTTCATGTCCTCTGAGCCGCGCCCGTGGATGTACCCTGCCTCGAAGCGGGGCTCCGGCCCCGGCAGGTCAACCGTATCGGTATGGCCGTCGAGCTGCAGCGCAGGTCCGCCGTTGCCGCCCCGCAGCCATGCCACGACGCTGGGGCTGTCGGGAAACTCGCTGTCCAGCTCCACATCCAGCCCGGCCGCCCGCAGCTCAGCGGCGTAGAACTCGGAAACGGCCCGCTCCCGGCCCGGCGGGCTGGGAATGCGCACCATGTCCAAGGTGAGCTGCATAATCCTGTGGGCGTCAACCTTTGCGGCCAGGGAGGCAGCCAGACGATCAGTGTCCACTCAGGCCTCCACCCAGTGTTCGAACAGCGGCTGTACAGCGGCAGGCAAGGCGGCCAATACTTCCGGCTTCACAGGTTCGACTTCGTTCTCCTTGAGGCCAGTCGCCTCCATCTGCCGCGCCCGTTCGCCGGATCCCGGCCTCAGCCCGTTCAGGTTCAGCCACCAGGGCGCGAAGCGGATGGCCATTGCAACGCGGGCGCTTTCGGTGCGGTTGGCGCCGGCCGCGTGCCACATGCGGCTATCCATTATGAGCACGCTGCCGGCATCGCCGGTTGCCTGAATTTCCGTCGGATAGGGGGCGTCCTCATCGTGGCTGCAACTCCCGGCGCTGGGGTTCGTTTCCATGCGGTGGCTGCCGGGAACGATGATGGTGGCGCCGTTCTCAACACTAAAGGGCGACAGCATCCAGAGCGTGGTGAAGTGGGCGACGACGTCGGGGTAGGGGGCGGGAATGTGCCCGGCGTTGCGCTGGTTGAAGGGCCAGTCGGCGTGCAGGCCGCCGCGGACGTTGCCGGGATAGTTGATCATCGCCGAGGTAAAGGATACGCGGACGTTCGGACCCAGGGCAGCCCTGACGAGATCGATGAAGGCGGGCGTGACCAGATAGGGCGCAAAGGACTGATCGTAGTTGATCAGTCCGGTGCGGTGGCCGATGTTGGCCGGCGCGTCGGGCCGCCGGTGCCGGAGCGTGGCCGCGGCCACGCTTTCACGCACAGCCGGCACTTCCTTTTCGGGAATGACGTTTCGCACAACACACCAGCCGTCCAGCTGCAGATGCAGAAGTTGCTCTTCCAGAGTCGGCTCTGATGGCATCGCGTGTTCCCTTTTCCGTTGGTCCGGCGTCGCCCGGGTTTCAGCGTTCCGCCCCGGTTGGGGCTGTGAAGGAGGATTATACCATTGCGGGGGATGGAACGGCAGTTTTTGGTTTTCAGGTAACTACTAAGCCTATGTAACGAAAAAGAGCTAATGTGGGTTTGGTCTTGGATGATGTAGAGTAAGAAACATGAGCAAACTGGAACAGCTGGACCGAGAGCAACTAAAGCAATTAGACCAGGAGAGCTTGATCGGTG
>JAJEDJ010000019.1 GCA_022821545.1 Caldilineaceae bacterium
GGTTTCACTTTCCGCGCGAGGTGACGCAGACCTTGACGAAGGTGATCACCGACGAGGGCGCGGAAGGTTACTATTTTGGCGGCCACGGGCACGGGGACGCTGACGGCCTTACACCGGAAGACCGGGCGCAAGTGGAGGGGCGGCTTAAGGACATTGTCGTGGGGGAGGACCCGTACGACCGGGAGCGGTTCTGGCATTGGATGTGGGTGGCAAACGTGCCGGAGCATCTGCTGAGCGCGCTGGACTGTACCCTTTGGGACTTGCAGGCGCGCACAATGGGTGTGCCGCTCTATAAATTGCTGGGCGGCTGCCGGGACAAGGTGAAGGCGTACGCCAGCACGTTTCCGAATATGGGCAGCGTCGCGGAGTATGCGGAGCATGCGGCGGCGTGTAAGGAGGAGGGGTACACGCATTACAAGATTCACCCCTACTATTTCTGGAATCCGGTGACCCAGGAGGCCGTGCCGGGACGGCCTTCGCATATCGAGAAGGACATCGAAGTGTGCCGGGCGGTGCGAGAGGCGGTCGGGTACGACATGGTGCTGAGCTACGACCCCTGGGGCACCTATCGGACCTATGAGGAAGCCTACAAAGTGGGGCGCGTGCTCGAAGAGCTGGACTTCTACTGGTACGAGCACCCGATGAACGAGTACCGGGTGCAGCCCTATATCAAGCTGTGCCGGGAGCTGGACATTCCGATCCTGTCACCGGAAATTGCGGCGGGGAGTCTGTATACGCGCGCCGACTGGATCCTGCGGGGCGCGTCGGACATGACGAGGATCGATGTTCTGCGGGGCGGCATCACTGGTGTGCGCAAGATGGTTGCTGTGGCCGAGGGGTTTGGCGTGAAGTGCGAGATTCACATGAGCGGTTTCGCCAATCTGCAGATCCTGGGTTCCACGAGTGAGGATACGTGCGAGTATTACGAACGCGGTCTGCTGGCGCCGGGCATCGACTGCAATACCGCCCCGCCTTATCTCGAGGATATCGGCGACAGGATGGACAGTGAAGGTTTTGTCCATCTGCCGCAGGAACCGGGGATGGGCTACAAGATTAACTGGGACTACATCGAAGACAACCTGGTGTAACAGTAGACGGCCCAATCAGAAAGCTACGCCCAGTTTTACATTCTCCTCCGGCGCGTTTGCAATCTTGGGATAGGCTTCGAGCAGGTCGTCGAAGGGAACGACTGGCTGGACAACGGGTTCCGATTTCAGGCTGCCGTCGCACAGGAGCCGCCACACGACTGAGAAGAGACGGGTCTCGTCCCAGTTGGGGTATTCGGGATTGGGTTCGCTGCAGGCGCGGGAGAAGACGATGGTTGGGCGGTTGAAGTGGGCTTCGGCGCCGAGGTCGAGGCCTGCCGGGTAGCTGCCGGGCCAGGCGCCTGCGACGACGGTGCCGAGGTAGGCCACGCCGCGCAGGGCGGCCTGCAGCGCGCTGTAGTGGCCGCTGTAGTCTACGCAGACGTCCGCGCCTCGTCTGTCCGTGGCGAGCTTGATTTCAAGGCCGGCGTCGCAGGTCGTTGGATCCATGACGGTGTCGGCCCCGCATTCGAGCGCGACGTCGCGGCGGAGGGGGATCGGATCGACGGCGATGACAGGGTAGGCGCCGGCAAGTTTGGCGAGCTGGACGACGAAGAGACCGATGGCGCCCATGCCGAATACTGCAACGGCGTCTCCGAGACGGATGTGGCCGTCGCGGACGGCGCCGAGGGCGAAGTCGGCCGGGTCCAGGCAGACTGCTGCCTGCCAGGGTACGCCATTGGGCAGTTTGCGGGCGCGGTCAGCGGGCCATATATGTTCCTGCCGGAAGTAGCCGTGCGCGAAGACGGTCTCGCCGAGACTGATGTCCCGGACGTCGGATCCGACTTCATTGACCTCGCCCACACACATGTTGCCAAGTCCGTTGGGGTACTTTACCATCTGGCTTTCCTGCGTGAAGATGTGCAGTTCGCCGTCGTAGTTGCCGCGATGGCCGGCGTAGCCCTGGAACATGGCCATTTCCGAGCCGTGCTTGGCCGCGCCGAAGCGGCTGCGTACTCTGATCTCTTCGGGTGCCAGGGGCCTGCTTTCGTACTCGTTGAAGGCGACTTCCTCGCGTGCGGGTGCGATGAGTTCTGTGGGCATCTTCTTTCTCCGGGAAGAGTTCATTGAGACTCAAATTGGATGACAGAGTACCGATTCGTAGGAGAATTCTAGGTAATAGGGGAAGCAAACTGTACTTGCAGTCTGCAAGCCTCTACAACGGTCGCTTAGCCTAAACCGATTGAGATGGCAGGGGATTTTCTGACACTAAGAAAAATCAAGTTCTTCCACCAAGTCTTGGAAATGGCGCACTTTTCTGCGCACTTCCCTTGGATTCTGGTCACAGAGACGTTTTAGGTCAGATTCAATTGTTGTTGCTTCGTCACGCGACGACACCTTTGTAAACCACACAAGCTTAGGGTTTCTGCCCGCTGTCGAACTAGTGTCACCGTCACGATGTTCCATCAGCCGCTCACGCAGTTCACGAGTCTGTCCAGCGTAAAAAATGTTCCCGTCAAGCTTGAGAATATATACGAAGAATTCAGTTGCTTCGGCGTCTCCTGACTTCCACTTTCGGGAGTATTCTTTCTTGTATTTTCCGCTTGTCTTCCGCGGCTTTCTTCCGGCAGGGGCGGGGCTGCCTTCTGCTTGGGCCTCCTCACTCTTGGGGGCGCGTCTCAGCGGTTTGTCAGACTTTGGGCTTCCTTTTCCCTGATGGTCGTCAATCTCATTCTTGTCAATAACAAGCCTTTGCAGATTCGGGAGTTGCATTACTTCTTCTGGAATCGAACCAGTCAGACGATTGTTCCTCAACCACAACTCTCTGAGATTGAACAGTTTTCCAAGAGACTTGGGGATTTCGCCAGTAAGCTGATTGTTTCCAAGCCACAATTCTTGCAGGTTTGAGAGATTGCCGATTGAATCTGGTATGTTACCGGTCAAACAGTTATTTATCGCTGTGAATCTTTCCAGGTTCTTTAGTCCTCCGAGTTCCTCAGGTATCACGCCCGTCAGTTGGTTGTGTTTGAGCCACAAATCCTTCAGAAATGAGAGGTTGCCAATTGTAGGAGGGATACTTCCATGCAGATAATTGTTATCGAGAACTAGACTCTCCAAGGCGGAAAGTTGCCCAAGCGAAGGAGAGATGATCCCGGTCAACCTTCTCTTTCTTAGATTCAATTCAGTTACCCGTCCTCCGGTTACCTGAACTCCTTCCCATTTCTCAACGGGAGTGCGTGCATTCCAGTTCACTGAAGCGGCTCCTTCCAAGGCTTCCTTGGCCGCCAAAAGAGTTTCCAAGTCTTCCTCTAATGTAGTGTTCTGATTCTTGGAGATTGTTGCCGGGGAAGCCTTTCCTTTCAGTTGCCGCGAGTGTGGGCCAGATTTAGACTTATTCCTAATGAACCATTTCAATATTCGACCTCCTACGATGGCTTGCCAACTAGCCCCTAAGAAAAGAAGTCAAAGTCCTGAATTTCGTATATCGTTACTGCAAGTGTCGGGAGTCTGATCAATGCTATAGCCGGCCATTCTACCTTCAAGCGCTAGTTTATGCAATTGCCCTCAGTTTTCCTCTGTGCTAATCTCATCCTGATGTTCCAAAGCCATTACACGAAGGAACTTAGTTTGGCATGCCACTCTGGTTGACGCGAAACGACGTAGTGAATCTCCTGGACATGCCGGCGGCCATCGAGGCGGTTGCCGAGGCCTACCGCCTCATCTACCGCCGCGAGGCGGAGCTGCCTGTGCGCTCAAACATCCCGGTCGCGCCGCATGACGGCAGCCTGATGACGATGCCGGCCTACCTGGGCGGCGAGTTGGATGCGCTCGGGGCGAAGTTGATCTCCTTTTACGGCACCAACCCTGCACGGCGCGGCCTGCCCGCCATCCAGGGGAATGTTGTCCTTTTCGACGGCAGGAATGGCGCCTTACTGGCGCTGATGGATGCCGGGCATCTGACGGCCATGCGTACGGGAGCGTCAGGGGGTGTGGCGGCACGCTACCTGGCGAGAGAGGACGCGCGTACTCTGACGATCTTCGGGAGCGGCGTGCAAGCCCCGTATCAGGTAGAGGCGGCCCTGTGTGAGCGGCCGCTGGAACGGGTCTTCGTGATTTCGCGTACGCCGGCCAATGCTGAGACCCTGGCGGTCGAGCTGACCGAAAAGCTCGGTGTCTCCGCACAGGCGACCGCCGATGTCGAAATGGCTGTACAAGCCGCCGACATCCTTGTCACGGCAACGAGCGCGCATGAACCCTTGTTTGATGGCGCACAACTGCGGCCCGGAGTCCACATTTCGGGGATCGGCTCGCACCTGCCCTATGCCAGCGAAGTGGATGCCGTCACCCTGGGACGGTCCAAAGTCGTTGTTGATCAGATGAGCGCATGTCTGGCGGAAGCGGGTGACCTGATCCGGCCGATCGAAGAGGGCAGTTATGACGCCGGTCGGATACATGCAGAGATCGGCGCGCTTGTCGCAGGCGACCTGCCCGGGCGCGAAGACGACGAAGAGATCACGTTTTTCAAGTCAGTTGGACTGGCGGCGCAAGACGTGGCAGTGGCCCGAGTCGTTTACGACAAAGCGCTGGCGCAGGGGGCTGGCATTGCCTTGGACGCATGACGGCTGCGATGGTTAAAATGGCGGCGGGGGCTGGAGTTGAGCTGGTCGAGTTTGATGTGGATGATCCCCGGCACGTGCGGTGGGCGGTGGAGCTCTGGAACGAGGCCGCCGGCAACGAACTCCCCATTACCGAGAGATTCCTGAGATACAACTGTACAGAGGACGTGGGCGTTGCCCGCGGAGGGCGTCTTGCTCTCGCAGAGGGCCTTCCCGTGGGATTCGTGTTGTGCAGCGCCTATCCCGGTGCGCCGCCTGCCATGCGTACGGATGTCGCGGGCTGGATCGAAGCCATGGCGGTTGCGCCTGCGTTTCAGAGACGGGGAGTCGGCAGATCGCTGCTGCACTGGGCCGAAGGGTGGCTGGCTGCACAAAGTTTACCTGGTGCAGACCCGGCAGCCCCCAGTCATCCGGCAGATTCGGGGTTTATAGGTCGGATTCGTGTAGGCGGCGGCCTGCGTCCCTTTGTGCCTGGCCCTCTGGCCGGCTCGGAGGCGGAGGCGTTTTTCCAGGCGTGCGGCTATGAACACGACGAGGAACCCCTGTCCTGGGACGTGGCGCGGTCCCTCAGCGACTATCAGCCGCCTGTGCTGAGTGATGTGCCTGCGGCGGCGAGGCCGGGTCAGCCGGGACAGGAGGCGGATCTGGTCGGTTTCCTGGCCAGGGAGTTTCCCGGACGGTGGCACTGGCAGGCGCAGAGGTTTCTGGAGGAAGGCGGACGGATTTCAGACTATATGCTGCTGTGGACGGATGAGGGCCTGAATGGATCTTGCCGCCTTACCTTTGAGGACTCGGTAAGCCCAATCGACCGTTTCTTTCCCTACGGGCTGGCGCGCCCCTGGGCACAGCTGGGGTCGATCGGGGTCAGCGAGACCCTGCGCGGGCAGGGTCTGGGGCTTTATCTGCTGGACGCGGGGCTGAGGCGGCTGCACAACAGCGGAATTAACGGATGCGTGATCGACTGGACCACAATCCTGGATTTCTATGCCAAGTGCGGTTTTCTGCCGTATCGCAGTTGGGCGCAGTTGGGGCGGAGTCTGGAAAGCGGGAATTAAAGTGACCTGCGCGACTGTCAAGTTCCTGTATCTGACAGCAGTTGGAAAGCGGCCGAGATGAGAGTTGTTGGTCTGATGAGTGGGACCTCTGCCGACGGCATAGACGCCGTACTGGCCGAGATTACGGGAACCGCCGGCGGTCCCCGTATGCGGCAGCTTGCATTTGAAAGCGTTCAGTGGCCTGTGCCGGAGCGGGAACTGATCACAAAACTGATCGACGGTCGCGGCGGAACGCGCGCAGTGAGCCGGGCCGGATTTCTCTTGGGGGAACGGTTCGCCGAGGCAGCTTTACGCGTAGTCAACGTTAGTGGCCTGGGCAATGGAGAGGTCGATCTGATCGGTTCGCACGGGCAGACCGTGTGGCATGAAGTTGAGGAGGGCGGTGCGGTCCAATCGACGTTCCAGATTGGAGAGGCGGCGGTCATCGCGGAGAGGACCGGACTCACAACCGTTGCCGATTTTCGCGTAGCCGATGTGGCTGCTGGGGGACAGGGCGCCCCGCTCATACCGGTCTTTGACAGGCTCTTTCTGCGGCCCCCGGCAGGTCTGGGAGGATGTCGGGCGGTTCAGAATATCGGCGGCATCGGCAACGTCACACTTTTGCCGCCTGCGGGATCGGATGCTTCGATTCAGGCCTTT
This sequence comes from Caldilineaceae bacterium, assembly GCA_022821545.1. Taxonomy (GTDB): domain Bacteria; phylum Chloroflexota; class Anaerolineae; order Caldilineales; family Caldilineaceae; genus Bin5. The sequence continues at coordinate 6,337 of JAJEDJ010000019.1, forward strand.
GACACTGGGCCGGGCAATGTGCTGATCGACTGGGCGGCGGCCCGTGCGACGGACGGCGCCCTGCAGTTCGACAAGGACGGCCGGCTGGCGGCCCGCGGGCGCGTCCACGACAATCTGGTCGAGCACTGGCTGGGACACCCCTACTATCAGCAGCCTCCTCCCAAGTCGACTGGGCGGGAGCTGTTCAGCAGTGCGCTGGCCGGTAGCTACTGCCGGCAGGCGGCGGAAGCTGGGCTGTCCATGGCCGATTTTGCCGCCGCGGTTACCGAGTTGACTGCAGCGTCCATTGCCGAGAGCTACCGCCGTTTCGCGCCGCTCCCTGTGAAGGAGGTGGTTGTCAGCGGAGGAGGCGCTCGCAACCCGTTTCTGATGGAGCGGATCGAGGCGCAGCTGGCGCGGCGGTGCGGACCTGAAATCTCGCTGGTCCGCTACGGGGAATTGGCGGGCATACCCGGTGGCGAGGACTCGAAAGAGGCGCTTGGTTTTGCACTACTGGCCTGGCTGGCGGTGCAGGGTGAGGGAGGCAACGTGCCGGAGAGTACGGGTGCAAGTGGACTGCGTGTGTTGGGCAAGATTACGCCGGGCCGGAACTTCCGAAGGCTGATGGCAACTCTCTAGCGTCTCTCACATTTCCGCGAAGAAAATCCCCAATTACATCATTGAGACCGGGTCGATGTCGATACGCCACCCGAAGGGGATGTCGATGCCGTGCAAAAAGGCGGATGGGTCGGTCGCGCGTACAATGATCTGCCAGCGGAAGTAGCTGCGAAAGCGAGCGTAAGGCGCGGGGGCAGGGCCCAGCAGATCGACGCCATCGCCCCAGATGCCGATCTCCTCTGCACGCAACCGAAGGTTCTTCATCATCCGGTCGGTTTGCTCCACGGCCGTTTCCAGCTTCTTATGCCAGAAGATCAGCCGCGCAATCCTGCTGACGGGTGGGTATTCCTGTTCGCGCCGGAACTCCATTTCCCTTTCGTAAAAGGCATGGAAGTCGTGTTCGGCGGCTGCCTGGAGCGCGTAATGTTGGGGCGTGTAGCTCTGAAAAATGACGCGCCCGCCTCTGCGGCTGCGGCCGGCGCGGCCGGCAACCTGGGTCAGGAGCTGAAAAGTGCGTTCCGGGCCGCGGAAGTCCGGCAGGTAGAGGCCGACGTCGGCGGCGACCACACCGACCAGCGTGACCAGGGGCAGGTCCAGTCCCTTGGCGATCATCTGTGTGCCGATGAGGACATCGGCCTCGTGGCGCGCGAAATGATCGAGAATCTGTTCGTGACTGCCTTTGCGGCCGGTTGTGTCGCGGTCCCAGCGCAGGAGGCGGGCGCGCGGCGCGATCTGGCCCACCAGCTCTTCGATGCGCTGCGTGCCAGCGCCGAAGAAGCGGATGCGGTGACTGTGGCAGCCCGGGCACCGGTCCGGGCTCGGTTCGCGGCCATTGCAGCGGTGGCATATTAGCTGGGCGGCGCGTTCGTGGAACGTAAGGGGCGTCTCGCAGCGCGGGCATTCGGCGACGAAGCCGCAGTCACGGCACATCACGAAGGAGTGGCTGCCGCGGCGGTTGAGAAAGAGAATGGCCTGTTCGCCGGCGTCGAGAACGGCGTGGAGTTCCGACTGGAGACTGCGGCTGAAAATGCTGCGATTGCCGGCGCGGAGTTCCTGGCGCATGTCGACGACTTCGACGGGAGGAAGACCTGCATAGGCGGGCGCTTCAGGCCGTTCAACCTTTTCGCCCGCGCCGTTTCCAGCCGCTTCACCGTGCCCAAGTACCCTGTCGGGCATTTCAAGGAGCCTCAATCTGCCCTGCTGGGCGGCATGGTAACTGTCCAGCGACGGTGTGGCGGTTCCGAAGATCAGGGCGCTTCCCGTTGCCGCCGCCAGCTGGGTAGCGACGGTGCGGGCGTCGTAGAAGACGGTGAAGCTGCCCCATTCGTCCGTGTCCTGCTTGTATGTTGACTCGTGCTCTTCATCGACGATGATCAGGCCCAGTCGGGGCAGCGGAGAGAAGAGCGCGCTGCGTGCTCCGACGATGACGTCGATCCTGCCTTCGCGCGCCCTGCGCCAGACGTCATAGCGCTGGCTGGCGTTTAGCCCGGAGTGAACAACCGAGACCCGATCGGGAAAGCGGCCGGCGAAACGGGAGACGGTCTGCGGGGTGAGAGCGATTTCCGGAACGAGGATGATGGCCTGGCGATTGCGTGCCAGTGTTGCCGCCATGGCCCGCAGGTAGATCTCGGTCTTGCCGCTGCCGGTTGCTCCATGGAGGAGAAAACTCTCGCCCCGAACTGCGGCGTTTGCATGAGTGCCGCTTTCCGATGTGGTGCGACTCGATTCAGTAGCGGCTCTTGGAAAGCAGCTTGTACTGATCTCGTCCCAAGCGTATTGCTGCTGGTCTGTCAGTTTGGGAGGGTGGGTCCTCGGGTAAATGCGTCCGCCGAGCGGGTCTCGGTAGCGCACTTTCTGTTCGAGCCGGATCAGCCCGGCGTCCTGCAGTCTCCGCAGGACGGCCAGGTTGGCGTCGACTTCCGCATAGAGATCGGTTTTCCACATCGGCGTCTCGGATTGTCCGAGCGCCCGCAGTATGGCCTCATATTTGGACGCGCCTTTCAGTTGTAGAATGGCCTCTTCGACGGCTCCGAGCGGCTGGGCCAGCACTGCCTCTTCGTTCAGTAGCCGGAGCAGCCCTTTCTCCTCCAAGGCTGAAATGGGCGCATTAGAAGACAGGTTGCAGGCGTTCTTCAATTCATCGAGTGACCTGGCGCCGGTGGGCCTGGATAGGAATTCAGCCAGGACCTTCGCTTGCTTGCTGCCGTGTTCGAGTCCAAGTAGCCGTTCACGGATGGTTGCGGGGTCGATGAGAAGCTCTACCTGTTCCTCCCGCTTGACGCGGACTTTAGGTGACTCTCCGCTCTTGCTGAGGAGCCCGGGCGTCAGGAAGAGCTTTACCGCTTCGGAAATGGGAGCGACGTAATAGTCGGCGATCCAGAAGGCAATCTTCAGCTGGGCCGGCGTCAGCACCGGCCGCGGCCGGGCCAGTCGATCGATGGCTTTTGTCTCGACGGGGGAAAACTCTGCCGGTCCGACGACGATTCCCTGCAGTTGCTGCGCGCCAAACGGGACCCACACCAGGTGGCCGGGCTCGACCTCGCCTCTGAGATCGGGAGGCAGATGATAGTGGAAAGTCTGAAATCGAGCTGCGCCCCCGGTGCGCTGGTGAACCGATTCCGGCCTCAGTTGACCGGGTGAGAGATTCAGCGCCCCGCCTTCTACGAGTCCGCCGCCGTCATCGCCGGAAGGCGGCAGCTCCTCCTGCCTGAAAGAGCGGCGAATTGGGACAAATACGATTACCTCTACCAGTGACTTTCCATCTGGCACTGGACAGCCCTCCGGGAGAAATGACCCATATGTTCGTAAGCGTTCAGGGAGATTGTAGCGCAAATGCCGCCCGGCCGCCAAGGGCGGGACATCTCAGTATGTTCGGGAACTGAGTGTGGAACGGCTTCGCCGCGGGTCGACACGTGTGCGAGGTTGTGGTGGTCCTTCTTCTGGAGGCTACCAGCGGCGGCGGCGTTGGAAAGTCAGTAATGTAGTGATGCGGAAAATAGCGGCGTAGACGTATACTTGCCAGATGCCGATGGGAAAGGCAAAGGCGGCCGGCAAGTAGGTGGTCGCCGCATGAGTGGTTATCGAGACGTTCAGACTGTTGAAGAGGGCAGCCAAGAGCCCGTATGCGATCACACCTAGAACAACGCCCATGAGCGGCTGGATCAATGATCGCAGGATGTACAGGCGGTCAAACTCTTCATGCACCCGCATCCGCTCGAAGAGGAATGAAATGGTGCCCAGCCAGCCGCCGATTCCGCCGGCGGCAACTGTCCAAAGCAGCGAATAGTAGTGGGATGTGTTCCATCCGGTGCTGGCGCCGACTGTTCCGATGATTTCGTTTACTTCAAGCGGCTGGAGATAGAGGGCTGCGCCAAGTCCCCCCAGGCCGGCAAGCCAAAGAAAGAGCAGACTGAAAGTGCGCAGCGCGATGCCGCGTGAGCGTCTGCGGCTGGTCCTGGCGCGTTCGATTATCAGTCTTGCCTGCTGGATATTGTACTGCGCTCTTTCGACGCGATTGGGCTGGCTTGAGATTATCTCTCTGGCCTCTCGCAACAGCGACAGGGCATGACCTGTGTTTTCGCGCCGCGTTTCCCGGAACCGGTCGATGGCCTCGTAGAGAATGAGGATTTCTTCCTCGATCAACTGGGCATCGGCAGATAGCGATTCGGGCGCAACCTCGAACTTGAACCAGTCCGGTGGCGGCGCTGCGGTGACGGGGCTGTCCAGAACAGAATCAGACTGCGGCTGATAATTCTGAATGGGAAACTGCTGCGACTGATGCTCAGGCTGGGGCGACGGACCCGCGCCCGGCTGTGTATAGTGCAGATCTTCCGCTAAGGGCTGGTCGATGGCTTGAGGAGGCTGGCTGAGACTTTCGGTCAGGGGGGCTGTATCGGAGCCAGGCGCGATATCTTGGTGCGGCGAAGTTTGGGAGCTGAGAGACCACTCCTGTTCCCAGTCCCCATGGTCGACCTTGTCCGAATTCGCGGCTGATGAATTGGAAGCGACAGAACGATCCTGTTCTGGTTCCGCAAGGATCAGCCTGTCTGGTTCGGACCTGTCATTTCGCTCCTGTCCTGGGTCACGTCGCGGCTGGTCCCCCTCCGGTCTTGCGGCGACCTTGGTGGCTCCGTCCGAGGATTCGCTGGAAGGGGAAGTGCCTGGTCCCGTTGACATCTGCTCGAGAATCAATTCGGCGCGTTGACGCAACGCCGCGAGCTGGGCAGCCGACTCCTCCAGCATCTGCAGAGAGGAAAACTCATCCCGCGGTGAAGCTGTCGGTCCCGCGGCCGCCTGACTTTTTTCGGACTGTCTCGCGCTGTCGGCCGAAGTTCGGGTGGCGTTCTCTGATTCAGAGTTCAAGATACGCTACAGTTCATTTTGCAACGCCCGATGCCCGGAGGCGGCGCCGGTTTGACGGAGGCTCGGCCGCCCGATGGGGAGCCAGCGGCTGTATACTACTATATCATACGGCATAATTGAGCGGAAAAGCCGGCCTTCTGATTCAAAGGCAGTTCTGTGGAGGAATGTATGGACTGGGATTCGCGGCGTATCGAAAATAGCGCAAGATTTGACATTGGCTGTCGATGCCGCCTATAATTGACTATTGGTAGTTATTCTGAATTGTTAATTTTTGAAGGAGTAGAGATATGCCCAAACGAACCTGGCAACCAAAGGTTCGCAAGCGGCTGCGGACACACGGCTTTCGCAAGCGTATGAGCAAACCCGGCGGACGCAATGTCTTGAAGCGCCGCCGCCTGAAGCAGCGGACAGAACTGACTGTCCAGCTTTCAACTCGCAAACGAACATTCTAGTTGGGCGGCCTCGAAAGTGACTGGGGCGTAAGCGCAGCGGCTTGAAACGACGCTATCGAGTACGGGATAACAACCGGTTCCAGGAGGTCCGCCGGACGGGACAGACCTATAGCAACCGCCTTGCCGTTCTGTGCGTATTGGAAAATCGCCTCCCTTACAGCCGCTTCGGCTTCTCCGTCAGCCGCCGAATTGGCAATGCGGTTGTACGGAATCGTGTAAAGAGGCGGATGCGTGAATCGATGCGTCTGCGCATGAGTCAGATTCAGCCGGGATGGGACTGTGTCGTAATAGCCCGGTCGCCGATTCGGAGAACAACGTACGCGCAGATTGACGCCGCCCTTGCCCGCCTCTTTGGCCGGGCAGCTCTGTTCGTCACCGGTTTGGGCCGAAACGAGGGCCGGGCCTGAGAGAGGCAACCTGTGCGCGCCGTCCTGTTGCTCTTGATAAGAATCTATCAGAGGAGCGTCTCGCCGCTCTTGGGGAGCAACTGCCGCTTCTATCCGACCTGTTCACAGTACACATACGAGGCGGTGGAACGGTACGGAGCGGCACAGGGGGGATGGATGGGATTGCGGCGCATCTGCCGGTGCCATCCGTGGCATCCCGGTGGATTCGACCCCGTTCCTTGAGGAGCCGCCGAAACCGGCCCTGCCGGCGCCACTGTTTGGCGCGGCGATTAGGAGAAAAACTGTGATTCGCAGAAGGATTCTCTGGCTGTTGGTCCTGGGACTGGCAGCGGTTCTGCTTGGCGGTTGTGGTGTTCCCCGCGAAGGCGTGGTGGATTGGAACACCGCCGAGGCAGATGGATGGTGGCAGGTCGTAATCGTATTTCCCCTCGCAAAATCCCTCATCTGGCTGAATACAAGTCTGGTAAACTGGGACATCCCCTATAGCTGGGGCTTTGCGATCATCTTGTTTACGATCATCATCAAAATGATCACGTTCCCGTTGACGATGATACAGATTAGGAGTATGCAGGCGCAGAAGAACCTTCAGCCTCAACTTCAGGAGCTGCAGAAGAAATTTGGCAAGAATCGGGACAAGATGGCGCAGGAGCAGATGAAGCTGTATCGCGAGGCTGGCGTTAACCCTCTCAGCGGCTGTCTGCCGATGGTCGTGCAGATGCCGGTCCTTTTCGGACTGTACTCGGCCCTGGTGGCGTTGGGTCCCTCACTGACCGATGCCCGCTTCTTTTGGATTCCCGACCTCGGCTTTCCTGAATTCACGCGGGGCCTTGCCTGGATCCCCGAGAAGTTCAATGAAGGTGAATACCTGCTCTTGCTGGCATACCTCGTGTTGCCGGCCCTGCTCATGATCAGCCAGGTCTACATGCAACGAATGACGACGGCGACCACGCCCACGGGCAGTGAAGGCCAGGCCGGTATGATGAAGCAGATGACGACGATCATGACCCTTATGTTTGGCTTCTTTACCTTGCAGGTGCCGGCCGGCCTTTCGCTGTATTGGGTAACGAGCAACTTGCTGCAATTGGGCCAGACCTACGCCGCAAATTATCTGAGCGGTGTGAACAACGCGATTGCGCCTGCCGCGCCCCAAGCCCTGCCGGCCACTGCCGGCGTGGCCACGTCGGACGGCGGCTCGACCGTGGCCCCGGCTGCGGAAGCAACCGAGGTCGTACGAAAGAGAACGCCTCAGCGCCGGCGGAACCGGCGTAATCGAAAGAGACGATAAGATGAACGAAGGTCAGAGCTACGAATACAGTGCGAAGACCGTGGAAGCGGCTGTAAACGCAGGATTGCGCCAACTTGGGGTTTCCCGGGAAGAAATCGAGATCGAAGTTATCAATGAGGGGAGCCGGGGAATCCTGGGAATCGGCGCCTCTGATGCCCTTGTACGTCTCACGCGCCGAGATTCAGGTCAGCCCTCGAAAACTCGGGCCCGGGATGATGGCGAAGAAGTGATCGATGTCGAAGCGAGGACGGAACCGGAGGAGACGGCCGAGATTGTTTCTGACGATGCTCCAACTGAGGTCTCCGCAGCTGTTGACGTGGAATCAGACCCGGGGCCGGCGGATGAGAAACAGCCGGAGATCGACTCGGAAGGCAGTGCGGATGACGCAGAACTGGAAGACCTCGCATTCGATCTCCTGAACCAGATGTTGGTCCATTTGGGCATAAAGGCCGAAATCGAAGTTTCCTGGCAGGAAAACCCGGAGGACAGTGACCGTGCGCTCAGTCTGAATGTTGTGGGAGAGGACTTGGGCTTCCTCATCGGGCGCAATGGCGAGACGCTTTCGAGCATGCAGTACCTGATTCGACTTATGGTTAATCAGGAGCTGCATCGCTGGAAAAACATTGTTGTCGATATTGACGGTTACAAGCAGAGAAGGGCCGAGCAGTTGAGCCAGTTGGCCCACCGCTTGGCAGAGCAGGTCGTAGCCAGCGGCCGGCCGGCTTCTCTGGAACCGATGCCGCCAAACGAACGCCGTCTCGTTCACATTGCCTTGCGAAATCACGAACACGTCTATACGGCAAGCACCGGCGAGGACACACGTCGCAAAGTGCAGATCCTGCTGAAATGAGGTGGACCTGGAGCTCACGAACCGTCAATGTCGATCGATCTTCTTGCTATAGGCACGGTTACTCGCGACATTGCGTCCGCGGATCCCGCCGCGACCGACTACTTGCTGGGGGGTACAGTCAGCTTTGCCGCGGTCACGGCTGCCCGCCTCGGGCGCAGGCCGGCTGTTCTTACTCGAGCTGGTGACGATGTTGAGCTGTCGGAACTGAGCGGCCTGGCAGAACTGCACGTATTGCCTTGCGAAAACACGACAACTTTCGCGAATCTGTACACGCCTGACGGACGCATACAATACTGCTACACGCCTTCACCTCCCATTTCAGCAGTGGACATCCCCCCTCAATTGAGGGCGCCTCATATTGCTCTCCTGGGACCTCTCGTAAACGAGGTGGCGCCGGAAGTGGCCTCCATTTTTGACACCGACACGATCGTGGCGGCTGTGCCCCAGGGCTGGATGCGCCGCTGGGACGGAGAGGGCAGGGTATACCCGGCGCCCTGGCGGGATAGGGCCCTGATCCTTCCCCATCTCGATGCCCTCATACTCTCGAAAGAGGACATTGACGGCGACCTCAGACAGGTTAAGGAGTTTCTCGAATACATTTCACTCGTTGTCCTGACCGAATACCGGGACGGCAGCACCGTCTACATGCGCAGACCGGACTCAGAGGTGGAAACAGTCCCGATTCCTCCCCGTCCGGCAACTGAAGTGGACCCAACCGGGGCCGGGGACATATTTGCCACTGCATTCCTGCTTCGTCTTGATGAGACCGGAGACCCGCTGGACGCGGCCCGGTACGCCAATGTGACCGCCTCCTTCGGCGTTGAGGGTCATGGCGTGACGGGGATTCCCAGCCACAATAGTGTGCTGGAGTATATGGCACTGCATCCCTGGCGGCACGGAAGAGTCTAGCCTGTCAGACCTCTGAACTACAGGCTTGCCAGGGTTCATGCAGGTAACTCTTCGAAACTGTGAGGCACATGACCGCCCAGATTTTCGCAATCGCCAATCAAAAGGGAGGCGTGGGTAAGACGACAACGGCCGTCAACCTGTGCGCTTTCCTCGCCGGCGCCGGCTGCCGGGTCTTGCTCGTTGACAGCGACCCGCAGGCAAATGCCACGACCAGCTTGGGTATCGACCCCAGAAGGCCCGGTACTAGCCTCTACGACGTTCTAATCGACAACAGGCCCGTCCAGGAGGCGGTCTCGGAGACAGCGCTCCCGGGTCTGAGTCTGGTGCCCGCCAATCTCGACCTGGCCGGCGCGGAAGTGGAGATGGCCGCGAGGATGGCGCGCGAGCAGCTGCTCTCGAAAGCGCTCCAGCCTCTGCACTGCCAGTATGATTACGTATTCATCGATGACCCGCCAAGCCTGGGTCTGATCACGATAAACGGGCTGACCGCCGCGGATGGGATCATCATTCCGGTCCAGTGCGAATACCTGGCGCTTGAGGGCTTGAGCCAGCTGCTGAGTACGATTCAGCAAGTTCGAAAGGTTCTCAACGGCCGTCTCAAGGTCGCTGGAGTCCTGCTGACGATGTCGGACGCGCGCACGAAACTCAGCACGCAGGTGGTGGACGACGTGCGCGCACACTTTCCTTTGGAGACGTTCGAGACGTTGATTCCCCGTTCAGTTCGCCTTAGCGAAGCGCCGAGCCACGGGCTTACAGTCCTCAGCTATGCCCCGGAGAGCGCTGGCGCGCTGGCCTACGAAGCTCTGGCCGCCGAGTTTATGGGTCGTTTTCCCGTTGGGGTTGAAGCGGCCGCCGGCGGTCTGCCAGGATCACAAGATCCCGCGGTGACCTATCGATGAGCCGAGAAACTGGACAAGGACAGTTGAATCCCCGCCGAAGGCATGGGCTGGGCCGCGGGCTGGGCGCTCTGCTCGGCAGACCCGCCGCTGACGAAGATGGCGAGGTGGAAGAACAGGCTGCGCCGAATGGCGACGAAGGAATCCGCGACCTTCCCGTAGACGAGATCGAGCCGAATCCCCACCAGCCGCGCACGCGCTTCGAGCAGGCCACACTGGTTGAGCTGGCCACCTCTATCAGGGAACACGGTGTTATCCAACCGCTTATCGTAGCCGAGCGTCCCGATCAACCCCAGCGCTACTGGTTGGTCGCGGGAGAGAGGCGCTGGCGTGCGGCGCGCCAGGCTGGGCTGGCGGTCGTGCCGGCTGTCGTGCGCGAGGCGACGTCGCAACAGCTGCTGGAACTGGCTCTGGTCGAGAACCTGCAGCGCGACGATCTGAGCCCTTTGGAGGAGGCTTCTGCCTTCAATACGCTGATTGACCAGTTCAGCCTGACCCAGGCGCGGGTGGCGTACCGGGTGGGCAAGAGCCGGTCGGCCGTGGCCAACGCAATACGTCTCCTGGCGCTTCCTGCAGAGGTCCAGGCAGCGTTGAATGATCGCATGATAAGCGCGGGCCATGCGCGCGCCCTTTTGGGCCTTGACAGCGACGACGACAAACTGGAGGCTCTGGACCTGATTGTGGCGCGGGAGTTGAACGTTCGGCAGGCGGAAGAGCTCGTAAAGACGTGGCGGGAAGAGCCGCCGGCCGAGGAGGCGGAGAAGGAATCTCCGCACCTGCAGGCCCAGATTCGCTACTGGGAGAACCAGTTTCGCGACCGGCTGAGCACCAAGGTTAACCTTGACCGCAGGGCGGACGGCAGCGGTCGTCTCGTCATCCATTTCTATAGCGATGAGGATCTGGAGACGATTTACCGCGAAATCGTCGGAGATGAGACCGATTGAGACTACACCGTAGCTGGCGCGGCCCCGGCAGGACCTTTAGGATTTCGCAAGAGGCACACGGACACTGGGCTGTATTCCTTGAACTGGTTCAATGTAGCGTATCTGGAAGAGCCGAATGGCTGAACAGGTAGGCGAAGCACTTCAGGCCGAACTGAATCTCGTTGCTGCGAAGCTGGAAGAGACGGTGGCCGGTCTTCCCGATGGCCTGGCGCAGTTCGTCCGCAGCGAAGTGGCAGACCGACAGGTGCTGGCGGGCGTCGTACTCGCCTCGGCGGTGCCGGAGAACGATTCCGCCGAGGACGAGTCCCGGAGAGTGTCGCTGGCTTCGGCCCTGGAGCTTCTACAGATCGCGCTCAACATCCACCGCCTTCTGCTCAAGCCCAAACAGACCGGCTCAATCGACAGTTTCCTGCTTGGCGGCACGATTTTGGCTGGGGATTACTGTTTCAGCCGGGCAGCAGTGCTGGCGGCGCGCACCAACCACCCCCGCGTGGTCGCGATTTTCGCCGAGCTTCTCCAGGAACTCAGTCAGTCCAATTTGAGGCGGGTCATCGTCAGTGAGAGCCCCTGCCGCGATTCGGCTGGCGTCAACGAGAGGGAGTCGCTGTTCCACAGCGGCGCGTCGGCCGGCGTCTTGCTGGCGGGGCTTGACGAAGAAGATCGGAAAGCCGTAATCAGCTACGCTGTCTGTCTGGGACGTCGGCGCCCGCAGGACGGAACAGGCGCTCCCGGTGGCCCGGCTGGCGAGACTCTTGACAAAATGCCGCAGCGTCAAAGGGAGCGCTGGCGGGCGCTCGCCTCGATTCTCTGAGCATTCGAGCCCTGAAGAACTGCAACCGGGAGTCAACGTGTCCTCAAAACGAGCGCTCCTCCTCACTACGCCTAACAGTTACCGCACCCAGGACTACGTAGATGCCGCCGCACGGCTGGGCATCGAGGCGGTGGTGGCCGTGGACCTGCCCAGGACGCTGGCCGAAGAGTGGAACTTCCCTCTCGGCGCCGACTTCGGGCGCCCGGTTCAGGCCTCCGAACAGCTTATTGACGCGCTGGCCGATTCGGGAGGGGAGGAAAACCGTTACGACGCCGTGCTGGCGCTGGATGATTCAGGATCCAGGGTGGCGGCGTTGGTGGCCCAAAAGCTTGGCCTGCCTCACAACGACCCCATGGCAGCGGAGGCGGCCAGGAACAAGTTCAGGATGCGGACGATGCTTGCCGCTTGCGGCGCTCCCGTGCCTGCCTTTGCCGAGTTTCGGACCGGTGACAATCTGAAGGAGATTATCGCACGCGCGGAGGAAGCCATCGGCTACCCATGCGTGGTCAAGCCCGAGGAGCTGAATGGGAGCCGGGGCGTCATCCGCGCTAATCTGCGTTGCGAATTAGGCGCTGCCGTCAGAAGGCTGACCGCTCTGATTGGAGACAAGCAACCCTTTCTGATCGAAGGTTACATTCCGGGGGTTGAGATTGCCCTTGAGGGTCTGCTGGACAGAGACCGCCTCCATTGCCTGGCCCTGTTCGACAAGCCGGATCCACTTGAGGGGCCCTACTTCGAGGAGACGATATACGTCACGCCTTCGCGGCTGCATCTCGAGACGCAGAACCGAATCGTCGAAACGACTGAGGCCGCGGCCAGGGGCCTGGGCTTGCAAACCGGGCCAATTCACGCGGAACTGCGTATCAATGACGACGGACCGTGGATCGTCGAAGTGGCAGGGCGGTCGATTGGCGGGCTCTGTTCCCGAATCTTGCGATTCGGCATGGAAGTGGGCAACGGGAGTTCGCTGGAGGATCTGATACTGCGCCAGGCATGCGGCCTGCCATTGGAGAGCCTGGAAAGGGAGTCACAGGCGGGCGGTGTGATGATGATTCCGATTCCGGAGGCCGGTATCTTGCGGCGGGTGAACGGGGTCGAAGAGGCAAGGAGAGTGGCGGGGATCGAGGATGTTCAGATCACTGCCAGGCTGGACCAGTCAATTGTCCCCCTGCCTGAGGGAGATGCCTACCTGGGCTTTATCTTCGCAAAAGGGCCTTCGCCGGCCCAGGTCGAAGAATCGTTGCGAAATGCGCACGGCAGCCTTCGGTTCGAGGTTGACCCGGAGTTCGCGCTTGCCCAGTAGAGTGCTTCCCTAGTAGGGTGCTTCTCTACTTCCTGGGCGCGCCTTTCCCCGCCGGAACGCCTTGGCCCATGCCGGGTGTGCCTTCCGGGGTCCAGCCTTCGGGCATCTGTGCGCCAACGCCGAAGAAGAACTCTTCCATCTGCTGCATCAGGAATTCGCGTGACTGCGGGTCGCCCAGGCTGAGGCCGTAGTGGTTAATCAGTACAACTGAGTACTGCATCCACATATCCCAGCCGGCCTGCGAAATGTTCTCATAAATCCGTTGCCCCAGCGCCCCTGGGTAAGGGGGTGACGCCAAGCCCGGTAACTCTTGTCCAATCTTGGCACACTGCACTAAGCGAGCCATGAGTTTGCTCCCATCCTGAATTAAGGTAAGCGTTGGGCACCATTATAGGCTTGAGTTGAACCTGTGTCAAAGGAAATGCGTACTCTGTTCGCAGGAATGTCCGGGCCGTTCAGCCGCATCGTGCTGGAAAGGCTCCTTGACAGAAACATTCGCATTGCCGCTGTACTGCTCAACGGGAGGAGAGATGTCCCGTTGCGGGAGTTTCCCCAGCCCGGCGTTAGCGTTCCGTCGCCAGCGTTTTTGTCCAGTATCCCTTCATTCGAATGTGGGGATATCGGCCACCCGCAAGTAACGGACTGGTTGGTTGAGATGTCGGTTGACGTCGTCTGCGTCGCCTGCTGGAATCGCGTTATCCCAGTGTCTGTTCTGGACATTCCGCGGCACGGATTCCTGAACGTGCATCCTTCGATATTGCCCGCCTACAGGGGGCCGTATCCCCTGTTCTGGCAGTACCGGGCAGGCGAGGCGGCAACGGGTGTGTCGGTACACTGGATGGACGCGGGTCTGGACACGGGCGCCATTGCCGGGCAGCGAGAGATTCAGTTTGAAGACGGTATGCGCGGCGCTGAGGCTGAGGCCTTGTGCGCCTTTTCAGGCGGCGAGCTGCTGGCCGACGTGCTTGACAGGCTGGAGGGCGGCGAACCGTTGCGAAAGCCCCAGCCCGCTCGAGGCAGCTACTTTCCCGTTCCTTCGCAAGAGGATTTCGCCCTTGACGCAGATTGGCATCCGCGCCGGGCATTCAATTTCATGCGCGCGAACGCTGAGTGGGGAGTCCCGTTTCGGCACGAATCGGGGGGTACGGTGCGCTGGCTGTCTGACGCGCTTGAGTGGAGGGGGGAGACTTCGCCGCAAGCGCCAGGCGAAGGAACAGTTTGGGTGTCGTTTCGCGGCGGGTCAGTGCTGGCCGTGGAGGGTCCCGCAGTAGCCGTCCGACTGGAAAACGTAGGTCCATAGTCTCCACCGCTGAGTGTCAACTACAATAATCAAGCCATCACAAATCCGCATTGCATCCCGGAAACAGGAGAGCCCAAATGTCACTAATGTCCATACCGCCAGGAATGAAGATCGCGGCCCAGGTGTCTCCTGAGGCGAGCGACGAGGAGTTGCAGTTTGTCAAGCAGATGGGCCTGGACTGGGCCGTTTGCTGGACTGACGGCGAACATGCCGGCTATGACTACTATGCGCGCACTAAGGACCGTTTTGAGAAGGCAGGAGTCAGGATTTACGGATTCGGCAACCGGGAAGTGCATAACCAGGACGCTATCGTACTGGGTCTGGACAACCGGAATGCAAAGATTGAGGAGTACGTCGCTCACTTGAGGGCGCTTGGAAAGGCTGGAATCCCTTACACCACCTACGCCCACATGGGGAACGGCATCTGGAGCACTGAGCGGGAGTCGACCCGCGGCGGCGCGGACGCCAGGGGGTTTGACCTGGCGAAGGCCGACGCCGGCCACTGGGCGGGCCGCTACTATCACCTGCCCCTGACTCACGGACGCGCCTATTCGGAAGATGAGATCTGGGAGAACTTTCGCTATTTTGTTGCGCAGGCGGCTCCGGTGGCCGAGGAGGAAGGCGTCCGGATCGGCATTCACCCTGACGACCCTCCTCAACCGGAGCTTGGGGGGATTCCGCGCTGCATTTTCAGCAGTTTCGACGGATACGACAGGGCGATGGAGATCGCCGGCAGCCCCAACGTCGGCATCTGCTTCTGCATCGGCTGCTGGCTGGAGGGCGGCGATCTCATGGGACGGGGCGTGGAAGAGTCGCTGCAGGCGTTCGGGAAGGCCAACAAGCTCTTCAAGATTCACTTCCGCAATGTGGACCGGCCTCTGCCTCACTTCGTGGAGACGTTTGTCGACGACGGCTACTTTGAAATGTACAAGGCGATGCGCGTGCTGGAGCAGACAGGCTTCGACGGCGTCCTGATTCCGGACCATATTCCGATGATGGCCGGTGATGCTCGCGTAGGAACGGCCTATACGATTGGCTATATGAAGGCCTTGCTGGCGCGGGCGCAGGAGGAAGTCAAAAGGGAGGCCCCTGCATGAATACGGTCGGTATTCTGAGCCCGGGGGACATGGGCCATACGGTTGGTGAGAGGCTGAAAGAGAACGGTCTGCGGGTGATCGCTCATCTTGCGGACCGCAGCGCAAGGACGCGGGGGCTGGCGCAAAAGGCCGGGATTGAGGAGGTGGAATCCTACGACGCGCTGGTGGAGGAAGCGGACGTCGTGCTGTGCATTCTTGTTCCTGCGCAGGCAGGGGCGGCGGCGCAGACTGTGGCCGGCGCGTTGCGGCGGACAGGCGCAGACCTGCTCTATGCCGACTGTAATGCGGTCGCGCCGCAGACGACGATAGAAATTGGAGAAACAATCGCCGGCGCCGGCGGCCGCTTCGCAGATGCCTCGATCATTGGGCCGCCTCCTCGGCGGGAAGGGGCGACCCGTTTCTACGCCTCGGGCGTCTACGCGCGCGAGCTGGCGAAACTCAATGACTACGGCCTGGACGTGCCGGTTATCAGCGACCGGGTGGGTGATGCTTCGGCGATCAAGATGTGCTATGCGGGGCTGACGAAGGGACTAACGGCGCTTTGCACGAACCTGCTGGTCGCGGCAGAGGCGCTGGGCGTACGCGACGCCCTGTTTGACGAGTACGAACTGAGCCAGTCCGCGATGCTGAAACGGATGCAGGGACTCCCGAGTATGCCGCCTAAGTCAAGGCGGTGGGTTGGCGAAATGGAGGAGATTGCGGCCACGATGGCGGGCGTCGCCATGTCGCCCAAGTTCCACGAGGGCGCCGCCGACGTCTACCGCCTGGTTGGCGGCTCAACGCTGGCGGACCGCACGCCGGAGGATCCTGAGGAGCCGACCTTGGAGGAGATGTTGCGTGTTCTGGTCAAAACCCTTCCTTCCGTTTCCTCTACATGAGTTCCAGGCAAGGGTCCTCATTGATGTAGTCAAACTCTTTTCCGATATACGGTAAGCTCAGATCTTCAGGCCGCTGAGGACGACGCCCTGGATGAAGTAGCGTTGTGCGACTGCGAAGAGGGTGATGACGGGAACTGTCATGATCGCGGCGGCGGCCATCAGCAGGTGGTCGCGCGGGTCACTCGTTTCGAGAGGAATGTTCTGGAAGAAGCGCAGACCGACGGCAGCTGTAAAGAGATCGACTTTATTCAGGTAGATGAAGGGGCCGAAGAATTCATTCCAGTCGCCAAGGAACTGCAAGATCGCCACTGTCGTCAGGGCTGGCTTCATCAGCGGAAGCAGGACACCCCAGAGAATGCGGATGGGTGACGCGCCGTCCATGAGCGCCGCTTCGTCCAGGTCGCGGGGAATCGACATGATGAACTGGCGCAGTAGGAAGATCATGAATGCGCCGCCTCCGAGCCAGGAGCCGATAGTGAGGGGGACGTAAGTATTGATAAGTTTCAGATTGAAAAAGAGCACATACTGCGGGATCAGAGTCACTTGTGTGGGGATCATCATCGTGCCGAGCATGAGGACGAACCAGATTTCCTTGCCGATATAGTTGAAGCGGGCGAAGGAGTAGGCGGTTAGTGAACCGGTGATTATCACGCCGGGGATCGTGATTGCCGTAATCAGGAAGCTGTTTGCCATCCAGCGAGCGAAAGGCACCGAACTGAAGACCATTGCATAGTTTCCCCACTGGGGAATGGCCGGAAGTAGATGCGGCTCGAAGGAACGCAACTCCTTCCAGGTCTGCAGGGAGCTCGACACCGTCCAGAAGAGCGGGAATGCAAACATCAGAGCAGCCGCTGTGAGAAGAATATAGGTCACGGCCCTTTGAACGCGATTTCGTCCGCGGCGGTAGACATCGCTGCGGAGTTCGGCGTTGGGCAATCGTTCGATCGTTGCAGCCATCTTCGTCTAGCTCCCGTAGTAGAAAACCCAGCGGCGTGAGAGCCGCAACTGCCAGATAGTGAGCGACACGATGACGAAAGCAAAGAACCAGGCCAGGGAGGAAGCATAGCCCATGTTCCAGTAGTCGAAGGCGTGTCGGTAGAGGTGGAGACTGTAGAAGGTGGTGGCAAATCCCGGGCCGCCCTCGGTGGCAACAAATGCCGCGGTAAAGACCTGCAGGCCGCCGATAATTCCAAGGACCATGTTAAAAAAGATGGTCGGCGTCAGCAGGGGGATAGTCACATGTCGCAGTTTGTGAAGGGCGGTGGCGCCGTCGATGGAGGCGGCTTCGTAGAGGGATTCGGGGATTCCTTGGAGACCGGCCAGAAAGATGATCATGCGTGTGCCGCCGAGACCTTGCCAAAGGCCCATTACAATGAGTGATGGAATCGCCCAGCGGCGGTCACCGAACCATCCGGGCGGGTCAGACCAGCCGAGATCGATGAGCCACTGGTTGATGATGCCGAAGTCGGCGTGGAGCAGCCACTTCCAGAGGACAACGGAGGCGACGATGGGCACCAGGGAGGGCATGAAAAAGAGGGTGCGATAGGTGGCCAGGCCGCGCAGTTTGGCGTTGAGCAGGATAGCCAGAAACATCGAACCGATGACGCCGAGGGGGACGCCCACCCCAGCGTAGTAGAAGGTGCGCCCCAGCGAGGTGTAGAAAAGGGGGTCGTCGGAAAACATCTTGATATAGTTTTCCAGGCCGATCCAGACGGGCGAACTGAGGACATCGTACTTGGTAAAGCTCAGGTAGAGGGAAAACAGCCCGGGGCCGATAAACAGCCCGAAGAATCCTATCAGCCAGGGGGTGAGAAACAGATAGCCGTAGACGTTTTCCCGCCTCTGTTTCGTGGTAGTCAATCTTTCTGAAAATCGAAGCCGGCTGGCCAGCGTTGCCATTTGCATCTCCAAGAAAGGCAAGCGCCGGGCAGAACGGGGAATTTCTCTGCCAGCGCTTTTCGGGCGTGAAACCTGGTCTAGGCGGGATCCTCGTCGAGGACTGCCTGGATATTGTCGTTCAGGTCCTGCAGGCCTTTTTCGAACTCAACCGGCTGGTTCGGGTCGAGCAGGAGGTCGGTCCACTGCTGCACGGCGGAGGTATACTCGCGGCCGCGGGAGTTGGCGGGCGCGTGGGCGGGGATGCCGTTTTCGAGACTGGAGATAAACCACTCGTGGATCGGGTCGTCGTCGATCAGGGACTGAACAACGTCCGGGCGCACCATGGCGAAGTTGCGGGCAACGAGATTGAAGCTGAGGCTGCCGTCGTGACCTGCGATGTGCCGGAGGAACTGGAAGGCGACATCGGCGTGGTCCTGGTCTGTGCGGAGATTCCAGGTGCCGCCGCGCAGCTGGGACGGGAAGCGGCCGTCCTCGCGTGCGGGGAAGAGAATCTGCCAGGCCTTGGCGACGCTTTCGTCCTCGATCTGGTTATTGAAGTTGCGCACGCAGAGCGAGCCACACCAGTTCATTGTCAGGAGACCGGCGACAAGCGCGCCGCCGGAGTTTTCGATGTCTCCCGGCGCAGGCAGGACTTTGTCGACGACGCCGAGGTCGTAGGCCCAACGCAGAGCTTCGGTGGCATTGGGGTCATCGAGAAGGAGGCACTTGGTGCCTTCTTCGTTGATAAGAGAGCTTCCAAACAGCCGGCACAGCACCACGACAGTGGCTTCATTGTGGCTGATGTTGAGCCCGAAGCGTTCGCCTTCGACGTAGAAGGAGTGCGCCCATTCGGTGATGGTATCGATTGAGACATCGCGACCGGAGGGGTCGGGAAGGTCGAGGCCGGCCTCTTCGAGATGGACTGCGTTGGTGACCAGAGTATCGAATCCGGCCCAGCCCCAACTGGGGAAGCCGTACAGTTGGCCCTGGTAGTATTGCAGGCCCATGAAGTGCTCGAACCATTCGCTCAAGTCGGTGCCGTCTGCGGCGACCAACTCGTCGATCGGCATGATGATGTCTTTGTTGATGGCTCGCCAGAAATGGTAATGGGAGGGGTCGAAGGCGATGACCTCACCGAGATCGCCGGCGGCCTGGGCTGCGTACATCTTGGCGTAGTTGTCCTGCTGGCCCGAACCGGCCAGGGGCCGCAGCTCGATGGTTACGTCAGAGTGCATCTCAGTGAAAGTTTCGATGCGCTCTTCGTTCCAACCGCTGCCGATGCCGCGGAATGTGTCCCAGCGCAGGTGGACCGGCTCCATTGCCGCGCCTTCGTCGCCCATGTCGCCTTCGGGAGCGGCTGGGGCGACGCAGGCGGCCAGCGCGCCTGCGGAGACTGCGAGTGCGCCCTGCAGGAATGAACGTCGAGAAACATGATTTTTCATTGTTTCCTCCTGGAATGGTTTGACGGATATGAGTAGTCAACGATTAAAGGCCGCGACCCGGGTTCCGTCAGCTGCCGGGCCGCGGCCGAAACAGCCGCTGTACGGAACTATGCCAGCGAATCCTTGTCCAGGACTTCCTGTACGAGGAGGTGCGTCTGCTCGACTCCCTCGTCGAAAGTCGTCACCTCGGTCCACACTGCCTGGAGATTGTTGTTGAGCGTGTCGACAAACTCCAGCGTGCGGGCGTTGGCCGGGCGGTGCCACTTGCGCGGTCCGTCGGGGTAAGTGGCGATGTGCTGGCGGAAGATGGGGTGGACGGCGAAGAGCTCGTCGCTGTCCCATACGTCGGCGCGGCCGCCCGGACTGCCGGCGCCAAACAGGACATGCTCGATTCCGTCCTCCTTCGTGGAGTAGAAGTCGAGTATCTGGAATGCTTCCGATGGATGCTTGGAGTTGCCCGTGATGCCAAAGGCGGCGGCGGACACCTGCGACCCTCTGAGTCCGGTCGGACCGACGGGGCCCACGAGAACGTCCCAGTCAAAGGCAATGTCGCCGGACTCTTTCTGATTGTTCCAGCGGCCTACAAAGCCGGTCGTCCAGTTGTAGACCCCGACCGTGCCTGCGACGTAGTTGTTGAAGGTCTCGTTGCTGCAGAGGCAGGGGTCGACTCCGTGCGTGAATCGCAGGTCGTAGAGCCACTGGAGGCCCGCGATCGACTCTTCCTGGTCCAGCAGCGACTTCGTGCCTTCTTCGTTGATCGCGTCGCCGCCGAAGATCCGCAGGTAGGAGGGGATGTGCTCCTGCCCGACCCCCATCGCGCGCACGCCCCAGACTTCAGGGGGCGCGGTGATCGCCTGACCGATTGTGACCACGTCGTCGGTTGTCCAGTCGGGTGACGGGACTTCGGCGCCGGACTCTTCGATCAGGTTCCTGTTGATGTAATAGGCGGTCGTGCCAAAGTGACCGTGATTGGGAATGGCATGCAGCTCGCCGTTCAGGGTGAGCGCGGATATCAACGATTCCCAGAACGGGGAGAGGTCGAAGTCCTTGGCTGCGACAATGTCATCCAGTGGGATCAGCACGCCCTTGGCCTTGTGTTCCGGCGGGTTGTTGAGGTAGGTCCAGACAACGTCGCCGACCGTCCCTGAGGCGGACAGGGCGTAGATCTTGGGGTACATTTCATTGCCGGGGAGCTCGTCAAATTCGATGATCAGGCCCGGGTTCTGCTCCTCAAAGAGCTCTTTGCGGCTGACGTGCCAGTCGGCATGCGCCCCCAATCGGGTGTGGAAGAGAAGGGTAACCGGTTCATCGGACGGGGCCATGTCCCCATCGCCATCACCGGCGGGGGCGGCCGCGGGCACGCACGCCGACAGCGCCGCAGCGGATACCGCCAGCGCTCCCTGCAAGAACGAACGTCGCGAAACTTGAATGCTCATGGTTCTCTCCTGATGGGTGTGAAGGGAAATGGTTGAGCGCATACTAAAGAGCATAGCAAAGCGCATGCAAAAGACGCGGCCCAGGTTGAGACTGCTCCTGAGCCGCGATCATAACGGCCGCAATCAGGGGTCAGACCAGCGGATCCTTGTCCAGGACCTCCTGAACGAGGAGATGCGTCTGCTCGACTCCCTCTTCAAACTCCACTGCCTGCGTCCAAATGGCCTGCAGGTTGTTGTTCATCGTGTTGACGAACTCTGACGTGCGGGCATTGGCGGGGCGGTGCCAGTTGCGCGGTCCTTCAGGATAGATCTGCTGATGCTGGCGGAATATCGGGTGGATGGAGTTGAGCTCATCGCTTTCCCAAACGTCCTTGCGGCCGCCCGGACTGCCGGCGCCGAAGAAGACATGCTCGATGCCGTCTTCCTTGGTCGAATAGAAGTCCAGGACCTGGAAGGCCTCGGAGGGATGGTCGGAATTGCCGGTGATGCCGAATGCAGCGGCAGACACCTGCGAACCGCGTAGCCCGTCCGGCCCTATCGGGCCCACGACCGCATCCCAATCGAACGCGATGTCCCCTTCATTCTTCATGTTGGTCAGGCGGCCAATCCAGCCCGTTGTCGTGTTGAAAATGCCTACCGTGCCGGCGACGTAGTTGTTGGCAACCTCATCGCCGCACTGACAGGGATCGATCTGATGCGTGTGCTGCAGGTCGTAGAGCCAGCGCAGGCCGGCGATGGATCCCTCCTGGTCCAGCAGGGATTTCGTTCCTTCCTCGTTGATCGCGTCGCCGCCGAAGATGCGCAGGTAGGATGGAATATGCTCCTGGCCTGTACCGAAGCTGCGGACGCCCCAGACCTCTGGCGGCGCCGTGACAGCCTGCCCGATTGTAACGTAGTCATCGACCGTCCACTCCGGACTGGGGTTTTCTGCCCCGGACTCCTCGATCAGCGTCTTATTGTGATAGTAGGCGGTCGTGCCGTAGTGGCCGTGATTGGGGATGGCATGCAGTTCTCCGTCCAGCGTAAGCGCCTGGAGCAGGGAGTCCCAGAAGTTCGATAGGTCGAAGTCTTTGGCCGCGACGATGTCGTCCAGGGGGATCAGGACGCCCTTGGCCTTGTGTTCCGGCGGGTTGTTGAGATAGGTCCAGACTACGTCCCCGACTGTGCCGGAGGCGGAGAGCGCGTAAATCTTGGGATACATTTCATTGCCCGGCAGCTCGTCGATTTCGAGCAGAATGCCGGGATTCTGTTCCTCGAACAGGTCCTGGCGGCTCTTGTGCCAGTCGGCGTGCGTTCCGAGACGGGTGTGGAAAAGGACCGTGACCGGTTCTGTCGATGCCTCCATCGACCCTCCATCATCACCGGAGGTTGGGGCGGCGGGCACGCAGGCAGACAGAGCCAGGGCTCCGGTTGTTGCCAGCGAACCTGCCAGGAACTGGCGGCGGCTCACATTCTTCTTCAACATGGTTGTCTCCTCCTTTGGAATACCGTAACGATTTGTGACGGTCGGATTCACGCGAAGCGCGCTATCCTTTGATGCCGGACATCACAATCCCCTGGACCAGGTAACGCTGCGCCAGGAAGAAGATGATGATGATCGGTGCAGTCATCATGACACTGGCAGCCATGAGAAGGTGGTACTTTGGCTCAGTGTCATCGGCGAAGCCGGCGACGGCCTGGAAATAGCGGATGCCGATCGCCAGCGTGTACTTGGACTTCGTATTGAGAAAGATAAATGGCTGAAGAAATTCATTCCACTGTGCCATGAAGGTCAGAACGGCGGCGGTTGCCGTAACGGGAATGGAAAGAGGCATCAGAATCTGCCAGAAGATTCGCAGATAGTTGGCGCCATCTATGCGCGCCGCTTCGTCGAGGTCTATGGGAATGCTCATAAAGAACTGGCGCATCAGGAAGATCAGGAAGGCGCTACCCCCGAAGAATGAAGGGATGATAAGGGGTCTGTAGGAGTCCAGCCACCCAATCTTGGCGAACATGAGGTAAAGGGGAATCAGGGTCACTTCCACGGGCAGCATCATTGTGCTGAGCGTGATAATGAAGAGCACGTCCCGGGCAGGATACCGAAAACGGGCGAAGGAGTAACCGACGAGGGCGGCTGTCAGAACGGCGCCAAAGGTTGAGACTATCGCCACAAAGGTCGAGTTCCATGTCCAGGTGGCCCAGGAGACGATTTCGAAGACTTTCGGATAGTTCTGAAACTGCGGAACCTCAGGAAGCCAGGTGGGAGGAAACCTGAAGAGCTCGCCGCCTCTTTTCAGCGATGAAAGAACGGTCCAGACAAAGGGGAACATGAACACGGCCGAACTGGAAACCGCGATCAGGTAGAGGATTCCCCGGCCTATGGCGCGCTGGAATGAGGCCGACTGGAAGAGCCCGGCTGGATGGATACCGCTCCCGGTCTGTTTTCGGCCCGGAGCAATTGCTTCGCCTGCCATCAGTCCACCTCCCCTGCGTAGTAGACCCACCGTCGCGACTGCCTGAACTGAACATAGGTGAAGACGAAAAGGACGAAGAAGAAGATCCACGCCAGCGCCGAAGCATAGCCCATTTCAAAGTACTGGAAAGCGCGCGTATAGATATGCAATGCGTAGAACCAGGTGGAGTATGCCGGCCCGCCCTGGGTGGCGACGTATGCCGCCGCGAAAACCCTCAGCGCCCCGATGATTCCAAGAACCATGTTGAAAAAGATTGTCGGCGTAAGCATCGGCAGGGTCACGTTGCGAAATTTGGCCCAGATACCGGCGCCGTCCACGACCGCGGCATCGTACAGTTCCTGGGGAACGCCCTGGAGGCCGGCCAGGAAGATCAGCATGGTGTTGCCGCCGATTGCCCCCCACATTGCCATGATAATCAGGCCGGTCATCGCCCAGTCCGGGTCCCGGAACCAACCCGGGGCGTTGTCGCTGCCGGTAATCGTACGAATCCAGTGATTGATCGGCCCCACGTCTGCGTTGAAGATCCAGCCCCATAGAACGGCGGCTGCGACGATTGGCGTCAGGTGGGGGAGGAAGAAGAAGGTGCGAAACCAGGTCGTTCCCAGCAGCGCCTGGTTGAGGAGCATCGCCGCGGCGAGAGCGCCGATTAGCGAAAGCGGGACCACGATCAGGGCGTAGCGGAACGTCAGCAGGAGCGAGGGCCAGAAGAGCCGGTCTTTAGAAAAGATTTCGATGAAGTTCTTCAGGCCGACGAATTCGGGCGGGTTGACGATGTCGTAGCGGGTGAAGCTGAGGAAGCCGGAGGTCATCATTGGGCCGACGATGAAGAGAATTATGCCCAGCAGCCAGGGTGACAGGAATATGTAGCCGGCAATCGCCTCTTTGGTTCGGAGGTTCGTCGTCCAGCGGGGAAGAGGTATTCGAGAGCCTGCCGCCGCTTCTGTCCTCATTTCTTCCTCTCCCTGACCATTTCATGTCCCTCGTAGAGATCGCGCGCCACTGTACCCTGGGCTTGCGCCGGCGGATCGACGCCGAGGATGTGGCAGAAAGTCGGGACGACGTCGACGGCATGAATGTAGCCCAACCGGTCGACGGGCCGTTCGTATCCCTTCTTGAGGCGCGGCCCGTCGAGGAAAAAGGAGCCAAAAGTGGAGGAGAAACCGTTTGACGTCGGGATGAAGCCGCCGTGATGGGCGCCGTAGACGAGGGGAGCGCCGACATTTCCGCCGCCGTCGATCCCGAGCCATTGCATGTAATATCCGCTGACGTAGTCGTGGTCCCAGGCGAAGATGACGTCTCCGCATTCGTCACCCCACTGGCCGAGAAGATAGGCATCGCGTTTGGGCAGGGCGATGGCGACGACGGTGTTGCCCGTTTCATCGTCGATCCAGGTGCGTAGAGCGGTGAGGAGCTCGCGCTCAATCTCGTCGAACTCCGGGCCTGGTTCGGCATTGATCGTAATGTCGAAGCCCCGCCTTGCAAGAGAGGCCTTGGTCCTGTCCCAGTCGATCAGCTCTGAAGGGGGATCCAGGTCCTGAGAAATCGCCTCGTCACAGGGTTGCTTGAGAACGAGGAAGCCCTTGTCGTACAGGAACTGGCGAATGTTGGCGATGCGGACGTCGGGGAAGGCGCCGTGGTCGGAGATGATGCCGACATAGACTTCGCCGCCCCTGCCGTTGGCCTTGTCGGCTGCCTCGTACATCAGGCCGAGGACGCGGTCGCCGACCTGGTAGGCGCGGCGGAAGTAGTCCAGGTACTTCTCTTTGGTTTCGGGATTGAAGCCGGGACAGTCCGGGTCCACGTCTGCCATGTGGATATGGTTGAGATAGTCATACAGGTGCCAGTGACAGGTGAAGTAGGAGCAATCTCTTTCGTGGAGCATGTAGTTGGCGACGTTGGCGAACCAGAGACCCTGGTATTCGCACTCTTCGAGAGCCGTTTCAAAGTCGATCATGCCTGAGGTGTAGGGCGTCATCGAGGCATGTTCCTGGTAGGGGCCGAAGCGCCGGATCAGTTCCGCTTCGAGTTCGGCGTCGCCGTAAGTGAAGCCGTCGGTGTAAGTAATCTGCGTGCGGTAGAGTTTCAGGGCGCTGCCGTCGCCGGCGAGGTCCATCACTTTGAAGCGGACGGCGGCCTTCTGGTCGCGTCCGTCGATCCGAAAGGTCTCGACGGCCCAGCTGCTCCATTCGCAGGTCCCCGACTCTGCTACCACGTCGCTCCCGTCGCGGCTGCGGCATATCCGGACCCGGTCGTAACCGTTGCCGCTGCTGTCGAGCGCAAGAACGTAGAACTGATTGAGGTCGCCTCCCAGGCGGGCGCTGACGGTGAATTCGGTTGCGAGCGGCGGAGAGCCGCTTTCCGGAAGATTGGCCCAGCCTTCGGGTGACGAGAGTGGTGGGATGGGCTCTACGCTGCGGGGGCCTTCGACGGCGGAACCGTCATGGCCCATTGCGACGTCGCCGGCCGCGGAGGCGTCGGTGGTGTAAGCCTGGGCCGCGGCAACCTCGAAGTCGGTGCTGTTGTGACCGGGGGCTCCGAAGCCGTCTACGACATAGCCAATGTTCACTCCGGAAGGGTGGGCGCCGGGATAGTGTACGGCGACGCTCTTGAGACCGGCCCGTTCCAACGCGTTCCAGATGCGTTCGGCGTTGTTGGCGCGGCCGTCAAAGCTGCTGACTGTCACGTCCTTTTCGTTGGGGCCGGACTTGCGCTCCAGCACGGTCTGCCAGGTGGGAACACTGTGCGTGCCGGTGTGGGCGCCGGTGGAAAGGGTCGCCCAATTGGTGGGTGTCCATACGGGGAAGGAGGGATAGGTTTCGTTGACCGTACCTTCGTTGAGCAAGCGGCTGAAGTTCGGCAGACACCCCTCAGCCGCGAACTGTTTCATCATTGGAGTGACAAAACCGTCCATCCCAAAAGCGTAGATTTTCTTAGTCATCGCTGGCTTTCTGCTCCCAGTATGGTATGCGAAAGATCAGGTGGGCGCCTCCGCTGGGCTCTGATGGGGTGCTGATGCTTCAAGACTGATGCGAAGACGCTGCCAGGCCGTGCGAATTGGTGTGCCAACATTCAGGCGAGTCTGTTGCCTGAAGAGGAATGTTACGGCAGAAGTGCGGCAGAACTCTTGCGGCTACGCTGGCCGGGGCTGCTAGATCGTTATGTCTACGCGCCGCACAATTGTGAGAGCGCCGGGATTATATCAGTATCTTCCGGGGAATGCAAACCTGCCGCGCAGGCCCCTATCCCGCAACCATGCCGACGACCGACATGGCAACGACGGCGATGAGCGTGAACGCGATCATGAGAGCGGCCCAACCGCCAAAGAGAAAGGTTGCAAACGTATATGAGTTGGGTCGGTCACTTTCCTGGCCAGTATCTTCCTGAACGCTATCTTCCGCCACTTTAAATTCTCCTGTAGTAGTTCAACTCGATGCCGTGCGGTCATCGAGTCTTGCGAATAGCCGGCCCTCAGCCCGGCCCTCATCGGGCGATGCGCCGGTACAGACGTGCTCTGCTCAGGCCAGCAGCAGCAGGGCGCGAGACTGACCTCAAGCGGCTGCCGGCGCCATTATAGCACGCGACAGGTCCATCCGCACGATTTTCTACGCCTGCAAAGGCGCGCTACAATGTGTCCCGCAATGTGTGTCCTGCAATGTGTGTCCTGCAATGTGTGACCTGCAATGTGTGACCTGCAATGTGACCAGCAAAGTGACCAGCAAAGTGACCTCAGCGGCAAAAACCAGCTACCAGGGAAGGGGAAGGCTCGAATGGAGTATCGGACTTTCGGACGTACGGGTCTGCGCGTGAGCGTTGCAGGCGTGGGCGCCGGCGGACCCAGCCGGTTGGGCATGGCGACAGGTCGGAGCGAAGCGGAATCAGTCGCCGTGGTCCGGCGCGCACTGGAGCTGGGCGTGAACTACATTGACACGGCGGAGGCCTACGGAACGGAGGAGATTGTCGGTAAGTCGATCCAGGGCTTCGACAGGGATAGCCTGGTCATTGCGACCAAGAAGGGGGCCTACCGTAAGGGCAGCAAGAGTGAACCGGTGCCGGCCGACGAGTTCGCGGCCGGAATCGAGACCAGTCTGAAACGGCTCGGCGTGGAGACGATAGACGTCTTCCACTTCCACGGCGCAAGGTTGGACCAGTACCGGCATATCTGCGAGGAGCTGCTTCCCGTACTTCAGAGCATGCAGAAGGCGGGCAAGATACGCCATCTGGCGGTGAGTGAACATTTCGCTTCGGACTTTGAGCACCGGCTTCTGCAGCAGGCGGTCGAGGACGACCATTTTGACGTGGTCATGGTCGGCTTCAATATCCTCAATCAGACGGCCAGGCGCGAAGTGCTGCCGCTGACTCGGGAGAAGGGGATCGCGACGGAATGTATGTTTGCGGTGCGGCGCGCGTTCAGCAATCCGGCGCGGTTGCGGGAGATCCTGGTCGAGTTGCGGCGCACCGGCGAGATTGACGCAGATGCCGTGGACCTTTTCGAGCCGCTTGACTGGGTGCTGGAGCGGAGCGACGCAAAAACGTTGCCGGAGGCGGCTTACCGGTTCTGCCGCCACGAGCCGGGGATAGACGTTGTCCTCACCGGAACGGGCAATATCCGGCACCTGGAGGACAACATAAATTCGCTCTTGAGACCCCCGCTGCCGTCAGAGGTAGTCGAACGGTTGGGGGAGATATTCAGTCGCGTCCACTCTGTAAACGGTAGCTGAGTAAACGGTAGCTGAACCCCGCCCGGCAGCCGTTCCCGACACTTCAGTCCAATATCTCGACTGTTCCGCTGCTTCCGTCGACACGAACTCTGTCGCCGGTCTTCAGGCGCGAAGTCGCCTGGTCCACGCCGACGACGGCGGGAATGCCGTATTCGCGGGCGACAACGGAGCCGTGGGTCATCATGCCGCCTACCTCCATGACCAGCCCACCGGCGACAAGGAAGAGGGGCGTCCAAGAAGGATCGGTGCCCGTACAGACGAGAATGTCGCCAGGGCCGAGGCCGGCTTCCAAAGGATCGAACACTACAGTTACAGTTCCCTCGACGACGCCGGGAGATACTCCTGAGCCCGCGAGCGCGGTTCCGTCAGCGCCGCCAGAAGAAGTGATGCCTGCAAAGTAGGCGGTACCGTCACTGAGCAGCAGGCGGGGGATGGGCTGGCGTCTGCGTTCGTTGCGTTCGGCAGTTCTGCGCTCGCCGACCAGCCTCTTCCAGTTTCCCGGCGCACCTATCGCCAGCGTCTTCAATTCCCGAATTGAAAGGTAGAAAAGATCGTCGGCGTCTTCGAGGACGCCCTTTTCGACGAGTTCCCGGCCGCTGTCCAGGAGCGCCTCACGTGCCATTCCCATGATGCGGATCATGGTAAACTTGGGGCTTTCGCGGAAGCCGGCCAGGGCGCGGAGGCGTCGCGTGAGCAGATGCACGAGCCAGGGCCCGACCTTAGGTCCCCAAGCGCTGGCGGCGGCTCTTGCCAGGCGGGCCTCGGCGCTGGCTGCCTCTCGCCGCCCTTTCCGGAAGACGCGGTCGGGCGCCATCTCCCGGTCGGGAATCGTGAGGTAGCTTTGCAGGGCGCGAATGATGGGATCGGGCCGTTCGCGCCAGCGAGGCTGTCCGAAATCGAGTTCGGCCAGCCCCCGCATACCGTACCGGTCGAGGAAGCTGTCGAGGGCGCTCTGAATTGCGGCGGGCAGTTGCTTGCGTTTGTATCGGCCGGCCAGGTCGGCGGCGTCCGAAGCGGCGAATGCGGCGGCGCCGGCACTGTCTTCCTTAATCCGGGTTGCCACCTTCCATAGCTCCAGATCCATCTCAGTGGTCACATTATTGGGCAGACTGCGGGTCAGCTCCAGCGCCAGTTCGGGGGTTATGCCGGGATTGGCGCCCGCCAGGAAAGAGGCGATCCGGGTGAGCAGGCCAAGAGAGGCGTAGCCGGCAATGATCGGAGGGATGAAAAGGGGTATCAGGAAGGAAAACATGGCGTTGTAGCAGAGCCACTCGCACAGATCGGCCCTTTCTCCAAGCGAGCGTGCGGCGCGTGTTTTCCGGACGGTGGCGGCAAGGTGAGCCTCAATCGCAGAATGGACGGATCGCACACTGGCTTCCGGGTTGAGAAAGGCTTGCAGAGCCGACAGGAAAACGCGAGTCATGAATGGCGTTGCAACGGCGAAGAAACGGGGAGAAAGCCTGGTTGACTCGATGCGGGAATCTGCTATCAGGTCCTGGATGGCCCTGGCGGCGCCCGGCTCAACCATGGGTAGAGCTCTGCGAAAGACGATGCGGCCGATGGGATTGCCGAGGGCGGCCGTCGAGTCGATCCAGGGACGGTCGGCCGCGGAATGCAGGATGCCCTGACTGTAAAGGGTGGCGTGCGGGGAGAAGATTCGGGCAATGCCGGAAAAGAGACCGCGGAGCATATCCATGCCGAGCGGAGTAAACGGACCCAGGACACCTTGGATTGCTCCCAGCGAAACGTACACTTTCAAGGCGCCGTCATCCGCTCCGCGGGGCAGAGGGAAGAGAGAGGTGATTGGCCGGGCCTGGAGTATATGGAGGCTGCCGCCGGCAAAGGCCCATTCAATGTCCTGTGGTTCACCGTAGAAATTTGCCGCGTTTCGACCCAGCTCCGTCAACTGACGGACCTGGACGTCCGTCAGTGCCTCTTCATGACGGGGTCCGGACTGTTTTACGCTCACACCACCCTCTGCTGCACCGTGGGTGACGGTTGACTTCGTTCCCAGCTCTCTGTGAAGGATGTCGCCGCTTTGGCTCGAGACGACGTAGTGGTCAGGTTCGACCTCCCCGCTCATCAGGGCTTCTCCAAGGCCAAAGGCAGCGTCGATGACGGTTTCGGTGCGGCGGCCCGTCAGTGGGTTGGCTGTGAACAGGACGCCGGACGTTTCGCTCTGTACCATTTCCTGAACGACGACGGCCATTGATACGGCCGACTGGTCGATACGGTTGCGGTCCCGATAGGCAATGGCGCGTGCCGTCCATAGGCTGCTCCAGCAGGCCAAAACGGCGCGGAGCAGAGCATCTTCGGTGACGACGTTAAGGAATGTGTCCTGCTGGCCTGCGAAAGAGAGGCCAGGCAGATCTTCAGCGGTTGCGGAGGAGCGCACAGCGACCGGCGGCCGGCCCAATTCGGCATAGGCCGCACAGATCTGGCCGGAAAGCGAGGCGGGAATCTCGCTGGCGTGGAGGCGATCGCGCAATCTGTCGGAGAGAACCGCCAGCGCAGAGGCTTCGCTTGTTGCGGCGGTTGCGACTTCCGCCGCCATCCAGCCTGCGAGCCCGGCGGCGTTTACGAAGGCGTCGTAGGCTTCGGTTGCAATGATGAAGGCTGCAGGAACCTGGAATCCGGCTACAGCCATCCTGGCCAGATTCAGCCCTTTGCCGCCCACGCGGGCAAGCGAGAGTCCTGGCGTCGTTAAGGGGAGGCAAATGGGAGAAGATTCCTCAAGGCGTCCTGCGGCAGATGTGGGCATCAGCTAGACAGCTTCCTCCTGAAAGAGACGCTACCGAAACGAACTGACGACGCTCCGTCCAATGGGAAAGACCTGCGGGGCAGTGTATGTGAGTTTGCCTGCTCCAGTCAAGGCGGAAGGCTGCCGATACGGGTCGGTATTGACGAGTTCTGGTGAACTTAGTATGCTTAGCGAGTACCTCTTTCCTTTTCCCTTTCAAATAAGGAGCGCTCCATGTCACGGGAGAACGAACGCGTGGGAAACCAGGTGGATGTTCAGGTTGTTGGCGAGGCGCTGGCGGCATCTGAAAAGATGCTGACGACTGAAGCGCTGGCCTTCGTAGCAGAGCTGCACGGCAAGTTTGATTCCAGGCGCCGGGCGCTGCTGGCGGCGCGGGAGGCGCGACAGGCCCGAATCGACGCGGGCGAGGCCCCGGGCTTTCTGGATGAGACCGAGGATGTCCGCAGCGGCGACTGGCAGGTGGCAGCAACACCCGATGACCTGCAGCGGCGCTGGGCCGAGATTACGGGTCCGGTCGATCGAAAGATGGTGATCAATGCGCTGAACTCGGGCGCGGACGTGTTTATGGCGGATTTCGAGGACGCCAACTCGCCGACGTGGGCGAACTGCGTGGAGGGGCAACTGAACCTGTATGACGCGGTGCGGCGGACGATCCGGTTGGAGGACGAGGCCAGGGGACGGGTCTACGAACTGAATGATGAGATTGCGACGCTGCTGGTCAGGCCTCGCGGCTGGCACCTGGTGGAGAAGAACGTGCTGGTGGGCGGCGAGGCGGTTTCCGCCAGTCTCTTCGACGTGGGGTTGTACGTCTTCCACAATGCGGCCGAACGGCAGCGGCGGGGAAGTTCATGCTACTTTTACCTGCCTAAACTGGAGAGCCATCTGGAGGCGCGGCTGTGGGCGGAGGTGTTCGCCCACGCTGAAGAGGCGCTGGGAATACCTCACGGCTCTTTTCGAGCGACGGTCCTGATAGAGACGATTCTGGCTGCGCTGGAGATGGAGGAGATTCTCTATGAGCTGCGGGACTATTCGGCCGGTTTGAACGCGGGCAGATGGGACTACATTTTCAGCGCCATCAAGAAGTTCCGTGACAGCCCGGATACAGTGCTGCCGGAGCGGGCGCAGGTTACGATGACCACGCCCTTTATGCGGGCCTACACTGAGCTCCTGGTCCGCACATGCCACAAGAGAGGCGCACACGCAATTGGCGGAATGGCGGCTTTCATCCCCAGCCGGCGGGATCCTGCGGTCAACGAGGAGGCGCTGGCCAAGGTACGGGCCGACAAGGAGCGGGAATCGGGTGACGGCTGCGACGGAACCTGGGTCGCGCATCCCGATCTGGTGCCGCTGGCGCGAGGGATCTTCGAAGAGGCTACCGGCGGCGCGCCGCACCAGAAGCACCGAATGCGAGAGGACGTGGCGGTGTCGGCGGAGCAGATCGTTGCTGTCGGCGTTCCGGGGGGTACGATAACGGAGAGCGGGCTGCGCACTAATGTGGACGTCTCTTTGCAGTACCTGAATGCATGGCTGCTGGGCAACGGCGCGGCGGCGATTTACAATTTGATGGAGGACGCGGCCACGGCCGAGATTTCACGTTCACAGATCTGGCAGTGGATCCGGCACAATGCGAAACTGGAGGACGGGAGGCCGGTCACGCGCGAGCTGTACGAGCAGATCCGTGACGAGGAGCTCAAGAGACTTGGCGAGTACGGGCCGGGCCGCCTGGAGGAGGCGGGAGAGATTCTGGACAGGCTCATTTTAACAGACGATTTCGTTGAGTTCCTCACACTAATTGCCTACGATCATTTGACGTAACCGGATTGGCCCCACTTGAGAGGCATTTGAGGATTGCCAAGTTCGGTCGGATATGGCATTACTGTTAGAGTCAGAGTAAGTTTCTTCGCGGAGATTACGACCAGGTTATGCCATACGAAGGTCAGGAAAAGATCCCTCTCGCTCTGCAAAGGCAGATTGCCGGCGCCCCCGATCAGACGATGTATCTGCTGTTGCACGTCAGTGAAACGGGGGCGGCGCAGCTTGCCGAAATCGAGAGAGCGGGATATGTGGTGCGGCAACAGACTTCGATCATACCCTGTTACGCGGTGAGCGGTCCGGGACGGGGACTGCAGGCACTGGCGAAAAAGGCCTGGCTCGTCAAGGTGGAGGAAGACAGCGCCGTTCACACGATGCAGGAATAGGCATCGTTCGCTGCCCAGCGAAGAGACCAGAGTAGGCAACTTCCGGAACAATCGGGTCTCAGAAGAGGCAGCGTGTTGCTTGCTGGCGGAAGCTGCACGCGCAACAAGGGTCGAGGCGCAACCTCGACTGTCTTGCCGGACGCGGGCAAGGGTTCTTCAGGAGGAGTTTGGTCAATGTATTCGGAGAAATTCTCCGCCCATGTACGGGACGCAGTCGAACAGGCCCGGATGGCCAGTGAAGAGTTGCAGGTAATTGTCAGGTTTCATTCTGAAGGCGGTCAGCGGAGCATTGGAAGGCTGGCCGCAAGCGCCGGCACGATAAAAGTCAATCAAGAGTACAGATTGATTCCGGCGACGGCCCTCTCTCTTACAGCGCCGGCGCTGGACGAATTGACCGATTCGGATGATGTGGCGGAGATATGGCTGGACGAGGCCGTTCACATATTGCTGGACGTTTCGACTCCTCACATCAGGGCGCCACAGGTTTGGGAGCAGCTGAACAATGATGGCGAGGGGGTCACGATCTGCATTGTCGACACGGGCATTGACGCGGCACACCCTGACTTTGCCGGTCGCGTTGGGCTGACCGCCGACTTCAGCGGGAAAGGATCGGCTGCGGACGGCAACGGCCACGGAACGCATGTAGCCTCTACGGCGGCCGGGACCGGGGCGGCCAGCGGCGGCAAGTACATTGGCGTTGCTCCGGGGGCCACGATAATGGCGGCCAAGGCCCTTGCCGACAACGGCAGCGGCCGGATGAGCAATGTCATGGCGGGCCTGGAATGGTCCGCTCAGAACGGCGCCGACATACTGAATCTGTCACTGGGCAGCCGGGGCAGCAGCGACGGCTCGGATGCGCTGAGCACGATGTGTAATGCGATCGTAGATATGGGCAAAATCATGATCGTTGCCGCGGGGAACAGCGGGCCGCGTCAGAGCACGATCGGCAGCCCGGGCGCGGCTGAAAAGGTGATTACGGTTGGCGCGTCCAATGACCAGGACAGTGTTGCCCGCTTCAGCAGCAGAGGGCCGACTGCAGACGGCCGGGTAAAGCCGGACCTCGTAGCGCCCGGCAGCAGAATCGTAGCCGCGCGCGCGGCGGGTACTTCTGTGGGCCAGGTGGTGGATGACCACTACACGACCGCCAGCGGCACCAGTATGGCTACCCCTCACGTAGCCGGCCTGGCTGCCTTGATGCTCAGGGCCAATTCCGGGTTGGGGCCGGCAGAGATCAAGAAGATGCTGATGGCCACGAGCGTAGACATAAACAGTTCGGAATATGGACAGGCCGAGGCCGACAAGTACGTTCAGGGCGATGGACGCATTGATGCATTGACTGCGGTGCAGTATGCAGGCACCGGCCAACAGCCGCCGCCCCACAAACCCTCCCTGCCGGTTCCGTCTCCGCCTTCTCCGAATCCCAGTCCGCCAATCGGTTGTATGGCAGCCCCTTTGAGACTGTTCAAGCTCATTTGACCCCTCTTGTGCGGGACCAATTCAGATTAGTACGAGATTCGGCTCGCCGGGCAGACGGCGGTCAGGAGGGCGGCAGGCCCATGGATTCAGGGCCTGTTTCAGTTTGGCGCTCGAAGACGGCTCAAGAGGTGGGGATTTCGCTTCCGAGGACGTCAAAGGCCTTGACGCGAGCGCCGGCTACCGGACTGTTTCCCAACTGATCGAGAAAGAGCGTCCAGATCATCATGTCAGTGGGTGAGCCGTCAGGGCCGGCGGCGCGACGGCGGAGCAGGGCTTCCTGAGTGAAGCCCAGTTTGCGGGGAATCGCGGCGCTGCGTACATTGGCCGGGTCGCAATGGATTTCGACGCGGTCCACCTTGTTTACGGTAAAGGCTACTTTGGTCAGTGCGGCGGCAATCTCAGTCGCGAGTCCCCGGTTGATCAGGTCTGCGCGGATCCAGTAGCCGATCTCGAGAGCGTTTCCTGCCAGGCGTTTGTGCAGTCCGGTCCCGCCCCACACTTCCTCTTCGTTCGCCGAAAAGATGCCGTACGTATAGTCGCTGTCCTGGTCGAATTCGGCGCGCCAGCGGCGGAGAAGTGCGATCTTTTCTTCCAGGTCCGTCGGTTCGTCCTTCGCCCAGGGCATCCACTCCCTCAAGTGGTCGATGCTCCGGGTAAGGGCGTGCAAAAGGATACCGGCGTCGGCGGGGCGCCAGCAGCGCAGGACCGCCCGCTCGGTTTCGACGCGATAGGCCGGGCATCTGGCCGGGCGGCCGGTGTCGGTAGTAGTTTTGGAAGTCATCGGCGGCGCAGCACTGTGAATGTCATTTCCGCGAGCCCTGCCGGTCCTGGCCCGGGCCGGCTTCGGCCTGCGTTCCGGGCGACCATTCAACCGCTATCGGCTCCGGATCCTTTCGTACGAAGACCAGCTTCTCCTTGCCTCCATCCTCGTCCGCGGCAAAGTCGATCAGGATTTCGTCTCCGGTCTTGTATTCGGCGCGCAGCAGGCGCTTGCTGAGTTCATTCTCGACCCGCTTCTGCAGCAGCCGGCGCAAAGGCCGGGCGCCGTATTCGGCGTGATAACCTGAGTCGGCGAGGTGGTCGCGGGCCTTCTCGGTCATCTCGATGGCGATGCCGATCTCATCGAGGCGCTGGGCGATCTCTTCCATCAGCAGCGAGACGATATCGCGTACGTTTTCCCTGGTCAACGGATCGAAAATGATGGTTTCGTCGATGCGGTTGAGGAACTCGGGGCGAAACAGCCTCTTCATCTCCTTGCTGTACTCGCCCTGGGCGAGGGCCGCTTCGTCAAGCTCAGGCGTGGCAAAGCCCAGGGGGCCGCGCTTGATCGAGTCTGCGCCGACGTTGCTGGTCATAATGACGACCGTGTTTCGGAAGTTCACCGTGCGTCCCTGGCCATCGGTCATGTGGCCGTCCTCCATGATCTGGAGAAGCGTGTTCCAGACCTCGGGGTGGGCCTTTTCGATTTCATCGAAGAGCAACACCTGGTAGGGGCGTCTTCGCACCTGTTCGGTGAGTTGGCCCCCCTGTTCGTAGCCTACGTATCCGGGAGGGGCGCCGAACAGTTTGCTGACGGTGTGTCCTTCGCGATATTCGCTCATATCGACGCGCAGAAGAGCGTCTTCGCTGTCGAAGAGGAAGGCGGCAAGGACCTTGGCGAGCTCGGTCTTGCCGATGCCGGTCGGCCCGAGGAAGAGGAAGGTTCCGATGGGCCGGCGCGGGTCTTTGAGGCCGCTGCGGGCGCGGCGGATGGCATCGCTGACGGCTTCGACGGCCCGCTCCTGGCCGATGATGCGCTGCCGGAGGAACTCTTCCATGCGGAGCAGCTTGTCCATCTCCTCTTCGAGCAGATCCATGACGGGGATTCCGGTCCAGCTGTGTACGATGGCGGCGACGTCGCCGGTGTCAACAACGTCGTCGAGGTCGGTCTCGATCTTCCAGGATTTGAGGGCCGATTTGAACTCCTCCTTCAGCCGGGCAAGTTCGGCCTTGGTCTGCGCCGCCCTTTCGTAGTCGCGTTCAGCCCAGGCATTTTCTTCGAGGTCTTCGAGCTCCTGGATCGAGGCCTTGGTTTTCTTAAGGTCTTCGGGCATGGCGTGCATGGCCACCCGCAGGCGGGCGGCGGCCTCGTCGATGAGGTCGATCGCCTTGTCCGGCAGCTTGCGGTCCGGGACGTAGCGGTGGCTGAGGCGGACCGCCTGCTCGAGCGCGTCATCGGTGTAGGCGATTGCGTGGTGCTCCTCGTAACGGAGGCGCAGGCCCCGCAGGATAGCGATGGTGTCGTCGATGTCCGGTTCGTCGACGTAGACCGGGGCGAAGCGCCGCTCCAGCGCGGAATCTTTCTCGATGTGCTGGCGGTATTCGTCGAGCGTGGTGGCGCCGATGCACTGCAGTTCACCGCGCGAGAGGGCGGGTTTGAGCATGTTGCTGGCGTCGAGCGCGCCCGCGGCGTTGCCGGCGCCGACTACGGTGTGCAGTTCATCTACGAAGAGGATGATCTCGCCCTCGCTGCGGCGGATCTCGTCCATGGCGGCTTTCAGGCGTTCCTCGAACTCGCCTCGAAAGCGGGTCCCGGCGATCATGGCCCCCAGGTCCAAAGAGATCAAGCG
The DNA here is from genome assembly GCA_022821545.1 of Caldilineaceae bacterium. Classification (GTDB taxonomy): domain Bacteria; phylum Chloroflexota; class Anaerolineae; order Caldilineales; family Caldilineaceae; genus Bin5. The sequence continues at coordinate 43,399 of JAJEDJ010000019.1, forward strand.
TTTGCCGGCCAGGATCTCGGGCACGTCGTTGGCCGTTATCTGTTGAGCAAGACCCTCGATAATGGCTGTCTTGCCGACACCGGCCTCGCCGATGAGGACGGGGTTGTTTTTTGACCGCCGGCACAAGACCTGCATCACACGAGTGATCTCCTCGACGCGACCGACGACCGGGTCCAGCTTCTCTTCCGCGGCGGCTTGCGTGAGATCGCGGCCGTACTTCTCCAGGACCTGGAATTTGCTTTCGGCGTCCGGCTCGCTGACTCGCTTCCCTCCTCTCAAGTCCTCAATAGCGCCGTAAAGGCGCTCCTTGGTGACACTGGCGTCCCGCAGGATGATTGCGCTGGGTGTGTTCCGTTCGTCGGCGATGGCAAGCAGGATGTGTTCGGTGCTGATGTACTCGTCCTGAAGTTTGTTTGCCTCATCGTTGGCGACGCCCATTACGCGATTGAGCCTTGGCGTGATGAAGACCTGCACCGTTGGCAGGCCGCCGTGAGGCGACCCGCCGCTCTTACGCGTGACGGCGAGGACGGCTTCCAGCTTGCGGGCAATGACGGCGACGGAGGCGCCGAGTGCTTCGAGCAGCTGAGGCACCGTTCCCTCCGGCTGTTCGACAAGAGCCAGGAAGAAGTGTTCAGTATCGATCTGCGTGTGTTTGTACTTTTGCAGAATCTCGAGCGAACGAGTTGCCGCGTGCTGGGCCTTTTCGGTAAATCGGTCAAATGGCATCATTGTGGTTTTTCCCGGCATTTGAGAGTGGCATTCATCCTTATAGTAAACCATTTCTGCATCAGCACCACCTTTGAGAAACATTTGAAAACTGTTAATGCTGCGGTGCAGAGGTGTCAGGGGGACCGCGCAGGGCTGCTTTACATGGAATTATTCTAAATAATGGTTGACAGGGCCGGGAGGCGGGTATACACTAGAAGCATCGCTGTTTAGAGTGGTTCTAATTTCAATGAGGTGGCCAGGAATGGCAGCACGGTTTATCGACACACTGCGGCGCGCCGGTTTGCGGGTTACGAGCCAGCGGGTTGCCGTATGCGAATTTCTTGCCCGCACAAAGATTCACCCAACGCCGTCTCAGGTCTTCGAAGCCGTGCGAGAGGCGCATCCGGAGATCAGCCAAGCCACGGTCTACAATACGCTCAACACACTGCGGGACCTGGGCGCCATCGTTGAGATCGGCGCCGGTACTGAGCAAACACACTACGAGACGGATCTCGACCCTCACGTCAATCTGGTCTGTTTGCGGTGCCATGAGATTTCCGACCTGGAGGACACCCAGGCGCCCGAAGTCCTGATGGACAATATCTTTCATGATACGGGATTCAGGGCGACCACGCTTCAGGTGCAGGTTACCGGATTCTGTCCTGCTTGTCAGGAGGCCAAACGTGAGGAGATCGGGAGAAAGCTGCGGGCGCGGGCAGTACGGTCATCGGGGAAGGCAGCCGGGTCAAGAGGACCGGTCGGCGATTCCAGCGGTGAACTGTGAGTAGAAGGGTGGAAAATATGGCCACAGGTTCATACGACCGGGTTATGGCGGCGGGGGAAGGCCGGCCGTCACGGCTTATCCTGCAATCTTTATCGCCGCTCTCGCCGGAATTCTGGCGAGGGAATCCTGAGCTGGTTCTTGCTTCGATAACGCTTGCCGCCTTGCTGACGGGTTGGTTAGGCGGTTCTGTCAGCGGACTGCTGCCGGGCTGGGCAGTGGTCATCTTTGCGCTGGTCGCGTACGGGGCGGGTGGTTATTCCGGAGCAAAGGTAGCGCTGGCCAATGCATGCTGCGGTGTATTCAACATCGACCTCCTGATGGTCGCGGCGGCTTTGGGGGCGGCGCTGATCGGTGAATGGGAGGAAGGCGCCTTGCTTCTCTTTCTATTTACCTTGAGCGGCGCGCTGGAATCGTTTGCGTCTGAACGGACCCGACAGGCGATCACCGGGCTGGCAGAATTGCGGCCTGATACGGCGCGCATTCTGCGAGACGGCCAGGAGGTGGAGATCGGCGTTGAGGCGCTGTCTGTTGGCGACGCGGTTGTCGTAAGGCCGGGCGAGCGGATGCCGGTTGACGGCTCGGTGTTGCTGGGATCAAGCACTGTAGACCAGAGTCCCATCACCGGAGAGAGTATTCCGGTCTACAAGGAGATCGGGGACCCTGTCTTTTCGGGAACGATCAATGGAAGCGGGGCGCTGGAACTGCAAGTGACCAGGTTGGCGTCGGAAAGCACGATTAGCAAGATTATCGGCCTCGTCCAGGAGGCCCGCAACAACGCCGCCCCGACTCAGCGGCTGATCGACAGATTCAGTCAGCCTTATACACTGGTCGTGATAGGCGCTACGGTCCTGGCGGCTATTGTTCCGATACTGTTTACGGACGAACCGATCAGCCAGACGGTCTACCGGGCGATTACACTTCTTGTTGTTGCGAGCCCTTGCGCGCTCATCATCAGTACGCCGGCCTCGATTCTGAGCGCCATTGCCGCAGCGGCGCGCGAGGGGGTACTGTTCAAAGGAGGGGCATACCTTGAAAGGGCGGCCGCTCTTGATATGTTCGCCTTTGACAAGACCGGAACGTTGACCAGCGGCAACCCCCAAGTGACCGACGTCGTACCCTTGAACGGTTACACCGAGCAGGAGCTGATTGCGATAGCCGCCGGCGCCGAAAGTCTCAGTGAGCATCCGATTGCCCAGGCGGTTGTGAGGCGGGCGCAGGAGATGGACCTGCCTTATGAGTCGCCGCGCGAGTTTCGCGGTATCGCGGGGCACGGCGTTCAGGCCGTTTACGGGCGCGGCGCCCGCCGGGAGTTGATTTCCATCGGCAACGACAAGCAGTTTGAGAGCGAGGAAATGGAGTTGCCGCCTTCGATCAGAATGATTGGCCGGCGGTTGCAGGAAGAGGGCAAAACGGCCATTCTGGTCGTGCGGCGCAGTATCGCAACGGACGCCGTCGCAAGGGAAAATGCGAGTGGTCGCGGCGAGGCGGTTGGGTTTCTGGCGGTGGCGGATACGGTTCGGTCCGGGGCGGCGGATACGATAGAGGCCCTCAAGGAACTCGGTATCGAGCGTATGGTGATGTTGACCGGAGACAATCGCGACGCGTCGGCTGCCGTCGCCGAACAGACCGGCGTGGAGGAGGTCTATGCCGACCTGCTGCCAGGGGAGAAGGTTGAAGTTCTGGAAAGACTTGTGAAATCCGGCTCCGTTGGAATGATCGGCGATGGGGTGAACGACGCGCCGGCGCTGGCGGCGTCCAGCCTGGGGATAGCGATGGGGGGCGCGGGCACGGACGTTGCCCTGGAGACGGCCGACGTGGTACTCATGTCCGACGACCTCGGTAAGCTTCCCTTTATGCTGCGTCTGAGCAGGCGTGCGAGTGAAATTGTGCGTCAGAACCTCTACTTTTCGGTGGCGGTGATTCTTGCCCTGGTCGCGCTGACCGTGGTCGTTCCCCTGCTGGTCCCCGGATTCAGACTGCCCCTCCCGCTGGGCGTGCTGGGTCATGAGGGCAGCACGCTCCTCGTGGTCGTTAACGGGCTGCGGATGTTGACGATGAAGTCCAGCTAGGGGCGCCGGCAAACTGTTCGCCGCAGGCTTCCGCTATTCGAGGTCGGGGTAGGCCGCGGGCAACGAGAGCCTCAGGCCCAGAACGGCGCACCAGGCAAAATAGGCGAGAAGGGCGATCAGCAGATGCCGGAGGTCCGGAAGCAAAAAGGGAGAAAGAAAAGCCAGAACGCCGGCGACTGCGCCGGGTACCATCCAGGAAGTCGGCAGCTTTTCCAAGACCACCAGGTCGACGCAGATCCAGGTCGTGACAGCTCCCCCCATGAGCATCCCCGCTCCAAGAAAGGCAAGGGCGAAGTACTCGACGAGATTCTCGTAGATGGCGAACGTCTCCCCAGGCTGGCCGTCACTCAGAATCCCGGTCAGGCCAAAACGGTTCGTCCCGGCCAGGACACTGATGATCAGAAGAATAGCGCCGACGACGACCAGCCCGGACTGTAACGCCGTGCTAATCCGGTGCGCGGGCGCATAGTAGTGCTTCAAGGCCACCAGCAGGATCATCCAGGCAAAGATAGTCATCATCCACAGCCACCCGCCAAGCCGCCACTGCCAGAGGGAATCTTCGGCCAGCCACCACGCGTGCTGCGCCTGGACGGACTGGAGATAGAACGGTCTGAGGACGAAGAGAGAATAAATGCCGGCGGAGAGTGCGGAAAGGGCGGCAAATCGTGCCGCGCGAATCAGCCTCATTGGTCTGCCTCACTGTATGAGCTCCCTGGATCGAGCGGCCGGTGATCTACGCGGCGGCCGGCGTCGGTACGGGTTGCAGACCCGCCTTCGCCGGCTCTCTCCGCCGGGACCTGGCGCAAGCGGTATATGAAGTCGGTGGACTTCAGGCGGCGCTCGAGAACTGTCACGAGGTAGCGCTGCAAAACGCTTTCCGCGGCCAGGGCCGTGGTCCGTCCAATGCGGAGGTCTCGCAACGAGTCCCAGCGGTTGCGGGCAAGATGCCGCAGAATCCTGAGCGTAGCGAGGTTGATCGGCTCCGCGCCCCGCTGTGTGCGGCCGCAATTGGGGCAGAAGACACCGCCGGCTTGCAGTTGCAGGAAGTTCTCCACGGGACGCAGATCATCCCCGCAGCCCAGACAGGCGAACAGCTCGGGCTGAAACCCCATCAGGCGCAGCATCTGCAGCTCAAACCAGCGCAGCAGCAGATCCGTCCTTGCGGCGTCATTCAGGGCGCCGTCCAGTTCCCTCAGACAGATCAGAAGCAGCTCCCACACCGGCTCGTAGTCATCGTCTTCGGCGGTGAAGGCGTCAACCAGCTCGCAGATGTAAGCGGCCCGGCTGATGCCGTCCAGATCGTTGCGCAACTGTAGAAAGCTCTCTACGGTAACGCTTTCGGTGATGATGTCCCAGGTGCGGGCCTGGGCCACCTGGAGACTGGAGTGACTGAAGAGTTCCAGGTGCCCTGCCTGACGGCTGGTCGTCTTGCGCGACCCTTTGGCGATGAGCATGCGTTTGCCCATGCGGGGCGTGAAGACGGTCAGTATCCGGTCTGCGTCGCTGTAATTGCGTCTGCGCAGTATCACGGCCCTCGTTCGGTAGGACTGGCTTCGGTCGGCCACTGGCGTTTCTCGATTCTCAGTGCTGGATCCCCAGAGGAGTTCGGGGCCTGTCCGGACGCGTTGACCGTCGCCGCTAACGTTGGATCTCGCGGTCTTCGGCTTCGGTGGCCAGGAGATCGAGCTGTTCGGGTGTTCCCAGGGCGATCAGTGTGTCGCCGGCGCGGAGGGAGAATTCCACGCCCGGATTGACGAACGTCTCACCATCGGGGCGCCGCACGGCCAGGATATTGGCTCCCAACCGTTTGCGCACTTCGGTGTCGGCGATGGTCTGATCGCGCAGCGAGGACCGTTCGCTCACTCCAATGTCCTCGATGAGGATGTCGACCTCGTCGCGGTGCATGACAACGTCCATGAACTCCAGGATGTTGGGGTGAATAAGCTGGCGCGCCATGCGGCGGCCGCTCGTGACATAGGGGTTGATGACATGGTCAACGCCGGCAATCTTCAGTTTGCGCTCGCTCTCAAAGCTGTTCGAACGGGAGATAATGGTGAGCTCCGGGCTCAAGGCGCGGGCGGTCAGGGCGACATAGACGTTGTCGGAGTCGTTGGGAAGGCAGCAGCAGATTCCGGACGCCCGCTCGATTCCGGCTTGAATGAGGGCGGCATCGTTGGTCGCGTTGCCTTCGACGGGAATCACGCCCAGGTTTTCCAGGTCCGGCCGCAGGGTCGCCAGGATTTCTACGACCACAAGTGGAACTTTGTTCACCAGGAGTTCATTTACCACCTGCTCGCCCACGCGACCGTAACCACAGACGATGAAATGTCCGTTCATCTTATCGATCCGGTTCTGCATGCGTTTTCTCCAAATGAGGCCGCGGAACTCACCCGCAACGATTACGTCAGCCAGGGTGCTGATGGCATAGGCGGTCGTACTGACGCCAAGAATGATCAGTCCGCCGGTGAATACGCGGCCAATCGATGAAAGCGGTCGAATCTCGCCGAATCCAACTGTACTGATGGTTATGACGGTCATGTAGATACTGTCGGCCCACGGCCAGCCCTCAATCAACATGTATCCAGCGCTGCCCACGGCGAGCAGAATGAGATAGAGCGTGGCAACGAAGAACAGGTGTCGATAGAGTCTGCGGGCAGTTACTGTCAATTCCGCATGCCTCCTGGTACTGAATTACGCGAGGGCGTGTGCGGTAGGGGGCCCTAGCGAGTGAGCGGCTGTGCCTGACACTGTCTTACCCGGTTGACAAATACAGGCACCGAGCGGCCGCGCTTTCGAAACCGGAGTGATTCGTAGAGATTCCGGGAGGGCGTATTGCTTTCCTGCGTGTTGAGAAAGACGCGTTCTGTTCTCAGCCGGTGCGCGTAGCAGAGGCTTGCCGCCAGCAGCTGGCGGCCTATTCCCCCGGACTGCGCCCCCGGATGGACGGCAAGACGCACTAGCTGGGCAGAGCCGAATCCGCGCGGCGATCCATCCGAAAACAGGCGGAGAGCCGAGTATCCCACCGTCGTCCGCTCTATTTCAGCGATTTCAATGCGGCAGTCTCGTTGCAGATGCCGCAGTTCGGTCTCTCCCATGTGCCACAGGGGTTCAAAGGCCGCGGCGTCCAACCGGGCCAGCTGGGGCAGGTCGGAGGGCTGAGCAGGACGCAAGTCGGCCGGCTGATAGACCGGTTCGACGGCGCGAGAACTGCGTTCATAGAAACGGACTGCATCGCAATGCTCGAAACCGGATTCCTGCAGGCTGGCGCGGAGCCAGCCCTGGTCGGTAAGCGCGTAGAAGAGATAGTCCTGCGGTTGCGGCGGGAGCTGCAGACGCGTGTGCTCGAAAAGCGCATGGAACTGCAGGCGCGCAGCCGCTCCTGCAGAGGAAATCGCGGCGGCCCGCAGAGGAACTTTGGACGGCGCCGAGTCAGGCAGGGCCTGGGAGCGCCAGACGCGGTCGAAGGCGAGAAAACCGTTCAGTTTCCCGGTATGCCGGTCGACCAGGACGGCGTTTACCCCCTTGCACAGCTCCGGCTCCTCGCCGTCGCCCAGGTCATCGTAGTAGTAGCGGCGCAGGCTGCCGGCGTGCAAGCGCTGCAACTCGGGCAGATCTTCCAACCGTCCTGGGCGAATCGAGGAGAGATTCATCACTGAAGATCGAGCTCTCTGCGCGCTCCGTAGACTGTTTCGTAGTACTGCTTGAACTCTCCGTCGCGGATCGGCTGCCACCACCAGCGGTTGTCCCGGTACCAGCGGGCGGTCGCCCGGATCGCCTGCTCAGGCGTGTAGTCCGGCTCCCAGCCCAGCGCCAGCGTCTTGCTAACATCCAGGCTGTAGCGACGGTCGTGGCCCAGCCGGTCTTCGACGTGCCGGATGAGGCTGGGGGGCTTGTCAAGCTCGTCGAGCAGGATTTCAACCATGGCAAGGTTGGTCATCTCGCTGCCGGTACCAATGTTATACGTTTCGCCGATGCGACCGCGCGTGAGGATGAGATAGATTGCGGCGCAGTGATCGGCGACGAACTGGTAGTCCCGCATCTGTTTTCCGTCGCCGTAAACGGGCAAGGGAATGGACTCGAGGGCGTTTGTGATGAAGAGGGGGACGACCTTTTCGGGGTACTGGTAGGGTCCTATGTTGTTGGCGCCGCGGCTGATGGTGACGGGCAGGCCGTAGGTCGTGCAGTAGGCGTTGACGAAGAGGTCGGCGCCGGCCTTACTGGCTGAATAGGGGCTGCGGGGGGCGAGGGCGTCCTCTTCAAGAGAGCGGCGGCGGCCGGCGACGTGGCCGTACACTTCGTCGGTGCTGATCTGGTGGAAGCGGAGATTGCCCAGTTTGCGAGCCGCTTCCAGCAGCACGTAGGTCCCGTAAACGTCGGTCTTGACGAATGCGTCGGGATCGAGAATCGACCTGTCCACGTGGGTTTCGGCGGCGAAATTGATGATGGTGTCGATATTGCGGAGGGCGACGGTTTCTTCGACCCTGGCGGCGTCACAGACGTCACCCTGAACGAAGTGGTAGCGCCCCCCGAAGCGTTCGCTGACTGCGGCGAGGTTTTCGAGACGGCCGGCGTAGGTCAGCTTATCGAAAACGGTTACTTTCAGTTCCGGTTCGCGGTTGAGGACGTAGCGGACGAAATTGCAGCCGATGAAGCCGGCGCCTCCCGTCACCAGGATGTTTTTCATCTGTGTCTTCCCGAGTCGAGCCAGGCAGGCTATGCGCGCCGCCTGGCGTTACTTTCCCAGGTGCGCCGCAATCTTCTCACCCTGCCGGGTTGACGGCTGGCGGGCAGGGGAAACTCTACGCCCAGGGTCAATGTCGGCAGCCGTTGCAGGGGCGGAAGGAGAGAGTCGTCGAGACCGGGGGGCGCGGGACCGCGCCAGGCCCACTGCCAGTACGCTTTCTCTTCGCCGCCGGCAGTGGCGGCGAGGAAATCGATGTCATTCCAGAGAGCGCGTCGCGTCTCAGCCATTACCGTCAGCAGCTTTTCCCAGTAGGCGCGCATCTTTGGCTGCTCGAATTCGAGAAAGTGCGCGGTGAAACTGGATCTGTCCGCCGAAGAGTTGAAAGGGGGTCTTGCCGTCTGATACGCGGGGAAAAACTCCTGGGCCCAGTACTGTTCGGCGAGCTGGAAGGAAGGAAAGAGAAGATCGGCAAAGAAGGTGACGTTCACCGTGCCGATTCGCTCCTCCACGTGGACGAGGCGGGGGGCATGTTCCGGCCAGAGATCGAAAAAGGCCGGGATGTCGAACTCCTGCCATTCGCCGTATGCCCTGGAAAGCCGGCGCAGTTTATCGGCGGCCTGGGCGATGGCGGTAACGGCGGTCTGCACTTCCCTGGGGCCGATCTGATTCCGGACGAGATAGGCAGGCGAGAGCGCGCGCGTTTTGAAGATTTCCGTGTAAGAGGCGGGCAGCACGCAGCTGTCGATACAGCGCATTCTTGCCGCCAGGGCCGGCAAGCTGCGGACCGCGTTCATGCTATTTTTCAGAGCGCCATTGCGTCTATCGAGGGCGACCGTCATCTTGGACATCAGGAAAGCGACTCTGAGAACTCGTCGCGCAAGAGCTGCAAAAGATAGTTGCCGTACCGGTTTGTCCGGAGCGCTTCGGCCAGGGCGCGGAACTGGCCGCGATCGATGAATCCCTGCCTGAGGGCGATTTCCTCCGGACAGGAGATCATCATCCCCTGTCTCTCCTGGAGGGCTTGAACGAAATTGGCGGCTTGCAGGAGAGATTCGTGGGTGCCGGCATCCAACCAGGCAAATCCCCGGCCCAGAATCTCAACCTGCAGCTCTCCCTGCTCCAGATAGAAGTTGTTTATGTCGGTAATCTCCAGTTCGCCCCTGGCGGAAGGCTCCAGACTCTCCGCCGCGTCGAGGACGCGATTGTCATAGAAGTATACTCCCGGCACGGCATAATTGGAACGGGGCCGCCGGGGCTTCTCCTCAATGCTCAAGGCCCTGCCGGAAGGGTTGAACTCGACTACGCCATATCGACTGGGGTCGGCGACGGGATAGGCGAAGACGAGGGCGCCCCGTTCGAGGGTGGCCGCTCTGCGCAGAATTTCCGGCAAACCGTGACCGTAGAAGATGTTGTCGCCCAACGCCAGGCATACGGGGGAGTCGCCGACGAACTCCCTTCCCAGGAGAAAGGCGTCGGCGATGCCGCGAGGCCGGGGTTGCTCTACATAGGTGAATTGAACGCCCCACTGGCTGCCGTCCCGGAGAAGCTCCCTGTAGAGGGGCAGGGCGGCCGGCGTGCTCACGACGAGGACTTGGCGTATTCCCGCCAGCATCAGCATCGAAAGGGGGTAATAGATCATCGGCTTGTCGTAGACCGGCAGGATCTGCTTGCTCAGGCTGGTGGTGAGGGGATAGAGCCGCGTGCCGTGCCCTCCGGCGAGGAGAATGCCTTTCATCAGAAGGTCCTACTGGCCGTAGCCGGTGACAACCATCGAATCCTCAGCGTCGAGGAGCACGGCGCCGATGATATTCGACTGAACTTTCTCCAGTACTTCCTTGGCCCGCTGCGCCTGTTCGCGCCTGGTGCGCCCTGCCGTTACGGCCAATAGGGTTCCGTCTACCCGGCTGGCCCAGAGAGCCGCATCGGTAACGGCCAGCACAGGGGGGGCATCGACAAGGACATAGTCCGCTTCGGCGGTCAGGGTTTCGAGCAGTTCGGCAAGCCTCTTGTGACTGAGGAGCGCCACCGGGTTGGGCGGGAGAGGCCCGGCTGCAAGGAGACGAAGGTGGGAGACCTGCGTGTCCACCAGCGGCGGTTCGCCCCCGTGCTGCAACCAGTCCGTCAAGCCGGCCTCCCCTCTGACACCGAAGATTACATGCTGGAGAGGACGGCGCAAATCGCCGTCGACGACGATCACCCGGTCGCCGGCGTCAGCCATTACGACGGCGAGATTGGCCAGGGCGTCGCTCTTGGCGGTCTCCATGTCAGGGCAGGCGACAAGCAATGAGTTCAGGCCGATGCCCAGCCCGGAGAATTCGATGTTCGTGCGAAGACTCTGGAAGGCTTCGGCAGCGGCGCTGCGGGGCGCAGTCAATGTAACCAGGTCTGAGGACATCTACCAATCCTTTGCGGAGTTCACTGGGGCAGTGTTAGCAGTTCTCGGAGAGCTACCCGTCCCCTAGGCGCTGACGGCCGGCGTGGGAATACCTTCTCGCAGGTCGGCCTTTGCGGCCGAACCGGAGGTCGTTACCGGAATCGCCCCGAGAACGGCCAGATCAAGCGTCCTTTCCACAGAATCGGGTGTGCGGAGGAAACCGCTTTCGATCCAGACTATCAACAGAATCAGGCCTACGCCCAGAAGGAAGCCGAGGACCGCGCCCGCCATGGCATTGATGAGAGGCTGCGGCTGGTAGGGGGCGCCCTCGATGACACTGCTGACGATCTTGACCTCGATGCGGTCGCGTTTGTCCTGTTGAGCGTAGTAGGCGGTCCGTTCGTCGACAAAGTATTCCGCCAGCGTCAGCGCCATTTCCTCCGAGACGATTTTGTCCCTGGACCGGGCTTCTATTTCGATGGTGAAAGTGGAGGAATCGGGCGCAACGTTCGTCAGTCTCAGAAACTCGTTCGGGTGCATGTCCAGCTGCGCACGTGCGATCACTTCCTCGGCAACTTCAAATGTCTGTAGATTGAGCACGAAGTTGCGCATCAGTTCCTTGGCCGAGTTCCCCAGCCCCCAGTCCGGACGGGCGGGCACGGTACTGACATGGACCGTCGCCCTGTACATCTCCACCTGGAAGTAGCTGACTCCGTAGGAGAGCGCGCTTGCCAGCAGGATGGATACGATGAGTATCCAGCCGAACCGCCGCACTACTCCGCTGTATTCCTGTATCACGAACGCCTCCAATTCGCTGGACCGGCTGCGCAATGGACCGCGGCAGGCTGCGCCGAGGTCGATACGCGCCCGGCCCGCGTCTATTTGCGCTGCTTGGGGACGGCGACCAGCAGGGGCAGTCCCAGTTCTTCCAACTCAGTTCTGCGGCGCACGGTATCGTCCAGGTATTCCTGCAGGAAGGCCAGGCCGGCGCCGGCGACCAGGGCCAGCAGGATGCGCAAGGGCAGTTCGACGCGCTGGCGGGCGCTGGGGCCCACCGGGACGACGGCAGGCGGATCCATGACCTGAACGCCGGCGCCCTGGGTTCCCAGCTGGGCGAAGTAGGCGGCTGCGTTCTCCTCCAATTCGGCCACTGCGGCGGCGCCGATCTCTTGCAACTGCGCGGCATCATGCCAGTTAAAGGTGAGGCGGATGATGCGGTGCTGTTTGCCTGTGTTGGCGCTTGCGCTGAGCAGGCCGGCCGGGATGGCGATCTCCTTTGCGGCCAGACGGGCGTTTACGGCATTTGCGAACAGGCCGGATGCGAGTACCTCGGTGAAATCGTCAACGAGGTATTCGCTGGTCATCCAGGCGTAGTAGCGGGGGTCGTACTCCCCATCCTCGACGCCTTCGAGCGGCAGCACGCCAACCAGAATGCGCATCGAGGCGCTGTACGCCGGGGGCGGCGCCTGCCAGGGACGCAGCTGCAGTGCGCTGAATAGGGCCACCAGGACGGGAAGGAGGAGGGGCGCGGCCCAGCGCCTCCTCAAGATCGCCCAGTATTCCCTAATTTCCATGGCCGGCCGCCTAGCCTTCGTCGGTCATCAGATTGGCGACCGTCACGCCATCATCGCCCTCGCCGAGTACGCCGGGGCGGTATTTGCTCACCAGGGGATGACCCTTCAAAGCGGCGCGAACGGCATCCCGCATTGCGCCGGTTCCTTTGCCATGAATGATGCGTACCCAGGGAAGGTTCTCGAGATAGGCGTCATCGAGATAGCCTTCCAACCGCTGCAGGCCGGCTTCCACCCTCTCACCGCGCAGATCGATTTCCGTCAGGGCGTCCGAGCCGGCGGCGGCGGCTTTGGGCTTCGTCTGTATTCTTACAGCGGGTTGGGGGACCGGCGAAGGCTCTGATTGGGCCTTGCTGCGCAGCTCAAGCCGGCGAACGGGCAGTTTGAGGCGGAAGTTGCCAACCTGCACGTCGGCCTCGTGCGGCACGCCCTGGCGATTCTCTACGGCGATCACTTCGCCGGTTGCCTGGAGGTTGGGGACGAAGACACGGTCTCCCTTTTCGATAGGCCCGCGAATACGGGCGTCCGGCGCTCCCGGGGTTGCGACGTCCTGTTCGACGCGGCCGTCAGTATCGAGCTGGCGTCGTCCAACAGTTTGAGTGGCCTGTTGCAGGAACTGTGTGTGGGCGTCCTGACTGTCGATGCCGCCTTTTGCCATGCGCCGGCGAAAGGCGTCGATCTCCCTTCTTATCTCGGCCAGCTCATTCTGCATTGTCGTGCGGGTCTCCGCTACGACCTGGCGGCGGGCCTCTTCGATTCTGGCCAGCTGGTAACGCAGGTCCTCTTCGGCGACATGGGCGCGACTTTCCCTTTCTTTGGCGTGATCCAGGACGCGCTTGGCCTCCTGGCGGGCGCGGCGCACGTCCTCGAGCATGGCTTCAACTTCGAGGGATTCCGGGCGCGACATTCTTTCGGCGTCATCGACGATGACGGGATTGAGGCCGAGCCTGCGGGCGATGGTCAGGGCGTTGGAGCGGCCGGGCAGGCCGATACTGAGCTCAAAGGTAGGGCTCAGGTTTTCGACGTCGAATTCGACGGAGGCGTTGCGAACGCCGGCGGTGTTGTGGGCATAGAGTTTGAGATCGCTGTAGTGGGTCGTGGCCAGCGTGGTGATGCCGCGATCGCGCAGGTTCTCCAGGAGAGCGGCGGCGAGGGCGGAACCTTCGTCGGGGTCGGTGCCGGCGCCGAGTTCATCGAGCAGGACGAGGCTCTGGGGGTCGGCCTCTTCCAGGATGCTGATGATATTGGTCATGTGACTTGAAAAAGTGCTCAAGTTCTGTTCGATGGACTGTTCGTCGCCGATGTCTGCGTAAACGCCTTCAAATACGGAGAGAGAGCTGCCTTCCTCGACGGGGATCATCAGGCCCGACTGCGCCATGAGAGTCAAGAGGCCGACGGTCTTGAGGGTTACGGTCTTGCCGCCGGTATTGGGGCCGGTTACGACAAGAATGTAGCAGTCGTCGTCGAAATAGACGTCAATCGGGACGACGGAATCGGGGTCCAGCAGAGGATGGCGGGCCTGGCGGAAGTTGAGGACGGAGCCGGGGTGCTGGATCGTGCGTTCTTCTTTGGTCTCTTCGTCGATTCCGGCGAAGATTTCGGCGCGTTTCTGCTGGAAGGGCAGGATCTCGGGCGCGGTGGCTTCCATTTCGAGGGCGTACTTGGCCTTGGCGAAGGTGAAGTCGAGCTGGGAGAGAATCTGCACGTTGCGGCTGATGTAGTGCCCTTCGTCGGCAACCAGGTCCGAGAGTTCGGTAAGGATGCGGCGCACCTCTTTCTCTTCCGCCAGCTCCAGTTCGCGCACGGCGTTGTTCTGCTCGACGACGGTCAGCGGTTCGATGAAGAAGGTGGCGCCGCTCGCAGACTGGTCGTGAACGATGCCCTGCACCTGCCCCTTATACTCGGACCGCACGGGAATGACATAGCGGCCCTGGCGCTGGGTGACGATTGATTCCTGCAGAAAGGGGATGATTTCAGTGTTCTGGACCAGTCTGTCCAGTGTACTGAGGAGCCTGTCCTGCGCGACGCGCAGCTGGGCGCGGATCCGGCCCAGCTCCGGGGAAGCGCTGTCGACGACCTCGGCGCGGTCGTTGATGCAACGGCTGATTTCGCCGATCACGTGTTCACAGGGCTCGATGGAGAAAGCAATGTCGGCCAGTCGCGGAAATTGACGGTTGAGACGGGTCAAGGTATTGCGAAGCGTGCGGGCGCGCATCAGGGTCGTGCGAACCTCGACCAGTTCGGTTGGAATCAGGATGCTGCCGCGTTCGGACTTGGCGACGAGGGCGCGCAGGTCGTAGACACCGCCAAAGTAGATGTCGGTCTTCTGGTCAAGGAGACGGCAGGCTTCGCCGGTCTGCTCCATCCAGTCGTTGATTGTACGCAGGTCGTCGCTGGGAAGGAGGGAAGAGGCCAGTTCGGCGCCGCCTTCGAAGGCGCAAAAGGTAGCCAGCCGCTGCAGGATTTTGTCGTATTCGAGAACGCGAATCGTGTGGGGATTCATCAGTTAACCCTGGCACAAAAATGGTGCGATCATGGGCCGATCATATCACAGCGCGTACTTTGAATCCAAAGCAAGGGGAGGAGGCAGAGGGCGGCTTTTGGACGCCGCGGCGGGGCGGCAATGGGCCGGCAATGGGCCGGCTGCAAGCGTGCCCCGCTCATGAGCTACCTACATGTGATACCCAAGCCGCCTCAGGAGATTCTCCTTGCGGCGCCACTTCTGCAATACCTTCACCCAGAGCTCCAGGTAGACGCGAGTTCCGACCATTTCTTCGATTTCCGGGCGGGCGGCCTGGCCGATTTTCTTGATCATGGAGCCTTTGCCGCCCAATACGATGCCCTTCTGGCTGTGGCGCTCCACGTAGAGCGTGGCGGCGATATGTGTCATCTCGGCGCTGCGCTCGTTCCACTCGGTCACGGATACGGCCAGGCTGTGCGGGATCTCCTGACGCAGAAGACTGAGGGCTTTTTCACGAACGATTTCGGCAGCGATGAATCGCATCGACAGGTCGGTGACCTGTTCGCTCGGGTAGTAGAGGGGGCCGGGAGGGAGAAGCTCTGCCAGCGCGGCGACAAGCGCTTCCACGCCATCCCCGGTTGCGGCGCTCAGCGTCAACACGGGGACGGACTCCTGACCTCCGCCGGCTACGGTCAGCCAGCGGAGGAGAGCCTGGTACTCGCGCTTCCGATCCTCGACGGGGGCGCCGGCGAGGCTGTCGACCTTATTTGCGCCGAGCAGCAGGAAGGGCAGCTCACCGGCTGCTTCGAGCACCTCCTTGAGCCGTTCGACGATATAGCGGTCCTCGTCGGTGGGGGGCGTGGTAATGTCCACCAGCCACAGAATTACGTCCGAATCGCTGGCAATCGCCTGTTCGGCCACGTTAACCATGTGTTTGCCGAGCTTGTTGCGGGGCTGGTGGATTCCGGGCGTGTCGAGGAAGATAAACTGGGCGCCGGCATCGGTGCGGATGCCGAGGATCTGGTCGCGGGTTGTCTGCGGTTTGTCGCTGGTGATGGCGATTTTCTGGCCGAGCAGGTTGTTCAGGAGGGTCGATTTGCCGACATTTGGACGTCCTATCACGGCGATGAATCCGCTGCGGAAGCCGTCCGGGAATTCATCAATTCCAGTTTCTGTTACCGCTTGGTTCATCATGTATTCTCACAATAGACGGCGCCGGCCTGGCTGGATAAAGGGCGTGCAATTCGGCCCCGGCGCATTTTAGCACAAATGACTTGGCTTAGACTACACGGCATGGACGACTTGGCATGGACGACGCAGCATGAACGACTTGGCTTAGACGACGCAGTATAAACGACGGATTCCCGAACGCGGTTCCCGAAGCAGACTCGATGAGCATATGTGCAGGGACGGCCGTGCGCGCCGGTGACGCGCGCAGCCTGGCGCGAACTGAGCGCAAGGGGAGCAGTTCAGGAGATCCTGTGGGAGGGGCGGCATCCGTCAGGCGGGCGAAGGAGGAAGGCGGCGTGTGGATCGGACAGGACTCGAACCTGTAACCCAGGAGTTATGAGCTCCTTGCTCTGCCATTGAGCTACCGATCCAACTTTGGGAAGAAGGGCTGAGAGCGGGTAGTGGGGATCGAACCCACATCGTCGGCTTGGAAGGCCGGCGCTCTACCATTGAGCTATACCCGCAAGTCGGGGAGAGAGGATTTGAACCTCCGACCCCAGCGTCCCAAACGCTGTGCGCTACCAGACTGCGCTACTCCCCGGTTCCGCGTCAAAGGATTATAGCCCAAATCCGGCGAAGAAACAATTTCGGGGGTGGACGGCAGTTCTAGCCGCCATTTGCGTTGCCGCAGTTTGAGACCAGCTCGTCGCGCCTTCCTCGCAGTTCAAGCCAGTCCAGCACGGCGATAGCGCTCGTGTATGCGGCGGCGGCGGCGCACCAATTCTCGGCGCGGGCGAAGCCTTCGCCCAGCTGGACGTGCGCCCTCTGCAGCAGGTACTGAACGTCGCGATAGTCGGGGTCAATACGGTAGAGATCTTCCAGGAGACGAATCACCCTGGCCCAGTCTGCGCCCCAATAGGTCTTGACATCGACGTACAGGGCGATCATGTGCCGTTCCTGCCGGACCAGCGCGTTGTCCGGGTCCACTTCGAGGGCGCTGTCAAACAGCTGCACGGCCTCTTCCAGGTTTCCCTCGGCGACCACTGCCCTGGCCAGCTCGACGTAGGAAAAGAAGAGCAGCTGGTCGCGTTCAACGACTTTGTAATCGGGCTGCATGGTCTGTACGAGCGACAGGCGCTGGATGGCTTCCTGCCAACGGCCCTCTTCAAACAGGGCAACAGCCCCGGCCCACTCGACGTCGACGGCGGCCGGCTCGGCGACCGGCTGCGGAACGGTCTCGACGGGCTCGGTCGCGTCCAGGGCCAGGAGTGCGCTGTGGGCCGCGCCGTTTTGCGGGTCGACCTCTATTATCCGCTCGTAGACGGCGCGGGCTTCGTTGTACATGCCGGCGTCCCGCATGTCCGAAGCGCGCTGCAGGAGAATGCCGACCTGTTGCCGCGCGTGCGCTTCAGCGCGCGTGAGGCCGTCGCGATAGCCCAGTAAGACCATTACAAGGATCACGATGATGGCCAGCCCGGTCGAGCCGGTTACGATGTACCAGACTGTCACCGGCATTCCGCGAAGGGTTAGCGGGGCATCGTTTATCCGCTGTTGCGTTTCCATGTCCGGGGGGCGGTTCAGGCTGCGGCCTTTTGCAAGAGGTGGGCCTTGTCGGTACGTTCCCAGGGCAGAGAGATGTCGTCGCGGCCGAAATGTCCGTAGGCGGCGGTCTGCCGGTAGATTGGACGGCGCAGGTCGAGATCGCGGATGATGGCGCCGGGCCGCAGGTCGAAGTGCTGGTGTATCAGTTTTTCGATCTCTTCATCACCGGTCGTGCCTGTGCCGAATGTTTCGACGTTGACGCTCAGCGGCCTGGCCACGCCGATGGCGTAGGCGATCTGGATTTCGCAGCGGTCGGCGAGGCCGGCGGCGACGATGTTTTTGGCGACCCAGCGGGCCGCGTAAGCGCCGCTGCGGTCTACTTTGGTGCAGTCTTTGCCGCTGAAGGCGCCGCCGCCATGCCGGCCCATGCCGCCGTAGGTGTCGACGATTATTTTGCGGCCGGTGAGGCCGGCGTCGCCCATGGGACCACCGACGACGAAGCGGCCGGTCGGGTTCACGTAGACCAGCATTTTATCATCGACGAGTTCCCCGGGCAGGGAGGGGATAATGCAATGTTCAGTTACCTGGCGCTCGATCTCTTCCTGGCAGACGTTGGGAAGGTGCTGCGTGCTGATCAGGACGGTGTGGATGCGTTTCGGCCTGCCGTAACTGTATTCCACCGTCACCTGCGATTTGCCGTCGGGGCAGAGCCAGGGCAGTTCGCCGCCCTTGCGAAGGGTAGCAAGGCGGCGGCTGAGTTTATGGGCCAGGTAGATGGGCAGGGGCATCAGCGAGTCGGTCTCATTGCAGGCGAAGCCGAACATCATGCCCTGGTCGCCTGCGCCGACCGACTCGATCTCATCCTCCTCGCTGTCCATGGTGTCGTTCTTGAACTCCTGGGCCCGGTTCACGCCGAGAGCGATGTCGGGCGACTGCGATGCAATGGCGACCTGCACGCCGCAGGTGTCGGCGTCGAAGCCCTTGGCGCTGTTGTCGAATCCGATCTCCTTGACGACCTTGCGTACGAGTTCATCGTAGTTCACTGAAGCGGTGGTCGTTATTTCACCGAGGAGAATTACAAATCCCGTTTTGACGGCGGCCTCGCAAGCGATACGCGCCTGGGGATCCTGGCAGATGACGGCGTCAACGACGGCGTCGCTGATCTGGTCGCACATCTTGTCGGGGTGACCCTCCGTCACCGACTCGCTGGTGAAGAGAAGGGAAGGCGCGGTCATGAAGGTGCTGCTCATTTGCATTTCTCCTGCCCGCCGCCTCAGCGGCGGCGTGCGACGGTCCTATTCCGCTGTACCAAGGGTCCACTCGTTGAGATAGGCTTCCTGTTCGGCGGTGAGCGTATCGATTTCCACGCCCATGGCCCGGAGTTTCAGGGCCGCGATTTCGCGGTCCAGCTCTTCGGGCATATCGTAGACGTTGCCGCTCATTTCGCCGCTGTTTTTGAGCAGGTATTCGGCGGCCAGGGCCTGATTGGCGAAGCTCATGTCCATTACGGCGCTGGGGTGGCCTTCGGCTGCGGCCAGGTTTACGAGGCGGCCTTCGCCGGCAACGTAGATGCGGCGGCCGTCTTCGAGCGTGTACTCGTCGAGAAAGTCGCGCACGCGCGTGATCTTGACGGACATTGATTCGAGGGCTTTCAGGTTGATCTCGACGTCGAAGTGTCCGCTATTGGCGAGGATTGCGCCGTCCCGCATCTGTTCCATGTGGTGGCGGTCGATGACGTTTATGTCGCCGGTGGCGGAGCAGAAGATCTGGCCGGAACTGGCTGCCCGGGACATAGGCAGCACGCGGAAACCGTCCATGACCGCTTCCAGGGCGCGGAGGGGATCGACTTCGGTGACGATGACGTTGGCGCCCATGCCGCTGGCGCGCATGGCGATGCCCTTGCTGCACCAGCCGTAGCCGCCGACGACGAAGGTCTTGCCGGCCATGAGCACGTTGGTGGCGCGGATGATGCCGTCGAGTGTGCTCTGGCCGGTGCCGTAGCGGTTATCGAAGAAGTGCTTGGTCATGGCGTCGTTGACGGCGATGACGGGGAAGGCCAGCTCGCCCTGTGCCGCCATTGCCCTGAGACGGATGACGCCGGTGGTGGTCTCTTCGGTGCCCCCGATTACGCCGTCGAGGAGGCTGCTGCGCTGGGTATGGAGCATGGCCACGAGGTCCATGCCGTCGTCCATGGTCAGGTTGGGTCTTGTATCGAGTGCGGCGTTGAGGTGGGCGTTGTACTGGGCCGTCGTTTCACCTTTTATGGCGAAGACGGGGATTTCGTAGTAGGAGACGAGTGCGGCCGCGATGTCGTCCTGTGTGCTGAGGGGATTGCTGGCGCAGAGGGCGATTTCGGCGCCGCCGGCGATGAGGATACGCATCAGGTTGGCGGTTTCGCTGGTGACGTGCATGGCGGCGGCCATGCGTACGCCTTCAAAAGGGCGTTCGCGGCGGTAGCGTTCTTCGAGCAGGTCGAGGACGGGCATCTCTTTGGCGGCCCATTGCATGCGAAAGCGGCCGCGTTCGGCCAGGTTTATGTCGGCAATGTCGTAGTTTTTGCTCTGAACTACCTCTTTCATTGGAAAAGGAACTCCTCACGAACGTTGCGTGTATAGATATGGAGGAAATTTTGGAGTTCGAGCGTAGCATTACTCCCTCGCTCGCATACACCTCTAGTCACTTAGCACATCGGCTAAGTGGGAACAACATTCCGCTAACGTAATCGGGAACTTTCGACGATGGAACTCAATGTGGTTGCAGGGGTCGAGAAACTTCACTCTTTCTGCCCTGTGAAGCTCTCTGCCATGAACCGCAATGGGGCGAAATCTCACTTTGGCATCTCCAGGAATGAGTCTCTCTGCTACAGACGCACCTGTCCGGAGTTGAGGGAGGAATTTACTTGCTCTAGGGGGGCTCTTGGTCAATTCAATAGGTGCGACCCACTCAAATGAATTGTCTCTTCCACCACCAACGAATAGGAAATCGCAACGCGGTTCGTCTGGATGAACGGGAGTTCCATCGCGTTCTAAACCAAGCAAAACAAAAGTCTCTGGCGCATTTTCCATCGATAGGGAGCATCCGCGGTCGCAACAAATTTCCGTATGGCATCTTTCGTCAGTGCCTTCTCGAACTTTCTGTTCCGCTAACACTACTCTCCTCCCTCTTCAATTCTGGCCGAAATCTCCACCCACCTATTGTAAAGTTCCTGAGTTACCCGGCCGAAGCCAGCTGGAAGTGTCGCCAACTCCTCGTCAAGTGTTATCTCACGAACGACCGAACCCCCCGCTTCTTCATTGGGTTCGAAAAACCAAGCCCCCAATTGGTCAGGACTTAGAGCAGTATCTGGGCTCGCTATTCCCTTTCGACTCTCATTTGGAAGTTCCGATAGCTTTACCAGATTTGCAAGTTCTTCCAGGATCCACTCGCTGTGGGTCGTGAAGAGGATCCTTACGCCAGACTGTACAGCTGAAACGAGTTGGCGTGTGAAGACTGCTTGCATTTCAGGGTGAAGGTGCGCTTCGGGTTCTTCAACAATCAGCAAGTCTCCTTCTTTCACGAGATGGCGAAGATACAGAACTACGGGCGCCAATTCAGATACCATTGACGAAGTATTTATAAGAGGGAGATTACGATCCCAACCTTCTGGCCTATAGGAGAATGATGGATAGTCAATATTGGTCGATCTGTCTACATAGACGGACCCCTGGATCATTGAGTGTTCAAGCCGTTTGGCCAAAAAAGCATAATCTTCACTTGCGTCAGGGGAACGACTTGCGAGTGAAACCAATTGATCGAGGAAGTCTCCAAGTACTCCGGACAGGACCGCTATATTTGGATCAGGGCGTAAAGCTGCTCGTGATGCTCCGGCAATGAGTGACCTAACAACCACCTGATGCGCGTGCATGACCCCTGCACGTCCGGCGGGAAGATAGTAGGCAGGTCGGCTTACCGGATCTACCAAACCGGAGAAAACAGCCCTTGACAGCGCGATGAGAAGTTGAACAGATCCGAAAACTACCTCAGGCACATCCTCGGGCCAGTGCTCTTCACGGAGCCAATGAAATCTAAAGTTATCTCTAAAATTCCTGACATCGGCCTGTAGACAAGGTTCCTCTGGAATGGAAGCACTCATTTCAGCCCCTTGTTTCGTCAAACTGAAATTGTACGAAAAGGGGGAGCGTCCATGTTCTTCAGTAGGCAAGAATCCTTGTAGATTGAAATGAGATTCAATACCTCTACCATATCGACGCAAATCCACAGTTTGATCGACACCAAAACACCTCGCAAGTTCGTCGTCAAGATTTGCACCAAGAATGAATTCATCACGAAGTAGCGGCCTCACCAGCGCCGAGACAGATTCTGGCAATTTAAGGAGCCCAGGTTCTTCCTCTTCAGAAAAAAGCGCTCCATCTTTCGCTTCGCCAAACCAACTCATGATGTCTCTCGCATTGTCTTCCGACAATTTATAGCTTTGCGACTGCATCTCATTTAGCCGACCTGCCCAGAATTGTTCGGGAAGAAACGGCCAGTTGTTGGGTTGACCGTGGAAGCCATTCAATGAATTGTGCAAGGAATAGATCAATGAAGCTAAATACGATTTGCCAGTATTACTTGGACCCACAAAAATGGTCAAGGGACGCAACTCGATCAATGCCTCGGAAACCGGGCCGAAGTTTGAGACGGACAACTCAAGTCGTTTGGTGTCGGAAGACTTTTTCATGCCTTCTCCTTAGCACATTCACTATACTGAATTTTGCTTCATGTCACTCGTTATTGCCACTTTGAGTTCTTCAAAGAGTCGACCATGTGTTACAACTTCTAGCTTCTCACAGATGGATATGGCAACCAAATTATGCTGGTCTGAATACAAAGCGGATGCAAGCGATCCATCTTTTTCCAGGGCGGGCGCGACGCTGTTCAGGCCGGCTCTCCCCAGAGCAGCTTTTCGCCGAAGGTCTGCTCGTAGCGGAGGGCGAATTCCTGGGGCGTGAAGCGGTGATTGGTTGTGCCGAACTGCTCCAGAACGTAGGTGGCGCACAGTGCGCCGACGCGGCCGCAGACTTCGAGCGGCAGTCCGGCGCTGTGGGCGGCGAAGTAGGCGCCGCGGTAGGCGTCGCCGGCGCCGGTCGGCTCGGCCACTTTTTGGGGCGGCGCAATCGGGATGTGGATCTCCCGGCCCTCGTGATGGATCAGGCTGCCGGCCCGGCCTTCGGTGACGATGAGGGTGCCGACCTCCTGGAGAATCGTCTGTTTCGACCAGCCGGTCTTGTCTTCGATTACCGCCATTTCGTAGTCGTTGACCATCAGCCAGGCGGCGCCGGGAATACTTTCGCGGAGGTCTTCTCCGCTCAACCGGGCGGTCTGCTGGCTGGGGTCGTAGGCAAATGGGACGCCCAGATCGCGGCACTCCGACGCGAAGTTGAGCATGGCCTGGGGATCGTTGGGGCTGATGATGACGACGTCGGCGTCGGTGAGACCGTGGTCGGCGAGGGAGACATCGCGGCAGTCGCTCATTGCGCCGGAGTAGAAGTTGGCGATCTGGTTCTGCTCTTCGTCGGTGCTTACGAAGAAGCTGGCGGTGAATTTGTCGGGGATTTCGACGATATGGTCGGTGCGGATGCCGTGCTGGTCCAGCCAGGCCTTGTAGTCGCCGAAGTCCTGGCCTACGGTTCCAAAGAGTATCGGATCGCCGCCGAGGAGCTTAAGGGAGTAGGCGATATTGGCGGCTGTGCCTCCCCGCTGGCGAACCATGTCTTCTACGAGAAAACTGACGCTCAGACTTGTCAGTTTTTCGGCAATTATCTGGTCGGTGAAGCGTCCGGGGAAGGACATAAGGTAGTCATAGGCAATGGAGCCGGAGACGACGATTCTCATTGGGTACCCGATCGAAGAGTGGTTCAGACGGTTACAGGTAGACAAGCGTTGCTGTTCTGAAGTGAGGGTGGGTTGATGGGGAATCGAAGGGCGGTCAGGCCTGCGCAGGGGTGATCCACCGGACTGAACTCTTGGGCGTTTCGTGGAGGAGCAGGCGATCTATCAGCGCGCCGGGCTCTTCTTCGACGACGAGCAGGCCGCGATACCTGGCGGCGATGAACCCCTGATCGATCTGGTGGGCAAGCAACTGCAGAAGGGAATCGAAGAAGCCGCATACATTGAGCATGCCCATTGGCTTGCTGTGAATGCCCAGCTGGATCCAGGAGATGGTTTCAAACAGCTCTTCCAGCGTGCCGATTCCTCCAGGCAAGGTGACGAAAGCGTCGGCGAGCTCAGCCATGCGGGCTTTGCGCTGGTGCATGGTTTCGACCACCTCGATTGTGCCAATGGTCTCGCCCGCAATCTCCTTGGCGGCAAGAGGCCCCGGTATGATGCCGTAGACTTTGGCGCCGCCGTTGTAGGCCGCCCTGCTGACGGCGCCCATCAGGCCCAGGTTGCCGCCGCCATAGACGAGCTCGTAACCTCGCCCGGCAATTTCAGTTCCCAGGTCGGCCGCCAGCCGCGAATACTGTTCGTCGACCCCGGCGCTGGACCCGCAAAAGACGCAGATGCGTTCAATCCGGCGCGGTTTGCTCATGGCACCCTTCTTTCAGATCTCTCCGCCTCGATAGCGGCCCGTCCTTTTTCGACGGCGTTGCGCAAGCTCTGGTCGAACGGGGGATAGCAGATTCCTTCCTCGGTAACGATCCCGGTCAGGTAGCGGTGGGGCGTTATGTCGAAGGCCGGGTTGTATACAGGCACGCCGGCGGGCGCGACTGACCGTGCGCCGATTTCGACGACCTCTTCGGGGCCCCGTTCTTCGATCGGGATGACGTCACCGTCGGGAAGGTCGAGATCCACGGTGCTGGTGGGGGCGACACAGTAGACGGGTATACCGTTCTCCCTGGCAACGACGGCGATCTTGTAGGTGCCGATCTTGTTGGCTACGTCGCCATTGGCGGCGACGCGATCGGCCCCGAAGACGACGACGTCGACCTGGCCGGTGCGCATCAGGTGGCCGGCGGCGTTGTCGGCGATGAGGTGCATGGGCACTTCGGCCCGCATAAGCTCCCAGGCGGTCAGGCGGGCGCCCTGGAGGCGGGGTCGGGTCTCGTCCACCCAGACATGGATGTTCTTGCCCTGTTCCTGGCAGGCGTAGATGACACCGAGCGCGGTGCCAAAGTCCACGGTGGCCAGTGAACCGGTGTTGCAGTGGTGGAGAAGGTTGGCGCCTTCGGGCACGACAGCGGCGCCGTTAAAGCCCATGCGCCGGTTGATCCTGACGTCTTCGTCGGCCAGGGCTTGGGCCTCGGCCAGCAGGGCCTCCTTCAGCGTGCGGGCAGTGCCCTGGCCGGCCGGCGCTTCCCCGGCAATCTGCTCCGCCAGGGTGAGGAGCCTGCGCGTGGCCCAGCTCAGGTTTACGGCGGTGGGCCTTGCCGCGTCCAGCGTTTGCTTCGCCTGTCTCAGGTCATTGAGGAGGCCGTCCGAATCACCGGCCTGGCTGAGGTGGGCGGCCAGGGCCATGCCGTAGGCGGCGGTGGCGCCGATGGCGGGCGCGCCGCGGACGTACATTTCACTGATGCTGCGCGCGACTTCCGGGACGGTGGCGAATTCGGCGATCTGTTCTTCGCCGGGAAGCAGCCGCTGGTCGATCATTTTTACTTGTCCGTCCTGCCAGTAGACGGTGCGCATATAGGGCACTCCGTTCGCCAAAAGGAAACCCCTCCGGGTCAGTCCAGAGGGGTTGGCGTTTGCAGGTCGATCTCATTTTTCGAGCCGCAACAGGCTCGTTAGAATTGGCGCGTTCGGAGGAGACCCAGCGGAACTGAGCGGAGACGGCGGCTAAGGAACAGGGCATGCAGTGCGCTCAGCGGGCCATTTGGTCCGAGGCGCCGTCAACCGGTCAGCAACCGAGAGCCGGGACTCCGGCAGGTTGCCGGGGGATCATTGGGCCGGTCCCTCACCCCACTCTGGATAAGAGAAGTCAGTTTCTAAGGTGCTGCCAAGGGAAGGTTAGCACAGGCCGGTTCAGTGTGTCAAGAGGTTGAACGGCGGCTGGAAGGGCAGTTTTTAGTTTTTGGTTTTCAGTTTTTGGTGGTGCGGCGGTTTGGGGGCGTTGTGCGAGAGAGTGTGAGAGTTTGGGG
>JAJEDJ010000012.1 GCA_022821545.1 Caldilineaceae bacterium
TTGGAAAGGTTCGGGGATGTTTTTGGCGAAGCGGACGGCGGCGGCGGAGTTTTTGCCGCCGAGGGAACGCCATTCGCGGGCCTGTTCGGGCGGGGCGCCGTGCGCGAGGCAGAGACCGCCGTACTGTTCGAGGCCGTTGGCCTGGCAGGGCTGGCCGTCTTTTCTGATTCCTGTGCAGCGCATTTTGGACATTACTCCTTGGCATGTGTCGGCCAGCGGCTGTGTGTGCGGCCGGCCGGGGAAATGGTGGTTGGGGCCGGGCCGCTTCGGTAGTACAGAACGCGGAAAGGCCCGGACCAGTGATATAACGAAACTATCACGAGACCAGACCTCGTGGACTGCAGGGGCGAGCGTTTGGGCGCAGGCCAGTGCATCAGTATCGGAATCAGGCAAAGAGTAACACAGGTTTTCTACCAACGCAACTGCGAGAAGTGAGCGGAGAGGAGAGAGAAGTGAGAAACGGCGGCGTGTGCGGAACGGTGAGGAGAGAGGGGAGGGACGGCGAGGAGTGAGGGGAACTGCGAGGAGTGAGCGGAGAGGAGAGAGGAGTGAGGGGAACGGCGAGGAGTGAGCGGAGAGGAGAGAGGTGAGAGAGGGGCGGCGAGGAGTACTGTGAGGTGAGAGGAGAGAGGGATTGACAATCAGAATTTGGCTATCTATACTACTTTCCCAACATGTAGCATCACCTAATGTCCAGGCTGTGTCCTTCGGGAGCCCACGGGGCCGACTTTATTCACTTTCTCGCGCCAAGGCGCTGCTGAGTCAGCGCCCAACACCGACCAGAGGAGGTCGAACGTGAACGAAACAAGATTGAGTCGTCGGAACTTTCTGCAGATGGCTGGCCTGTCCGCAGCCGGGGTTGCACTCGCGGCCTGCGCCGCGCCGGTCGCGCCCCAAGAGGGCGCCGGAGATATGGAAGGGGGGGCGGAACCTCAGACCGTGCAGTTCTACACGCTGGTGTGGCAGCCGGGCGCGGTTGAGGCCGCACAGGCCGCGATTGACGGTTGGAATGCCGAGCATGGCAGCCGCATAACCGCTGAATACATCCAGGGTGGTTGGGGCCAGGCGCGCGACTACCTTACTACGTCGATTGCCGGTGGGGTGACGCCTGATATCGTTCACGGCATCACGGCATGGGCGAACGAGTACGGAACGCAGGGCGGATACCTGGATCTGACCGAGCTGATAAATAACTCAGGGCTGGTGGAAACAACACATCCCAAGGCTCTTGACGCGGCGGTTTCGCCCCTGGACGGCAAGATTTTCAGTGTGCCCTGGTGCTGGGAAGTCGGGACGATGTACGTGAATGCGGACCGATTCCACGAGGCAGGATTTGAACTGCCCCTCGATGGCTGGACCTGGGACGATTTCATTCCGGCCGCCAAGGAGCTCACCAGCCCGCCGGAGTATTACGGACTGGCCGCCAACCTCACGGCGACACAGACGACCGAGGACATCATCGCGTGGATGTGGCAGACCGGCGCGGAGGTGATGGGCGGCTCGGGACAGAATTGGGAGATCGACGTGCAGCCGGCGCGCGAAGCCCTGCAGCTGTGGCATGACATGCTCTGGGTGGACGAGATCCTTTCCCAGGAAAGTTTCGGCGGCTCCAACACTTTGGAAGCGTTCGGGCTGGGCATCTATACGATGCGCCAGACCGGCTGTTGGGCCAGACGGATCGTGATGGAGGCCGAACCGGAGTTCGAGTGGCACATGGTGCCGCTTCCCCACTACAAGCGCCACGCAAACAGCAGCGAACCGCAGACCTGGTCTGTTGCCACGGACTCGACGGGCAGAGGTACGGTCGATGCCGCCTGGGAGGTCGTATTGTGGCTGTCCAACGACGAGAATTCCTCGGCCATCGCCTACGGAGACTGGCTCTTCCCGACAAGCGTAAAGGCGATGGAGGATCCCCGGTTTACGACGACGGAGCATTCCTGGGACGTGGCGCTGCGCGAGGTGGAGCATGGCGTCGGTTACCCCAAGCATCCGGCCTGGGCTGAGTTCGATGACCGTCTGCTGGGACCGAACATCCAGAAGTATCTGCAGAATGAAATGACGCTCGACGAACTGATCGATCTTCTGGAGGTCGAAGGAACGAAGATTCTGCAAGAGTACCAGGTCTAGGGCGCTGGATGTACAGTAGACAGGGGCTGCCCCTGTCTACTGTTTTGACCCGAAGCCCGGTTGGAGGCATAAGTGTCTACGAAATCGCTGTCCGTACCCATGCCCGAAGGGCTTGAACGCCTTTCGCGCCGCCTGAGCAACCGCCACATTACGCCGTACTATTACCTGCTGCCAACCGTCATTCCCCTATTGCTTTTGACGGTGTATCCGCTCTTGCGCGGGATCTATCTCGCCTTCACCCAGTACAATCTCTACAACAAAGACACAACCCTGGTTGGCACGTTAAATTTCATCGAATTGACGACGAACGACACGCTATTCTGGGGAGCGCTGGCCAACAATATAATCTGGACTGTCGGCATCGTCGTGATTACCTATGTGCTGGGACTGTTCACGTCGATCGCGCTGAATGAGAATATCCCATTGCGGGGTCTGTTCAGGGGTCTCGCCCTGATTCCCTGGGTGTGCCCCGCGGTGGTTGCGGCACTGACCTGGCGCTGGATTTTCGACCCGCATTTCGGGATGCTGAACTACGCTTTGATGGAAATCGGCCTCATCGACCGCCAGATCGGCTGGCTGGGCGACAAGAACACGGCCCTGGCCGCGACGATGATCGTGGCTATCTGGAAGCTTCTTCCCTTCTCGGTGGTGATGCTGCTGGCAGGACTACAGACGGTGCCGGAGGAGCTCTACGAGGCGGGCGCGATCGACGGCGCCGGCGTCCTGGGGCGCTTTCGTTACATAACGGTTCCGCTCCTCAACCGGGTTGGCAAGATCGCCATCCTCTTGACCACGATTTGGGCGTTTAATCATTTCGACAGCGTCTATGTCCTCACGGGGGGCGGCCCGGGCGATACAACGATGCTGCTCTCAATCATGTCCTACCTGAACGCCTTCCGCTTTTTCAAGATAGGCTACGCTTCGGCCGTTGGGGTGATCATGCTGATACTGCTGCTGCTGCCGATCACGCTCTATACGCGGCAGGTGCTGGAAGACGTCGAATAGGAGAGGCATTCATGGAACAGTTCGTCCGCCGCCGGCTTGTCCGCTATGTGTTGGCGTATGCCTGGTTGCTCATCATCAGCACCTTTACCGCGTTTCCCTTTTTCTGGATGCTGACAAGTTCATTCAAGGCGCGGCCAGAGATCTTTACGCGGATTCCGGTTCTTATTCCCCAGGAACCGACCCTGGCGAATTACAACTACGTACTCAACGAGACACCGGCCGGGCGCTATTTTCTGAACAGCCTTTATATCGCCACCGTCACGACTTTGCTGGCGCTGGTGCTGACAACGCTGGGCGCGTACGCGCTTTCCCGGTTTCAGTTTCGCATGCGCCGTTCGCTGGGCGTCTGGCTGATCGCCGGCCAGATGTTTCCGGGCGTGCTGATGCTGATCCCGCTCTTCGTCACGTTGACGCGACTCAACCTGGTGAACACGTATGCGGGTCTGATCATCGTCTATACGATGGGGGCGCTGCCGTTTTCGACGTGGATGCTCAAGGGCTATTTCGACACGGTTCCGCGCGAGCTGGAAGACTCGGCGATGATCGACGGGTGTAGTCGGGTGGGGGCGATTCGCCGGGTCTTTCTGCCGGTGGCGGCGCCCGGCATCGCGGCGGTGGCGCTTTTCGCGTTTACGATCGCGTGGCAGGAGTTCATGTTTGCGCTGACGATGATGAAGGACCAGGAGAAGTACCCGCTCTCGGTCGGCATCAACTTCTTTGTGGGTATCGCCGGTTCGGTGGTATGGGGCAACATTATGGCGATGGCGGTGCTGATCATCGTGCCGGGCCTCATCTTCTTCCTGTTCCTGCAACGTTACATGATCAGCGGGCTGACGGCCGGCGCGGTCAAGGGGTAGGCGCCGCGGCGCGTATAGGGGAGATGATGACTGACAAAGGTGTTCGCTATCTGCCGGGGGAGCACTCCCGCGCACGTTTTCTGCGCCTGGACGCGGCGACCATTCTCAAGCGCTTCTATCTGTGCGAGCGGTCACTGATCATCAGCCAGTCGGCCTGGCTGGCCGGCATCGCCGCGCTGGAAGCGAAGATGACGCTGCCGCGTTACACGTGGCAGGATACGCTGACGGCTCATGCGCTGCGCGAACGGGTCTTTGAGCTGCGATACCCGAGGCGCATGCTTGAAGTCGGCGAAGACGCCCCCCTGGTCGAGGTCTTCGACGGATCAGTTGACGCGCCCAGCGCGCAGGCCTTCATTCTGGCGCTTGCCCGGGTTTTCAAGCCCGCGCTGCTGTCAGCCTATCGAAGTTACGCCGGTTGCGCCGATGACCTCAGCGACGGTCCGATTCTGCGCGCCCTTAACCTGGCGATCGAGGAGAAAGAGGCGCAGATCGCCTGGCTGGAGGGGCAGGCCGGGGCAATGGCCGGTTCTGAACCCGGACTGCGGCAGGAGGCGGAGAGCTGGGCCGCGGCTTTAGCGGAACGGTTGGAACAGGTCGGGGGACTGACGCTGGAAGCGCCCCAGGCGGCGCACACGGGGCACGATCTGCCCGGACGCCGTCCCTTCAAGCTGGCGGAAGTCCCGGCGAGAGACCCCCGCTTCCATCTCTGTCACTACTACTGGCCCGACATCGTCGATCCCGATTTTGCTTACGGTGAGGGGATCAATCTGCAGCTGCGGAGCGGCGTCAGTCATCTGAATGAAGTTTGGGCGGTGGAGACGGGCGGCGCAATTCTGCACGCCTTCGCCGAGGACCTTGACTGGGAGTACATTTACGACGCGGCGCGCTGGACCTACGACGAAAGCCGGCACGTGCTGATGGGCTATGAAAGGCTGCGCACTTGGGGCTTTGCACTGCATGAGATGCCGCTGGGCAGCTACATTTATGACAGCGCGGCCGGGCAGGAGCCGATCATTCGCCTGGGCATGCTGCACTATTTTGAAACAAAGAACATCGGCAACAAGGTCAAACGGGCGGAAGCTTTCGAGCAGTACCAGGACAGGATGAGCCAGCATGACATGGAGTTCGACTGGGCTGACGAGACGATACACGCCGCCTACGGAAAGCGCTGGCACACAGCACTCCACGGGAAGTTCCCCGACCGCATCCCCGACATGGACGGCCTGCACAGGCGCTGCGACGAACTGGTCGTAGAGGAGATCGCGGCGGCCACCGACGCGGAACGGGCCGACATCCGCGAGGTTGCAGACGCCATGATCGCCAAAGCGGAGGAGGTCGGGCTGCCGTGATTACCGTTGTCGGAAGCTTTGCCGTTGGCATGACCCTGCGGGCGCAGCGTATGCCGGTCTTTGGCGAGACGCTGGTCGGTTCAGACTTTGACATGGGGCCGGGCGGCAAGGGTTCGAACCAGGCGGTCGGCGTCGCGCGGCTGGGGGCGCAGGCCCACTTTGCCGGCATCATCGGCGACGACAGGCTGGGGGAGATAGCCGTCGATCTATTCGCCCAGGAAGGCGTCGATACGACCTACTTGCAGCGGACGGAGGCGATGGCTACGGGCGTCGGCTTCATTATTCTGAATCCCGAGGGCGAGAACGGCATCATTCTCGACATGGGCGCGAATGAGCTGATGGACAGCGCTTTTGTCGACCAGGTCGAAGAGCAGATTGCCCGCAGTGACGTGGTGATGTCGGTGCTGGAGATACCGGTGGAGGCTGCGGCGCGGGCGATGGCGCTGGGCAAGAAACATGGCGTGCGCACGATCCTCAATCCGGCGCCGGCCACTGCGCTCGGCGAGAGCGTTCTGCAGAACGTGGACTACCTGTCGCCCAACGAGACCGAGCTGCGCATTCTTCTGGGCCTGCCGCCGGACGACCCTTCAGACACGGTCGAACTGGCAAGGCAGCTGCGCGCCCGCGGGGTTGGGAACTTGATCGTTACGATGGGAGAGAAGGGCGCCCTGATTCTGTCCGAAGATGGGCAGGCGGAGGCGGCAGCCGTACCGGTTGACGTTGTCGACACGACCGGCGCGGGGGATGCCTTCAACGCGGGCCTGGCGGTGGCGCTGGCTGAAGGGAAGAGTCTCGCGGCGGCGGTTGCGTTTGCCAACCGCTGCGGGGCATTGGCTTGTCAGAAACTGGGCGCAGTTCCCGGCCTGGCAACGCGGGCCGCAGTCGAGAGTCTGGGCAGCGGCTAGAGACTATATCAGCCGACTGGCTAAGGGCTTGCCGTCACGGTGCGCACCAGGATGCTCTTGCGCTTTTGCCCCTGCGCGTCCGGGTAGTTGAAGTCGGAGTAGGCCAGCAGCGCCGTGTCCCCGTCCAGGGCAAGCAGGGCGGAATAGGAGCAGGTATCCTGGCGCCTTTCGACTGGCTCGACCACCGCCACTCTCCGCTCCCACGCAAGGCCGGCCGGGTCCGCCGCGGCCCGAACGAAGAGTCCGGGCCGGCCGTATGAGGCCAGCGTCACCCCATTTTTCAGGGTCAACATGCGCGGCCAGACGCCGCGGTCGTCGAACACGCGCGGGTGATTCCAGCTCCGGCCGCTGTCCAGCGAGCGGGACCAGTAGGATGGACCGACCCCCAGGATGTCATGCGTGCGCAACAGGCACAGCACTGAACCGTCCGGCATGAAGTTGAACTCCGGTTCGGTGAAGCCGTTGCGCCGGTCGGCATTCGGGTCCGCCGCTCTGTCGGGCCGGTACGGGATCTCGCCCAGCAGATCCCAACCATAGCCTTGATCGACCGATCGCAGAAAGACGATGTTGTTGGCCGTCTGAACCTGGCCTGCGACGATGCGCATTGTATGCAGCGCGCACCAGAGCGAGCCGTCGGGCGCCAGCCGCAACCGGCTATGACTAAATGAGGGCCAGAAGGCGTAGACAGCTTCGCGGACGATGCGGATTTCGCCGGGCATACGCACAGTACCGGTTTCCTCGATCCACTCTTCCTCCCCGCTGCGGCGGCGCAAGAAGCGCCAGCCGGAGAGTTCCCCGTCCAGGTCGTCAGCACGATAGATGTGGGTTATGCGGGTGGGCGCATCCTCCTGGACCAGCACGGGTTCGGGCAAGGTCACCTCGGCACGGGGGCGGGACTGCAGCTGGACAGGCAGGAGCCGGTCCCCGTTCGGCAGCGGCAGGCCGCCGCGGGCGTCGCGTCCTTCAACCGCCTGCCACGTTTCGCCGTCGTCGGCAGAGAGCGCGTGCCTGTTGGGCAGGCCGTAGGCGGTGACGGAATCGGCTTCGACGTGGAATTCGAGGTGGATGCGGCCGTCGGGCAGGCGTTCAAGTTTGGGGAACTGCCAGGGGCCCCATTCTCTTAGTCCAACGGGGGCCTGGTCGATCAGGACGGGCTGACCAAGGGTGATCTGCGGCATTTTCGGCTCCCTTCCGTCGCGGCTCGCGGCGAAGAGTTTGGCTGGATATGGACAGGATCAGGGCAAATCTACTGTTAGGGGGAATTACATGCCAAAGGAGAAAAAACACCTTGAGAGCCCTTCGCTGATTGCGTATATTGCAATCAATAATTGCGGAGTCAAGCAGTTCAGCAAGGAGATTGCAGATGACACAGAAGGGACCAGCAAAGCACTGTAGTAAGGGTATCACACTGATTGACCTATTCGGAATGTTCCCTGATGGTGACGCGGTCGAAAAGCGGCTTGAGGAACGCCGCTGGCCGAACGGCGTGCGGTGCGCTCATTGCGAGGGTGAGATTGTAAGTGAAGCCAAGCATCCAACGATGAAATACAGGTGCAAGGATTGCCGAAAGTACTTTTTTGTGAAGCACGGTACGGTCATTGACCCGCCCCCACCGCGGGTGTTCAAGGTACTCGATGGCAATGTCCTCACGTGGGAACATCTTGAAGAATTCAAACGTACTGATCTCGGAATAACGCGCCTCCTTTCTCTGAGAAGGTAGACAATCCTCCGCCCCCTGTGCTACCCTTGAACCCTTAACCGCTCCCCACTTGATAATGGTCAAAACACAATGCCTACTTCGTTCACCCCAGGTGACGTTGCTTCAATCCTCGCCTATCTCATACCCGGCTTTATCGCCTTATATGTCCGCTCGCAATTCGTGACAACCCCTCAACTCCTAGACGGTGAGAGATTGCTTTCTTATCTGACCATTTCAGTCATTTACAACGCCATTGTTATCCGATATTTACCTGAGGCGATAGCAGGCTTATGGTCTGGGTTTGGTTTTGTTCTTGTGTTCATTGTCGGGCCTATCACAATCGGGGTGCTTCTAGGAGTTAACACCCAAAAAGACTTTGTGCGCGGCTTACTTCGCAAGATTAAATTATCTACGATCCATCCCATTCCCACCGCATGGGATTGGAAATTCACCAGCACTACAGAAGAACAATGGGTCCTCGTAACCCTCAAAAATGGCAATATGGTTGGGGGTATACTGAGCAGCGAGTCCTTTGCCTCATCTAACCCAATAGATCGAGACTTGTATATTCAATGGATGTATGATATAGGTAGTGAAGGTAATTGGAAGCCTCTAAAGGAAAGAGGGGTTCTGATTACCTCCAACGAAATCAGCACAATCGAATTCTGGCCTTATGTCCCCCTACAAGAGAATAGTTATGAGCAGAAGAAGCAGGCCAACTAGACGCTCACAATCACAGCCAATTCCTCGCCGTGTCACCACTGAAAGGCGACCTAGGCCAGGCCCATCACAGCAACATGGCTATCAGATAACTGCTGGTCCAACAACCCCGAAAGAACCTCCCACAAATCCCCCGAACGAAGGAAGTGGTGTTAAGAAAGGCTAGAAGAGCGGAATTATCATAATTTACCTCCACCACCTTAACTAGCCCTTCCCCGAAAAAGAACGAAAATATCCACTCACACAGACTAGCCTACCGCAAACGCGGTAGGCTTTTTTGTGGGCTGGACTTTTCTGTGCGCCCTGCTACTCAAATAGGGACTAACATCATTCGATTCATACACATGTACACAACTGCGTACTAGCCTTTAGTCACTCAAAGGGTAGTGATGATACAGAACGCGATGAGCTTTGGAAAGTTGACGGCTGGATTGGGACAGGATCAGGGCAGACCCAGTTTTTGGGCGCGGGCGCGTACGGGTTCGGTGAGGCCGGGAAGGAAATGCAGGCGGCCGTCGGGGCCCCTTTGGTGCCTGTCGTAAAGGGCGGCGGTCTCATATATGGTGTAGCCGTCGAGGCGTCCGGAACGGTGGGTATACTCGATCTGATCGGCCAGCCGGTTGCCGTCTGTGCCCGAAACTTTCACAGGCAGGCTGAGATGCGCGGGTACGCCGCTGGCTGATGCTTCGTCGAGGACATTCTGCACGAAGGCGTCGCTGAGGAGGCGTTCGGGCGGCCAGGCGCGGCCAAAGAGGGTAGTCTCGGCGGCCAAACGTGTGCGCAGCCAGCGGCGCCAGTGGAAGGTGATGTTGCCGGGGCGGGAACGGGTGCGCGAGGGCGAGGCATCGGGGCGGAAGGACTCGATTTCAATGTGGTGGTGCAGAGGCAACCCGGCCGCCGCGAGGCGCGCCCTGGCCGCGCGCAGGAAGCGGTCGTACAGGTCGCCGCGCAGGGCGCCCAGAAGGACGGGGTCGTAAGGCTCAGTGTCGGGATTGGCGCCGTAGCGGCGTTCGTACTCTGCCGCGACCGGCGGGTTGAAGCCGTAGATCCCGGGTGAGTCGGTCCACGAGCTGTGGCAGGAGATGCGCACGTCGAGGCCGTCAACGCCGGCCGCGATGCAGTCGCCGACCCACTCCATCCAGTGCGCCCGCACGTCAGGTTCACCCTCGCACAGCGAACCGGAGAGGTAGGCGTTGCGCCCCCTGGCGAAGGCGATCACGCCGTCGGGGGCGTCGCCGGCGCCGGTGAGCACGTTGTCGAAAGCGGACTCTGAATTCGATACGTCCAGGCGGACCATTGCGCCGCCGAGGCCGGTGTCGTACTCGAGGTCTCCGGTGCGCAGGTCGCGCCGGGGCCGCCAGATGGCCTTGTGGCTGGCGACCACGATGGGCAGGGGTTGATCATCGGGGCCAAAGGCGCGCACCATCTCCACAGCGGTGTTTGAAAACGTTCCGGCCCGGTCTTCAAAGTTGGTCGTGACGGCGATGAAGGGGTCCAGCAGGTTGAGGCCGGTGATATTGAGGACGCGCACCTCATCGCCCCGGCTGCTGACCGGATTGCCGTCGATGTCGACGACATCGCGGGGGCATGTCTCTATGCCTGCGGACAGGTCAAACGCAAGGTCGCGCTTGCGGTAACCGTTGTTGTCGCCGCTGGTCCAGATCTCCAAATTCTGGGGCCGGATGCGAAGCGGCGCCGCGTCCTTCTGGCGCAGCTGGATGCGCGTGACCGGTACACTTTCCAGACCGCGCGGCAGGTCGGCCCGGCGGGCCTGAACGCGCAGTTCGGGGCGCAGCAACACCCAGGGGTCGACGTGATAGTCGCCGCCGATGCCGGGCAACCCGATGATGCCGTCTTTGGCCAGGACGGCCCTGGGGTGCGAGTGGCTGATGCCGTTCTCATAGGGCTTTATGACGGCAAAGAACTCCAGGCCGCGCTCGTGGGCGAGGCGCCTTCCCACGCGCATCGGATCGCCCAGGTTGTCGAGCGTCTTGATGACGCCGCCCTCCGGCTTGTAGCTCTTGAACCATTCCCAGTGACCGGCGTGGTAGTAGTTCCAGTAGACGCGGCGCACGCCCATCCAGCGCAGGCGGTCGATCAGCTGCGCGACCAGGTCTTCGGTGAATTCGATGCGCTGGCAGTCGTCGGGAAAGTCCACCAGGGCTGAGAGGAGAAAGGGACGGTCATCCATTGTCGTTCGCTCCAGGTGGTGTGAGGCCAGAGGCGGGTTATGAAGTCGAAAGGGCGCCGGCCAGGGGAATGGCGGTCAGTCGAGACTCATGCGGGGGTCGAAGGCGTCGCGCAGGCCGTCGCCCACGAAGTTGATCGCCAGTACGGTGAGCAGAATGGCCATTCCGGGCGGCAGCCAGATCCACCAGTGGCGTTCGAGGATGAAGATGGATTGGGCGCCGTTGAGCATATTTCCCCAGGAGGGCGTCGGCGGCAGCACGCCCAAGCCCAAAAAGGATAGACCGGCCTCGCTCAGGATGGCAGAGGCGACGCCAAAGGTTGCCGCCACCAGCAAGGGGGCAAGCACGTGCGGCAGGATGTGCTTGAACATGATGTTGCGGTCCAGCACGCCCAGACTGCGCGCCGCCATCACAAAATCCCATTCGCGCACTGAGAGTATCTGGCCGCGCACCAGGCGCGCCGAACTGGGCCATCCAAAACAGCCGATTACTACCATGACGTTGTAGATGCTGGGTCCCAAAATGGAAACCACAGCCATGATCATGATCAGAACGGGGAAGAGCATCACAATGTCGGTGATGCGCATGATGATCATGTCGACGGAACCGCCATAGAAGCCCGCCACCGTCCCGAGGAGGACTGCGATCAGGATCGAGATTGAGACGGCTACGAGCCCAACCGAGAGGGAGACGCGTCCACCGTAGACGACGCGGGACCAGACATCGCGCCCGGCAATGTCGCCCCCCAATATGTGTTCAGCGCTGGGCGCGGCGCGGGCCAGGCCGGAGTGAATGTCGGTGGGAGGATGCTGCGTCACCCAGGGGGCGGTCAGCGCAAGCAGGACGATTACGACCAGAAAGACGAGGCTTGCCATCGCCATTCTGTGACGGCGGAAACGGAGCCAGAAGCGGGCGCGGAGCCGGGCCGCGGAGGAGCTGCGCGGCTCATTAAAGATGTTCTCGGACGCTAGCGCGGCTTGCTTTTCCGTCATCGAGGTCAGCCTTCTTCATAGCGGATGCGCGGGTCGGCCACGGTGTAAAGCAGGTCTGCCAGCAGGTTGCTCAACAGGACCAGGACCGCGGTTATCAGGACACCGCCCATCATCAGGGGATAGTCCCGGTTGTTGACGGCCTGCACCAGGGTCAGCCCGACGCCGGGATAGTTGAACACGGTCTCGATCAGCACTGCCCCGCCAAACAGGCTGGGAAGGCGCAGACCGAGAATGGTAATGATCGGCAGCAGAGCGTTACGCAGTCCATGGCGCAGGATTACAACGCGCTCGACAAGGCCTTTTGCGCGCGCCGTCGTCATGTAGTCCAGGCTGAGAACTTCCAGCAGGCTCGACCTCGTATAGCGCAGCAGGCTGCCGGTCGTCTCATAGGCCAGGGCGATACCGGGCAGGATGATATGCGCAAAGCGGTTCCCAAAGGAGGGGTCCAGGCCCGGCGTCGTGACGCCGCCGGTCGGCAGGAGGTCCAAGCGGATGGCCACGGCATAGATCAGAAGCAGCGCGAAGAAAAAGCCGGGCACGGCCACGCCGGCAAAGGCGAAAGTGGTGAGTACGCTGTCGATCAACGAATACGGTTTCAGGGCGGAGATGATGCCCAAAATGATTCCCGCGATGGTAGACACGAGGAGAGCGAAGATCATCACCGGCATACTGTTGCCGAGAGCGCGCATCATGACCTCGAACACAGGCGTGTTGAACCAGATCGAGTAGCCCAGATTGCCCTGAATGGCCTGCCCCAGCCAGAGCAGATAGCGGACCGGAATCGGCTTATTCAGGCCGAGGGCCTCGCGCGCTTCCTGCAGGTCTTCCGCGGTCATGTTGCTCAACTCAAAGGGGTCGATCATGGCGGAGACCGGGTCCCCCGGCGACAAGGTGAATATCGTGTAGTTGATAATTGTCGCGCCGAGCAGGAGAGGGAAGACAAGGAGAATGCGGCGCAGGACGTAAGTTGACATGGCGGCTGTGTGAAGTTCGGTCCTCCGGGGCCGCTACGACCCCGGAGGAGCGGCGATAGTTGGAAAGCTGGCGGTCAGAGTTGCGAGATCATCCACATACGGGTCCAGGCAGTTGGGGCGACCACGCAACTGTCCGGCGGCCGCGATCCGCTGCGCCTAGGCCGTCATATGGACGTTTACCCAGTCGATCCAGTCGGTGCGCGGACCGTAGACGGGAACGACGCCGCCGTTCTGCACACGTTTGCTCACCACGTGAATGCCCGGAACCTGGGCGATCACGCAGTGGCGCTGGAGATCGGCGGCATACTCCTGCAGGCGCAGAGCGCCGGCGCGCAGCTCATCCGGGTCCTCCACAAGGATCAGCTCATCGATCATCGACACGCCCTGCTCATCGACGTCTCCCCAGCGGGGGTCGGTGAAGTTGTGGATGAAGCCGCCGGGCGTAAGGCCCCAACCATAACCGCTGAACAGGGTATCGAAGTCGTGCGGCGGGTTGTTGAGGATGTTGGTGTACTCTGCGGCCATGACGTGGAACTCGGTCTTGACGCCGACGGCATCCCACATTTCACGCAACATGGCGTAGAGAGGCTCGTAGGTCGGCGAGAGCGAAGACATGCCCAGGCGGAACGAGTAGTCGAAGTCCCAGCCGCCTTCTTCCAGGAGCTGCCGGGCCTTTTCCGGATTGTACTCGTACCATTTCGCCGAATCGGGGCTGATGCCGTAGTCGCCGTACCACAGCGGGGCCTGGGCCCCATCGACAGTGCCGTAGAAGAAGTCCTGGGCGATCTGTTCGCGGTTCAGGGCGAGGCTGAGGCCCTGGCGGACGCGCTTGTCGTTGAGCACGTAGCGGAGGTTGTGGTACCAGGCGAAGGCGCTGGGGCCGTGGTTGAGGACGATGTCGACATGATCCATGCCCCTGAAGCGTTCGTACTCGGACTGGGGCGTGCGGATGGCGATGTGGCATTCGCCCTTCTCGACTGCGGCGGCCATGGCCAGCTGGTCGGTGTAGGGGACGAAGGCCAGCTTGTCCAACTGCGGCTTTCCGCCCCAGTAGTCGTCGAAGGGTTCGTATTCGACGATCTGGTCGGGGATGTAGTTGCTGACTTTGAAGGGGCCGGTGCCGATGCCCTGCTCCTTGGCGTAGGGGGTGTTTTTCAGCCCCTGCTGCCCCTGCTCGTCGATGCCCCACTGGTCCTCCGGATACTGGCTGAGGAGGTGTTTGGGCATGATGGGGAAGTTGAGAAGTTTTTCCAGGAAGGCGGCGCGGTAGGGGTTGGTCATGTGGAAGACGATAGTATGGTCGTCGGGGGCAGAGATTCCCGTCACCTCGTCGGCATCGCCATCGGAGAACTCGGTCATGCCCTGGATGATGCCCTTGAAGTGACGGACGCCGTTCCACTGGTTGACGTTCGGATGGCCGACCAGGCGCCCGATGGTGAATTCCACGTCGGCAGAGGTGAAGGGGGCGCCGTCGTGCCACTTGACGCCCTGGCGCAGATTGAAGGTGGCGTCACTGCCGTCGAACTCCCAGCTTTCGGCCAGTTCGGGCAGCCAGGTGGTGTAGTCGGTACTGATGTTTACCAGGCAGTTGTGGGTCAGACCGACCAGGTAGTATCTCCTGTTGCCGGCATTGTGCTCCATCGCCAGCAGGTCCTGGTAGCTGGTCTTCTGGGGGTAGCCGAAGACGAGCGTGCCGCCTTTGCGGTCCGATGCCATAGCGGGATCTTCGTCAGCGGCCGGGGCGTCCCCTGCGGGGGCAGCCGCGGGCGCGCAGGCCGCGAGGAGGCCGCCGGCCGCGGCGACGACCGATCCCTTGAGGAAGTTGCGGCGAGAGAAGTTGCTGGATTCGAGGCGTTGCATTTTTTTCCTCCTGAATTCTACTGCGACTGTCGCAGCTGTCGTACACCGTGCCACAGGTCATCCACATCACATGAATCAGGTGAATTAACTTCCATTGTGTGCATTGGCTCCTCCTGACTGGGGTTCAACTTCCAAACAGCCCCGGCGACTCCGCCCCGGACTGCCAAGGCCGTCAAAAATTCAGCTCCAGCAAGTAGATGCGTTCCCTTTCGTCCGGCGTCATGCTGTCGGGCGGCAGTGTGGAGGTGGGATAGCGCGCAAGGATGCGGCTGCGGACTTCTGCGTCGGTCGGCACCGGCATCCATCCATAGGGCATGCGGTCGTAAACGGTCAGCAGCCGGCCCGGCTCGACCTCCAGCATGGACGTGTAGGAGGTGGTCTGGTCCGGCAGGTCGAAATTGTGGTGGACGGTGTAGTACTGCTCGCGGGTGACCGGCTCCAGCCCGTACTTGCCGGAGCTGATCTGATGGGCCTCGCCCATCTCGGCGTTGTGGTGGGCCATGAGGTCGAAGGGTTCCCAGCGCTCGCCGCGCGGGTCGGTCGAGAACCAGATGAAGATGCCGGGACGGCCGCATGAGATCACGAGCGCGCCGTTGCTCAGCCGCTTGACGTCGGGCAGCACGCCCCAGGCGGGCAGGCGGTCGATGGGGGACCAGGTCTTGCCTTCATCGCTGGAATAGGCGCGCGCCAGCAGCTGATCGCGGCCGCCGCCCATGCGGCCCACGCACATCAGGTCGCCGTCCTCCAGGCGCACGAGCGAGGCCTCGGCGAAGCCCTCCCAGGAGCCGGCGCCGTCTGCGGCGGTGGCCACGGTAGAGAGGTAGTGCCAGGTGCGGCCGTCATCCTCCGAGACCATGACCACGGTTGTATAGCGGTCGTCCCCGGCGAAGGTCATGTAGGTGGTGGAAAGATAGCGCCCCGGTTCCAGTTCGATGATATCGAGAAAGGGGGAAATCTCGGCCCAGCGCGTGGGGCTCTGCACGGTGCGGGCCTGGACGTCACGCGGCAGACCTTCGATACGCGTGCCCCAGAGTTCGACAGTGTACTGCCGGGCGCCCTTTTCGATGCGCCCATAGTTGCCGACGAAGGAGCGCCACTGGCCGAGGGGTTCCGGCTTGTACGGCTGGTTGGGACCGGCCAGCGAGCCGTCTTGCAGGCTGATGTTCAAGCGACCGCTGAGGCCGGAAACATCGGCATGCCGGGTCCATGTAGCGCCTTCGTCCTGCGAGAGCGAGATACCGTTGACGTTGGTCAGGTTTTCGCCCGAGTCCGGGTTTTTGCTGTAGGAGACGATCAACTCGCCCGTGGGAAAGCGGCGTATGCTGGGATACCAGCAGAATCCCAGGCCTTCGGCTACGATGCGCGGCGTCCCTGCGGTGAATTGCAGTCCTCCCAGCGTTACATCCTGCGCCATGTTGAAATTCCTCCTTGGACCTGTTGGTATGCCAACCGCCCGTCAAGCGGCGGGCAGTCTACCGCCTGCTCTCTAGACCTCCCCTCTCACGTGTCCTTCTATGCGAGACAGAGTCGGATTCTCGCCCGCCGGGTCCTCGCCTCCGTAGAACCAGGACAGGGGCAGCACCTTCAAATGGTGGCCGCGATGCCTGTGTCCCGCCATGTCGAGCGGGAAGTGGTTATACTGAATCAGGACCCGGTCTTCAGCGATATGCACTGCGGGGTAGGACCACATACCGTATCCCTGCGGCAACGGCTCTACCGAATCGACGTCGCATACGACGCCGCCCCCCGGCGCACCGTAGGCCCCCTCGGGACGGACGGGATAGAGAGGGCCGGGTTCGACGTGGGTCTCTTCGTGCAGAGATTCCAGGTTCTGGAAATGTTCCCAGATTCTGCCCTGATTGCGGCTGATTGCGGTAGACAGGCGGGTGCGGATCAGGCCCCGCTTGATTTCCCGCTCGCTCTGCTGTGTCCAGACGACGAGCAGATGGCCGGTGTCAGGGAAGCGGCGGATCTGGGCGGGGGCCTGGGTGCCCGCCAGCTGCGTCGGCTCCGGGCGGGTCCACGTGCCGCCGTCGTCATCCGACCAGGCCTGGTACATGCGTCCCAGCCGCGAGCGCAGAAGCATGAGCAGTTTGCCGGGGGCGTACTCCACGAGAGAAGGCTCGTTGGTCAACTCCCAGCGCCCGCCGTACTCCATGATGATGAGCAGCTCGCCGTCGCTGTTTTTCTGCCAGGTCTCGCCTTCGTCATCGCTGTAGATGACATAGCTGGCGGTGAAGTGGGGGTCGTAGAAGTGGGCGCTTGTCGAAACGAAGACGCCGTCGACGTATCCGCCGGGGAAGGGCGCGCCTTCCTGGTGGAAGCCGCCCTGGCCGATGCCGAAATAGACCGGCAGGAGGATGCGGCCGGAGCGGGTGCGGATCATGGTGTCGTTGAGGGCGTGCGCGGCCAGCATCCAGTGGTTCATCAGGGTGAGGGGCGACCAGGTTCTGCCTTCATCCTCGGAGCGCCTGAAGACCATTTGCGACTCGTACAGGCGCGAGGTACCCGGCCGGATGCGCTTTGTCGCCATACCGACGGCGCCGCCGGAGAGGTTTACCATTGAACAGTTTGTAAGCGTGAGCGGGTCGCCGTTTTCGTCGAGCCCCGGGTAGGGCTCGCTCCAGGTCAGGCCGCCGTCGGCGCTGACGGAGAAGTGTGTGCCGTTGCTGAAGAGGACCCGCCCGCCGTCGAGGCCCACAAAGGCGTTCCCCGGGAACTGACCGTCGTGGAAGGCCAGCATCTCTTCGGGCCTTGTCATCGGTACATTGCTCATGGCTGCCACCCCCGTTGATCCTGGATTCTTGAAGGACTCTGACGCCTAAAGGCTCAGAATCTGAGTGCCGCCCCGCCGCCGAGAGGTGCGCAGGGCGGATTCGGTGTGCCGGACTGCCGGCGCTTTCGCGACGGAGGTGACCTGTGCGGAGGGTACTGTCCCGCTGTTCTGCGGTGCAGATCGAGAATACCGACTTTTATAGCATATTGCTGAATCGAGGTCAAAGAGCGAAAATCTACCCAGTCTCCCCGCTGCGCGTCGCGTAAGTCACGGTTGACTAGGGCAGTCTCACCTCATATACTGGAAGTCCATTTATCCTGGGCGTTCATCACCACACACGACGGCGTTGTGCGGCGGCGGTGATGACAGGGCA
The DNA here is from genome assembly GCA_022821545.1 of Caldilineaceae bacterium. Classification (GTDB taxonomy): domain Bacteria; phylum Chloroflexota; class Anaerolineae; order Caldilineales; family Caldilineaceae; genus Bin5. The sequence goes on from JAJEDJ010000012.1 coordinate 17,827, forward strand.
GGCCCGTACGGCGACAGGAGGCGAGGCTCTTTTGCGCCCTGGCGGCCTGGTCCCTTCACTCTTTTCAATAGACAGGAAAGACGAGTAATGAAAGTTCTCTACCTGCGCGCGCCATCCGGACTGGATGACGCTTATCCCGATTTCGTCGAAGCTATTGAAGGACAGTTCCCCTTTGAAGTCTACGACCCCGACAGGCCGATGGCTGAACAGTTCGAAGGCGTGGAGGTTGTGATCGACCCGGGCGGCGCGGTGGGCACGCGCGCCCTGATCGACGCGGGCCTGGCCGCCGGGGTGAAGCTGTGGCAGGTGACCACCAACGGGACAGACCACGTTGACGTGGCCTATTTCCTGGAGCAGGGGCTGCCGCTGGCCAATTCGCCCGGCCGGCTGAGCGCGGTGCCGCTGGCGGAACATGCGCTCATGTGGATCCTCTGTTTCGCCAAGAGCTTCAACAAGAATCGAGCGGCCGGCTGGCAGCGCGAGCTGGTCGTTGAGCTGGCCGGTCAAAAGCTGGGGCTGATCGGCTTTGGCGCCAGCGCGCGCGAACTGGCGCGGCGGGCGTGGCCGTTGGGACTGCAGATCATGGCCATCGATGTCGTTGAATTCCCGCAGGCAGAGCTGGACGAGTTTCACGTCGAGTTCCTGGGCGGCCCGGAGCAGCTGGACCATGTTCTTGCGCAAGCGGACTATCTGTCTCTCCACGTCCATCTGAACGCGACTACGCGGCAGATCATCGACCGCCGCGCCTTGGGGCTGATGAAGCCGAGCGCGGTCCTGATCAATATAGCGCGCGGTGAACTGATCGACGAGGCGGCCCTGGTGGAAGCCCTGCAGAAGGGAGAGTTGAAGGGCGCAGGGCTGGACGTTTTCGAGGAGGAGCCGCTGCCGGCCGATCATCCGCTGCTGCAGCTGGACAACGTTTTTCTGACACCGCATTCGTCGGGTTACACGCCGCAGACGCCGCGCAGACGGATGGAGGCCGCGGTGGCAAACGTGGAGCGCATTGCAAAGGGGCAGCCACCTGGCGACCTGGTGACGGAACTGGTGCGCTAAACCCGGAGGATCGGGCCGGCGGCGCAGTGGCCTCTTTCGTCCTGCGCCTTGACCGGCAATAGATGACCGAGGGCCGAATTCAGAGGAGAGAAAATGACGAAATTCAAAGTCGCCATGGTCCACATGGACCCTGAGGCGCTGCCGGAATGGGTGCCCGAAACGATGGCAAACCATGACATAGAGTTCGTGTTTCAGGAGTGCGAGACGCGGGCGCAGCTGGCAGCCTGCGCCGGTGACGCCGACGTGGTGTGGATCTTCGGCGGCAGCCATATCGTTACCGCCGAGAGCATGGCCGATATTCCCCGCTGCGGGGCGCTGATCCGCACCGGCAGCGGCACGGACAACATACCTATCGGCGCCGCGACGGCGCGGGGCATTATCGTCGCCAACACGCCGGAGGCGTTCAACGACGGCGTGTCGGACCATACGATCGGGCTGCTGCTGGCGGTCGTGCGGCAGATCGCCATTCAGGACCGGTTGGTGCGAAAAGGCACCTGGGACCGGAACGCGGCCTTCCCCGGCTGGCATCTGCAAGGACAGACGCTGGGGCTGATCGGCTTCGGGCATATCGCCCGCCTGGTGACGCGCAAGCTGAGCGGGTACGAGATGACGGTGCTGGCGCATGACCCATTTGTGAGCGCCGACGTGATGGCCGAGCACGGCGTGCAGGCGGCGTCAATGGACGAAGCGCTGTCCGGTTCCGACTTTGTCTCGATTCACTGTCCGCTGCTGGAGGAGACCCACAATCTGATCGGGGCGCGTGAACTGCGTCTGATGAAGCCGCGGGCGATCCTGATCAACACTTCGCGGGGCCCGGTGGTGGACGAGGCGGCGCTGTTCAGGGCGCTGACGGAGGGCTGGATCGCGGCCGCGGGCGTCGACGTGCTGGTGCAGGAGCCGGCGGCCGCCGACAATCCCCTGTTCAGCCTGGACAACGTGGTCGTCACGCCGCACATCGCAGGCTATTCCGATGAATCACTGGAAAACAGCTGGCGGCTGTCGGTCGAGACGGTCCTGGACCTGGCCGGAGGGCGCTGGCCCCGTTCTTACGTCAACCCCGACGTTAAGCCGCGCTGGCAACTGCAAAGGAGATGAGGGCATGAAAGGATCGGAACTGAAGAAACGCCTGCACGGAGGAGAGGCCGTTTACGGGACCTGGTCCGTGTCGACCGATCCGCTGGTGGCGGGCACGGTGGCGCGCGCCGGCTTCGACTGGATCAGTGTTGACATGGAGCATTCACCCCGCAACATGGAATCGTTGCGCTACATTCTGTGGATGGTGCGGGAGACGCCGACAGTGGCGATGGTCAGGGTGAAGGACAACCGGCCCGATGAGATAAAGCAGGCGCTTGATAGCGGCGCAGACGGGGTTGTCGTCCCGCTGATCGAGTCGGTGGACGACGCCCGGCGCGCGGTGGCGGGCTGCAAGTATCCGCCGGACGGCGTGCGCGGCTACGGTCCCTTTATGCCGTCGTTCGGGGGTGATGACCGCGCCTACCAGAGCACGGCCAACGACGAGACGCTGGTCTTCGTTCAGGTCGAACACTTTCGCGCGGTCGAAGTTATTGAAGAGATCGCGGCGCTTGATGGCATTGACGGCTTCATAATCGGCCCCAACGACCTGACGCTTTCGATGGATATTTTCGGCGCCTGGGAGAGCGAAGAGTTTATCAGCACGATTCAACGGATCGTGCAGGCCGGTGACGCGAACGGGGTTCCGGCAGGGTTCCCGGTGGATGTGCTGGGCGGGGCCGAGGCAGGCATCGCCTGGGTAAAGGCGTATGCGCCGAATTTGCGGCTGCTGACGATTGGGGGTGACCTGGGCTTCGTTTCGACCGGCGCCGAGGTCGCGCTGCAGCAGATAAGGGAACCAAATAGATAGATTGACACAGTGTGATAGACACGATGCCAGCTATCTGAGCGCTGAGGAGATATTATGACGCAGGAAGACTATCGTCTCACCGAAGAGCAGATCCAGCTTTTTGAAGTCTTCGGGTTCCTGGTCCGGAGAAATCTGTTCAGTGCCGAGGAGATGAACAGGATAAACGAAGAGTTCGATCGCCGCCTTGCATCCATTGTGGAGGAAAGCGATCCTGAAGAGAAGCGTATTTTCAACAACTGGGGTAACCGGACCCCGGAAACCCCCTTTATTGCCAGCTTGCTTGAGGACCCGCGTATTTATCTGCCGGCGGAACAGCTGATAGATGAGGATTCGGTTCCCGTCCATTCAAACGCCAACAGCTATGAGAGTAGTACCGAATGGCATCCGGATTGGAGCGATCCTCATCTACTGGCAATCAAGAACGTGATGTATCTGCAGCCGACAACCGCTGACCGCGGGGCATTGCGCGTCATTCCCGGGTCGCACAAAGATCCATTACATGAGGAGCTTCATCGCATTGGATTGCGCAGTACGTTTGGCCCCAAAAAGGCCCGCTTCCTGGAAGCGTCCGGGCTGAGCGGTGAGGATATTCCCTGCTATGTATTTAACTCGAATCCGGGTGACGTCATTATCTTCAACCAGTTGACCTGGCATGCCGCCTTTGGCGGCTACAGTGACCGCCGCACCTGCACGTTTAATTTTTATGGCACGCCAAGGACACCCGAAGCGGTCGAGTCGATGCGCAAGGTGGTGGAACACATTCCTGAATTAAAGAAGAACCTGGGGACGGTGGGGTCGCAATATCATCCCTGGTGGCTGGCAAATCCTGAAAATAACCCCAGGCGCGCCCGCTGGATTCGCTGGTTGGAGGAATGGGGTTTCGTGGAGGCTTATAATAACTAGGGTCTAGCCTTCCAGGTACTGGAGCACGCCATCCCAATCACAAAACGTGCCGCCGACCATTTTTTGGGGCTCCGGGCGCGGTATGTGCATGTCCGAACCACCGGTCTTGACCAGTCCGAGGCGATCCGAAATCCGTACATAGTCGTCCTCCTGGGCCTTGGTGTGCGCGGGATGGAACACCTCGACACCGTCGAGACCTTCGGCAGCCAGGGCAGCGATATTCTCTTCGTCGAACGTGAAAACGACGCCCGTGTCGTGGCCGGGATGAGCTACCACGGCAATGCCGCCGGCCGCGTGAATCGCCGGAATTACCTCGGGTATCGGTGGGTGGAGAACGCGGACGCCGGACTCCTCCCGCAAGGCCATGAACTCCTTTTGAAAAGCAAGCATCCAGTCCGATATTGCCGTTTCGAATGATCAACATGCTATGAATGTTCGTTGTGTTTTCCCGGTAATAGCTTAGTAATTCCACCAAGCTTTCGGAATCCATTCCTTGATTTTCCGGCGTGGAGGTCTGCCAATCTTCAGTAGGCCAGTTTATGGCTGCATTGGACGTGGAAGCGCCGTCAACACAGTCTGAATTTTTCATTTTGAATTTCCTTTCCAAAACTTGCATGAAGCCCTACGTTTGCTTTTCGAGACCTACTCGATTGAAGATTTCGTAAAGCGAGTTGCCCGCTTCAATGCGAAACTGTTTTCTGAGGGGGTACGAAAGACCAAAGAGGAGTAGCACACCGACCGGCAAGGAGGACGATCAGGCGGTGTACGAGTGGGAACTTGAATATGCCAAGGCTGCCCACCAAGTCATTCAGGAAGGTTCGTCAGGCGCTGCCGGCTAAACGTCGATGTCAAACATGCGCGCCGCGTTGCCGCCCAGGATCAGGTTTTTCTCCGCGGTCGAGAGGAAGTCGCAGTGCAGGCGGATGTAGTCTACGGACTGTTTGTAGGTACACCAGAAGCCGCCGCTGTAGGGCATGTCCGAACCCCACATCAGCTTCTCCACGCCGACCTGGTCGATCAGCCATTTGAGCATCTCCTGCCCTTCGCCGTAGGGGTACTCGGGCCACTTGGCCTGCATCAGGATTTCGGCGTTCATGTGGGGCCGCTTCAGCAACGCGATCACCTCGTCGGGGATGCCGATTTCGTGGATGATGGCGGCCGGCACTAGCCCGTGCGTGATCACCGACGGGATGTCGCCGTGGGCGTCCGCCCAGCGGCTCAGCTCGCCGACGCGCTCCATGAAACCGGCCACCCGGTCCTGCTTGCGGGCGTCGATGTACCAGAAGACGGGAATCCCCAGGCGGCGCACCAGCTGCCAAAGCGGTTCGAACTTGGGATCGTCGATGCGGTCCACGTAGCCGCGCAGCGCGAAGAGTTCCACGCTGAAGTAGAGACCCGTGCAACCCAGTTCTGAAACGGCGCGTTCAAGGCGGGCCAACTCCTCCCCCTGATGCGCCTCCGTTTCCCGAATCTGCGCCAGCGCGATGAAGCGGTCCGGGTAGCGGCGCATGGCCTCGGCGTAGAACTCGTTGATGTTGGCGCCGTAGACGTGGTCGCTCTGGAGTATTCCCCGGTCGACGCCGGCGACCTCCATTTCGGCGATCATCCTCTCCGGGGTCGCCTCCAGGTTTTCCAGGCCGGGGGGATAGAACTGCATGACGTAGTCGACGCCGTCCACGGTGAGCTCGGCCTGGCCGTATTTGCCGAAACGGAAATTGACGTCGGGCATGGCGTTGATGTCGTCGGAGGGGAAGTCGAGCAGCCGTTCTTTGACGCGGGCGCCGTCATCCTTGCGCCAGAAGTCGGTGAAGTCGCGCAGATGGTACTGCCACAGCTTGCGCGAGAGGGCGGCGCTGGCCGGGCCGGAGCCGGTGGCAAAGCGGCGGAAGATATGGGCGTGGGCGTCGATGACGAGGGATTTCTCCTCGCCGGCGGAGTCGACCTGGCGCCAGCCTCCGCCGAAGAACTCGAGCTTTCTTTCTGTGGTCATCTTTTCTCCATCCAGGACTGAAAGTCGCTTTGCCGCCAGGTGTATTCGGGGCGGTAGCCAAGCAGGCGGGTCGCTTTTGCGTGCGACCAGAGGGAGGCATGGTCTTCCAAAGGCGCCTTGAGGGGGATGTCCGGGAGGGTTGACGATGCTTCCCCTTCGGAAAAGGAGTGGCGTAAGCGGTCGATCAGCAGGGGCGTCGGTTCGTGGGAGCAGGTGTCCGCTCCGTTGATCAGAAACAGGTCATGGCTGATCGAGTCGTTTTCGACGGCCAGGCGGAAGGCGCGCGCGGCGTCGC
>JAJEDJ010000013.1 GCA_022821545.1 Caldilineaceae bacterium
GCAGCGCAGCACGTCGCCCCAGAGGATCTTGATCTCGCCGAACCATTCGAGGACGCCGGGGAGCTGCGGCGTGAAGATGAAGTTGTCGAGGGCATCGAGATAGGCCTCGACTGCTTCGGGGCCGCCCCACGTGGCCTGGTAATCTGCGTCCTCCCAGACGCCGGCGTTGACCGGTTCGGCCGTACCGGAGAGGGCGATGTTCTTCTGGTTCTCGAAGTTGGCGAGGTACGTAATGAACTCGAAGGCTTCGGCCGGGTGCTGGCTTTGCGTGGTCACGATGTGGAAGTGCATCGAGCCAAGGCCGGCGCTCTTCCCGGTGTTGGGTGAGCGGACCCACGCGACCTGGGTGAGGTCGGCCTCGCTGCGACTTACCCAGTAGCCGGAGCCGCGCGAGGCGATGCCCTGCACGCCGGCGGCCCAGGGGTAGATGCCCAGGGCCTGGCCCAGGCCCTGATAGTCGTCCACGTTCATCATGCAGCCGTCCTGGCAGATCATGTCGACCGCGAACTGCTGGCCTTCGATGAACTCGGGCGTGTTCCAGGATCCCTTTTTGTTCTCAACATCGATCAGTTGACCGCCATTGGCGACGCTCCAGTTCACCAGGCCATCCTGTTCGATATTGCCGACACTGAAATTGGAGCCGATGATGTCTTCGCCGAGGTCGTTGATGGCGCAGGCCGCCTCGCGGTAGTCGTGCCAGTCCCACCATTTGTCGCCGTTGTGGTCATGTTCCCACGGCATGGGCACGCCGGCCTCTTTGAAGAGATCCTTGTTGATGCCCGTCATGACGATATTGAGTTGGAAGGGCACTGCCTTGACCTTGCCCGGCTCGTAACCGACATGATTGGGGATCCGGATCAGCTCGCTGCCCTCCTGGCCGGGGAAGGGCGTGCCGCTGACCTCGAAGTAGGGGGTGAGGTCGGCGGCGATTTCGTGGAACGCGCTCAGCTGCAGATCGAAGAACAACATGATGTCGCCCCACTCGCCTGCGGCCACGAGGATCGGCATGCGGCGGTCGAAGTCGGCGACCGGTTCGAAGATGATGCCGATTTCGGGGTTCTGTTCGGCCCAATTGTCGAGAAAGCCGTTCATCAACTCACGGCGCACACCGGAGCCCCACTTGTTGAGGAAGCGCAGGGCGATGCGTTCGGAGGTAGGGCCGGAATCTTCCATACCCGTTGTCGTAGGAGCCATGGGGGCCACACACCCCGCCACCGCTGCTCCCGCTGCCAGGCTGCCGGACACTTTGAGAAAACTGCGTCTGCTTGTCTTGCTCGTCATCGGTCATTCCTCCTTGGGCTGTGCATCGAAAGTACAGAACTGCGTTTCGTTCCCTTATATCTCTCCTTTCACCTTCTTCACAGTGGCGCTTCACAGTGGCGGCTTATCGGGCGCTTCAAAAACGAGATTCCAAGGCCGGTGAACCCCTGAAAATATAGCGCCTGTGAGAATCCTATTATAGAATACAGTTCATGCTGTGTCACACAGCAAAAAAATCTTGATATTTGCCGACCCCTGGAGTACACCACCCATGCAATTTGGAATCTGTCTACCGATTGCCCAAGCCGGCATCGCCCATGACGCCGGCTTCGATTTCGTCGAGCCGACGGTCCGGTCGCTGTCCCCGCTGGACCCGGATTTCGACGCCATCCGCGCGCCCTTCGACAGCGCGCCGCTGCCTACGCCTGTCTTCAACGTCTTCGTACCCTCTGAGGTACCTGTGACCGGGCCGAATGTCAATTGGGAGCAGGTGGAGAGCTATCTGGAGGCCGCCGTCGGCCGCGTGGCCGCGCTGGGCGGCGAGAAGATCGTCTTTGGCAGCGGCGGTGCCCGCAATGTGCCCGACGGATTCGACAAGGAGGAGGCCTTCATGCAGCTGGCGCGCTTCCTGCGGCTGGCCGGGAACGTAGCCGTGCGCAACGGCGTGACCATCGTCATTGAGCCGCTGAATTCGCGCGATTCGAACATTATCACCAGCGTCGTCGAAGGCATGGAGCTGGCGCGGGAGACCGCTCATCTGCGCGTGCGCCTGTTGGCAGATCTCTACCATATGATGGAGGACGACGAACCGCTGGAAAACATCACCACCTGCGCCCAATGGATCGAGCACGTGCATGTCGCGGACACGCATCGCGTTGCGCCCGGTGAAGGCAGTTACCCCTATGAGGAGTTTTTCCGCCGCCTGCACAAGGGCGGCTACAGCGGACGCATCTCCATCGAATGCCGTTGGGATGATCTCGCCGCCCAGGCAGGCCCCGCCGGGGAATATCTGCGCCGCATGTGGGACGAGACACGATGACACAACACGAACAGTCCGAACTTGGCTTTGCCATCCTCGGCGCGGGGATGGTGGCGGAGTATCACCTGAACGCCATCCGGGAATGCGCCGGCCTGGGCGCGCGCCTGGTCGGCGTCGGCCACTATAATTCGGCCAGCTACGGTGAGATCTCCCAGCGTTTCGGCGCGCCGGCCCGCCCCTACGACGAACTGCTAGCAGACCCGGCCGTCGCTGCCGTCTGCATCTGCACGCCCAGCGGCCAGCACGCGCAGCAGGCGATCGCGGCCGCTTCGAGCGGCAAGCACGTGCTGGTGGAAAAGCCGATGGCCCTCTCGCTGGCCGACGCCGACGCCATGATCGCCGCCGGCCGCGAGAACGGCGTGCAGCTGGGCGTCTGTCTGCAGCGTCGGGCGGAGCCGCTCTTCCGCCGCGTCCACGACGCCATCCACGCCGGCGACCTGGGCGAAATCACGCTGGGCGTGGTGACGATGCCCTATTTCCGCGATGAGCCCTACTACGCCCAGGCGGATTGGCGCGGCACTTGGGAGATGGACGGCGGCGGCGTGCTGATGAACCAGGGCATTCACATCATCGACCTGCTGCTCTGGTTCCTCGGCGACCCGGTCGACGTGCATGCCTTCGCCGATTCACGCCATCGCTCGGTCGAGATCGAGGACACCGCCGGCGCGGTGCTGCGCTTTGCCAACGGCGCCGTGGCGACGATCACCGCCACCGTGGCTACTGACCCCGGATTTCCCCACCGGCTTGAGGTCTACGGCACCAACGGCGGCATCCAGATCGAAGGGGAGTCTGTCCTGCGCTGGGGACTGGCCGACGAGTCCAGAGCGACGGTCGAACCGTGGCCGGTCGCCACCGAGCAGGTGGACCCTGGCATGGCCGGCGACCCCCGCGGCATCTCGACCAGCGGCCATATCGCCATCCTCAAGGACTTTATCGCCGGCATCCGCCGCGGCGAGGACCCGGTCATCGACGGCGCCGAAGGCCGGCGCAGTCTGGCTGCGATTCTGGCGGTGTATGAGGACAGCTTTTAGTAGTCAGTTTGGGGTAGTCAATTTTTAGTGGCTGCTCTGTTTGAGTCAAGGAATTGACGGGCTGGAGCGGCCTAACTCAGAGAGACATGGCATTATGACAACTGCATCCTTCACTATCAGCGCCTTTGGCGACGAGATCGCGGACGATCTGGAGTCGCAGCTGCAGACGCTCAACGACCTGAATATCCCCTGCCTGGAGCTGCGGGCCGCGTGGGGGCAGAACGTCCTCCACATGTCCGATGAACGGGTCGCAAAGGTTCGGGCGCTGTGCGACGCCCACGGCGTGACGGTCAGCGCCATCGGCAGCCCGGTCGGCAAAAGCCCCATCGAGGAGCCTATCGAAACGGAGGTGCAGAACCTGCGCCGACTGAGCGAAATCGCCCGCCAGTTGGACACCGGCAACATTCGCATCTTCTCCTTCCACCCGCCCGCAGACGGCGGCGATTACGACAGCTACGTGGACACCGCCATTGACCGGCTGCGCCGCCTGACCGACGTCGCCGCGGCCGAAGGCGTCACCCTGCTGCTGGAAAACGAGAAGGGCATCGTCGGCGACACGCTCGCCCGCTGCGTCAAGCTGGTCGACGCCATCGACAGCCCCCATCTCGTCTTCCTCTGGGACCCGGCCAACTTCGTGCAGGTGGGCGAAGAGCGGATCACCGAGCGCGGCTGGCCTCTGATCGGCGGCCGCGTGGGCTATGTGCATATCAAAGACTGCAAGCTGGGGGGAGGCGTCAAAGCCGCCGGCGAAGGCGACGGACAGATCCCCGAACTGCTGGACCGGCTCATCGACAGCGGCTATCAGGGCATGCTCGCCCTGGAGCCGCACCTGGCCGTCGCCGCGCACAGCAGCGGTTTCAGCGGCCCGGACGGCATGGCCTACGCCGTGGAGTCGCTGCGAAAAGTGATGCGCGCCCGGGGGGCCGTGGAGAACTGAGTCTGAAAGAAACCTAGTTTTGACCGGAGACAAAAGCCCATGATTGACCTTGATAATCTGCAATCCAAATGTGAAAGAACCGTCGACTTCGCGGCCGGGCAGCTGCGCAACCTGGTGGAAGCCCACCCGGACCACTTCCCGATGTACACGCAGAACGGGAAGTGGCTGCACGACGGCGAGGCGTGGACGAACTGGTGCGAAGGCTTCCTCGGCGGGCAGCTCTGGCTGGTCTACCAGGCCACCGGCGACGAGTACTTCCGCGAAAAGGCCGAGCACTACTCCCGCCTGCTGGAGCACCGCAAGACCGACCGCAACGTCCACGATCTCGGCTTCCTGTTCTTCTCCACCTGGAAACGCTGGTATGACATTACCGGCGAAGAGGACAAGAACGCGGTCGTCGTCGAGGCCGGCCAGACCCTCGCCAAGCGCTTCAAGGAGAAGGGCGAATACCTGCGCTCCTTCGTCTCCGACGAGAGCCTCTTCATCGACATTATGATGAACGTGCCGATCATCTTCTACGCGGCGCAGGAGACCGATGACGAAGAGCTGTGGGAGACCGCCTACCGCCACTGCCTGACCACCCGCCGCTACCTGGTGCGGGGCGACGGCAGCACCTCGCACGAGGGCATCTTCGACCTCGAGACAGGCGAGTTCCTCCGCCAGACCACCCACCAGGGCTGGCGCGACGACTCCTCCTGGGCGCGCGGGCTTGGCTGGTCGCTCTACGGCTTCGGCACCGTGTACGGCCTGACCGGGGACGCCCGCTTCCTCAAGACCAGCCAGGACAACGCCTGGTTCTACATGGAAAACACGCCCGACCACGGCGTCCCGCCCAACGACTGGATGGAGGCGGAGCCGCAGAACCCGCACGAGAGTTCGGCCGCGGCCATCGCCGCCAGTGGCCTGATCCAGCTTTCCCAGCTGGTCGGCGACCCGACGCTGGGCAAGCAGTATCACGACTACGCCCTCCGGATCGTCGATACGCTGACCGAGCCGGAGTTTGTCGCCATCGAAGACGATGGCTGGGAGGGCGTCCTCAAGCAGGGCATGTACCACGAACGGCTGGGGCTGGGCGTAAATGAAAGCGTCATGTGGGGAGACTACTTCTTCCTGGAAGCGGTGTGTAAGGTGCTTGGGGCGGAGTAGTTGTAGTTTTGAGTTGTCAGCTTTGAATTTTTAGTAACTGCATTGGCGGGCAACTGTTCGCTGAGAGCTGTTAATTGTGGAGTGGAAGGTGACGCTATGGTAAAGGTAGCACTCGTCACCGGCGCCGGCCGCGGTATCGGGCGCGGCATCGCGCTGGCGCTCGCGGAGAGAGGGTGGTCGCTGGTTATCAACTATCGCGGCAATGCAGCGACAGCCAACGAGACCGCTGAGATGATCCGGGAGGCGGGCGCCGCCGCGCTGGTGGCGCAGGCCGACATCGGCGCCGCGGCGGACCGGGCGCGCCTGGTGCAAGCCGCGCTAGACCAGTTTGGCCGCATCGATCTGCTGGTGAACAATGCCGGCATGGGGCCCCGCACACGTATGGACATTCTGGAGACGACCGAAGAGTCCTACGACGAGGTGATGAACGTCAACCTGAAAGGGCCGTTCTTCCTCAGCCAGCTGGTGGCGCGGACGATGCTGGAGCAGCTGGAAAGTGGGCCGTCAGAGGCTACCGGCGGCGGGCCGCAGATCATCAATATCGGCTCGATCAGCGCCTACACCAGCAGCCCGGCGCGCGGCGAATACTGCATCTCCAAGGCCGGCGTCGGCATGATGACGCTCCTGTTCGCCGACCGTCTGGCCGACAGCGGCATCAACGTCTGCGAGGTGCGCCCCGGCATCGTCGAAACCGACATGACGAGCGCCGTGAAGGAAAAGTACGACAAACTGATCGGGGACGGTCTGACCCCCATCCGCCGTTGGGGGCAGCCGGAGGACGTGGGCAAAGCGGTCGCCGCCCTGGCCGAGGGGCTGTTCCCCTTCTCGACCGGCGCAGTCCTCGACGTCGACGGCGGCTTTCACATGCACCGGTTGTAGCGCCCGCTTGTAAGACGAAAACGGCCTGAGGGATGCGGCCGGCAGACAGGGGAGACTGTAACGTATGAAACTGATCGTTTTCAGCAAGATGCTCCAGGAAAAAAGTATCACCGAGCTGATCGAACTGGCGCAGAAGCACGGCTACGATGGCTATGACCTGGCGGTGCGGCCCGGCCATCCTGTCAACCCGGACAACGCGGCTGAAGCCCTGCCGCAGGCCCAGGCGCAGATGGAACAGGCCGGCCTGCAGATCGGCATGGTCACCGGCAACTTCGACCTGCTCACGGCCGACCACCCCCTGGCGGAGCCGCTGCTGGCCGCGATGGACAGCGCCGACGTCCGGCTTCTCAAGCTGGGCTACTTCAGGTTCGAGCCGCAGACGATGGACTACTGGGAGCAGGTGGACAGCGTGCGCCGGGCCTTCGCCGCCTGGGAAAGACTGGCCAGCATCTACAACGTCAAAATCTGCTACCACACGCACTCCCACTACTGCATGGGCCTCAACGCCGCCGCCCTCATGCACCTGCTGCGCGACTTCGACCCCGCCTACCTGGGCGCCTACCTCGACCCCGGCCACTTCGCGGTCGACGGCGAACCGTTCGACTTCGGCCTGGCCATGGCGCGTGCGCACCTGAGCATCCTCTCCGTAAAGGACGTCCTCATCGAGCGCGTTGCCAAAAACGGCCACGGCGCGGCCAAAGCGCTCTGGGTGCCCGCCGGCGAAGGTATCGTCGACTGGACGGCCGTATTCACCGAACTGCGCCGCATCGAATATGACAGTTTCCTCTCCATCCACTGCGAGTACGACATCGAAGACGGCGAAGACTGGTTCGACACCTTCGTGCGCGAAGTGGCCTTCTTCCGCAAGATGAGAGATGCAGTTTCATAATGATGGCTAGCGCTTGAAAGGATCACACTCCCTTGCCATACCCCTACCCACTCGTATTCAGCACGCTCGGCTCGCCGAACTGGTCGCTTGAACGCGCCGCCGAGCAGGCCGTCGCCGACGGCTACGCCGGGCTGGAAGTCCGCATCCTGGACGGCCAGGTAATCTCGCCGCACCTGCCGGCAGAACGTCGCGCCGCCATCCGCAGCCTGATGAAACAGCACGGGCTGGTCATCGCCGGCATCGGTGCCTCCACCCGTTTCTCCTCGCCGGACGCCGACGACCGCGCCAAACATCTGGCCGACCTGCGCGCCTACCTTGCGCTGGCCAGCGACCTGGAGGCGCCGATCGTCCGAACCTTCGGCGGCGGTCCTTCCGAGGGCCAGACCATGGCGGACGTGATCGATCTCGTCGCCGCCAGCCTGGCCGAGGCCGCGCCCGACGCCGAGCGGCACGGCGTCACCATCTGCCTGGAGACCCACGACGCCTTCTGTCGCGGCCAGGAAGTGGCGGGCGTACTGCGCCAAGTGGACTCTCCCAACGTCAAAGCTGTCTGGGACGTGCATCACCCCTACCGCATGGGGGAATCGACCGAAGACACTTGGAACTACATCGGCGCGCGCCTGGCCCATGTCCACATGAAAGACGCCCAACGCCGCGCAGACGGCAGTTGGGAGTTGAAGCTGATGGGCGAGGGCGAAGTCCCCTGCCGCGAGATCATCCGCCTGCTCGCGTCCAAGGGTTACGACGGCTATATCTGCGCCGAGTGGGAGAAAGCATGGCATCCCGAAGTCGAGGAGCCGGAGATCGCCATCCCCCAGCACGCACAGGTTCTGCGCCAGTGGATGGTTGAGGACATTTCTGAAAAAGGCTAGTGCAGTGAGTGGCGCCGCCGCCGCAGGGGACACAATGCACATGGAAAAGCCGAAAGGGCTGTACCTGCTGGGCGAAAGCGCCTTTGCCCGCATTTACGGGGAAGACACGCGCCGCGACATCGAAGCGCAGGTGGAGATCGTCGCGCCGTTGCAGACGCCAGAGTCGATCGCCGCCGACCCATCGGTGCTGGCGGACGTCTCTCTGATCTTCTCCGGCTGGGGCATGGCGCAAGTGGACGAAACCTTCCTCGACGCCGCGCCCAATCTGGAGGCGATCTTCTACGCCGCCGGCACTGTCCGCTACTTTGTGACCGACGCCATGTGGGAGCGGGGCGTGCGCCTGACCAGCGGCTACGGCGCCAATGCCGAATTCGTGGCGCCCTACACCCTGGCGCAGATCATCCTCAGCCTGAAACGCGTCTGGCATTTCGCAAACAAGCTCCGCCAAGAGGGAACCTTCGACCCGCTCGGGAAGGATCCCCTGCCCGGTCTTTACACCGGTGTCGTCGGCCTGATCTCGCTGGGCCAGGTCGGGCTCCGCGTCGCGCGCCTGCTGCACGAGACGCTGCCCGCCGTGCGCGTCCTGGCTTACGACCCCTTCCTGACGCCGGTTTTGGCCGCGGAGCTGAACGTGGAACCGGTCGGGCTGGACGACCTGTTCCGCAGCTGTGACGTGGTCTCGCTGCATACGCCCTGGCTGCCCGAGACGGTCGGCATGATAACCGGCGCGCATCTGGCCTCGATGCAAGAGGGCGCGAGCTTTATCAACACCGCGCGCGGCGCCGTCGTGAACGAGCCGGAGATGATCGCCGTCCTCCAGCAACGCCCGGACCTGTTCGCCCTGCTGGATGTCACCTACCCGGAGCCGCCTGCCGCCGGATCGCTCCTCTACAGCCTGCCCAACGTGCTCCTCACCCCCCATATCGCCGGCGCGCACAACACCGAATGCCTGCTGATGGGCCGCACGATAGTGACCGAGCTGGCCCGCTACCTGGCGGGTGAACGTATGGAATACGAGGTCACACAGGAAATGCTGCCGCTGCTGGCCTGATGCGGGGCTTGCCGCGAGCGGGACGGGCGCGAAATCTCCACGCCCGCCAGGAACACCCATGTTTTTGCCCGGACTCGTCTCGATCACCTTTCGCCAACTCACTGCAGCCGAAATCATCGCCCTGGTGACGCAGGCCGGCTTGGCCGCGGTTGAATGGGGTGGTGATATCCACGTTCCGCACGGGGACGAGGCGCAGGCGCGGGCCGTCGCCCGCATGGGCGCTGACGCCGGTCTGGACGTGGCGGCCTACGGCTCCTACTACCGCGTCGGCCACCCCGAAACCGGTCCATTCGAAGCGGTGCTGGCCTCTGCGGTCGCGCTGGGCGCGCCGCAGATTCGTGTATGGCCCGGAAACCAGGGCAGCGGCGACGCGGACGAGGCCTACTTTCAGACCGTGGTAGAGGACAGCCGCCGCATCGCCGGTTTCGCCCAGGCCGAGGGCATTGGCATCGTCTACGAGTTCCACGCCAATACGCTCACCGACACAAACGCGGCGGCCCTGCGTCTCCTGCAGACCGTAGATCATGCCAATGTGCGCTCGCTGTGGCAGCCGCCCCGTTATTCCGCGCCCGCCGACAACCTCGCCGGACTGGAGATGCTGCGGCCCTGGCTGGAGCATCTGCACGTCTTCCACTGGCATCTGCAGACCGGAGAGCGCCGCCCCCTGGCTGAGGGCGAGCAGCTCTGGCGGGACTATCTGGCGCACGCGAAAGATCCCGACCGCACGCGCTACGCGCTGCTGGAGTTCGTCGAGGACGACGCGCCGGAGTCCTTCCTGCGCGATGCCGCGACGCTGCTGCACTGGCTCGGCGACGGGTCCGCCGCGAGCAGCTGACTACGGCCCTCTGACTGCGACCCATGGCCCACGTCCGCCAGCAGATCCCTGCCGACCCGGATGGCTCCAACGCTGTCCTCGCGCTCACAGTTCGGCCCTGGGCGCCGGCCGCGGTCAATCAGCACGTGCGCCTCGTGCTGGGGGATGCCGAATGTGCGGCCAGCAGCGCGGTCTGGGTGGAGATCGGCTATGGGCTGGAGGGCGCCCCCCTGACCTGTCTGCGTCACATCCTTCAGGTTGACGGCTGGCGCTTGGCCGAACCGATCGAGCAGCTCCTCAGCGACGCGACTCCCTACGCAACTTGGCGCAGCAACTGCCCGCCGGCCCTGCTGATGGCGCGCGCCGGAGACGAGGACGCGCAGGGCAACCCGACCTATCAGCTGACGCTACAGCTGACCGTCAGCGCGCTGACCGACGCCGGCCCCCGCGACGGCTCCGCCATCACCTTCGCCCTGGACCGCATCAGCCGCGAGGAACTGCTGCGCTTTGGCGAGGCGTTCGACCTGGAGTTGTGCCATGCGCTTGAACACCATTGGCCCAACATCGCCCCGGCCAGTGCGGCGCTGACCTCGTCCGGCCTGGAGATAAACACGTTCAGCAACCGTGTCAACGCGACAGCCTATGACGCCCTCGGCAGCGCCTATAGCCACGATTACCTGGCCGAACCGTTCTTCCGTGAGGCGTTCGAGGGCTGGCTGGAGATGCTGCCCGCCGGTGGCCGCGTGCTGGAGGTCGGCTGCGGGCACGGCAGACCGATCGCGGCCGCGCTGGCAGATGCCGGACAGCGCGTCACCGGCATCGACCCGTCGGCGCAGATGATCGCCGAGGCCCGGCAGGCTGTGCCGGGGCAGGACTTTCGTCAGCTGGCGCTGGTGGAGTTGGAGGAAACGGACGCCTTCAACGGGGCCTGCTGCTTCTTTTCGCTGCTGTGCATGGATCCGATCGAACTGCGGATCGGCCTGGAGCGGCTGCACAGGGCGCTGAAACCCGGTGCGCCGCTGCTGATCGTCTCCGGCGTGCCGGATCAATTCACGCGCACATCACCCCTGCGCAGCGTACAGGGCCGGACCACCTGGGAGTGGCCCTACGATCACGAGGACATGACCGCCGTTCTGACCGCGCATGGCAAGTGGCAGATCGGGTCGCCGGCGCTCCGCTTCTACGACACCGACACACTCAAACAGATCGAGGCAACCTCACTGGACCATCTGGCCGCCGATCCCCGCTATCTCCCCGGCGCCGAGATGTCCGATCCGCTGGAGTTTGCGACGGGGAAAAGGGTTGTCAAGAGTGTCTATGCCATCATCGCTCACCGGGAAGCGGTAGATTAAGGCTGCCGGCACTCCCTCAACCCGCATCCACCCCGAACGAACCCCTGACCGCGATCTTAAACGCCGTCTTCCCGTCCAGCTCATAGCCGCCGTCGAGCGCGTCGAAGCCTTCGGCCACCCGTTCCAGGGGCAGGACGTGGCTGATCACCGCGCTGAAGTCGACGTCACTGCTCTGTAGCACCGCCACCGCGCGCGTGAAGTGGTGGTAACGGCTGCCCCATACGCCTTCCAGCCGCAGATTTGGGCGTAGAAAGTGCCGGTGCGGGTTTACCGCGACCGTGCCGACGTCGACAAAGTGACCGACCTCGACGAAAACGCCGTCTTCCTTTACAAGCTCCAGCCCTTCGGGAAAGGCCGGTAGAAAGCCCGCCGCCTCGATTACCACGTCCGCGCCGGCCCGGCCCGGCGTCATCCCCAGCGCCATCTCCCTGCGCTCATCCGCGTCGGGCGCCTCCATGATGTCCACCGTCTCGTGCGCGCCCAGCTTGCGGGCGAGTTCCAGGCGGCCGGCCGGGCCGCCGATGACGATCAGGCGGCCCGCGCCGCTGATTCTGGCCGCGATCAGGCACATCATGCCGATCGGTCCGGCCCCCTGCACGATCACCGTGTCGCCGATCTTGACGTCGCCCCGCAGCGCGCTATGCACGCCGACCGTAAACGGCTCGGCCAGGACGCCCACCTGCGGCGGCGCATCCAACTTGATCATGCACGACTCCGGGTCGGACAGGTAGATGTAGTCGGCGAACCCGCCGCTGAAAGGCTCATCCGCAGGGCGGTAGCCGTAGATCATGCCGCTGTTGCGAGGATGAAAGACCACCCGGTCCCCCTCTCTGACCGGGGTGCCGTTAAAATCGGTGGCCAGACCTTTGCCCAGGGCTTCGATGATGCCGACATTCTCATGGCCCAGCATCGTTGCCGGCTCGATCCCCTTCTGCCAGTTGTGAATATCGGTGCCGCAGATCCCGCATAGCTCCTGCCGCAGCAGAACCGTGCCCGGCGCAGGGTCCGGCACAGTGTATTCGCCCATGCTGAACTGTTTTCCTTCTGTCGAAACTGCCAGTCCTACCCGTGTCATCGTTATCTCCTTATTGCTTTCCGTCTTGCTTTCCACTGCCTGCGGCGGCGCTGGTCATTGACGCTCGCCGCTGCGCTCACCCGCTCATGGCGATGAGCTGCGGCTGAACCACCCGCGTTAACTCTTCGACCGTCAGCTGCAGCATCGTCCTGTCGTCGCCGCCCCCGGCGTACACGAACCCGGGGGTCAGGTCCGCGATCGAACTGTCCAGCAGCGCCTTCACGGTCGTGCAATGGCCGAACGGGGGCACGCCGCCGGCCGCATAACCGAGCAGCTCCAGCACGACGTCCGGCGGGGCCAGCTTGATGCGTTTGATGCCCACGCCGTGCAGGTCTGCCAGCGGCCGTTTCTCAACGCGGCGCTCACCGTGGCTGATGACGACGAACGGGGCCGGCGGAGCCTCCCGGTCGCCCGGCTTTTGCGCCAGAAACAGCAGCGTTTTGAGGATGCGGTCCGGCTCCACGCCGAGGGCTGCCGCGGCGGCCGGCACGGTGGGCGTGTCACCTATTTCACGCAGCAGCTGAGCTTCGATCCCGTTCTCGTCGATGAACCTTTGCAGGTCGTCCGGTGTGCGCATAGGATTTTCCGTCATCTTTGCAGTGCAACGACTCGATGGTTGAAATGTACCAGTGTACCAGGGGATTCGCAAACGGATCATGGCTAAATCACCCTGTAAGTGGCGCGCAGCTTGCCGTTGTGATAGCATACTCCGCGACGGTCGCAATGGGCATCGCGCCCCCACAGTCTGGCTGACCACTGAAAACTATCCGACGCAATGCCAACCACGTCGATACACGGAACACCCGACTACGCCGAGCTGGATGCGCTGGGGTTGGACCCCTCCGAAGTCGTCTACTTTTCGTCCAACATCAACCCGTACGGCCCGCCGGCGTCGGTCGTCGATGCTGTTCAGGATGAGATCAGCCGCTCCTTCCTGGCGCGCTACCCGGACAGCCGCAGCCAGCGCCTGCGCGAAAAGATCGGCGCCTGCCACGGCCTGCCGCCGGACGCGGTGCTCGTGGGGAACGGCACCGCCGACCTGATCTGGCTGCTGGCGCACGCCTATGGATTCCAGCGCCAAGCCGCCATTCTGTCGCCCACTTTCAGCGAGTACGCCGACGGCGTCATCATGGCGGGGGGGCATCCCATCCATCTCCCCCTGCCCGGCTGGCATCGTATCAGGCGCCGCCGCTACGCCCCGGGCGGCACGACGCTGACGCAAACGCGGCAGGCATTGGAGACCTCCTCGCCCTGGCTGGTCTTTATTTGCAATCCGAACAACCCCACGGGCGAGTACCTCTCACCGGGCGAGCTGCGCTATCTGTGGGAGGGCGCGCCCAATGCCCTCTGGGTCATCGATGAGGCCTATGCCGAGTTTACCGAAGACCCCTGGAGCGCGGCGCAGTGGGTTATGGCTGGCAGAAACGGCAACTCAGGTCGGGCGCGCGGGCCGGGCTGCGTTGTCCTCCGCTCGATGACGAAGGACTTCGCGCTGGGCGGGCTGCGTCTCGGTTACCTCCTGGCGGCCCCGTCGATCATCGAACGCTTGCAGCAGATGCAGCCGCCGTGGAGCGTCAACGGCGTTGCCCAACTGGCCGGACTCGTGGCGCTGGATGAGATGGACTGGCGCGAAGAGTCGACCACCCGCCTGCGCAGGGATCTCCGGGACCTGCAGGAGGGCCTGCGCGCCTGCGGCTACGCGCCGCTGCCGACGACCGTCAGCTACTTCCTGCTGCCCGTCGGGGATGCCAAGTCGATGCGCGACCGGCTGGTCGCTGAGCGGCTCTTTGTCCGCGACTGTACCTCGTTCGGCCTGCCCGAGCATATCCGCATCGCCGCCAGGCCGCCGGATGAAAACGCCCGCCTTCTCGAAGCCATGGCCCGGGTTGAACATCTGCCGGCCCGACAGCCGGATTCACGCGCGACCAGAAACCACTGAATCTCTGGCCGCCTGCCAGTACCGCCATGATTGAAGCCATCACTTTCGACTTCTGGGACACAATCGCCATCGACGATTCGGATGAGCCGAAGCGGCAGGCCCTCGGCCTGCCCAGCAAAGCCAGCGCCCGCGTCGAACTGTTCGCCAGCCACGTGACCCGAAAACATCCGGAAATCGCCTACGAGCAGGCGGTCCAGGCCTATCAACACGCCAACGAGAGTTTCCAGCACGCCTGGCACGAGGAACTGCATACGCCGGGCATCGCCGCCCGCATGTATGACGCTTACGAATTTCTCGGTCTGCGGCCGGGGCCGGGTCGGTTCTCCCGACTCATGCGCGAGGTGGATGATCTGATCCGTGAGATCGAAACGATGGAGGTGCGCATCCAACCGGACTTTACGCCGGGCGTGCATGCCGCCCTTGACGAGCTTTCCCTGCACTACAAGCTGGGCATCATCTCCGACACCATCCACACAACCGGCCGCGGGCTGCGCTATCTTCTGCAACGCCAGGGCCTGCTGCGTTACTTCAACTACATGCTCTTCTCGGATGAAATCGGCGCATCCAAACCGGAGCCCGACGTCTTCCGGAAGGCCGCCCTCGGGCTTGGCGCCGCGCCTTACCAGATTGTCCATGTCGGCGACCGCGAGAGCAACGACGTCGTCGGCCCCCTTTCGATCGGCATGAACGCCATCCTTTTCACCGGCGTCAAGGACCGCGGCAGCGACGAGACGCAGGCCAGTGCCGTCTGCCGCACATACGCCGCGCTGCCCACCATCGTCCGACGCCTCTCGGCCACTATTAGGCCCCTCCAATTCGGTTAGGCACAGTGGACCCTTCACTGCACCAGGCTTATGAAGCCCTGGCCGACCGTTTCGCCGCGCACTTTCCCACGCAACTGCAGGGCCCCCGCACCGTCGGCCGCGAAGCCGAATTCCCTGTCGTCGATCAGGCCGGACGCGCCGCCGACGTCGACCGGCTCTGGACTCTCCTGCTCGAGACTGAACCTGCCGCAAAATACGGTGATAGGGGTTCCCTCTCTCCTCTCAAGGTCAAGCGGGATGCCGTCAACCCCGACCTGATCGTCGGTCTCGACGGCGCCGCCTACAGCTACGCGCTCGAAGTGGGCAAAGGCACCATCGAACTCAACGTCGGCCCCTACACCACCCTTTTTGAACTGGAACGCGCCTTTCGCACAGCGCTGGAGAGGCTGGTGCGGGCCGCGGCGAAGCTAGGCTGGCGCGTTCTGGGGTATGGCGTGCAGCCGCTCACCCCGCCTGCGCCCGCCCTGCTGTCGCCGAAACAGCGCTACCGCGCCCTCGCCGACATCATGGGCGCCGACTGGATCTGGTACACCGTGACCGCCAGCGACCAGACTCACGTCGATATCCACCGCGATGAGGCCGTCAGTGTCCTCAATTTCGGCAACTTGATGGCCCCGGTTGTAGTCGCACTCTGCGCCAATTCGCCGGTTGTCGCCGGCGCGCTGACCCGCGATTGCTCCGGCCGCGAAGGCCGCATGATCAGCTCCCCTTACGGCGAACGCCACGGCATGGTCGCCCGCCCCTACGCAGACCTGACCGACTTTGTCGCCCGCCTCAGCCGGATGACCTCCCTGCTCCGCCGCGAAGGAGAGCGCCTGCTGCCCGATGGACGCCCCTTTAGCCAACTGCTGCGCGCCGACTATGGAGCGGCGACGCGTGAAGAGCGGCCTCTCTCTCCCTGTTCCTCTTCACTATCTCCTGGCGCATTTGACGCCTTCCTGCTCCACGATCACTATATCTGGCACAGCGCCCGCCTGCGCACCGCCTACGGAACGGTCGAGCTGCGCCCGGCCTGCCAGCAGCCGCCGCACGAACTGATGGCCGCGACCGCTCTCTATCTGGGATTGGTCGAGGCGCGCGAAGAGATTACCGACTATTTGCAGACCGCGCTCGCGCCAGCCGGTGAGGAGGGAGTGAGTCCGGTTCCTCTCGCGGAATGCTGGCCGCGCATGCAACAGTACCACGAACAAGTAGTCCGCGCCGGCCTGGCCGCGCCCGAGCCGGCGCCCGGATTCCTGGCCGCAGTCCTCACACTGGCCGCGGCCGCCCTCGCCCGCCGCGGCTACGGCGAGGAGTCCATGCTCGCTCCCTTATGGCGGCGGCTGGAGCAAAAGAAAAACCCGGCGCAGCATATGCGGCGGGTCTTCGCGGAGAAGGAGTTGGAGGGGTTGATAGAGTTCTCTGATGTGGAGAGTTATGTGAGGGAGGGGTTACGTTAGCTGTTTCTTTACATTCATAACGGGATGCATTATTATCGATAACAGTGAAGCGCTTTAAGGATAAGAAAACACAACAGTTGTTAAACGGGAGGCCTGTCCGCCGTTTGCCAGTTGATATCCAGCGTCGAGCGCGAATGAGGCTACAAAGGGTGATAGCGGCTGAGGCGCTCACAGATCTCTTGTTTCCTCCTTCCCACAGGTTGGAGGCTTTGCGCGGTGATCGGGAGGGGCAGTTCAGCATCCGCGTCAACAACCAGTGGCGAGTGTGCTTCTATTGGACAGATCAGGGCGCGATGGAGATTGAAATCGTCGACTATCATTGAGGAGAAAACACCATGCCCACCAAATCACTTGATGTCGCGAGGCAAGTTCCGGACCTTGCCGGACCGATTCACCCAGGCGAGCATTTGGCGGAGATAATGCAGGAACTGGACATCACACAATACCGCTTGGCC
This sequence comes from Caldilineaceae bacterium, assembly GCA_022821545.1. Taxonomy (GTDB): domain Bacteria; phylum Chloroflexota; class Anaerolineae; order Caldilineales; family Caldilineaceae; genus Bin5. The sequence goes on from JAJEDJ010000013.1 coordinate 17,003, forward strand.
AAGACAATAGGCGTTCCTCCGATTCGCATCCATGAAATCGTTCACGGCCGCCGGTCGATTACCGCGGACTCAGCGATACGCATCGGGAAGGCCCTGGGGATGACGCCCGACTTCTGGTTGAACCTACAGCGCATGTACGACCTGGACGTCGCCCGAACCAGGACTGACACCAGCGCCATCGAACCCCTTGTTGAGGTATCTCTCTAAAACAATTATCGCCCGACAGCCCAAAACCGACTAGCGTCCCCCGAACAGCTGCCCCAGATCGACGTTGGCGCCGCCGCTCGCGCCCTTGCCGCCGACCTCGGGCATGTACTGGGCGATCTTCTGCGCCAGTTTGTCCATCGGCATGGTCTGCAGATAGGCCTTGCCCGGCCCCCGCAGCGTCGCCAGGAAGAGGCCCTCGCCGCCGAGCAGAATGTTTTTGAAGCCGCGCACGATCTCCACGTCGAAATCGACGGTCGGCTCAATCATGGCCACGTGGCCCGTGTCGACGCGCAGCAGCTCGCCCGCCTGCAGCTCCTTGACGAGAATCTCGCCGTCGAAGTTGACAAAGGCCCGGCCGGGGCCGGTCAGCCGCTGCAGAATGAAGCCCTCCCCGCCGAAAAGACCTGCGCCGAGCCGCTTGCGGAAGTGCATGTCCAGATCGACGCTCTTGTCCGCGCACATGAAGGCGTCCTTCTGCACGATCACCGACTGTCCGTCAGCGAGATCAAGGTCCATAACCTTGCCGGGAAACTCCGCCGAAAACGCGACCTCGCCCTCGCCCCGGTTGACGTAATAATCGACCACAAAGAGGGACTCGCCGGAAAGCGCGCGTTTGAACATCTTCCCCAGGCCGCCGCCGGTATTGGTGTCCATCTCCACCTCCTGCGTCATCCAGCTCATGCCGCCGGAGGACGAGTAGATGCGCTGGCCGGGGTTCAGCGTAACCGTGACAACCGGCAGGGTTGTACCTTCGATACGATACTGCATTGACTTCACTCCTTCGTGCAATGGCCTTGGGCATGCGCTGTGACCAAACGGTGGCCACTGCCGTTCCTAGCGGACGCAACCGTCGAATGTGCGGCCCTGGATATGATGATAGACCGGCCCCTCGCCGTCTCTCGTGTACGTGGAACGCGCCGACATGTAGGAAAGCGCAATCGCCCGCCGCCACCGGTCGGAGCGGTTGGGCGCAGTGTAGTGGAGCAGGAGCGAGTGAAAAAAGAGCCCGCCGCCCGCCTTCACCGGCGCCAGTTGCATGTCCGCCTCATCATAATACTCGGGATCGACCACATAGTCGTCGGTGACGTTGATGTGGGGTTGCGGGCCCCACTTGTGGCTGCCGGGGATGACGGCCATGCAGCCGTTCTCTTCCGTGGCGTCGTCGAACGCGAACCAGCAGGAGCAAAGATCCATCGGTTCGATCGGCCAGTAGGGGGAATCCTGGTGCATGCCCTTGGCCGAACCGACTTCGGGCGGCTTCAGGAGGACCGCGTTGCGGAACATCTTGATGTCCGGGCCGATGATCTGTTCCAGAACGCTGATGATGTTGCCGTTGCTTCCGAGCGCGTTGAAGCGATCATCGGATTCGACCAGGCCATCGATCTTGCGGATGCCGTCGCCCGGCTCATCGACGTGCAACTCACCGCGCTGGACGCGCGGCTCGATCTGCACCTGAATCCGCTCCTGCGAGCGGCCGCCGTGGGTATAGTCGCGCATACGGGTACGCAGACCCTCCACTTCATCGGAATCCAGCAGTCCTTCGACGACCAGATAGCCGTTCTTGCGGTAGCTGTCGATCTGCTCCTGCGTCAGTGTGATTGACATGTTGACTCCTTGGTTCTGAATCAGGCCGGTTCCTTCGTCATCTCGCCCTTATCGGCGGCCGCGGCGTTCATGGTAGCCGCGGCTCTGTCCTCCGCCATCTCGGCAACGCTCTTGGTATGCAGACGCGCCGCGCCTTTCCAACCCTCCCGCAGCTGCGCGCGGGTATTGCTGCGCTCGGCGGCTTCCAGCCGGGCCTGCGCCGCGGGGACATGCTCCTGATACTGCGGCAGCCAGCGCGCCTGCGCCACCAGCATCTCATCCGTCATCTGCCAGATCTCCTCCGGGTTGCAGACGGCCCCAGTCAGAGGGTCGTGCAGCATGGCCTGCTTGAGCAGCATCACGTCGCCATGGACGGCCGCCTCGACCGCCATTTTCTGAACGTTGACACTTGCGGCACAGGTCGCCGCGCAGGCGAGGGGCAGGTCGCCGACGACGGGCATGTTCATGCCGTTCTTGTCGACATAGCCCGGGATCTCGATGCAGCAGCCGTCGGGCAGGTTGGTGATGTGGCCCTGGTTGATAATGTTGAAATGGCCGCGGTAGGGGCGCCCCGTCTCCAACCCTTCGATGATATAGGAGCCGTGCTCCTCGCTGCGCTGGCCGGGCGCGATGCGCGGCGGCTCCTGTTTAATCCAGTTGGGGAAGTCGGTCTCAAACCAGTTGCGGCCTTCGGTGCAGACGCGCAGATAGCCGCCGGTCTCGCCGTTGATCCAGCGCGAGAGGTCGATCCAGTCGTTGATCTCATCGGGGCGTTTGCGGTACCAGGGCACATATTCGCTCACGTGGCCGTTGGACTCGGTGGTGTAGTAGCCGAAGCGGCGGATCATGTCGATGCGCAGCTTCTCGGTGGTGGGGTACTCCGGGTGGCCCTCGAACAGCTCCAGCATGCGCGGCGCCATATCGATCCCCCGCCATTGCACCTGCGTGTACCACGTCTGGTGATTGATGCCGGCGCAGATGATGTCGACCTCGTCGCGGTGCAGCGTCTCGTCGGCCGCGATCAGCCCCTCCCGTTTGGCCCACTCTTCGATGCAGCGCGTGATCTGCCAGTGGCCGCCCTGCACGCCATGGCAGAGCCCGATCGTGCGCACGCCGCCGTACTGGTTGCAGGCCCAGACGTTCATCGCCATCGGATTCGAATAGTTGAGGAAGAGGGCGTCCCGCTTGGCCACCGCACGGATGTCGGCGCAGATGTCCAGCAACGCCGGGATGGTGCGCTGGCCGTACATGATGCCCCCGGCGCAGATCGTATCGCCGACGCACTGGTCAATGCCGTATTTCAGCGGGATGTCGATATCCAGCTGGAAGGCGTCAAGCCCGCCTTGGCGCACCACCGAGATCACATAGTCGGCGTCGGTGATCGCTTCGCGGCGGTCGGTTGTGGGCGTGATGATGGCAGGCAGGCCGTTGGCGTCGATGTCACGCTGCGCCAGCTGCATCACCATTTCCAGATTGCCGGCGTTGATGTCCATAAAGGCGAAATGCGTGTCGGCCAGCTCGGGCACGGCCAGAATGTCGTGCATCAGCTTGCGGGTGAAGCCGATCGAACCGGCCCCGATCATCGCGATTTTTATCGGCATGAAATGGTTCTCCTTGTAGCCTGGCGCGCCGCCCGGCGCCTGGTTTGCGCGCAGGCATTGAAGGGGCGGACTTCTGGCACTGCCTCCTATTGACAATGCACTCTATTATACGACAACTACAGGGAACGCCCACAGAGGAGAGACAACCGGGCGCAGAGGAGCTGTTCGATAGGCGCGTGTTTCGCAATCAGGACGGAGAATGAGGAGGAGCGGACCCCCTCACCTCTCGTCAGCGTATTCTGGTGTCAGCGTGTAAAGAGGTTGCGGCGCACGTAACGGCCGTCATCGGAAGCAAGGAAGGCCAGGGCCTCGCCGACCCCCTCCGGATCACCCAGCTGGGCTCGGGCGCCTTCAAGATCGAACGCCTGGCCCTGGGCCTCTGCCGACTCGCGCATCTGCCTCAGCTTCAGTTCGGTCTCGATGCCGCCGGGGCAAACGACGTTGACGCGGATGCCCTTGGGCGCCAGGTGATTTTCCAGCGTCATTCCCATCCCGTTGACCGCGCCCTTGCTGGTGCCGTAGGCGATCGAAGAACTGCCGCCCGTGACGCCCGCCCCCGAGCCGACCAGCAGGATCACACCCCTCTCGCTCGCCTCGAGCAGGGGGTAGGCCTCCTTCACGCACAGGAATACGCCGCGTACGTTGACCGCGATCACGTCGTCAAAGACGTCGACGGGGAAGGCGTCCGGCATCAGATTGGGGCCCCGAAGAACACCGGCGGAGCAGATGAGGACGTCAAGACGGCCGTGGCGCTCCCTCACCTCGCCGAAGACCCGCTGCGCGTCCTCGTGGCAGCGCACGTCCAGCCTTTCATAGCGGGCTTTGTGGCCCTCGGCCTGCAGAGACGCGGCCAGCGCCTCGCCCGTCTCGTCCTTGATGTCGGTAATGATAACCTCGGCCCCGCGTTGCGCGCACAGCAGCGCGGCCGCGCCGCCAATGCCCTGCGCGCCGCCGGTGATGAGGATGATTTTGCCCTTTACGTTCGCCGCGGTCGATGTCATAGTCGATTGCCTGTAAAGATGGTGAAAGGATAGTCGTCTGTCTGAAGAGGAAACGGAAGGAGAAACTTGATTCCTGCTTCTCCTCCCCGGGGATTTTCGGTCCTCGCTAATCCATACTGAGGCTGGCGCTGCCCGGCGAGCCAGCGTTGAACTCCATTGTAACAGAGCGGCCGCCGTCACTGAAGATCACCTGGGCGTATTCGTCGGCGCTGGTCGGCTGGCCGGTGGGGCGCCGGTAGTCTCCCAGCAGAAGCGCCCGGTAGGCTTTGAAATCCTCGACCGCGGCCCGGTAGCGCTCGAAATCGGCCGCGGGCGCCTCCCACAGTTTTCCGCTGTAGCCGAAGCCGCCGGCGGCATGGGAGAGGTAGTCGTAGGTGCTGAAATCGTGACGCTGCTGGCAAATATTGGTGTTGGCATAGTTGCCGGGCAGCACGGTGTTGAGGCCGTGCTGCAGCGCGCGCACGATCGCCGAGTGCGTGGTGTGGTCATTCATCCAGAAACTGTGGCCGCGGCGCACGGTACCCAGCTCGATACGGTGCCCGCCGCTGGCGCACTGTTCGATGAACAGCTCCGGGCAGGCCTCCAGAATGTCGTCCAGGACCTGATAGAAGCCCTGCACATGCTGGATCTGGCGCCAGCCGATCTCCCCTCGCGGCACATTGTGCTCCCAGTTCGAGCGCGGGTCCTGATTGTAGTCCCAGCGAATCCAGCGTACGCCCCACTCCTCGTAGGCGCGCACGATCCGGTCCAGCCACCACTGGCGCACCGCCGGCAGGCCCAGGTTTATCAGGGCGAATTCAGGGTGCTGAAAGGGGAACTCGGGCCGCATGACCGGCGGCCGCTCGGGCGTCTCCCAGAACCAGTCCGGATGGTCGCGGTAAATTTCGCTGTCCTTGTTGGCCCACTCCGGCTCGAACCAGGTGCCGTATTTCAACCCCTTTGCCCGCACATAATCGGCGAAGGGCGCGATGCCGTTTGGGAATTTTTTGGGATCGCCCTCACTCCAGTTGCCGATGCCGTCGCGAAAATCGCCCGCGAACCAGCCGCCGTCCACACAGAAATACTCGAGACCGGCAGCGGCCGATGCATCGACAGCGGGCCTGAGACTCTGATCGGTGTAATCGTTATGGAAGGCAAACCAGTGATTGAAAGTGGCCGGTGGCAGCGCCTCTTCGCCGCCGAGGGAAGGCATGACATGGTGACGGATATGGCGGCGCAGCGCGTTGCCGCCGTCCTCCAGATCCCCGTCGAAGGCTGTCAGCAGGACACGCGGCAGCGGCAGTGACTGGCCCGGCTGCAGGTGCAGCGCCAACCCCCACAGACCGGCCTGCAGGCGAACCGGCCAGGGCGTATCGGGGTCGTTGACCTCGCGCGTCTCCTGCGTCAGACTCATGCGCCAGAGACCGGACCATTCGAGAAAGAGCGCAATGCCCTGGCTGAGGGATTCGTCGCAGATGATGGCGCAGGGCAGATGGCCGTCCGATGGGCGCCCCCCTTCGCCGGCCATGATGGCCAGGGGAGCATAGACCTGGGGCGTTTTCAGGAGCTGGCGGTCAGCGATGGCAAAGTCTTCGGGCGGGAAAAAGTTGGCCAGAAAATGCACGCCGTTCACGCTGCGAATCCACGGTTCGCCAAAGGTTGGATGGAGCAACAGGTCCAGGTCCCAGGTGAGACATTCGCTCAGGTTTTGCAGCGGCTGCGTGCCTCGGTTGGTCAGCACCCCCCAGCATTCGACGGCGCGCGTGTCGGCGAAGAAGCGCATGTGCCACTGGACTTCAGCGCCGTCGTTGGTGTGGGCCGTCAGCACCTGCTCGGAATTGCCGGCGCTCTGTATCCCGGCCACATGCCAGGCCTCCGACGCGATCCCGCCGATGCCAAAGGGGACGGCCGTCCCGTCTGCAGAGATGTGAGGGAGCTGCAGCTGCTCGCGCAGTATCTGAAACCAGTTGCTCATCTTCAACTCCTTCTTGGGGCTGGATCGGGGATAAAGAGAGGAGGCGGGAGGAGTGAAAAAGCCTTACTCACCCCTCCCCGTTTGTGCATTACCACTGGTAACCGGTGTCTTCACGGAAGCTCTGCACCTTTGCGGTCAGGTCCTCGTCGAGGCGAGCGGCCATGTCTTCGACGCTGATTGCGCCCAGAGAGAGCTCCTCCAACGCCGGGAAGAAGATATTGTCCATGGCATATTTGGTGCCCACCGGCCCGATCCAGACCCAGTCCTGGACGGTGGCCAGGGCGGGCTGCAGGAACTTGGCCTCGTCGCTGGAGTACCACTCGTGGTCGAGCAGCGAAAAAACACAGGGCAGCGAATGCTGCGACTGCAGCCACTGGATCATGATGTCATCATCGTCAAGGTAGGCGATGAATTCGAGAGCCCTCTCAGGATTCTCGGTTGCGGCGTTGACGTTGAGCCCCCAGCCGCCTTCGCCGACGACGACGGGATCGGCGCCATCGATGCCGGGCCGCATGGAGAAGCCGAAGGTGCCTTCGGGGAAGGCCGTCGCGGCATAGGGAATATAATCGAGCCAGATGCCGCCCATGGCCATGCGCCCCTCAGCCAGGCCAAGGAAGACTACGGGCAGATCGGGCGAATCGACCTCGTGGGTGAAGATCGGATCGTAGAAGAGCTCGGTGAGGGCGCGAATCCCTTCGGGCGTGTTGATATTCCACTCGCCGGTCTCTTCGTTGAGATAAGTGCCGCCCTGTTCATAGATGGCGCCGCACAGATACTGGATGTTGTGAGAGTTGCGCATGGAGAGACCGGCGACGGTGATGTTGCCGCCGTCGTCGGTTTGCGTCAAGGTTTTGGCGTCCTGCCAGACATCATCCCAGTGTGTGTAGGTCGGAGGCGGCTCCATGCCGGCCTCTCCCCACAGGTCCAGGTTGGTGATGAAGCCAATGCCCGGCGTGTTGTTGTGGAGCGGAATGCCGTACACCTCGCCCTGGTAGGTGTAGTAGTCCATGACGGCGGAGAAGAAGCGATCTTTGATCGTTCCCATGCCGCCAAGCGTTTCTGTGATGGGTAGCAGTTGGTTGGTGGCGATGAACGAGGCCGCGCCGGCGCCGTGGATCGAGATGAGGTCTCCGGCGGTGCCTGCGCTGAGACCGGCAGCGTAGGTGGTCAAGGGGTCGGTCTGCGGGGCAACGGTGATGGTGAGATCGTCGTTTGCCTCGTTGAACTGGTCGGCCAGCATGTTCCAGGCGAAGTCATGCGGTGGATACTGCATTGACCACAGGCTCAGTTCGGTCATGGCCGCATCCGGTGCAGCTTCTCCCCCGCCGTCGGCGGCAGGTTCGGCGGGCGCGGGTGCGCAGGCCACCAGGGCAGCTGCAGCGCCGAAGCCGGCGGACAGTCGGAGCATTTGACGGCGTGTCGGTTGACTCTTGTTCATGATCCTCTCCTGTTCTCCAGTTGTGGTGAGAAACCCCGATTCAAGACGGTTTGCGCTTCACGAACGATGAAGGTGGTTGTCGCTGCATTGGCTGCTGAACGACGCTGGGCTGCGCCATCAGTACTTGAGACCGGTGAGGGTAACCCCGCGCACGAAGCGGCTCTGAAAGAATGAGTAGAAGACAACGACGGGAACGACTGTAATGACGGCGCCGGTGAGGAAGAGGTCGTAGCGCGGCCGGCTGGACCAACCAAGCAGGTGCGCCAGCCCCAAGGGGAGCGTCCGCATATTCTCATCATAGACGATCACAAGGGGCCAGAGGTAGGAGTCCCAATTGGCGAGGAAGCTGAAGATCGCCAGTGCGCTGAGGGCAGAGACCGACAGCGGCAGGACGATGTGGCGGTAGATCCACCAGTTTGATGCGCCGTCAATGCGTCCGGCGTCGAGCAGTTCGGAAGGGAGGCCTTCCATAAACTGTCGAAGGAGGAAGATGCCGAAGGCGCTGACGCAGACGGGGATGATGAGGGCCTGATAGGTGTCGGCCCAGCCGAGGTTGCTGACGAGGCGGAAGAGGGGAAGAAGCGTGACCGCAGGCGGCACCATCAGTGTGCTCAGAATGATGGTAAAGATGAGCTCTTTGGCGGGAAATTCAAATTTGGCGAAGACAAAACCGGCTATCGAACTGGTGAATAGAATGAGTAGCACGGAAGGCAGCGCCACAACAATGCTGTTAAGGAAGTAACGGTCAAAGGCCTGTTCGCTCAGAATCAGGATATAGCTGGCCACGGTGGGGGCTTGGGGCAGGAAGGTGGGGGGCTTGGCGATGATTTCCGACGCCGACTTGAAGGAGGCCAGCACCATCCAGAACATGGCGCCGAAAGCGATGAAGGCAGAAAAAGCCAGGATACAGTGCGTGGCGAGCGAAACGAGATATTCGCGCGCCTGTATCCAGGAATCAGACCCCATTCCGCCGGGTCGCCGGCTGACTTCGGTCATGGCAGTCGCCTCTCCCCTCGTCCTTTCGCTGATCTTGTTGCGCCGCCCGCGACTGTCAGCTCAGTCATAAAGTGAGCGGAACAGACGCAGCTGCAGTACCGTAACCGTGAGAATAACCACAAACATAAGGAATGAAACGGCGCAGGCGTAGCCCATGCGGTAGTTGTTGGCGCCCAATCCATAGTTATATACGAGGAGGCTGGGCATGAGCGTGCTGTCTGCGGGCCCACCGCCGGTCATGACTTGCACCATGGTGAAGTGCTGGACACCGTCGATGACGATCAGGACCAGAACCAGTATAAGCGCATTCTTCAACAGGGGGATGGTGACGCGCCACAGCGTCTGCAGACGCGTCGCGCCGTCCACCTTGGCCGCCTCGTAGTAGTCCTGGGGAATATCAAGAAGACCGGCCAGGAAGATCACTGCGGCATAGCCGTATGTCTTCCAGACATCGGCGACGGCCACACTGTAAATGGCTTGGGCTGTGCTGCGGATAAAGCTCTGGGGCGGGATCTCGACGAGGCTGAGCAGGTAGTTGATGAGACCGAGGCGGGGGTCGTAGAGCCACAGGAAGAGCATGGCTACGGCGACCTGGGAGATGACGACGGGCATAAAGATAAAGAAGAGGTAGAGATTGCGCCCGCGGCGCAGACGTTCGAGAAGGAGAGCCAGCCCAAGCGAAATGAGGATATTGAGTACGCCCTTGGTCAGGACAAACTTGAAGACGTTGCTCATCGACATCATGAAACGGCGGTCGTCGAGGAGGTTGATGTAGTTTTTGAGGCCCGTAAACTTGGCTAGGCTGGGGTCAAGGGTGTGGACATTGGTAAAACTGGCGCCGAGGGCGTAGAGGATGGGGCCGAATGAGAAGATGCAGAACCAGAGCAGGATGGGCGTGAGGACGGCGATAACAAAACCGTACCTACTCCAGAACCTGGCCCATCTTCTCTCACGGAGATTGGTTGCTGCCATGGTGAGGGATTCTCTCGCGGCACCCAGATCGCGCGGGCTGGTGCGGAAGGCGGACAGATGTGCCGCCGCCTCTGATTTCCCGTAGCCTGAATCCGTGCAGGAAACTATGTATACCGGAATGCAGGGTCAATTTTGCACAGGTCACGGGCGTCTGTCAACCGATGAAAATTTTCGGGGATGCGCCCGGGAGAGGATGAGCCGCTGGCCGCGGGAACGGAAAACATGATAGAATGGGGCCGCGTCAGCTGTGCTGCACGCAGCCGCGATGCCGGAGGAGGCAGCATGGATTCCAAAGAAGCCCTGCGCAACCAGTCCCAAACACAGAATAGTCCATCGCAAGCGGGCAATACAGGAATGTCCGAGTCCGCCGGTACCTACGTGCAGGCGGAACCTGTCGCGCCGCCCGTCAATCCCTTCGCTCCCGACGACGGCCGCTACGTCACCCTGGAAGAGTACTGGGCCAGGTGGTACGAAAACCCCTACCCGGACATCGACGTCAGCTACGAATGGAACAACGGCAGACTGGAGGCCAAACCGTTGCCGAATAAGCCGCAACTCGACCTGTACAACTGGTTTCTCCAACTGCTGCTCCGTTATCTCAGTACATTTCCCATTGCAGAGCTGATCAACCTGGAGACCGGCTTTGTCCTGACGATGGAGGACCCCGCCGAGCCTTCCGAAGTGCGCGAGGCGGTGCGCAAGCCGGACATCGGCGTGATCCTCAACAGCAACCCTGTCCCATGGGGAGGCATCGACCAGCGCCATTTCGACGGCGTCTGCGACATGGTCGTGGAGGCCGTCTCCGATTCCACGCGTGCGGAGCTGCTCCGGGATACCGAAGAAAAGAGGCGGGACTAT
>JAJEDJ010000026.1 GCA_022821545.1 Caldilineaceae bacterium
ACGCCCGCCATCTGCAACGCCATCAGCCGCAGCGCCCAAACCCTGATCAACATCCGCCGCCGCGCCGACGAGGAAATGGAGCTCATCCGCGCCGAAGAAATTCAGGCCGCCGCCGCCGACATCGCCGGCGCGCACCCCGACCTCGACGTCCTCGAAGCCGCCGCCGACATCAAAGCCCGCCTCGACCGCTTCTCCAGTGAAGCCCTCGTCGAACAGGGCTACGCCGAATTCAAAGCATCCGACAACCCGGACAATCCCCCCGATGTCGTCCTCAACGACAGGGGCCGCCTCCGCTTCGGCTTCTACGACATCTACCTCACGCAAAAGATGCTGACTGACTTGGAAGGTATAATAGCCCACTATAACCCTGACTCGCACGGCGCTATCGATTTTTCCGACAACGTCCACATGTTGAATATGCTCGAACTCGATGTCCAGGACATGCTCACCGCTCTGGCGCACGGCCCCGCAACACCCGTAGACCCCCTGACCGGCCAGCCCTTTACCAAAGTCCCGCTCCAGCTGAAAGTCAGAAACGAGCGCGGCGAATTGGTCCGCTGCGACCAGGACCCGCAAGAACGCCTCCCGGAGCTACTCGACAGGCTCAGAGAGTGTAGGAGTAAACTTGAGGAACTATCTGAAGGCAAAAGGGTGACGTGACGTAACAAACAAATAAAATATAACATACAAAGCTGCGCCCATCGGGCGGCGGCTGTATACCCCTGCCCGCAACCCGCCCCCAAAACCGCAAATCCACCCCAATCTCCCCCAAATTCGCCCAATTCCGCCCCCAAACCCCCCTCGCGCCCCCCATCCCCCGCCCAAAACCCCCCGCCGCCCCTCCCCAACCCGCCAAAACGCCCCCATCCACCCCCAACCTGCCCCCACCCCCCCATTTTCCCCCCAAACTCTCACACTCTCTCATACAACGCCCCCAAATCGCCGCAGCACCAAAAACTGAAAACCAAAAACCGCCCTTCCATCCGCCGCAACACTAAAAACCAAAAACTGCCGTTCCTTCCCCCCGTCCAAATGTGCTAGAATGAAAGCCGCAAAGCTTCGTGTTTGATACGACAAGGACGCGCCTCCATCCCATGACTGCGCAACCGCGCCCCCCCACCCTTGAACACGGGCGCATCCAGCCATCACTCCTGTCCGCAGACGGCGGCCATGTCGAACCGGCCGCGGCGCTGACCGAGCTTAAGATCCGTGACTTCGCGATCATCGACCGGCTGCAACTTCGTTTCCACACCGGCTTGAACATCCTGACCGGGGAAACCGGCGCCGGCAAATCGATCATCGTCGACGCCATCGGACTGCTGCTGGGCGACAGGGCATCGGCGGATATGGTGCGCGCGGGCGCAGACCGCGCGGAGGTCGAAGCCGTCTTTCAACTGGATGCCGGGATGCCGGCAAGTCAACCCGAAAGCCCGGACGGCGCCCTCGATGGCCCGCCCGCCGCAGACGACCTCCGCCGTCTGCTGGAGGCCGAAGGGTTGGACGATCCCGACGCGCCGGAAACACTGATCCTCAGCCGCGAAGTGCGCCGCAGCGGGCGAAATTTCTGCCGCATCAACGGGCGCACCGTCTCGCGGCAGCTCCTGAGTGAAATGGCCGCCCTCCTCGTCGACATCCACGGACAGGGGGAGCATCTGAATCTGCTCCGTCCCCGCACACACGTGGACCTGCTCGACCGGTACGGCGGCCTGCTGCCCCTGCGCGGCCAGGTATCGAGCAAGGCGCATCAGGTTCAGCAAACGCGCAGACAGTTGGAGCGCCTGCGCAGCGATGCCCGCGCCATCGCGCAGCGGCTCGACCTGCTCAGCTTTCAGGTAGACGAGATTGCCGAAGCGGCCCTGCAACCCGGTGAAGAGAAGGACCTGGAGGTGGAGCGCAAACGGCTGAGCAATGCCGAGACCCTCCTGCAGCTGGCAAACGGAGCGGCAACCCTGCTGAACGAAGGCGAAGGCGGGATGCCGGGCGTCATTGACGGCCTCAGCGAAGCCGCCGGCCGGGTCGAACGCCTGGCCCGCATCGACGATGACATGGCGGACGCAGCCGCGACCGGGCAGGGATTGCTGGAGGAGCTGTCCAATCTGGCGCGGGATCTGCAGGGCTACGCCGACGGGCTGGAATTCAATCCCCAGCGGCTGGTCGAGGTCGAAGAGCGGCTGGCGCTGATCGGGAATCTCCAGCGCAAGTACGGAGACACGACCGAAGATATCCTGGCCTTCGCGGCCGCAGCGCAGACGGAACTGGACGGGCTCAGCAACTGGGAGGCGCAGACCGCCGCGCTCGAGGAGAAGGAAGAAAAGCTTCTGCGCGAGATCGGCGCATTGGGCGTAGAGTTGAGCCAGGCGCGGGTGACGGCCGGCGAGCAAATGGCCCGGCAGGTGGAAGCGGAACTGGCGCAGTTAAGTATGAGCGGCGCCCGTTTCACCGTCTCGACCGAGATGGCGATTCAGGAGGATGGCGCCTATCTGCCGGACGGGCGCCGCGTCGCCTTCGACGGCCACGGCGTCGATCGGGTTGAATTCCTGATCAGCGCAAACCCGGGTGAGCCGGTCAAACCGATGGCCAGAGTGGCCTCCGGCGGCGAGACCGCACGCCTGATGCTGGCGCTGAAGGGCGCCCTTACCCGGGCCGATCGCACCCCGATTCTGATTTTCGACGAGATCGACCAGGGTATTGGCGGCCGTGTGGGCGCTGTCGTCGGCGAAAAGCTATGGGACCTGACCGGCCAGCAGCCGCGGCCCGGCGCCGCCGCCAATGACGAGGCGGCGGACAAACCGAATGGCGCCCCGCTGCGACATCAAGTGCTGTGTATCACCCATCTGCCCCAACTGGCCGCGTTTGCCGACCTCCACCTGACCGTGCGCAAACGGGCTTTCGAGAGTGATGGCGAGTTGCGCACCGGCGCCGACGTGCTCCCGGTCGAGGGGCCCGCGCGCATCGAGGAGCTGACGCAGATGCTGGGGGCCGTCAGCGACGCCGGGCGGCAGTCGGTTCTGGAGATGCTGGCCGCCGTCGATCGATTGCACGGCGGCGCCCCATGACCGCCGGCCGCCGCAGCTGGTCGCCGGCGCTTGATAGGAATACGACAGATGTCTAAACGCCGCGGAAAAAACACCCATCAACGAAACGGGACAATGCTGACAACGCTCTATCGCGCCTTCTATCTCTCCTGCCTCCTGCTGGGGATGCTCCTGACCGTGATAGACGGTGTGCAGGCGGCCGGCTCTCAGAGGCCGCGCCGCGCCGACTTGCCTGCCCAGGCAAAGGAGATCACTTCGCAGTCGGACGCCTCCCTTGTTCTGGTCTTAACGTTCCGCGGGGCCGTGACGCCGGTTCTGCGTCAATATCTCAGCGGGGCAATCGAAGACGCGCAGCTGGAGGGGGCCGAGGCGGTGATCCTGCGCCTGGACACCCCCGGCGGCAGCGTCGAAGTCACCAAGCAGATCGTGCAGGACATGCTGGCTTCGCCTGTGCCGGTGGTGGTATACGTCGCCCCGGCCGCGGCCCAGGCCGGCAGCGCCGGCACCTTTATCACCCTCGCCGGGCACGTTGCCGCCATGGCGCCCGGCAGCAGCATCGGCGCGGCCAGCCCCGTCGGCGGCCAGGGGGAGGACATCGGCGACACGATGGAGGCGAAGGTCGTAAACATCCTCAGCGCCGATATCGAGAACCTGGCCTCGCGTCGCGGCGAGGAGGCGGTCGAGTGGGCTGTCGCGGCCGTGCAGGAAGCGGCCGCCGCCACCGACGCCCGTGCGCTCGAGCTGGGCGTGATCGACTTCATCGCCGCCGACGTCTCCGATCTGCTGGATCAGATGGACGGCTTCGTCGTCACTGTGCAGGGGCAGGAACGGACGCTGCGCACTGCGAATGCCCGCATTATGCCGCAGGCCCTGTCGCCCTTGCAGGAGTTTCTGAACTTCATCAGCAACCCCACCGTCGCCACCATTCTGCTGACCCTCGGCTCCATAGGGCTCATCGCCGAAATCTACAATCCCGGCACATTCATTCCGGGCATGATCGGCCTGATCAGCCTGCTTTTGGGCCTGTACTCGCTGGGACAGTTGGAGGCGAACTTCGCCGGTCTGGCCCTGATCGGGCTGGGGTTGATACTGCTGGTGGCCGAAGCCTTCACGCCCGCCTTTGGCGCGCTGGCGCTGGGCGGTACGGTTGCTTTCATCTTCGGCAGCGCGCTGCTCTTCGATGCGCCGGGCCTGGCTGTGCCCTGGGTGACGATCATCTCGCTCGGCATAGCCATGGGCGCCTTCGCCCTCTTTGTGGGCGGCAAAGTGGTCGCCGCCCAGCGCCTGGGCACGGCAACCGGCAGCGAAGGCGTGATCGGCTCCCTGGCGACCGTACGCGTTCCCTTCGCCGAGAACGGCCGCGGCAAGGTCCTCCTCGCCGGCGAGCTGTGGAATGCGAAGCTGCGCCGCGCATCTTCCGCTGAAGCGGAGCCGGCCGCAGTCGGCGATCAGGTCAAGATCGAGGGGAGAGAGGGCTACATCCTGGTCGTCAGTCCCCGCGAGGAAAGTGGCGAGAACTGAACCGCGGCGATTCCAACCCGGGCCCATCTCAACAGCGCCCAACCAGCTCCCTCACCGCATCACGAAAACACCGAAAACTATGTGAGCGATTGCTTTCAAGGTCAATAAATGGACCGATCGATTGTGCGGCTTCAATCTTGCGCAAACCGTTCTTATAATAGCCAGCCCGTCTCAGGGCTCGCCCGAAATGCTCCCAGGTACCGCCCTGAATCGCGTCGGGGTCTTGATATCGTGGTTGTTCTGGGATGAACTGGGAAACGCCTGGGTAGGCCTTCCGCACTGCCTGCCAATCGCCGAAGTACCAAGCCTCCAACTCTTCAATAACGATGCGATTTATGACGGTGAACTGACCGCCAGCAGGTTGACTGCGGGTGGCAAGACCGACATTCAAGGCCATTTGTTCGAGTTGCGCCTTAAGTTTTTTGCAATCCTCGTTGTCACGGTCTACCAGGACAACGATTTTATGGTCTGCAGGAATCCACTTTGCATATCCCTGCAGGCGAGAGGGAAGGTTCTTCAAGAGCTGATCTTTATTTTGAAATCGGCGTATGTTGAACTGTGTACGGCCCAAAATCATTGGAAGTACAGCGCTCAGAAAAGCTTCCATTGACGGCTCTTCAACGATGAAATCAATTTTTGCCACAGTCACGACTTAAGCCTCTCACCCTCGGGCGCGCCCGCGTTTACCAGAGGATCGCCCATGCCGAAATAGCCTTCCAGCCAGAGGTGCCCCAACGATGCGCCGGCATCCATAAACTCAGGGATTCCATGAATTTCGGAGCACCGAGTGGCGTGCGTATATCCTTTATCGTTTCGGTAAAGTACCCGTGCTTCCTCTTGGCGCACGCCATTGAGAAAGTCCGGCGAATGGGTGGTGATCAACAGTTGCGCGCGTTCGCTGGCTGCCCTGAATTCCTCGCAAAGACCGGGCAACAGGCGAGGATGCAGGAAGTTTTCCGGCTCCTCGATGCCGATAAAACGCGGCGGTTGGGGGTCGTTGAGAAGAACGAGATAGGCTAACATTTTTAAGGTTCCGTCGGAGGCGAAACGGGAGAGTACCGGTTGCTCGAACGGCGCATCCTTGAGGAGCAGAAGAAGACGGCCATCGGGCATCGGCTCTGTGTCCACCCGCTCCAGCCTGGGCACCCGCCTACGCAATTGCGCGAAAATCTCCTCTAGTCGCTGCGGGTGCTGTTCATTCAGATACTGAATAACATTAGCCAGATTGTCTCCGGTGCGCGAGAGTTTTTCTTGGGGTCCGGCCTCCGGTTGGCTTCGGATGTCGTCGATTGAAAGGTAGGAAACGTGCCAGTCAGTAATGAACTCGCGCAGGGCAGCTACCCGGGGGTGATCTGCGAACTGCCCCAAAGTGTTGACTGCCAGCACGTCCGACGAGCGCAATGAAATCGGTATGCGGCGGTCCTGCGCGTCCGGCATCTCCCCACTGAACGCCTGGCCTTGACCGTTCTGAAGATCCAGGAAGCGGAAGGGCCTCCCACGCGAGCCGCGTCGCCACTGAAGCCACTCTTCCACGACAATGGGGCCGCGTGCGCCTTCGTCAATGGCCAAATGGTAAGTGATAAGCGGTTGCCTGGGCTGTTCCCGGTATTTCAGCTCAAAGACGATTGGTCCTGTCGAACCGCGGGTCCGTAACTCCTTGGCGCGTCCCCTGCGATCCCAGGCAGCGCGTAATCCCTGCTGGAAACATTCGGAGAGAAAGCTGAAAGCATCGAATAGCGTGGACTTGCCGCTGCCATTCGGCCCGAGCAAGACGGTGAGTGGGGTGATCTCCTTGAGCGCCACCTGTTTGAGCGCCCGATAGTTTTCAACGCGCAGTTGCTCAATACGAGGCGATGATTTGTCCTCCGTCATATCAACCTCCTGAGCGCTAGTAGGACCGGCGGACAGATGAGGCGCGCCCGCTAGACCTCCGCCGACGGGCACAGGTCGGCCAGCGTACAGTTGGCGCAGTCCGGCTTGCGGGCGTCGCACACCCGCCGCCCGTGGAAAATCAGCAGATGGGCGATGTCGATCCAGTCCTCGGCCGGTATCAGCGCCATCAGGTCCTTCTCGATCTTCTCCGGGGTCTTCTGCTCGGTCAGGCCCAACCGCTGCGACAGCCTCTTGACATGGGTGTCTACCACCACGCCGTCGGCCAGGCCGAAACAGACGCCGCGCACGACATTGGCCGTCTTGCGGGCCACGCCCGGCAGCCTGGTCAGTTCATCCATCTCCCGCGGCACCTCCCCGCCAAACTCCTGGCAGATCAGAGCGCTTGCGCCCTGAAGGCTCTTGGCCTTGTTGCGAAAGAAACCGGTCGAGCGGATCATCTCCTCCAGCTCTTCGCGGTCGGCCGCGGCCATCGCCTCGGGCGTCGGAAAACGTTCGAACAGCGCCGGCGTCACCTGGTTCACCCGCTCGTCGGTGCATTGGGCCGAAAGGATCGTCGCCACCAGCAGTTGAAACGGGTTCTCGTGCTCCAGCGCGCAGTGCGCATCCGGATGCGCGGCCCGCAGACGGCGTATCAGCTCCGACATCAGGAAAGCTCCGGCGCGGGTGGGCGCAGCGACACCAGGTCGTCCGCATCGTCGATACGCTGCCAGGGATAGTAGATCCAGTCCTCGGTCAGTGCCGCGTAGTAGTCCGGCTTCTCGTTCTCGAAGAGATTCTGCCGCTGCTTCCAGTGGAGCACCGCTGTCTCGGCGGTGGCGCCGCTTCCCTGCGCACGGCTTTTGGCGGTGACGATCGTGCGCCCCCGGTCCCAGATATTGTCGACGATCAGGACCTTCTTGCCGTTCAGCAGCGCTTCTGCGGGGAACTGCTGGAAACGGGGCCAGCTCATCTCCGCGCGCACGCCCGGCCCGCTCTGAAACACGACCGCCGCGGTCAGTACGTCCTTCATCTTCAACGCCTCGGCAATCATGCCGCCGGGCACGATCCCGCCGCGCGTGATCAGGAGGAGCGCATCATAGGGGGTGTTGAGCTGCATCACGATCTTGGTGATCAGCTCTTCCACATCGTGCCAATTCAAATAAACTCTGTCCATCTATGCCTCCACCGTTCGCCCGTAGACAGGTTTCCATCAGGGGGCCGAACTGCCTGCCTGCTCTGCGGACTCAGTTCCATAAAATATGCTGAAGAGCGCGCTGGCAGCGCCGGCATCGACGCGCCGATCGCGCGCGAAAAGTTCGACGACCGTCGCCCGGCCCGTCTCCACCTTTACCGGGAAAACCGCCCCCGATGCGCCATCGGACGCCCCCGCCGGCGTCAGCAGCGTGACCTGCTCTGGCAGCGCAAAATGCAAACTGTACGCGCCGGGGCGCAGGTCGAAAAAGCGGAACTCGCCGAGCGCATCGCTCTCCGTCCGGGCGACCACCGTGCCTGCGCTGTCGGCAAGCTCAATCGGCGTGTTCGGAATCTGCGCGCTGCCTGCTATCCACGCGCCTCCCCCCGGCCGCACAGTCAACACCAACGGGTCGTGGTCGCTGGAACCATATACGGCCGAGTCCTCTGGAACGCCCTCTGTGCCGCCTGGCTGGGCAATGGGAAAATCGGCATTGATATGCGCGATAGCCATCCCGCCGAAATCGGGCGTCAACCCTGGGGTCAGCAGCAGATGATCCAGTGTCTGGCTACCCCCGTTAAAGATGTAAGTGTAGCGCTCTGAGAGCGGCAGGGCGTCAAAGGCGTGCCATAGCAGAACGCGCCCCGGCTCGCGAGCCGCGCCGTCAGCGGGCTGCCGGCCAAGTCGCAGCGTCTCCACCGGCTTGCTCGCCTCGAAATCATTCAGATCGCCCAGCACGACGACGTGCGCGTCGGGGTCTGTATCCAGACGGGCCTGCACTATCGAAGCCACGTGCTCCGCCTGCAACGTTCGATGCACGACGTTCACCGACTCATCGCCGCGCTTGCTGCGCCAGTGATTGACCACGACCGTCAGCGGGTAGTCCTCTCCCCAGGGGCCGCGTACAAGCAAATCCGCGACCAGCGGCGGCCGGCTGAAGAGCGGCAGCAGCCGCGCCGGGCATTGCCCGGGGACCAGTCGCACGCTGAAACTGAAGCGGGTGCATGCCTGCTCGTTCTTGGCGTTGAGGACCGTCACCCGGTCCTCGCGTACAAGCAGGCTGTTCGTCAGCGGAAAATCGGCGCTGGCAGTTCCGGGGCCGGCAAAGGCAACTGCGCTGTAGTCCAGCCCGCTGACCTCAGTCAGGACTCGCGCCAGGTTTTCGGCGTCCTCCGGCTTGCCGGTCTCCTGCAGGCCGACAATTTCACAGCTTTGCAGACCTCCGGCGATGGCTGCAGCCCGTTGCCGCAGAGCAGCCTCGTAATCAGCCGCGTCGCGTAACTGATCCAGCCCCCGACCCAGCCCCAACACGTTGAAAGAGCAGACCCGGAAAGTGCCCGCGTCCGGTTCGGCCGTCTGCTCCTTTGACCCCTGCCGGGAGAGAACCTCAATCTCCTGTCCCGGCAGCGGCAGCAGCAGATATTTGCCGAAACTGTAGTCGATAACCGCCAGCACCGGTCTTCCCGGCGCGGCCGCGCGTACCTGCACGCGGTCTCCCCAGGCCGCCGCCGGCAGCTCCGCGCCCAGACCGTTGCCCAGGAAGATCAGCCCGGCGGCATCGTCGGGATTCGACTGGAAGACCCGCCCGCCCTGCACAAAGGGCAGTGCCTCTTCGGCGATGAGCGCGATCTCGACGTTGCCGTTGCTGAACCGCTTGGTCGGCCCCTGGACGACGCCCTGCAGTCTTTCGAATGCGACGACCATGCCTTCGAACTGCTCCAGCAAAGACTCCGGGTCGACGTTGGGCGCCGGCAGGGGCGCCGGCGCCGCCGCCAAAGAACCGTCGCCGCACAGATCGATGGATAGCGTCTGGAGCGAGCGCGGCGTGGTTAGCTCCGTCTTTTCATAGTACTCTGTCGCTTCCGCGCTGCCCACGAGGATGCATTCGCCTGTTTTCACTTTGGGCGCGGAGGATGTGTACACGAAGATGCCGTCGCTGCTCTGCGGGTCGCCGTCTCCGGTCGGGTCTTGCAGATAAAATCCATTCGACTGCACCCCGCTCACCAGGCCGAACGTCGAAACGCGTTTTCGCGGCAAAGGTGTACTCGATCCCTTGCCCTGAATGAGGTAGATCGGTGTCAAATCATCCGGCAATTCAGAGGGCGCGGGCGCCGCCGCCGCCGGGCGGACAGTCAGCCACAGCGCGCTCACCAGCAGTATTCGGATGATCAGCGGCCACCGCGGAGAAAATCGTAAGACCATACCATTTCATGTGTAGGGGCAAGTCGAATAGCCGGAGGAACCTTTCGTTCTGATGTGAACATCTATTGATCTGAACATCCATTATAGCACACAGCCCGGACTCCAGCCCCCGGATTGCGCCTACTGCCTGTTGAATGTGTCTGTTGACTGTGCCTGTTGATTGCGCCTCCTGCCTGTTGCCGCTATCCACCGGCCGCTGACCACTGATCACGGCAGTTTCCAGTTGCCAGCGGCTTTGCGGCAGGCGTATAATGTTGCTTTATCTGCCGCTGCTGAGCGAGTCGCGGTGGCTGTCCACAGGCATTTCCACAACGCGAGATCCGGATGAGCGCGAAATTTGAACTGCTGGCAGAGGGCCTGGGCGTTGGCCGCCCACCTTCCGGCTGGGTCGCCATCGTCGATATGCCGGTGCTGGTCCTCGTCGGTGTGACAGGTGTGGGCAAAAGCACAGCCGTTGACGCTCTGCGCACCCGCATGGACGGGATCTCGCTCCTCCCCAACAGGCGCAAGCTGGCCGATCTGCTCGTCATCCCGTCGGTTCAGGGTTGGGACGGGGACCCGCCCGCCCTGGTTACGGACCGGCGGCGGCGCTTCGACTACACCGGGCGTTACCGGCAGCGGTATCCCGGTGGTCTTGCGCACGCGTTCAGCCGGCTGGTATTGCAGAAGCGGACGGCGGCGTCCGGCAGCCGCGCAATGAACGTTTTCGATGGGCTGCGGGGCGCGGACGAAGTCACCTTTGCCGCGCAGAGCCTTCCGCTGGCCCGCTTCGCCGTCCTCAACGCGCCGGATGTTGTGCGTGTAGAGAGATTGGTGCAGCGCCAGGATGTATTCGATCAGGTAGGTGAAAACACCGGCGGCCGCTTCTGCTGGGAGGAGATCGCGGAGGGGCGCGACATCTTTACACGCGCGCAGCAGGCCCATCTCTCTGCGCTGGTAAACCGGGGCGAAGTGGACGGCGCCGAACTCGCGGCCAGGATCGCCATCGTCGCCGCCGAACGCCGCAACTACGATCCACACGCCGCCGTCGAGGTTCTGCGCGCCGCCGCCCCTGACCGCACCGTCGTCGTCGATACGACCACCCACGCCCCCGCCGAGGTGGCCGCCAAACTGGAGCGGCTCGCGACCGGCTGACAGCCGGACTTTCCATGCCTACCACCATCGAAGCCATCGAACCGATCCCCTTCCGTCTTCCCCTGCGGGAACCGCTCCGCTGGGGCGCGGCCAGCGAAATGCAGGAGGCCCGTCACGTCCTTGTCCGGGTGCGGCTGAGCGATGGCGCTGTAGGCTGGGGCGAAGCGCCGCCCCGGCCCACCATCTACGGGGAGACCGTGTCCAGCGTCTGCAGTGTAGTTCGCCAGGAGCTGGCGCCCCGCCTCGAAGGCGAGATGCTCGACGACTCCACACTCTCAAAGCTCTACGCACGCCTGCAAACGGTCAAGAACAACCAGGCTGCCCGCGGCGCTCTCGACATGGCCCTGCACCATGCCCTCGCCACCAGCCGCAATCGTACCCTCTACGCGCACCTGGGCGCCGGCAGTTCTCATGTGCGGGTGAGCTACATTCTGGGTCTGGGCGAAATCGATGACAGCCTGGCCGAGGCCGAGCGGACCGTGGCGCAGGGCGTGCGCGTCTTGAAAGTGAAGGTCGGTAAGGACTGGAGCGCGGATCTGCAACGGCTGCGCCTCCTGCGGGAGCAGTTCGGGGAGCAGGTCGATCTGTACGTAGACGCCAATGAGTGCTTCCAGCCGCAGAACGTGCGCCGGCGCCTGCAAAAGATGGCCGAACTGAACGTGCTCTACTGCGAAGAACCGCTGCCTGTGGAGTTGATACTGGCCCGGGCCGCAGTCCGCAAAGCCTGTGCCCGCGCCGGCGACTCTGCTCTCCCCCGGCTCATCGCCGACGACAGCGTCTTCAGCGCCCGCGACCTGCGCCGGGAGTTGAGCATGGACACCTTCCACATTCTCAACATCAAGACTGCCCGCACGGGGTTTACCGAATCGGCCCAGATGCTGAACCAGGCCCTTGTCGGCGGCAAGGCGGTCATGGTCGGTTCCCAGGCCAGCACCGGTTGGGGAACCGTACTTGCAGCCCTCTTTGCCGCCAAGCCCGGGATCGACTTGCCCTGCGAGCTGAGCTTCTTTCTCAAGTTGCAGGAGGATCTTCTGACGCGGCCGCTCACGATCCGCGACGGCTACCTGGATGTGAGTGGTCTGGCACAAGCGGAGATTGACGCGGACCGGCTGCGGGCCGCCCGTCTCAAGGAAATGCCATAAGCGCTGGCAAGTCGACGCGCCCGCCGCTGTACCTCCGCAGTCCGCCCCGCCTCGCCTCCCCATTATCGACACCTGCATCTATCCATGCGATAATGACGGTGCCAAGACTCCGTCACAGCCACAAGAGAGTGCCACATGAAAAGCTTCAATGGGATTTTCCCGGCTATCATCACGCCGATGACCGCTGATGACCGCCTCAACGAGGACGCCTTTCGTCAGGTAATGGAGTTCAATATCCAGGCCGGCGTGCATGGTTTCTGGGTGGCCGGCGGCACGGGAGAAAGCGTCCTCCTGGACGACGCCGAAAACTGCCGCATCGCCGAGATCGCCGCCGACCAGAATCAGGGGCGCATCGCCAACATCATGCACGTCGGCGCTCCCACAACCGCCCGCTCCGCCCGCCTTGCCGAACACGCGGCCAGGGCCGGCGTCGAAGCCATCTGCTGCGTCCCGCCCTTCTTCTATGGCCAGAGCGACAGGGGCATCGTCGAGCACTACCGCGTCGTCGCGGCCGCCGCCGATCTTCCATTCTTTGTCTACAACCTCCCCAGCGCCACCGGTGTCGAAATTACGCCCGATCTCATGGCCGGGATCCAGGAGCGCGTGCCCCAGCTGGCCGGGCTCAAACACTCCGCGCCCTACGTCCCCTACGTCAAGACCTTTGCCGAAATGGGGCTCTCCTGCTTGATCGGGAACTCGCGCCTCTTCCTGCCCGCCCTTCTGATTGGCGCCACCGGCTGCGTCGACGGCCCGCCCAACATGGCCCCCGAACTCTGGGTCGCCATCTGGCGCGCCTACGAGGCCGGCGACATCCCGGCAGCCAGCAAAGCCCAGGAGAAGGCATCCACCGCTGCCGAAGCGCTGATCGTGGCCTCCAAGTTCCACGGCGCCATCAAGGCCGTGCTCAGCCAGCGTCTCGGTATCGACTGCGGCGACCCGCGCCTGCCCGGCGAGCCCCTCACCGCCGCAGAGCGCGCCGAACTGGCCGGCAAGGTCGTTGCCCTCGGCTTGGACTGAAACTACTCGTCAGAGGATTCTACCTCCTGGCGCCGCCAGGTGTTTTCAAACTCCTCTTCGGTCAGTTGTCCCTGGAGCCACACCTCCGCCGCTCTCGTTGCCACCAGGGTCGCGGAGGTTGTCCTGTTGAAAGTGCCGGCGACGACCACAAGGCCGTCCGGTTCGGAGGTCATGCGGGGCAGGATGCGGGACAGCTCCAAGATCAGTTGACGTTCCAGGTTGGAATAATCCTCGCTGTCAACCGCTAGATCGACCGCATAGGCTACGACCAGCGTCCGCTGTCCCTCTTCATTCTCTTCCACGTCCAGGTAGCGGATCTCTACGTCCGCCTCCTGCAGAATCGTCACCGCAGTTGAGATCGCCTCATCGTTTTCAAGCCGCAACGATGGGTCCGGCGTAGGCTGCGCCGCTCTCTCCTCGCAGCGCTCCAACACGATCGCCAGCTCTTCCTTATCTTCATCATCGTCGGCCTCGTCTATCAACCAGTTCAGGTGCGGTTCCGCCTCCTGGCATCGCACCTGCGCAAGGAAAAGCAGCGCCAGCGCCTGGCGCGCCACGTTGTGGTCGCTGTTCAGCTGAATCGCCTCTTCCAGCAGTGGCTGCGCTTTTTCGAATTCCCCCATGCGCGTGTAGGTCTCGCCCAGCACCGCCAGCACCGTCGACGTGCGTGCGCCCCGTTCCAAAGCGTCCAGGGCAATACTCTGCGCCGCCTCTATATTGCCCTCGTAAAGTTGCACAAAGGCCAGGCTTTCGCGCGCATCCAGGCTCTCCGGCCGCAGCACGTCCCACCGCTGGGCCGCGGCCACCGCCTCTTCCAACTCGCCCAGCATCAGATGTGTCTCATACAAGGCCTGGTAATAGAGCGGGTCATCGATCGAGATCGCACGGACCTCGTTCAATGCGCTCCGCGCCTCCAGCGCCTTTCCATCGCGGGCATAGGCGATTGCCAGCAGCCGTGCATCGCTCACCGATTGCGGCAGCGCGTCCAGCGTTTTTCGGAAATAGGTGGCCGCCGTTGTGAAATCTCTCTCACAAAGATAGCTAACGCCCACCATCCGCATCGCCGAAATGCTGTAGGGCCGCGCTTCCAGCCACTCCTCGGCCAGCGCCCGCGATTCACTGCACAGATCCTGATCATTCAGCAGCCGCATCCGGATCAGAGTCACGTCCCGTCGGTGGACCGTGGCCCGCTCCTCCGCCAGCGCCTGGTAGGCTGCCGTCTCGGCATTCCGTTCCTGCTGCAGCAGCATCAGCGCCATGCAGCTGTACGCATCGGGGAACGGCGTATGCGGCTGGTCCAGCGTGATCGTTTGCATACACTTCGCTTCACTCGTCTCCCAGTCACCTTCTTCCGCCGCCATGTCGGCCTCAAAAAAGAGAGTCGAAGCATGGTCCTCTACAAGCTCGATCGCGCGCTTCGCTATCGACCGCGCCGCATAGATATCGCCAAACACATTGAATTCGTGGCGGGCGCTGATGATATGCCACGCGAAGAATTCCGGCTCCAGTTCCACTGCCTGCTCGTACGCCTCTCCCGCCTTGTCCCAATCGTGCATCTGGAACGCGATCGACCCCAGCGTCGCCCATCCCGCCGCCGATTCCGGATCCAGCCGCACCGCAGTCTGGGCGTGTTCATAGGCCCTGGCGACCTCATACATGCTGACAAGGATGTCCGCCAGGGCCGTGTGTGCGGTCGCGTTCTCGTCATCCAACTCGACTGCTCGCAGTCCCAACGCCTTCGCCTCGTCAAAATGGTGGGCTCCCTGCTTTGCCCACGCCAGGTATGCGAGGGCCGTGCTGTCCTCCGGCGCCAGTGATGTCGCGTTTTCGGCCGCTTGCAGCGCCTGCTGCCAGTACTGTGACTGGTAGAGGTAGACGTCGGTCAGCCCCAGGTGCGCGGGCAGATAACTGGGATCGGCGGCAATCGCATCGATATAGGCCGCTTCAGCGCCGATCAGATCGCTGGTCCCAAACAGCGACTTCCCCGTGGCGCTCAGTGATTCAGCCAGGTCTCGATCAGGCTGGGCCAGCGGCTCCGGCGTGGCCGTGGGTGTCGGCCCCGGCGATTGCGTGGGGATGACGATCGGCGTCGGTGTATGCGTAGCCGTCAATGCCGCAAGAACTGTTCGCGTCGCCGCCGCGGGTCGACTGGGCGGCTGTTGGCACGCCGCCAGAATGAGGACGAGCGCGGCCAAAAGCAGAGAAACGGCAGCGGATTGCGGCAATCGATCGTGGTCTTTCATCAAGGCTCCTCCCATCTGTGGAGTGGGTACGATAACATGCGCAATGGGAACCTGTTTTCGCGCCTTACTCCACTTCACTCACTCATCAACCTTCGACTGGGCAAGGCGCTTCGAGAGCCGGTTGCCGACCGCATCTTTGCGCACTTGACAGCGGATGAGTATACTCAGGACATGTCGCATATTGGCGAAATCTTGTGTTGAATATGGCAACGGAAACCAGGCCGCGAAAGAACTCGTCCGGGCCGTTGGTTCAACTCGATGATGTCAAAGTTCATTTCAGCGTTCGCAAAGGTCTCTTTGGCAGTGAGTCCATCCATGCTGTAGACGGCGTGACACTGGACATCGGGGCAGGCGAGGTCGTCGCTGTCGTGGGTGAGTCCGGCAGCGGCAAAACCACGCTGGGACGGGCTGCGTTGGGCCTGGTCAGGGTAACGGAAGGCCATGTCCACTTTGACAGTACGGCAATAAACGCATTGTCGCAGAAGGAACAAAAAGCGTTTCGCCGCAAGGCTGCCGCCATCTTTCAGGATCCGTTCGCAAGCATCGATCCCTATATGACGGCTTACGAGAGCGTAGCCGAGCCTCTGGTGATCCACGGCATCGGCAACGACGGCGAGCGGCGAGAGCGAGTGTTTCAGGCGCTGCACGATGTGCGTCTGCGCCCTCCGCAAGAGATCGCCGGCAAGTACCCGGACCTGTTGTCCGGCGGTCAAAGACAGCGGCTGAGCATTGCACGCGCCCTCGTGTTGCAGCCGCAATTCATCGTGGCCGATGAGCCGGTTTCAATGGTTGACGCCTCCAGCCGGGCAGAGTTGCTGGCATTGCTGCGCGAACTGCAGGAGCGGTTCAACATCGCTTTTCTGTACATCACGCACGACATCGCCACGGCTCGCCATTTTGCTCAACGGATCGTCGTCATGTATCTGGGCTGCGTCGTCGAGATGGGAGAAGCGGCAGCTGTGGTCCGCAATCCCATGCACCCATATACCCAGGCTCTCATCGCAGCGGTACCGGAGCCGGACCCGGCCAACCGGCTGCGCCAGCGGCCCAGCCTTCCGGGTGAACCGCCCAGCCCCGCCAATGCGCCAAGCGGATGTTCTTTTCATCCCCGTTGCGCCTCCTTCATGTCCGGCCGCTGTGAATTGACGACGCCGCGACTCCGTGAAGTCGAGCCGAATCACTTTGTAGCCTGTTTCCTGCATGAAGGGATTGACGCTTACCAAAATTGAGTTCTCAATTTTGCTATTATAATATCATTTGATGCCCGTACCCTTGAAATCCAAATTCAGGCTGGCTGGTACCCTGACCATTGCCCTGAGCGCTGCCCTGATCGCTGCCGGCTGAACCTCCGCTGGCGTTTAACGTATACATAAGGAGATCTGTATCCCATGGATAGTTTGCACAAGATTAGGCGGCCCGGCAATAATTTGATCTGCGTCCTCAGGTTGGGCCTGCGACTCCCTCTTTTCCTGTTGATTCTCGTGCTGCTGGCAATGCCTCTCCCGGCAGCCGCGCAGATGCCCGTGCCGCAACTTCCGACACGCGGCAAAATCAGCAAAGACCCTGTCGATATCCTGGATGCCATGAATCCTATCCAGGACGTGCTCTCCGGGCCTGCATGGCTCATCGCCCAAGGTGTGGACAATCGGATTTTCCTCGACCGGCCCGGTTGGAACACGCTCGACCGTCAGAACCTCAGCAGCCTCCCCGGCAGTGAAGGCGATCCCCCGCTGCTGCAGTCGGTGGGGCCGGGCATCCTTGTGCCCTACCGCGATCCGGCGCCCGCGTTCAGCCGCGACCTGCT
The DNA here is from genome assembly GCA_022821545.1 of Caldilineaceae bacterium. Classification (GTDB taxonomy): domain Bacteria; phylum Chloroflexota; class Anaerolineae; order Caldilineales; family Caldilineaceae; genus Bin5. The sequence continues at coordinate 17,163 of JAJEDJ010000026.1, forward strand.
GGTGACCCGGGACTTTAGCAACACCCCCTTGCAGACCGAGCCGGATATCGCCGTCAATCCGCATGATCCCGATCATCTCGTTTTGGGCCTGATCGACTACAACTTCCCCAACAATTCGGCTTACGTGAGCATCGATGGCGGTGTGAATTGGGAGGGGCCGCAGCAGATCAAATACCTGCGTAAAGACCGCATCTCCGGCGGCGACCCGGTGGTGGAGTTCGATAGCGACGGCAATGTTTACATGGCCTCCATCTCGATCGGCATCAAAGAATACTCTGTCGGCAATGCCACCGGCTTTGCCCTGGTTTCCTCGATCGCCGTCTCCACGTCCAAAGATGGCGGCTTCGTCTGGGAAGAGCCCGTCGACAGCGCCCGCAGCGACGTCGAAAGCGATGTCGTGCTGGATCCCACCGGCCGCATACGCGGTACAGTGAGCCTCAGCTTCCTCGACAAACCGTGGCTCACTACAGGCCCTCATCCCACGATCGAAGACCAGACGGTGGTCTACGTCACATTTGTCGAATTTAATACCATCTACGACATCCTTTACATCGGCGAGCTCCCAACCCTGGGCGCGCCGGAAGTGCAGACCACGCCCATGCTGGCCTACTCGCTCGACCAGGGTCTGACCTGGTCCGATCCTGTCGCGGTCGGCCCGACCGTAAAGCGCACCTATGGCGAAATCGACGACACCGAAGGGCAATCGAACGCGATCGGCACCAAGCGAGTCGTGCAGGGGCCTTTCCCTGTCGTCGATTCCAAGGGTACTCTCTACGTAACCTGGATTGACAGCACTGACGACGAGAGCATGAAAGGCCAAGCCGAATTCTATATGTCCAAGTCTGAAGATGGCGGCGAAACTTTCGGCGATCCCAAGCGTATCGCCCGATTCCTTGAGCCGGGGTTCCGACCCCGAAACGCCTACTTCCGCTACTGGGCGTCTGCCTTCCCCAAAGTATCGGTAGGGCCTGACGATGAGCTCTATGTAGCCTATGTCGCTCTGCCGGCGGAAAATCCGCTCGATGAGGGCGACGTATACTTTATCCGCTCGCTCAACGGCGGAGACCGCTGGTCGCGGCCGGTGCGCATCAACACCGACGAGACCGACGCCGTTCAGTTTTTCCCGGCCATGGATGTCGGGCCGGATGGCGTCATCCATCTCATGTGGGGTGATATGCGCGACGACCCCGTCCGCACCCGCTACCATATCTACTATACCCGTTCCGAAGATCAGGGCGAGACCTGGGGGTTCGAACTGGAAGAGCTTGACCTCAAAGTGGGCGACACGCGCGTGACCGACTTCCCCTCCAATCCCAATAAGGGCTTTCCCAGGGGGCTTTTCCTGGGCGACTACTTCGCCATCGCGGCCAGTGAAAACGATGCCTATCTGGTGTGGGCCGATACCCGCCTCGGCGAATTTGGCCCCACCAACCAGAAGATCGGTTTCAGCCGCCAGCGCGCCATCGCCCGACCCGAAATCTTCATCAGCCCCGACGCCGGAGCTGCCGGCGAGACCATCACCGTCCAGGGGCACGGCTTCCAACCGGATATGGATATCTATCTGCAAGTCGGGGGCGCCAACGCTGCCTCTGGCCGCACCGACAAGCTCGGGCGCTATACCCAGCAGATATTCGTTCCCATCTCCGGTGAAGGCGCCCACAGGGTCGTCTTGGTCGACGAATCGGGCAACTTCGCTTCCACATCATTCTATATGGAGTTCGGCTTCGACAATGTCCAGGACTTGGAAGAGAAGCTGGATGCCTTGGACGAGAAGCTCCAGCAGATGAACGAAACCACAACGCAAGCCGGCCTTACGCCTGCTTCGCGCCAGGTCGCGGCGGAGAGTGTGCCGGCAACGACGGCGCTCGCCGCAACCACCGTCCCTGGAGGGAGCGCGGCCTGGCCGGTGGCCGGCGGCGTTGGCATCGGCATCGCGCTTGGTCTGCTATGGGTTTCATTCCGTAAGCGAACCGGATAAGCCGTCAGCGGCAGGCCCCCCACGACCACTATGGTTGCCGGAAGTCCCCAAAAAGTCGGTGGCGACCGGCAATCAGGTGGCCGCAGGCCCCGGATGTTGGCAAAAGGATTTGCAATATGAATACGACTTGGTCGACCAAAATTCCAGCGTGGCTGCTCAAAGTCGTCCCGATCAGCCTGGCGATCTTTATCGGTCTCTCCGCCTCGGTCCTGGCCCAATACAGCCCCCCCCATGAGGAACCCGGTCCGGCGGTCGAGCGGCTCTACTTCAAAGCGTTCAACGTGGACCGCGCTCCGCTCGATCTGGAAGCCGGCGAGATGGACCTCTACTACTACAATTTGAAGATTGCCGCGGCCCGCGAGCTGCGCGACAAAGAGGGCATCCAACTCTTTGAAGCCCCCGCCAGCACCATTTCCTTGATCCTCAATCCGGCGCCCGCGCCTGAAGGGAGATTGAACCCCTTTTCGATTAAGGAGGTGCGGCAGGCGATGCAGCGCTTGGTCGACCGGGAGTTTGTCACCCGGGAAATCTACCAGGGCCAGGCAGCGCCGATGTACACCAACGTGGCCTCCACCGATTACGACTATCTGACCGTCTTCGACGTGATCCAGCAGGCGGATTTGGACTACGATCCCGAATACGGACGGCAACTGATCGCCGCTGCCATGACCGGGGCCGGCGCGGAGCTGGTGGACGATGTGTGGCACTTCAACGGACAACCAATCCGCCTGAAGTTCATTATGCGCGTGGAGGACGAGCGCCGCGAAGTGGGCGATCTGATTCGATCGGCTCTGCAAGACGCCGGGTTTGCGGTCGCGGCCAATCGCCAGTCCTTTGCGCCCGCCATCCAGACCGTCTATGCCACCGACCCGGCACAGTTTGAATGGCATCTGTACACCGAAGGCTGGGGCCGCGGCGCCCCCAACCGCTATGATTTCGGCGGCATCAACTCCTTCTATGCCCCTTGGCTCGGAAACATGCCCGGCTGGAAAGAGGTCGGCTTCTGGCACTACGAAAACGAAGAGCTCGACGATCTGGGCGAGCGCCTCTTCAAGGGGGAGTTCGCCGACCAGGCCGAGCGTGACGACATGTATCGCGAAATGACCCGCATCGGCCTCGACGAGTCGGTCCGCATCTGGATCGCTACCGTCATGAACGCCTTCCCCGTGCAGGCCGGCGTCGAGGGCATCACCCAGGACTTGGCCGCAGGACCGCGCGGGCTGTGGAGCCTGCGTTCCGCCTACAAAGCCGGCAGCGACGAACTGACCGTGGGCCACCTATGGGTGTGGACCGAACGCACCACCTGGAACCCGGTCGGCGGTTTTGGCGATGTTTACAGCAACGACATCTGGCGCCATCTGCAGGACCCGGCCGTTTGGAACGATCCTTTCACCGGGATCCCGGCGCCCTTCCGCATCGGTTATCAAGTGGAGACGGCCGGGCCCGAAGGCGCGGTGGATGTGCCGGCGGACGCCATCATGTGGAATGCGCAGCAAGGCCGGTGGACGAACGTGGGTGAAAATGTGACTGCCACCAGCAAGGTCGTCTACGATTACGACAAATACTTCCAGGCCCCCTGGCATCATGGCCAGCCGATCAGCATGGCCGATGTCCTCTATTCGATCTACCAGGGCTTCGACCTCTCCTTCAATCCTGATAAAGCCAGGATTGAAACCGTCATCGCTACGACCGCGCGCCCTTTTCTTGACACGATCAAGGGATACCGCGTGTTGGACGAAAATCGCATCGAAGCCTATGTGGACTTCTGGCACTTTGAGCAGAATTACATCGCCTCCTACGGCATCCCCGCCGGGTTGAGTACCCCCTGGGAGATGCTCTATGCGATGGATGAACTGGTCTTCGGTCAGCGGCGGGCTGCGTATAGCGATACGGCTGCCGCCCGTTACAGCGTGCCATGGATCAGCCTGGTGCTGGACCGCGATGCCCGGCTCGTGCGCAAGGCCATGCTGGACCTGCGCCGGTTAGAGACCATCCCCACAGAGGTGTTCACCCTGCCCGCTGCCGACGGTGAAATCGTCCTCACCAGCAGCGAAGAGGGCGTGGAACGTTACACCGCCGTGCTCGAATGGTTTGATGAAAAAGGCCACATGGTGATCAGCAACGGCCCCTTCATGTTGGAACGCTATGATCCACCGGCCCAATTCGCCGAGCTGGTCGCCTTCCGTGACGCGAACTATCCTTTCACAGCCGGCGACCTCTACCGCGGGCTGCCGGATCTGATCGCCTATACCGAGATCGAAGCGCCGCCGATCGAATTGGGCGCCGACTATGAAGTTACCTTGACGCTGGACGGCCCCGGCAATCTGTCCCTGCGCTACCTGCTGCTCGATACCGCCAGCGGGGAGATCATCCAGCAGGGCGATGCTGACACCCTGGACCCCAACTGGTTTGCGATCAGAATGACCGCCGAAACCACGGACGAGTTGGAGCTGGGGATTTACGAACTGGTGCTGGTTGCATACAGCGATGAGCTGGCCCGCATGGCGGAGCGGCGCATCGAGCTGGAAGCGGATTTCGCCATCATTGAAGAGGAGCCGGCAGCCGGGGAATCAGAGTCCTCGGATACAGAGTCATCGGATACAGAGTCATCGGAATCAGAGTCCTCAGATACAGAGGAAGCTTCATCGTCCGACTCGGATGAGGAGTCGTCCGAGGCCGCAGCTGAAGAGGAAGAGAGCGAATCGGAAACCGCGGCGGAAGCTGAACAGGAGTCCGACACGGCAGAGACCGACACGGAATCCGATTCTGAGAGCCCTGCGGCCGAGTCTACAGAGGCCGAATCTGAAGAGGCCGAGTCTACGGAAGCTGAATCCGAACCCGCCGCCGGTCTTCCCGTCAACGTAGTTGCCGGCGTCGTGGTCGCTATCATCATCGTGGGCGGCATCCTGCTCGTGCGGCGTAGACGTTAGCGCCACTGCTGTAATGTCACTGCTGTAATGTCACTTTTTCGTCCCCTCCTCGTCCGTTCCCTCACCATGGTCGGGGTCTTTTTCGTCGTCCTGCTCATGCTGGTCCTGACGCTGGGCCTGACCGGCTTCTCCGACCGCATTCTTGCGGCAACGATAGGAGAGCAGCTGCGCGCAGAGCGAACCGCTCTGGCCGAGACCATCCGCGACCCCGACGAGATGGAAAAGGTGCTGGAGAAGCGCCGCGAGGAGCTGGAGATCTTCTATGGCTTGCGCACGCCTTGGTACTATCGCCTCCCGCGCACCGCGTTGCGGGTGTTGACCCTCGATCTGGGCGAAGCCCGCTCGCTGCGCAGTTTCGACGGCAGCAACCGCGTCTTCGATATCGTGACCGAGCGCGTGCCCAACTCCATGCTCCTGCTCACCACGTCGTTTGTCATCACCGCCATCATAGGCGTCATCGGCGGCTCCTATCTTGCCACCCGCCAGGGTTCCTGGCTGGATCGCTTTGTTTCCGGCTTTGCGGCCGTCTCCTTTGCCATCCCCACCTGGTGGATCGGCATCCTGTTCATACTGGTTCTCTCCATCCAGCTGCGAATCCTCCCTTCCGGTGGCATGTACAGCACGCCGCCGCCTACGGAACCCTTGCCCCGCTTCTTCGACCTTGTCTCACATGCTCTCCTGCCGGTGATTACCCTGGTTCTCGTCAGCTTTGGGCCGTCGATCTACTCGATTCGCACCATCACACTCAATATCGCCCAGGAAGACCACGTCAAGATCGCCCGCGCCAAAGGTCTGCCCGAAAGCCGGGTTCGCCTCCGCCACATTCTGCGCGTGGCCGCCCCGCCAATCGTCACCGGCCTCATGTTCGGCCTGGCCGGATCCGTGTCAGGCTCGATTCTGGTGGAGACCGTCTTTAACTGGCAGGGTATGGGCCGCCTCTACTACGATGCCCTCGCCGGCACGCCCGATGAAAACGTCATCGTCGCCCTCACCTTCATCTTCACTCTGATGTATGTCCTGATCCGCATCGTACTGGAAGTGCTCTACGTCTTCCTCGATCCACGTGTGAGGTACACAGACTGATGCCGAACGGCAGCCCTCCGACCGGGGCGCCATCTGGGCCCCGAACCAAGACCGGCGCAAGGAGGTATGCGCTGTGAGCAGGGCCAACGCCTTGCGGGTGCTTCTCCGCAGCGGCCCGGGCTTCGGTGGCGTCAGCCTGCTGTGCCTGCTGATTTTGGTGGCTCTCTACGTGCTGCTCGTATTTCCACTGGACTTCGGCGAGAGCCAGTGGAGCAATCCTGTCGTCTGGGTGGATAACCCTAAAGCGGTGCCGCCGGCCTGGACCAACACGCTTCGCCGGGAGGCCCGGCCTCCCCACCGTATCTTCGAAGGCGCCGAGCCGCATACCGTGCAGATGGCTCGCAGCGGGCCGGTCCACAGCTGGCGTTTCCCCCTGACCTATGCCTCTTCTCACCCGCCGACCTTTCTGGCCGTCACCCTCGCCGACGTCAAATACGAAGAGCGCCCGCCCCTGGTGCTGATCTCCCTTAAACGGCCGGACGGCAAACAACTGCGCATCTACCGCCACGCGGTGCGCGGTCCCCGTGAAGGTGAGAGCGGACCGTTCCTGCGCTATGGCCAAACGCCGTTGCGTGTGCAACTGAGCACCGACGAAGCAACCGTAACCGCGGTGCAGAATTTCCTCGCCGACGAGTTTGATCTGCGGCTGGACGGCGCGCAGATCGGCGGCCGCGTAGATCGTTTCCTCTTTGGCGTCCCCACCGGCGACTCTGAGGCAGCTTTCGCCCCCTTGACCGGCGACTATGAGATCATCGTCCAGGCTGCAATGCGGGAGGAGGGCGACAGTGTGGGGAAAATCCGCTTCGTCGTCGGCGGCGCGGTGTTCGGCCTGATGGGTACCGATAGCCTGGGCAGAGACCTGGCCCGGGGCCTGCTGTTCGGGGTGCCCGTCGCCCTCTTCATTGGCGTCATCGCCGCCCTGCTGTCCACAGCGATCGGCACGTCGCTGGGCATTGCCAGCGGTTACCTGGGCGGACGGGCCGACATCACCATCCAGCGCATCTCCGATATCGTGGCCAATGTGCCTGTGCTGCCGCTGCTCATCTTCATGCTCTTCATCGTCGGCCCCAGCCTGTGGATGATCATCTTCATCCTCGTCATCTTCGGTTGGCCGGGCCTGACCATCCAGATCCGCAGTATGGTCCTCCACTTGCGCACCAACCAGCTGGTCGAAGCCATTCAGAGCCTGGGCGCGTCGCGGCGGCGGGTGATGTTCCGCCACATACTGCCCCAGATCACTCCCTACGTCTTCGCCCAGCTCATATTCGGCGCCCCCGCCGCGATTCTCTCCGAAGCGGGCCTCAGCTTTCTCGGCCTCGGCGATCCCTCCATCCCTACCTGGGGACAGATACTCGAGGCCGGCTTCCGCACCGGCGGCATCTATCTCGGCTACTGGTGGTGGATCGTGCCTCCCGGTCTCTGCATCGTTCTTACCGCCCTCACCTTCATGCTGCTTGGATTGGGAATCGAACCGGTGGTGAACCCGCGGCTGAGGCGATCGCCCCCATGACATCGCTCCTCGACGTCCGCGATCTCACCTTCCACTATGCCGACCGGGCCGGCCCTGTGCGCGCGGTGGACAACGTCTCTTTTTCCCTCGCGAGCGGCGGCTCTGCCCTCGGTCTCGTGGGCGAATCCGGCAGTGGCAAATCCTCGCTCGCCCTCGCCATCATGCGCATGCTGCCCACAAACGTGGCCCGCTATGACGGCGCAATCTGGTTGAACGGGCAGGAGCTTCTCGGCATGGCGGACGAACGTTTCCGGCAGGAGATCCGCTGGCGCAAGCTGTCCCTGGTTCCCCAGGGCGCGCAGAACGGCCTCAACCCTGTCCTGCGCGTAGGGGAGCAGATCGTCGAACCGCTGATAGTGAGCGGAACCGCCGCTAAACGGGAGGCGACCGCCCGCGCCCTGGAACTGCTGGCCTATGTGGGGCTGCCCGCAGATGTATATGACCGTTATCCGCATGAACTCAGCGGCGGCATGAAGCAGCGCGCCATGATCGCCGCCGCCCTGATCCTGGATCCGCCCGTGGTCATCATGGATGAGCCGACTTCGGCCCTCGATGCCAGCGTTCAGACCCAGATCACCAACCTGCTCAAACGGCTGATGCAGGATATGAACCTTGCCATCATCTTTATCACGCATGACATCGCCCTGGCGAGCGATGTGTGCGACGATCTGGCTGTGGTCTATGCCGGAGAGATCGTCGAGATCGGCAGCGCGGATCAGGTGCTGCTGCACCCCAGCCACCCCTATACGCAACGGCTTCTGGCCAGCATTCCCCGGCTTCACGACGACACCACCCCTCAGTTCATCCCCGGCGCGCCGCCGGACCTGCGCGAGCCGCCTGCGGGTTGCCGGTTCCACCCCCGCTGCCCTCTGGTCTTTGAGCCGTGCGCACAGAAAAGCCCGCCGGCCTTTGAACCGGAGGATGGTCAACTGGCAAGATGCTGGCTGTTTGAGGATGGGCAAGGGTAGAGGTCGCCCCCGAAGGCGATTCACCCTGATTCGCATTTGACAGGCGAGATGTGGTGTGATGCATTGAAGAAACCTGCACCGTCTACTCCTCTGTCCCACCCCTTTCCATGCGGTAGCCGACGCCCGGTTCGGTGAAGATGTACTTGGGGTCGTTGGCATCGTCACTCAGTTTCTGGCGCAGCCTCCTGACCACGGTACGCACCACCCTCGTGTCGCTTGAATGTCCCCGGCCCCAGACCCGCTGCATCAACTGGCTGTGGGTCAACACCATACCGGCGTTGGTCGAGAGCTCGTAGAGAAGTGCATATTCGGTCGGGCTCAGGACGACCGGCTGGCCGGCCATGCCCACGCGGCGTTCTGCATAGTTGATCACCAGATCGTCCATGACATAGTTTTCAGGCCGCCTGGGATAGCCGATACCGGAGCGCTGGCGCAGGACCGACTTGATGCGCGCGGCCAGTTCGGTCGGTGAAAACGGTTTCACCACGTAGTCGGCCGCCCCGGTTTCGAAGGCCCTGGCAATAAGATTTTCCTGGCCGTAGGCGGAGAGGAAGATGACGGGCAGCGCGCTCTTCTCCAGGATATCCTTCATCAGATCGATCCCATCGAAGCCTGGCAGCATCATATCCAGCAGGACCAGATGGGGCCCCTCCTTGATAATCAGACGGTCGACATCCTTCGGTTCTCCGGTCACTATCGGGTCATAGCCTGACTTGGAGAGAACGTTTCGGATATATTTGAGCGCGTTCGGGTCGTCGTCAACGACGAGGATGCGCGCTCGCTCTTCTGTTACATTCCCGGGGTCGGTTGCAAGCGGTGCGGGTTCGGCAGCGCCTGCGCTTGGCCCTTTCTCGACTATTGGCAACGTGAAGATGAAGCGCGCGCCCTGGCCGGGTCCATCACTTTCAGCCCAGATGCGGCCCCCGTGCGCCTCGACGATGCCTTTGCAGATCGCGAGGCCGAGCCCCGACCCGGTGCTGTCTCCCTGCCGGTCCTCGCCGTCGACGCGGGAGAACTTTCTGAACAGGAGCGGCAGCCGCTCGGCCGGTATGCCTCTGCCCTCGTCGGCGACCGAGACGACAATCTGAAACTGTTTCAGCGCCGCGCCCACGGTGATGGTGGACAGCTCGTTGGAATACCTGACCGCATTGGAGAGCAGGTTGCTGAGGACCTGGACGATGCGGCGTCTGTCGGTCATGACCTGGGGCAGATCCGGGGCGACGTCGATGTGGATTCTGTTCGTGCGGCCTGAGCTCATGAACATGATGCGGGCCTCTTCCACGAGGGTGGCGGTATCGGACGGTTCCGGAGCGACGGAAAGCGTCCCTGTCTCGATGCGAGTCACATCGAGCAGGTTGCGTATGAGGCTGCGCATCTGGTCGGCCTGATCTGAGATGATGCGGTGGAACTGGCGCATTTCGGCCGGGTCCAGGGAGGATGCTTCGTCCAGGAGGGTGTATGCGGCGCCTCTGATCGAGGTCAGCGGGGTCTGCAGCTCGTGGCTCACCATCCCCATGAACTCGGCGCGCAGCCGTTCCTGTTCCTCGAGCGGCGTCATATCCTGCAACGTCACGACAAGCGATTCGACCATGCCCTCCTGCGAGCAGACCGGCGTGGCGTTGAGCAGCGCCTTGAGGCTGCGGCCGCCGGGAACCTGGAGAACGATCTCTTCAAGGCGGACCGTCTCGCCGGTTCTCAGCACCTGGGCCAGGGGGAACTCGCCGAGGGAGCTCTCGCGTCCGTCGGCACGCCGGCAGACGACCGCGTCAAAGTGATCCTCCGGAGAGCGGCCGGGTATTTTGAGGATGTTGGCGATTCGTTCTGCCTCTCTGTTTAACAACACAGGGATACCCGCTTTTGCGT
>JAJEDJ010000046.1 GCA_022821545.1 Caldilineaceae bacterium
CGGCCCCGAAGCAGTCGAGGCCTATCTCGATGCCCTCGACAACTTCATCTTCACGCCGCAGCTCCCCGGCGTCCTCGAATGGTTCGGCGAGATCAAGATCCTCTGGGGCGACGTGCTGCGCTGCGAGGTAAGCGTCGAAGAGCAGGTCGCCATCGTCGACCAGAAGACGGACGAGATCCTGGCCGCACACTCCTGATACGTTTCTCACAACAGTGGATAGCGGCCCGCGTTGCGACGAGCCGCTATCCACTGCTCACTTTCCACTACCCGTCATCCACCCGGATCGCAGATGCAGAGCCCCAGGACAGTTGCGTCGAATATCAGCTGGGCCAGGCTGAGGCCGCACATCGTCGGCTGGGCCTTCATCTCCCCCTGGCTGGTCAGCTTCAGCTTCCTGATGGTCTACCCCTTCATCGCCTCCTTCGTCCTCAGCTTTACCCGCTATCAGCTGATCGGCGAGGCGGAGTTCATTGGCTTTGAAAACATCCAGCGCATGCTCTTCGAGGACGAAAGGGTGGCAGACTCGTTGCGCGTCACCTTTACCTATGTCCTCCTCACCGTCCCCGCGGGGACGGCCATCAGCATCCTGGTCGCCATCCTGCTCAATCAGCATGTGCGCGGCATCCCCTTCTTCCGCACCTCCTTCTATATGCCCAGCGTGATCGGCGGTGTCGGCCTGGCGCTGTTATGGACGACGATTCTGGCCAAGAACGGGCCTGTGAATGCCGCGCTCGGTTTGGTCGGGATAGAGGGGCCGAACTGGCTCTTTGACACCGCCTGGGCGCTGCCTTCGCTGGCGCTCAAGGCGCTTGCAACCGCCGGCGCGGCCATGCTCATCATTCTCGCGGCGCTGCAAGGCGTACCGCAGCATCTCTATGAGGCCGTCGACCTCGACGGCGGCGGCGAATGGGCCAAGTTCTGGCACGTAACCCTGCCCCAGATCTCGCCCGCCATCTTCTACAACGTCATCGTTACCACGATCGGCGTGATGCAGTCATTTGTCGAGGCGTTCATTATGACGAATGGCGGCCCCGGCACGTCCACCCTTTTCTACGGCCTCTATCTCTATCGCCAGGCCTTTGAGTTCTACCGTATGGGCTACGCCTCCGCGCTCGCCTGGATGATGTTCCTCATCATCCTCGCGCTGACCATCGTCAACTTCCGCGTCGCCCGCTACTGGGTCTATTACGAGGGTGAGGAGTAGACCGCCTTGTCCGCGCTGACCGCTTCCTGGAGCAAGAGCAAGACCACCCAGCGCCGCCTGCGCGACGCGCTCGCCTACACCTTGCTGGCCGTCGGTTTTGTCTGGTTCATCTTCCCGCTCTTCTGGGTTATTATGGGCTCGCTCAAAACCTTTGAAGATTTCAATCAGATCCCATTGCGGACCTTCCCCTCCGCACTCTACTTTGGAAATTATCCCAGCGCCTGGACCAGCGTCCCCTTTGGCCGCTACTTTATCAACACCGCCATCATCGTCTCTCTCTCCGTCGTCGGCGAACTGATCAGCGCCTCGATCGTCGGCTTCGGCTTCTCCCGCCTCAAGTTCTGGGGGCGCAATTTCCTCTTCATGGTCCTGCTCAGCACGATGATGCTGCCCTTCTGGGTGGTGATCATCCCCCGCTTTCTGCTCTACAGGGATATCGGCTGGGTGGGCACGTGGCTGCCGCTCATCGTGCCCAGCTACTTCGCCAACCCCGTCTACGTCTTTCTGATGCGCCAGTTTTTCATGACGCTGCCGCCAGAGCTGGACGACGCCGCCAAAATCGACGGCTGCAATGAGCTGGGCATCTTCTGGCGCATCCTGCTGCCGCTGACCAAGCCGGCGCTGGCCACCATCGCCATCTTCTCCTTCATCAACGTCTGGACCGACTTCGTCAAACAGGTCATCTATCTGAGCCAGGACAGCACCTACACCGTCGCGATTGGCCTGGCGTTTTTGAGGTGGCAGATCGCGCAGGGCGATCCGGTGCCCGGGCTGCTGATGGCGGCCACGGTCTTCACGTCGCTGCCCATGATCGCGATCTTCTTTATCGGCCAGAAATATATGGTGCGCGGCATCGCCTTGACAGGACGGACCGGAACATGATCGACAACAGATACCTGCTTCTGGATACCTCGCTCTGGGCGCAAGCCGATCAGCTCACCGTAACGCCGGGGCGGGCGCGCAAGGCAGGCCAGAACCCTCTTTTCGGCGAGGATCTGCCCTGGGAAGTCCGCCACGACAACCTTTACCCCAATGTAATCTTCGACGCCACCGACAACCTCTACAAGTGCTGGTACAACCCGTTCATCATCGACGCGGCGACATCCGATACGCCGCCCGCGCAACGGGAACGCGGTACCTATCGCGCCGCGCTTGCCCGCGCGAGAGCCGACGAACACACCAGGAAGCACCGCGAGATGGGCGTCTGTTACGCCTTTTCCAGCGACGGCATCCGCTGGGAAAGGCCGGAACTGGGCCTGATCGAGTTCGATGGCTCCGCCGGCAACAACCTGGTCATGCGCGACGTGCATGGCGTCGGGGTAACTCTCGACCCCCGCGATCCGGACCCGGCGGGCAGGTTCAAGGCGTTCATGGAGGGCGGCGTCGCCCGTTCGCCCGACGGACTGCACTGGTCGCCCATCCAGCCCTGCCCTGAGATCGACGCCCGCTGGGATACCCACAACAATCTGTTCTGGGATGAACGCCACGGCAGGTATGTCGGCATAACCCGCCTTTTTGACGGAAGCCAGCGGACCGTCGGCCGCAGCGAGAGCGAGGACTTCAAGACCTGGACGCGGGCGGTCGAGGTCCTCAGCGCCCTGCCGGAGGAGCCGGACCGCCAGACCTATGCTCTGATCGCGTTCCCCTATGCCCAGCTCTATCTCGGGCTGTTGATGATGTTCGATACGGCGACCGACCTGGTCGACTGCGAGCTGGCCTGGAGCCCCGATACCGTGCAGTGGGAGCGCGTCTCCCCGGGGACTCCTATAATCGAACGCGGGGCGGAGGGCAGCTTTGACTGGGGCTGCGTCTACGCGGGGGCCTATCCGTTCCTCAAGGACGGGCGCCTGCAGCTCTATTACGGCGGCAGCGACGGTCCGCACACCGACTGGCGCTCCGCCTATCTTGGGCTGGCGACGCTGCGGCCGGACGGGTTTGCCGGGTTGGCGCCGGCGAGCAAGGCACGGACCGCTACGCTCGTTACGCAGCCTGTCCTGTGCAGTGGGCGTCAGCTGCGCGTTAGCGCGGACGCGGATCGCGGTCAGGTCAGGGGGGCGCTGGCGGACGTCGCCGGCAAGGGCCTGGCCGATTCAGTTCCGGTCCAGGCGGATGTCAGCGATCTCTCCCTGCAATGGCGCGACGGTCAGGACCTGGCCGCGCTGGTGGGCCGGGAAATTCAGCTTATCTTCGAACTGCAGGACGCGACGCTCTATTCCTTCTCTTTCAGCGATTGACCCCTTTTCGCACTGCGGGCGATCTGCCGTCCGCGCCATCCCGCAAGACGCACGTTGCGCGCGGCGGGCAAATCCTGCACAGCATCGTCACTGAACATTAGCGAACATAAAGGAGAGACTCATGGGAACGAGAATGGAAGGCAAGGTCGCCATCATCACCGGCGCCACATTGGGGCTGGGCAAAGCCGGCGCGCTGGCGTTTGCGCGTGAAGGCGCCTCCGTCGTCATCTGCGACCGGGGCAGAACGCCGGAGAATTCGCAAAAGGTGCTTGCGGCGGCGGAAGGTCTCAGCGGGGAGATCGCGTACAAGCGCTGCGACGTGATGATCGAGGAGGACATCAAAGCCCTGGTCCAGTTCACCGTGGAGCGCTATGGGCGAGTCGACGTGATGGTCAACAATGCCATTATCGACAACCCGGGGGGCATGCTGGAGGACGTAACACTCCAGGACTGGGATGACGGCTTCGCCTGCCACGTGACCGCGCCGCTTCTCTTCTGCAAAGAGGTGGTTCCGCTGATGATCAAACAGGGGAGCGGGAACATCATCAACGTTTCATCGAGCATCGCCCTTGCCGGCAGCCCCAGCATCTCGTCCTATGGCCCGGCCAAGGCGGCCATGATCAATTTCACCCAGCATCTGGCCATCACCTACGGCCCCGACGGCATCCGCGCCAACGCGCTCACGCCGGCGCGGATGCTCACCGAAAAGAAGTACGAGATGCTCGCCAACAGTCCGGCCTCGGTGCGCACGCAGCAGTTCGCCTACCCGATGGGCAGCCCCGCCCTGCCCGAACAGGTGGCCGAGGTCATGCTGTTTTTGGCTTCAGATGAGTCTGTCGCGATCACCGGCCACAACCTGATCGCCGACGCCGGCAACGCAGCATACGGCCCGGGCGGCATGATCGGGCGGCTGGAGGCCGATCTGCGCGCCCGGCTGGAGGCGCAGGGTTCGGAGTGGCTGAAGGAGGAACTGTAGGGCTCAGTTCCAACTGCCGACAAAGTCTTGGAGTGTGAAATCGGCCGGCATCTCGTTGAAAAAGTAGCGCATCGGCCGCGCCTGGAAACCGGGCGCGAAGCGCTCGTCCTCCGCCTGGAGTTTGCCGTCCAGGATCGCAAAGCGCCGGTGGAGGGCGGCGGCCTCGTCCACTGTGAAGCGCTGCGCGAACTGCGGCCCCCAGTTGATCGAAATCGAATGTGAAGAGCGGGCGCGCTGGCGGTAGTCCTCGGTTATCCCTTTCAGGGGATCGGAGTCTGCGTCGGTGTCCGCGTTTTCATGCTTCACAACCTGGAGATGCAGAACGGCCTTGCAGAGGTAGATGGTGAGGACCATTTTGCCGTCTTCCCCTACGCCGGGCTGCAGCGCTTCGAGGGCGTTAAAGTAGGCGCCGGCGTTGCCGTTCAGCGCCTCGCGCAACGCGATCTCGGTCAAGTCCTGCAGCGCCGCGCTCTTTCCGTCCCATTGCCTGAAGTCCGCCCGCGCCCCGGGCGAGAGGTAGTCGGTGAAGGAGATGTCGGGGTAGTAGGGGAAGATCGTGTGGCCCCCGTGGATGGTGCGGCGCGTCGCGGCGCTGTAGTTGCTGCCCCAATGCAACAGGTAGTTGATATAGACGACCGCGTCGCCGGCGCGCAGCTCCACGGGGATGCCGCCGGGCACGGCGCGCCGCGGGTCGGCCGAAAGCGAGCGGTTTTCGGCCTCGGTATTGAGGCGCAGGTGGCTGCCCGGTACAACCCAGAGCACGTTGTCGTCATAGAGCGGGATGTTCCACTGCACATATTTGGGGCCGTTTTCCTTCAAATCCTTCTGCAGGCCGGCCAGCGGGGCCATGTCGATCGGGTGGATGTCGCGATGCCACGCGGCCGGGCCATGATCGCGCGCCGGGCTGCACATCAACATCATGCCGGCTACCGCCGCCGCCTCCGGGACGCTCAGCAGCTGGCGGCTTACCCCGAGCGTACTCTCCTGCAGCCAGACCTCGACCGTGCCGGCCGTCGCTTCGTCGATCAGCCTGTCGTAGGAGACCAGCCGGGGCTGCGGTTGCGTTTCCCAGACGCCGCCGGGCGGGTCGTCCGGACCCCGCTCCTGCGCCCAGATCTTTCGCTGTCTTCCGACCAGGGTTTCAAATTCGGCGCGCAAGTGCTCCAGCCGGTCTGGCGGGATGACCTCCCGCAGCACAAGATACCCCTGCTCCATGAACTGTTCGCGGCTGACCTGCATTGCTCGTCCCCCTTGTATATGCTTGTCAGTGAGGTCGCTGAACAAGAAGCCCCGGCAGTCTATTCTACCGGGGCCTTCCTTTACTTTTGCGTCGCATTCGTCCAGCGATCACTATTGTGTCTTGCGCGTCTTTCTGTTGAGGGTGTCCGCCTGTCGGAATCGACGCGCGCCACTGCTGGCAATATATCATACGTCCGGTAGGGTGTTAAGCAGCCATAATCGCTGTTGCGGCCAGAAGATCTGTCGCAGTGGTGGATCCCAAAACAGATTGACATCAACCAGAATGGAATGTATATTGCTCCTACCTCTCACCTGAAAGTGACTTGCGGCTCTTCCAAGCGAGTTACCGCTCTAACAGAAGGCGCAAAAGAGATGATTTGGAAACTCAAGTGTTCGGTTGAAAGAGATGGCGAGTGGTACGCTTCTTATTGTGAAGAACTGGGCATAGCAAGCCAAGGGGAGACTGTGCAGGAGGCGAAGAGGAACCTGGAGGAAGCAGTTGAGATGTTTTTTGAAGACGCTTCACCTATCGAAATTATGAGCCATCTGGGTCTTCTTGAGGCAGAATCACCTCTCGAAATTCAACGAACTCCTCACCTGGAAACGCAGGCAACTGAGTGGGAGCTCGTTGTTGCCTAGACTGAAACTGATGTCAGGGCGCGAAGTCTGCAAAATACTCTCGCGACATGGATACTCGCAGGTCAGACAGAAGGGCAGTCATATACAAATGCGAAAGGACATTGAAACTGACCTTGGGAGAGCTAGTATAACGGTCACTGTGCCGGACCACCGGGAGATCGGCTTGAAAACTCTTTCAAGAATTATCCTGAGATCACAGCTACCCCGTTCACTGTTTGAGAGCTAGTACCAAGTCTCGCAGTAAATCGAAAAACAAGAGTGCCTAGCGGCCAGTTGTCTGGCGAGACACTGTCTGAAGCAGGATCCTCACCCTATTACACATCTTCCGCTTGCAGCCGCTCCAGCAGGTCGCTGTACGCCTCCCGGTCCAGGGGCAGTTCGACGGCTTCGCCGGTGGCGCCGCTGTAGATCATCGCATTGGCCAACTCCAGCGACTTCAGCCCCTCTTCGCCGTTGCAGCGGGGTTCGCCGCCCTCGCGAATGGCGCGGTGGAAGTCCTTGTAGACGGCCTCATGCCCGTGCTGCTCCGGTTCGTCTTCGATGCCGGCGTCGGCCTCGGCCGGTTCGGTGCGCACAAAGGGCTCGGTGCTGTCGGTGATCAGCTGGCGCAGGTCGATCTCGTAGCGCTCGTACTCGATGCGGTCCTGGTGCAGCACGATCTTTCCGCCGGTGCCGGACACCTCAAAGGTGCGGGGGCCGCTCTCGGTCGTGCTGAAATAGATGGCGCCCTGCGCGTCCTCCGGCCACTCGAGCAGCGCGGTGGCGGTGTCCTCGGTCTGGATGGCGTGGAGGCGGGTGGCGGTGGCGGCGTAGACCCGCTGCGGGGAACCGACCAAGTGGCAGACGAGGTCCAGGTCGTGCGGGGCCTGGTTCATCAGGACACCGCCGCCTTCGCCTCGCCAGGTGCCGCGCCAGCCGCCGCGCAGGTAGTAGGCCGCGGTGCGCATCCAGGGGAAGACGCCGGTCACGCGCTGGATACGGCCCAGCTGGCCGCCGTCGATCAGCCGCTTCATGGCGCGCACGTGCGGCAGCTGGCGGTACTGGTAGTTCACCGCCAGGACGCGGTTGTTGGCCCGCGCGGCCGCGATCATCGCGTCGGCTTCCTTTACCTGGATGGCGATCGGTTTTTCAACCAGCACATGGCTGCCGGCGTTGAGCGCGTCGATCGCGATCGGCGCGTGAAATGGGTGGGGCGTGATGATCACCGTCACATCCGGTTTGGTCTCGGCCAGCATCTGGCGGTGGTCGGGATAGAAGGGGCAGCCCCACTCCTCGGCCCGCTCCTGGCCCGGTTCCGGCGCCACGTCCGAGCCGCCGACCACTTCGACTTCATCGAGAGAAAGCCCCATCGAGTGGGAACGGAAGATTCCGGCGCCCATGCCGACCACCGCATGGCGCAGCTTCGATCCTTGTGGAGAGGGTGAGTTCGACACGTTGTCATCCTTTGCTTGTTCGTTCCGTATTCTGTGTCAGAAATGCAGCATCGCCTTGACAACCTGGTTCTCCGGCCGGCTCCAGCCGGGGAAGGCGCGGATCAGCTCTTGCGGCGGCGCGCTGTGCGTAAGCCAGGGGGCCAGATCGATCGCGCCGGTCTCCAGGGTTCGGACGACGCGGGCGAAGTCGGCGCTGGTGGCGTTGCGGCTGCTGATCAGCGTCGTCTCGCGGCGGTGAAATTCCGGGTCGGGGAAGGTGATATCGTCCTGCACCAGGCTGATGAAGACAACGCTTCCGCCCTGTTCGATCAGGCCCAGTGCGTTCATCATCGAGCGCGCGTTGCCGGTTGCGTCGAACACGGTCAGGGGCAGGTCGCCGCCGAACACGGCCCGCAGCTGGGCTTCCGCGTCGCCGCGGCCGTCGATGAGATGCTCCACGCCGAGGTTTTCCTGCACAAAGCGCATCCGGTTTTCGTCGAGTTCCATCACCGCGACTTCGGCGCCGGCCAGGCGCGCAAAGGCGACAGCGGTCAAACCGATCGGGCCGGCGCCGATTACGAGCGCCGACTGTTCCGGTTCGAGGCCGGCCCGGTCCGCAGCGTGCGCGCCGATGCAGAGGGTTTCGACCAGGGCCAGGTGTTCCAGCGGCAAGGTCTCGGAGCGGTGCAGTTTTTCGATGGGGACGGTGATCAGCTCGCGCATGCCGCCATCGGTATGCACGCCCAGCACCTGCAGACGGGCGCAGCAGTTTATGCGCCCGCGGCGGCAGGCGCTGCAGGCGCCGCAGTTCAGGTAGGGCTCGACCGCGCAGTGGTCGCCTGGGCGCAGGCCGCTCTCGCTATCCGGGTCGAGAGAGACGATTTCCACGCCCAGCTCATGGCCGAGGATGCGGGGGTAGCTGAAATAGGGCTGCCGCCCGCGAAAGGCGTGCAGGTCGGTGCCGCAGATGCCGACCCGATGCACACGCACAAGGGCCTGGCCCGGGCCCGGTTGCGCAGGCGGCGCGGTTTCGGTCAGATGCAGGGATCCGGGTTTCTCCAGGATAACGGTTTGCATCGGTCCTTGTCGAAATGGGATGGCTGACGACAGCGGCAGGGGTGCGGAGCCGGCGCGGGGGCACTAGCCGCCGGCCACCGGGCCGACGCTGACGGCCGCCGGCGCGGTCGCGGGGCCGTGACCGTTGCCCAGCCCCTCTATGTCGATCTGTCCGTCCTTGAGATACAGAACATAGTCCACATAGTCGTCTACGAGGCTATCGTGGGTCACGATGAGGAAGGTGACGTTCTGTTCGCGCACGATCTGCTGGAAGAGGCTGAGGATTTCGCGCGCCGTCGTGCTGTCGAGCTCGCCGGTCGGTTCATCGGCCAGGATCAGTTTGGGGTCGTTGGCGAGCGAGCGGGCGATGGCGACGCGCTGCTGTTGCCCGCCCGACAGCTCAAAAGGCCGGTGATGCATCCAGCGGGTCAGGCCGACCAGGTCCAGGCAGTTCACCGTTTTGTCATGGCGTTCGCGGCCCTTGACGCCCGACATGCGCAGGATCAACTCTACGTTTTCAAAAGCGGACAGGCTGGGCAGCAGCCCGAAAGATTGGAAGATAAAGCCGACCTGCTCGCGACGCCAGCGCGTCAACTGGCGTTCGTTCCAGGAGTGAATCTCCTCGCCGAAGATGCGAATCTTTCCGTCGGTCGGCGAATCCAGGCCGCCTATGCAGTTGAGGAGGGTGGTCTTGCCGCTGCCGGAGCGTCCCTTGAGCGCGGCGAAGGTCCCCTGCGCAATCTGCAGGTTGACGCCTTTGAGCGCGGCGACTTCCAGGCTGCCGGTCTTATAGATGCGCCAGACATCTTCGGTTTCGATGGCCGTGTTGGGGTAAGGGTTGTTTTCCATCTGCGTTCCGGTGTCCGAATGTTCGTGAGTGCGCTCAAGTGATCAGCGCACTGTAGAGGCCGCTACTCTTTGCTTTTGCGGCGGAAGCGGCTGAAGAAGCCGCCGATAGCGCCGGACTGTTGTATTCGTCTGGCCACCGCTTCCTCCTGGGCGACAAGCTCCGGCGCCTCTGCATCCTCGCTCTCCACCGGCCGGATCAGAATGCCTTCATCGGTGATGTCGAGCATCGCCCGGCCCTGGATCGAGAACTGCTGCAGGACATCTTTGGGGATCTGCAGGCGGCCGGAGCTGTCCAGTACGACCAGCTCCTCGAAATGTTCTTCGTGCTCCTCGACGATGCCGTCGCCGCCGCTGTTGAGCGAGGCTTCGTCGAAGCGTTCGACGGTGCGGACCTGGCGCCGGGTCTCGCTGGCGAGCATCCCATCGCGAATGGCGACCACGCGGTCCACGTGGCGGGCGATGGTCGGGTCGTGGCTGACGATGATGGTCGTCAGGCCCAACTCTTCGTTGAGCGTGCGCAGGGTCGCGTAGATTGTCAGCGCCGTGGCGGTGTCCACTTCACCGGTCGGCTCGTCTGCCAGCAGGAGGGTTGGGTTGTTGGCCAGTGAGACGGCGATGGCCACGCGCTGCTGTTCGCCGCCGGACAGTTCGCGCATGTGGTGCTTTTTACGCTCGCCCAGCCCGACCCTTTCCAGCAGCTCCTCGGCCCGATGGCGTTTCTCTTTGCCCGCGAACCCCGCCAGTGTCATCGGCAATTCGACATTTTCGACCGCATTCAGATAGGGAACCAGGTTGCGGGCGCTCTGTTGCCACACAAATCCGACCTGCTCCCGCCGGTAGCGGTTGATCGCCCGTTCCGACATTTTCAGCAGATTGAAATCGCCAACCCGTACCTGCCCCGCGGTCGGCCTGTCCAACCCACCGAGAATGTTCATCAGCGTGGACTTGCCGCTGCCGCTGACGCCGACTATCGCCATCAGCTCGCCGGGCCGCACCGACAGGTTCAATCCCTGCAAGGCGACGACTTCCAGGTCGGCGACCTGATAGATTTTGACGAGACCTTCGCAGAGAATAAATGGTTCAGACGTTGTCATTTCTCAGTTTCCAACACCCAGAAACACCGTTCTTTCGAGTCGAACGCGGTTACCAAGAACCAGAAATCGACTACAAGAGAGTGCAGTTCACACCGTTTCGCCCAGTTTGATGGCCTGGAAGATCTTCATGCGCATCAGCAGCGTGATCAGAACGCCCAGGGCGGCGACGAAGAGAACGCCGAACAGTGCATAGACACGCGTAATGGCCGGCCACGCGATCCCCACCAGGTACGGCGGGGTCAGGTCTGCGGCCGTGTTCCCCACCTGCAGGTAGGGGATGAACTGGTTGCTGACCGACGTGCCCAGCAGTGTGCCCGCGCCGATTCCAACCAGAATCAGAAAGGCCAGCTCCCATGCGAGGAACATCGTCATCTGGCCCGAGGACAGGCCGATCGAACGCAGCGTCCCCAGTTCGATGAAGCGGCGGCGGAATGAGAACAGCGTGTACAGCAGGAATCCGAGCACGGTCAGGAGCGCGGCCGCCAGAAAGCCGACCGAAAGAACGCCGAACAGCCCCTGCCGCTGCGGCTGTTTCTGCTCATCCGCAATCCGCTGGCGGGCCGAATAGTAGTTGATGACGTTAATGTCGTACTGCCGCAATTCCCGGGTAAGGCCCTCGTAGTCGGTGCCCGGATCCGTGCGCACCAGGACATCGTAGGGGAACTGCCCCCCCATGCGCTCGAAGAGATAGTCGAGATTGCCGACGACCAGCGGGCCATCGGCATCCGGATACCAGGTGGGGAAGTAGCGGAAATCGCCGACGATCTTCATCTGCATCTCCGCGCGCAGTCCGTAGCGCGCCGCGCCGACCAGGATGGTATCACCGACGAGCAGATTGTGATCGCGCATGAAATCCCGATGCAGAAGGACGCCCTCGGAGGCCAGGGCCAGCGAGTTCATCAGCGAGCCGAGCGACGCCGCGGCAAAGTCCCGGCGCCAGTAGGCCGCTTTGGGGAAGTCGAGGCGGTCGATGCCGAAGACATGGGCATCCCGCCAGCGTCCATCCAGATGGACGCGCGCCTCGAAGCGGGCGAAGCGGGTGGCGGCCTTTACGGTGGGCACGCGCAGATGTTCCGAAACCGGCACAAAGGTCCAGGTCGCGGTCTCCGGCGCGCCGTCCGATGAGGAGGACTCCCCGCCGCCGCTGCCGGGGAAGCCGCCGCCTCCGGCTGAAACCGGCGTGTCGCCCAGCTCCGCCAGCCGCCCGTCGGACCCCACCCTGTAGTAGGCGCGGTCGAACATGTGGCCGTCGAGCGTCTGCGCCAGCGACGTCGTGAAAGCGGACAGGCTGAGCGTCAGCACCAACAGAATCATCGGCGCCGTGTACATGCTGCGGTTGCGCGCCAGCTGGCGGCTGGCCAGCAGGACGCCCACGCCGCCGCCCTTGGATGCAACCCAGGCGATAATCTGCATGAAGTAGGGCAAGATGCGCAGCGTCACGAGCGTCAGCGCGAAGATCCCCAGCGCCGGTATCAGAAACAGCAGCGGGTTCTGAAAGATCGTGTCGTCCGTGACCGCGCCGGGCATGCTGATGCTGCCCTGTTCCTGCAGCAGATAGATGCCGTATCCGGCCGGAATCAGGAGCAGGATGTCCAGATAGGAGCGCTGCCACCACGGGGGCCGCAGGGTACGCGCCATCTCCATCTTATAGGTCACAATTGTATGCCGCGCTGCGCCGAAGGAGGGCAGAGTCTGCGCCAGAAAGGCGATGAGGACGGCGGCGATGCCGAATTGGAGCGTGGATTGGGTGAGGACCAGGCGCAGGTCCGATTCGACGGTGAAATCCAGGAAACTGCGGGTCGAGCCGATCAGCCTGGCGACCGAGAAGCTGAGCGGCAGGCTGATCGCCAGGGCAAGAAAGCCGAGACAGAGCGCCTCCAAGCCGGACATGCCGGCGACCTGGCCCACCGTTGCGCCGCGGCTGCGCAGAATCGCGACCTCGTTGCGCTGCCGGGCCACTGCCAGACCGACCACCAGGCTGATAAATGCCAGCAACAGCCCGATGATCGGCACGCTGAAGGCGTAGAGCAGGGTAGTCAGCAGGCCGCTGGCGCGTTGATAACGGCGCAGCGCGTCCAGGGGCGAGATGCTCAACTGGCTGTTGGCCATCAGCGCGGACACTTTCTGCTCGGCCCGGCGCCCGCGCACCAGCAGGCGGCCCACATCGCTCGAAGTCACATCCGAGCCGTCCATCACCAGGTACCACAGGCCCAGGTTGACGTCCCGCGGATAGACGGGGGCGACTCGATTGTGATAGCTCTGCTCCGGGATGACAAAGAGCGTTTCCAGCGTTGACGGGTTGTAGAACCAGACGTCGCTGCTCAGGTCGGCAGGCTCCCACACGCCCGAAATTTTCACCGGCGTCTGGTAGCGCTGGCTGTCGCCGTTTTCGGAGCGGATGCGGCGGAACAGCATATACTCTTCGCCCACCTGCAGCCCGATCTCGTCCGCCAGCTCCCGGTTTACAAGCACCTCGATCGCCTCCTCCGAGTCGGAAGGGGAGACCGCGGGGAATGCGCCTTCGATGATATTGATCGCTTCTTCAAAGCCGGAGATGAAACCCAGATTCACCCATTCCAAGGGATCGGTCGTATCTGCGTACGCGACCTGTTCCGTGGGGAAGAGGCGGAAGTTGTCCGTTTTGAAGTAGCGGATGGTCTTTTTATGGGGAATGCCCAGCTCGCTGGCGGCCTGCTTGCTGAGATAGGTGTCCAGCGGCGCGATGTCTTCCCACTCCTGCGGACCGTAGGTGGACCCCAGGTAGCGGAACATATAGGCGAACGGAGGGCGCGAGTAGGTCTCATTGATGCCCGTTTCGGTCAACTCCTCCCGCAGCAGCCGGTAGTAGACGGCATCGGCATAGAGAGGAATGCTCATAACGAGCACGATCGAGGCGATCAGGCCCAGGACGAGGGCAAACGCCAGCCACTGCTGGGCGAAGATACGTTTAATGGCGACAACGATAATCGCCGCGATACGCAAGATAAATTTCATGTCGGCGGTGAAGAGCGTTCTGCGGCGTTCCGGCCTGCACTCTCCACGCTTTGCTCTCCGCTTCTACTGTCCGACCACAACCTGGCCCTCTTCCAGCCCTTCTTCGATCTCCACCCGATCGGGGGTCTGGATGCCAACTTTCACATCGACCCGCCGCTGGATATCGCCGTCCTGGACGACGACGAACCGCCTGCCGTCAAAGACGCGGAGCGCCTGCGGCGGCAACCAGAGGACAGAGTCCTTGTGTTCGAGCTGGACCCGGACCTGGACCAGGTCGCCCAGTTCAAAGCCTGCGTCTTCCGCCAGCTGATCGATCGTGATGCGGGTGGACTTGTCCGGGTCGATCACTTCGCCGCTGCCGCCGCTTCCGAACGGGTAGGGCAGCCGCCGCACGAAGCCTGTCAGGATTTCTCCGGGGCGGCCGACGAGGGATATTTCCACCTGCATCTCTTCGGCCAGCTCATTCATCTGATCGCTGATCAGATCGGCTTTGACCTCCAGGTCATCGATGTCGGCGATGGAGACAACCGAGTCGAAGGCGTTCACCGGGCGGCCCCCGGTCAGCGAGACGGAGAGCAACTTGCCGTCGAAGGGGGCGGTGATGGTGGCGTCTGCGATTGCGCTCTGCAGCTTTTCGACCTGAAGCTGCGCCCTGGCGACGTCATTGATCAGGAGCGGGTCTACGCCTTCGGTCAGCTGCTCCAGCGAGAGTTCGGCCAACTCAACCTGCTTGCCCTGGACCGATATGGCGAAGTTGTCGTCCGGGCGTTCGGTGCGCAGGTTGATCAGCTGCAGCGAGGCGATGTCGAGGTTGATCTGCGCTCTGCGGATCTGAAACTCGAGGTTTCTTTCCGCCGTGTACAGCCGGGACTGGGCCCGCTCCAGGCTCAACTGCGTGGAGGTCAACTCGCGCTCGAGGTCGTCGATTTCGAGGTCGGCGATGATCTGGCCCTCGGTGACGAGGTCGTTGCGCTTGGCGTAGACGTTGCGGATGCGGCCCCCCGTGCGGAAGAAGAGCGCCTCCTCTATTACCGGGGCCACGCGACCGCTGAACGTGCGTTCGCGCATGATCTCGCCCACTTTAACTGAATAGGTCGGCTTGATCGGCACCACCGATGTCGGGATCGGGGTCGGCGTGGGTTCATTGGCCGCGATTTCTGCGCTGCGGCCCGCCGGCAAGAGAGCGCAGCCGGCCAACACGAAGCTGAGCGCGATGGGGAGGGCTGCGCGCCCGGGCCAAGATCCAATTCGAAGGAAAGGCAGACGGTTCATCAGTTCATTTTTTCTTCTCTGAAACACAGGATTTGTTCCAAACGCTGAGATGGGGATGCGCATGGCACAGGGAGATTCCAGTGCCTGGCGTAGGATCTGTCCCCCGTCCCGCAACAGATTGCGATTCGACGGCGACGAGAACGAAAGGCGGGCAATGGCGCAGTATAATGGCAAATGAGATCATTGCGTCAGTTATCAGAGAAGTATAAACGTCCATTCCCAAACCACCAAACTTCACACGCCAATTGGTCTATTCCATTCCTGCTGCAGATGCCGATAGCGTTCCCCGGTGTGATGGGATAGAATGCCTGACCATACGGCGCCGGGCGATTCAACTGATCGGGCGAACGACCGGCTTTGCGCGTCCCCGCTTGCGAGGGCGCATCGAATACCATCTGAACTACAGTCCGGAGGAAGAAAAGGATGCCCCGCTCTTCAGCGCACGCCCGCGGCGATGCGGCAGCGCAAGCAATGGCGCAAGCAACGGCCGAAAGACCCAATGTCATCGTCTTTTTCACCGACCAGCAGCGCTGGGACTCGACCGGCGTGCATGGCAACCCGCTTGACCTGACGCCCAATTTCGACCGCATGGCCCGGCAGGGAACGCACCTGCACACCACGGTCACCTGCCAGCCGGTCTGCGGGCCGGCCCGATCCTGTCTGCAGACGGGTATGTACGCCACCACGACCGGCTGTTATCGGAACGCCATCCCCCTGCCGCAGGACGCGCGCACTCTCGCGCATTTTTTCGGGGAGGCGGGCTACGATACCGGCTACATCGGCAAGTGGCATCTGGCGGACCGGGGGATCACCGGGCCTGTGCCGGAAGCGAATCGGGGCGGCTACCAGAGCTGGCTGGCATCCAACGTCCTGGAGTTTACGTCGGACGCCTACGACACTGTCATGTATGACAACGACGGCGAGGCGGTCAAGCTGCCCGGCTATCGCGTGGACGCGCTGACAGACGCAGCCATCCGCTACATTGACGACCACCAGGAGGACCCGTTCTTTCTTTTCCTGTCCTATATCGAGCCGCATCATCAGAACCATCTTGACGACTATCCGCCGCCCGACGGCTACCGCGAACGCTACGCCGGCCGCTGGACGCCGCCGGACCTGCTCGCCCTGGGCGGCTCGTCCCAGCAGCATCTGGGCGGTTATTGGGGCATGATCAAACGGCTGGACGAGGCGTTGGGCCGCCTGCTCGACGCCCTGAAGAGTCTGGGGCTGGACGAGAACACGGTCGTCCTCTATACGACCGACCACGGCTGCCATTTCAAGACGCGCAACGACGAATACAAACGCTCCTGCCACGAAGCGTCGGTGCGCCTGCCCACCGCGCTGACCGGCCCCGGCTTTTTCGGCGGCGGCGAGGTGCGGGAGATCGTGAGCCTGGTGGACCTGCCGCCGACCCTGCTGGACGCCGCCGGCCTGGAGACGCCGGAGCAGATGCAGGGCCGTTCAGTGGTTCCGCTGGTCGGACGGCGGGCGGCGGACTGGCCGCAGGATGCGTTGATTCAGATCAGCGAGTCGCAGGTGGGGCGGGCCGTGCGCACGCAGCGCTGGAAATACTGCGTGACCGCGCCGGACAGGGATGGAAGGCAACATGCCGGCGCCGACCGCTACGTGGAGCAGTATCTGTACGATCTGCAGGCGGACCCGTACGAGCTGACCAATCTCGCGGGCCTGGAATCCCACCGCCGCGCCGCGGACGTGCTGCGGGAGCGGCTGCTCCGCCTTATGGGCGAAGCGGGGGAGGCGCCAGCCGCGATCGACCCGGCCCCGCCGCGGCCAAACAGGCAACGGATCGTGACAGAGGAGGAGGCTCTTTCCTAAAGGGGGGCAGCGGCAGCCAGCCGGCGACGCTTGTTCAGCTTCTCATGCCGGTTCATTGATGATCAAGGTACGCATGACCCGGTAATCGTGGCCGCCGAAGCGATACTTGTACTCCTCATCGCCCTGCAGAAAGTCGAATACTTCGATGCCGCGCGCGATCGCATGTTGGATGACATAGCCCAGCAGCACCCAACCGGGGCTGTATCCGGCCCACTTCTCGGTATCGTAGCCGGAATTGTAGAGCAGCAGCTCCTTCTTGTACTCGAACGCCAGCAGCGCGGCCGCGTCTTCGCCGTTCAGAGAGAGAAAACTGAGATGGAGGTAGCCCGCTTCGAGCATGCGGCCGGCCATGACACGGAAAAACCGTTCCATGTGCGGCGTCATGAACGACTCTTTGTCGGGGCGGCTCATGCGTTGCAAGCGCAGGAACTCATTCATCGCCACCTGCAGCTCGTCCATTGACTGGACCAGCCTGAAGTCGACATCCAGCTCCCGTTCCACCCGCCGCTGTTTGCGGCGAATCTCGTGGCGCTGCTTCTTGTCGATCTGCATGAGATAGTTTTCATAGCGGGCCGGGAGATGCACGTGCGGCGCCACGTCCTCCTGGTCGACCTCCACGCGCAGACCCGCTTTGCGGAAGATCGAGGGCAGCGCCTTGTAGCTCAGACTGTCTTCCGGCAGATTGCACAGGTCCAGATAGTCCCACGCCGGCGCCTCCTCGCCCTGCAGCCAGTCCAGGAGACAGTAGTAGACCTGCTTCTCCCAGCCGGTGGCGATAACGATGTCGAGAAAGTCGCTCACCTCCACACAGCCGACCAGTTTCAGACTGCTTTTCCCCGCCCATTTGCCCTTTTTGTGCTCACTCAGATAGAAGGGCGCAATTCCAACCAGTCCGGACGGGCAGGGAGAGGCGTGTGAAGGGTCATCGGGGTCTTCACACTCTCCTCGATAGAAGGCCAGGATCCACAGATCGCCCGCGCCCAGCTGCTGCCACCAGACCGACTGCCATTCGTGCGTCAGGAAGAAGGTATCGTAGCGGCTGCGGGCGAGCAGATCGTTCCACTCCGACGCCAGCGCGCTGAAACCATTGGGATAGGCGGTTGGACCATAGATGGTTACGGTAAGAGAACAGGGTGGTACCGCATCGCTGTCCGCATCCTGCGCAGACGCCTCGCTCCCCAGGGCAACGCCGGCACTGTGGTGGCCGTCGCGCCGCAACCGGCGCGCCACCGCGGGCACGTCCGGCGCCGGGGATTTCGTGATAAGCATAAGCTCCTCTATCTGCTAGGCTGAACGTGAGTCGCTGGTGTTGAGAGACTGTATGTGATCCATGCGTTCCACTACGAATATCGTAGTGAGCACAGCAATTCTAGTCCAATTGGTGGGGATTCGACAAAAAGGCAGCTTCCAGTAGTCAGTTCTTCGTGAACGGCAAACCAAAAGCTGGAAACTTGCAGTTGACTGGAAAGCGGCCGCCGGCGCTTAAGGGGGAGGGCGTCCGCTGCCGCGAAAACGCAGATAACCGACAGCGACGAGAACGATCAGCAGAAGGAAGATGAAGGTCTGCCCCTGGGCAGTTTGCGAGATGCGGAGGAACCGTTGCCACACGGTGACGTCGGTGACCTGGGCCGGGGCGGCCGCCGGCCTGGAGCGCTGGATGATGGATGAAGGCGTTGAAACGCCGACGGCGATCATGGTCCCGCGTGCGGTCAGCGCCGGCGTCGCGCTCGCCTCCGTATCCTGGGCGGCGTCCGGAGCGGGCGTCTGCGGGTCGGAACCAGGCTGCGCGGCCGCGCTTGCGCGTGTCGGTGAAGAGGTAGGGGCAGGGGACGGCGAGGTCTGCGGTTGGGCGCCGGCTGCGCTCCCGCCCGCGCTCGGCGCAGCTGCATTTGCGTAGCAGACCAGCAGCTGCACGTCGTCCAGGAACATCCAGGTGCGTCTGCCGTTGCCGTCGTTGAAGACATTGAAGTAGAGATAGTAGGACCCGTTCAGATAGGGTGTCAGGTCGACGGTCATTGTCTCCCAGGCGGCGTTTTCGGCACGACTGCGATAGAGGATTGCCTCGGTCGCCAGGGAGGACGTCAGCAGGATCAGCTCCTGGCGGTCGGACGCCAGCGCCGGGTTGAGCGTCGCCGGTTCCTGACTGCGCGAGAGATGGTTCCAGCGCAGCGACGCGCCGGAGGCGCCGGCCGGCAACTGGACGAGCTGGCGCACGGAGGAGTAGGACTGGATATTCTGCGTGCCGCTTCCCGGCGGGTTGCCCAGCCGCAATGACAAGGCGCCCCCGGACGGCTGGCTGGCGAGTATGGGAGGGAGCGGCGATTCGCCCACGGCCCAATTGGACTGGCCGTCCAGCACGCCTTCGAAGTCGCCGTTGGTGAGCGTATCGCTGGCGACACAGCCATCCGGTACAGGCGTCGTCACCGGTTGCGGGGTGGCGGCCGGGGACGGTGTGCCGCCGGGCCGGGGCGCGGTCGGGGACGGCGTTACGAACGGCGTCGCGTCCGGTTCACAGGCCAGCAGGCTTACGTCGTCCAGGTAGAGGGCGGTGCGGCCGCCGCTGCCGTCGTTATGCACGCCGAACTCGATGCGGAGGGTGCGCCCGCGGAAGTGGGTCAGGTCGATCAGCTGGAACTGCCACGAGCGCTCGTTGGAGAGCCGCGCCCACGGCTGCGCCAGGCGCACGCCGGTCGTCGCTTCGTAGATGTCCAGGCGCTGCATGTCGCTGCCGGGCGCGTCTTCGTGGCTGGCCCAGAAGTGAAAACTGAGCGTGAAATGCTGCGCGGAATCGGGCAGGGCAATGTCCTGGTAGAGGCTGTCGCCGGCGTCCAGGTTGGCGCTGTCCACGATGCCCAGCCGCAAGGAGCGATCGCCGGCATACGCTTTCGCCGTGGAGTAGCTCGGCGGCAGGGCGGTGCCCGCCAGGCCCCATTGCAGGTCGGTCGCTTCGAAACCGCCGTTGATGATCAGTTCGCTGCAACCGTCGGGGGAGAGATGGGCCGCGCTCGCTTCGTCGTTACCAGGAGAGGGAGGCGGTCCCTGCGCCCTTGCGGTCGCGGTTCCCTGCCACAGGGCCAGGGAAATTGCCAGCAGCGTGCAGAGAGAGACGATTCCCCGCGCTCCCTGCACTTTGTTGATCACGCCTCGCATTCTATCCACTTGAAAGCTATCCTGCCGCGGCACGTCCGTCTCTTCTGGCATTTGAAAGGAGCCCAATTGTAGCACGGGCGGCAAAGCATAGACAACGGCGACGGGGCGGGGGGCATCCCAGGTCTTATGAGGGGGAAGGGAGGCAGGCTTGGCGTTAGAGAAAAGAGGCGATAGAGGAAGGTAGCCGGTCGCCGGGGACGATGGTGTTAGCGTTGCGGTTGTGCCGTTGCTGAAGGATTTTGTCGACTTTAGTCACTTTTTGACATTTTTTTGACACGTTTACTGGGGGGACTCTCCCGTTCGATTCAACGGTTCAACAGGGAGAGCAATTGGGGATTTGGGCAAGTTTTGGCAGACTTTGACAAGTTTTGACAGACTTTTGGGGGGACCCCCCCTTTTCGATTCAGTGGTTCAGTCGTGAGATCGTTGAAGAATTCTGACACACTTTTGACATATTCCGGCACAATATGGCATGTTATGTTATATTGTGGTATTTTCGTTGGGGAGGCCTCCGTTTTGTTTAGCGGGTCAACAGTGGGAGAGCATTGAGAGATAATGTGAGGGGAGAGTGCATTGAGGGGGCCGGGGCCGGGCAATCTATCGGTCTGAATGACCCGGTTTATGTTCTGTACGCCAATCGTGGAGTGTCATCTGTGCGGAGGCGAAGACCTATTTGGTTTTTCGATCTACCGGAACCGGTAGATTTGAGCAAGACAAGACGCACACCAAAGGAGTAAGCTGTTATCAGCTGTTCAAATCATTCTGCAGGCCATATCAAAAGGGAGAGAAATCTGATATAGTGGCTTGTATTGTTCATTGCGGGATTGCAAATGGGTCAACTTAGAGTCACTGGCCGAGGATCTGACTAAGATGCGTCAAGAAAGGATCACTGATGTTAACTCCCGGTATTCCACCACCTTTTGGCATTGATCCCGAAAAGAAACGACCTGAAGTCAAGGAGGACGGTCTAATCAAAGAGTTCTTTACGAAGCCGTTCGCCTTACCTGTCTGGCTTTGGAATGTATTTGTGATCGGTCTGTATCTGTCAGTGGTTGTACTTGTTCTTCAGGTCGCGGCGATTGTCGTGATCGGCGGTCTGTCCTTATTCCTCAATTGATTTCGGCCTGGAAGGCGTCATCATCCAGGAGATCGGTATGGACAGGAACCCTATAGCCATATTTTTCCTTGTTCCCAGTATAAGACAGATAGATCAGTGAAGGGGGCAGGGATTCGGGCTGGGTTTGGAGAGTCAAGGTGTCAGGGTAATCTCACGAAAACCGGGTGAACGCTTGCTTGCGGGCGTCAGACGGTCGAGTGAGAGAGATGCGAGAGTTTGAGAGAGATTGCGTGAGAAAAATTCGAATGTGCAGTGGATATTTATGACGGACACAAATCAAGGCCGAGTCTAATCAACGGGTCTAGGTCGGACTGTTGAATCGGTTCTATGTCTGCTGACCTGACGAACTTTGGATTGTGGACACCATTCACAGAGTACGTTACATTTTCCACGGGATCATGTATGGTTATCGCGCCTTTGACACACCTGTAGACCGGGAATCCGCTACGACTAACGCAATTGCAAGACAGGAAGCCTCTCCCAATTGTCAGCGGCCACTCATCGCCCATTTTTGCGCGATAAACGGTGAGGGTTCTACCTGTGTCTGGCTCGCATCCACAGACCATTAGAGCAAGAATCAGTAAAACAAGGTTGTTCTTCATTGAACTTAAATGTACAAGCTTCCTGTATGTCGGGCAACTCTGGTAAGGTGCCCCGTTTCTGGCCCGATTTTACGAATCGATCCTCAAAGAGCAAAGCTCTTTGGATGGTTCACTTTGGCCCTGTAGGCCTGCCCCTGACGTTTGTACCACCGGTTATGTTAGTCTGACAAGTGGGGGGACAGGTTCGGCAGGCAAGAGGGCCTCAGGCGCCGGCGGCCGGTAGCCCAGAGATCTGTGCTGCCTGGAGACGGCCCAACCGCTGGCCGCGGCACTGGACCTGCCGGTCTCGGTTGAGCCGGGCATCCTGGAGGTCGATTACGGCGAATGGCGCACATGGTACAGGGGATGGATGGAAAACGGCTGCGTTATGAGGACTTGATTGCCGGTGGGCCTGCTTATCCGCCGATTGATGACATGTGATTTTAGCGAAACAGGAGTCTTAGACTTAGTGTTACATTTAGGAGGATAGAATGTCAAAAGGAATAGATAGAAGGCTGATATTAAACATCGAACGTAAAATGAAAACCCCATCCCGGATCAAGAGGCTCCTTTCCAGGCTCATAAGTGACATTGAAACCCTCATTGCTGATACTGGATATATCGACGAGCCCTGCATTCAGTTCGTCGTCAATCGTTTTGGAGTACGGACCATGCGTATTCACAACCGTGCCATGCTTCCGAGATAAGTCTTTCCTTACCTTCTGAATCAAGAACAGTAAAATGAATATGGATTATAATGTCTCCCCCGGCGTGTTGTGCAGCAAAGTGAATACCAGACACCGTGACTAACTCTGGATCGCTGCCAAAATAAGCCTTATGTGTTTCTCGTGATGTCGGGTGCAATCTCATGCCGCCCGTCGTGAGTTTTTGTGTGATTATGCAATACCCTGACTCTGGAACCAATACCGGTCCTGGCACTACGGGTGTCAACGCTACCGTAGGCGTCTCAGTGGCTGTAGGCGTGGGTGTCTGAGTAGCCGTAGAAGCAGGAGCAGCGGCAGCTGGGGGTAATGGTGTCTCAGTGGCCGCAGGGACAGGCGTATCGGTAGCTGGTGGTAATGGCGTCTCAGTA
This sequence comes from Caldilineaceae bacterium, assembly GCA_022821545.1. GTDB lineage: Bacteria > Chloroflexota > Anaerolineae > Caldilineales > Caldilineaceae > Bin5. The sequence goes on from JAJEDJ010000046.1 coordinate 22,747, forward strand.
GCCGCAGGGACAGGCGTATCGGTAGCTGGTGGTAATGGCGTCTCAGTAGCCGGTGGCATTACTTTCAGGGAGATTTGTTCAGCCCAAGGGCTTCTGCCGCCTTTCTCGCCAAATGCCCGAATGGTGTAGTAATAGGTTGCGCCAACAGTTAGGTCGGTATGGGTATAAGATGAGCCGTTGAGACGCTTGCCACTAACGGTTTCCCACTTATCTGCCTGACTTACGTCGTCCCAAACTATTAACCTGTAGTTAATCGCATCTTTCACGGGTGTCCATGTTAGTTCGATCCCGTTTGTGACGACGTGCGCACTCAGTGTTGGCGCGGGCAAGCGATGTCCCATAGTGACAGAGGCATAGCTTGACGGATCGCTAGATGTGGATGCGTTGACAGCAATGACGGAGTACTTGTAGGATTTTCCATCCGTCACATCAGTGTGAGTGAAGGATGTAGCTGTAAGGTTGTCACCACCGATTTGCTGCCAGGTGTTCGTTGAACCCGCCGAGACGTACAACTTGTAATGTGTCGCCCCTTCCACCGCCGTCCAATTTAGATTCACGGCGTTGTTATTGATCTCAGCCGTCAGGCTTGGTGTAGGCAGGGTAGGTTTGGTCGAGTCATCTTTTGCCGCAACTTGATCTGTAAATGAAATAGTGGCAGCTCCAGCCAACAGAATTACAGCCAGGCATATACTCAGGCTGATCAGTAATGAATAAGGGGAACGAAATCGCAACATGGTTGATTCTCCTAGACTAACAGGGTCTATTGGTGTCCGGCTAAACTTTTGGGAATTATATACATATGCACATTTTGGGGTGGTAGTGCCTATTTCTTCTCATACCGCCATTCCCCACGCCTCTTAGGCGGCATTCGCAGCACCGTCTCTGCAATCTTTTCAGGTGAGGCGTCAATGCGTTGAGGATAGGGTTTCTCAACTGGTCTACCGCGTGGTCGTTTCTGGCTGTCTTTCTGACTTCTGTTTTTGTCGTTCACGTCATCACCTCTTCGGATAACGGTCACCCAACCTGCCAGCATGTTTTCTGGCAGGTTGCACCTATTTCTACACAATCAGTTTGACAAGGCGGCGGCTTGCCCCAAAGTTGAAGCTGGACCGCATGAATGTGAGCCAGGGTTAGTGTCTCTGGTAAATCCGTACACGAAGGCCATCAGAAAAGCCCTGGGTTTTGTTCTGTCCTGAGAAGTAAATCGGGCTTCATCTAGATCACTGACGTGATTGTAGTGTACAGAATTTTGAGTGACATGTGTGTGAAAACTACGGGTCTGTACGCGACAATTTCATGTCAGTGTTGTGCCAGCCTGTGCATGCATGGTAGAATCGGGGAAGTCCGGGCCGCAGACGCGCCGTATCAGGGCCCGCTTTCAGCCGCTGCGCCTCCTCCTGAAGCGTGCGGCGCGTCGTCATGCCCGGCAAGAAAGGAATCATGAAACCCACCGACGAACTCATGCAGGAGATTGAAGCGCTGCGGGA
>JAJEDJ010000044.1 GCA_022821545.1 Caldilineaceae bacterium
GCCCCTCCACTTGCGCCCGGTCTTCCGGTGTAAGGCCGTCAGCGTCCCCGTGCCCGTGGCCGCCAAAATAGTAACCTTCCGCGCCCTCGTCGGTGATCACCTTCGTCAAGGTCTGCGTCACCTCGCGCGGAAAGTGAAACCTGCCCTGATGAAACTGTTCCCTCACCACTCGAAACGGTATAACCTGAATGTCTACAATCTTCATCGTACTTCCACCCTTTCTCTCATGTAAGTTCAGACCATCCAAATGACCGGCGGCGCGGCCCTCTCGACTCAACGGCTTTCGCTCATCCATCGCCGTCCGGATACAGTTCCTCCAACAGCACGCCCAACTCTTCCCTCGTCAACGGGTTGATGGACGCCGCCGGCGCCCGCACTACGGCAGTCCGGATTACGCCGCGGTGAACGAGGATCTCCTTATGAACACCATGAAACAGACCCGCGCCCTGTGCCGAAAGCCGGGCAACCGGCACCAGGTCCCTGTTGAATGTCTGCCATGCACCCGCTTCATCGCCGGCCCGGACCCGGTTCCAGATATCTACGAAGGCCTCCGGCTGCGTACAGAAGGGCATCGTCCCGACCGAGCCGCGGCGCATCTCTTCGATGAAATAGCCGCCTCCCGCTCCTCCAAAGACGGTCAGGACATCTCCGGCCTCGGCTGACATCGCCGCCACCTTCTCCACAACCGGAAAGCTCTCCACTTTGATATAGCGGACCCACTCGCACTCTTCCGCCAGACGCCGCGCCAGTCCCGCCGAGATCGGCGAAGCCGCCACATCCTGGATGAATATGGGCAGGGGCACCGCATCCGAAATCGCGCGATAGTAGGCCAGCAGCTCTTCTGCGGCGGCAGGGAAAAACGACGGCGGCAGAACCATGAGCGCGTCCGCCCCGTTTTCATGTGCCATGCGGCTGTAATGCACCGCCAAGTCCGTGCCGTTCGCCCCCGTGTTTATAACGACAGGCACACGCCCTGCGACCTGGTCAACGACGACGCGGGTCATCCAAGCTCGTTCGGCCTCAGTCAGCTTGTAGACCTCACTTCCCAGCGCAACCCCCAACCCGTGAACACCGGCATCCAGATTGAAATCAATTAACCGGCGCAGACTTTCTTCGTCGATCTGCGACTCCTCGTCGAATGGTGTGACCAGGATCGGATACACACCCTGCATAGTGCTGGCCGCCATAGGTTCTCCTCTCGCAACTCTGGTTGTGGTTTATAACACTCAGCATATTGCCGTCACTTCTTCAGAAAAGCAAGCGGTAGGCAGCTTCAGCAACCGAGTCTCCAGGCCGCCGCTTGAGTAGGCAGACCTTGGCGTCATTCCCACCCGACTGGGTTCCTGCCGTCCACTGCCGTTGAATCTCTCCCTTGCCTATGCTATGATTCCCTGGCCCTCAACCATAACCGCCCGGCCCGACGTGCGGGGCCCCCTAGCGCGCCGCCCGGAACGCAATCAGAAAGGCAGACCCATGACCGACGTCCTCGTAATTTCCGGCACAAATCACGGCTTCGCCGACAGCGCCGCAGTCATAGGCGGCTTCCTCGGCGACGAACCGGGGATCAGTGTCACACTTACCGACGACAAGAGCATCTTCACTTCGTCCAGCCTGGCGGAGCACGATGTCTGTGTACTCGGCTCGGGCTTTACCCGCTCAGAGCGTCACGCCGACGGGACCGCTACCTACCATTCAGAGCTGACGCCGGAACAAGAGGAAGGCCTCTTCAACTTCATCGCCGGCGGCAAGGGCTTCGTCGGAATCCACGGCACGGGCTGGTGGATTGGCGGGAAAGCCGCAACAATGCTAGGCGGTCACGCCAACTGGCATCCACCAGGTCTGACCTTCACGGTGAATGTTGACGATTCCTCTCACCCGGTCATGCAGGGCATCACCGACTTCGAAGTCGAAGACGAGATCTACATGTCTGCCTGGGACCCGGCCATTCACGTTCTGGCCAGCGCCCAGTGGGCAGAAAAAGCCCACCCCATGGCCTGGGTCAAACCCTATGGGGATGGACGCGTCTTCTATACGACCCTGGGGCACACGTCCGATACGTTTCAACGTTCCGCCGTGCAACAGATGATGCAGCAGGGCACGCTTTGGGCCGCCAACGGAGCCGCCGCCTGACGCAACCGGAGCAGGGCAGCGCCGGCCTGCTTGCACCTCTCGCACAACCAACCTACCGGCATCTCCTGCTCAGCAGTATTCTGTGGTGGCAGACCTACTCGATCTGGGTGGTTGTAGCCGGGGTCGTTGTGCTCGACATGACCGACTCCGCTCTGGCCGTAGCCCTGCTCACTTTCTGGCGTCGCGCGGCCCAGCTCGCCTTCGGCGGCTTCGCAGGATTCATCGGCGACCGCCTTGGGAGACGAAACACGCTCACATTGAGCCAAGTCGTCATTTTCGCGGCCTGTGTCTCCCTCCTCCTGCTTTTTGAAGGAGACAGGCTGAACGCCTGGCAGATCACGGCCGCGGCATTCATCATCGGGGCCGGCTGGACGGTCGACGCACCGGCGCGGGCGGCCCTCGTGCCCGACCTTCTTGGCAGCAGGCTTGCCGCCGACGCCATGATGCTGGAGAGCCTGACGCACAGTATTCTCATTGGCGCCGGCGCGTATCTCGCCGGCTGGCTGCTCGACAGCTACGGCGCAGCCGCCGGCTTCGGCGCTCTGATAGCGCTCACCGGACTCAACCTGGCGCTGCTGGTCTGGCTTGGTCGACTGCAGGTGCCGCAGACAGTTCCCGTGGCTGACGGCGGTGTCTGGCAATCAATCGGCGAGGGCATAAACTATCTGCGCGGCAACCGCTCGATGCTGGTTGTCGTGCTTGTTTCCGCCCTCATAAATGTCATGGTCTTTCCGGCGCTGAGCCTGATGCCCGTCTTCGCCCGCGACGTTTTCGAACGCGGGGCCATTGGGCTGGGAACGCTAAACGGCAGCTACAGCATCGGCCTCTTCGCCGGCCTCTTTCTCACCCAACGCCTGCGCCGCAGTCTATCTTTCCAATCGATCTTCGCCGCAGGGTCACTGCTCCAGTGTGTTGCCTGGGTACTTTTTGCGCTTTCTCCGCTCTTCAATCTGGCGGTCCTGCTGCAATTCCTGGCAGGCGTTGGGCAGGCGGGCTTCTATACCATGCGCAACGTTATCCTGCTCACGTCATCCAGCAATGAGATGCGCGGCCGCGCCATGAGCACGGTCGCCCTCAGCCAGGGCGTTGGCCTGCCAGGAGAGCTGGTCACCGGCTCTCTGGCCGAGACCGCCGGTCCCCGGTTCGCCGTTTCAGTGCAGGCCGCCCTCGCCACGCTGGCAGCGCTCGCCATCTTCCTGAAAGGAAAGAGTGCCCGCTCAACCTCCCAATGACCCGCACAGAAAACCATAACGCGTACATACGCGAACGGCTCCTTACCTGAATCAACTCACCACTCGCAAACAGAGAGACCAGCCAAATGAAGACCACACTTGACATCAGAACACCCATGCCTCCCCCCCACTGGGCCCTGCTGCAGAGAAGACTCCTCCGAGAGCAGGCTGAAGGCTGCCGCGCCTTCTTCGACCACTACTTCGACGACCGCGGTTACCTGCTCTGCGTGCCCCGTTGGGGCGGCGACGACGGCCCTGACGACGCCGCCGAGAACATTCTCAACTGGACAATGCTCCACGCGCTGGGGGCCGACGACGACATTCTCGATCTCTACAAGCTCGGCTGGGAAGGTCATCTCCAGCAGTACACCGAGGCCAAGACCGTCGACGTGCCTATGGCCCGCGACGGCATGTATTTCAAAGAGTTCCCCGTCATGTTCGACTGGTTTCACAACGGGGAGGGGTTTTCGGCCTTCTTTCTCCAGGGCCTCTCCGACCCCGACGACCCCCACTTTCAACGCCGTTGCCGCCGCTTTGCCGGTTTCTACATGGACGAAGACCCGATTGCGAAGAATTACGACCCCGAGCACAAACTGATCCGCAGCATGTTCAACGGCAGCCGCGGACCCCTCCTTCGCAAGGCCACCGGCCTGGACTGGGCCGGCGACCCCATCGAAGTAGAAGGCAGATTCCGACTCGGCCACGGCGAGCGCAGCTACGACGAGATGGTGGCCCACTTCAAGGACTACAACGACGTCGTAGGCGACCATCCAATCAACCTGGCCGCTACGATCCTGCCTCTGAACGCGTTCATGCTCGGCCACGAGGACAAATACCGGCAGTGGGTCCTCGACTACGTGGACCAGTGGGTCGAGCGCACAGCACAGAACGGCGGCATCATCCCCACCAACGTGGGACTCGACAACGTCGTGGGCAGCGCATGCGAGGGCCGCTGGTACGGCGGCGTATACGGCTGGGGCTTCACCGTCACAGTCCCCCAGACCGGAGAGCTGGCCCACCGCACCTACTTCCATACTCGCGCCATCCACGGCTTCGGCAACGCCACTCTGCTAACCGGCGACAAGCGTTACGCAGAGTCCTGGCGCGGCGTCATCGACCACGTCAACAGCAACGCCCGCGAAATCGACGGCAGCCTCAAGTATCCCAATGCCTACGGCGACTATTTCGGCGAGGAAGACTGGTACGACTTCCAGGACGAACCTTTCACTTCCGGCGCCCTTGAAGTCTACTACTGGTCGATGAACAGGAAGCACCGCGATCTCCTCGCCGGCGACCCTTGGATCCAGTACCTGGAAGGCAGCAACCCCGACTTCCCGGAGCAGGCGCTGCTGGCGGATTTCGACAGACTCAGACACAATCTCGAAGTGATGCGCGCCGACACTGCAACGCCCGACACACGGCTCTCCGACGACATGAACCACATCAACCCTGCCGTCACGGAGAACCTCAACAGGCTGATGCTGGGCGGCCTGCCCACAGGCCGTACCGGCGGCCCTTTGCACTGCCGCCTGCGCTACTTCGACCCGGACAACAGACGCGCCGGCATCCCCGCAGACGTCGCGGCGCTCGTCGAAAAACTGAGCGCCGATGCGGTTACGGTGACACTCGTAAACACGGGCCAGGTATCGTCCCGGCGGGTGACGGTGCAGGGCGGCGCCTACGCCGAGCACCAGTTCGGGTCGGTCACGCTGAACGGGGAGACTGTCGACGTGGAGGACGACAGTTTTGAGGTCAACATCGCACCGGGCTGCGGCGCCCGCCTGGAAATCAGCACCAATCGCTACGCGAACAGGCCGACGCTGGCCTTCCCGTGGCGAAGGTGAAAGAGGACCCTACTCGACCGTGATGCGGCATCACTTTAAGGGAAGGCAGGGCAAGGCAGAGGACTGACTGCCGGAGTTCGGCAGCGGATGGGAGGACGTTTCGGCAGGAACCGCTCGTTTCGTGGTAGGAGTGAATCTACCTGGCCGACGCGGCCAGCTCTGAGAGGCGGGCAAACAGGGCAGCGTCGATCTCTTCATGCAGAACGTGGGAGATGACCTGCGACCAGCCATGGACAAAGTAATCCCAGCCATCGGCAACTGTGAGTCCGCGGGCTTGCCTCTGCGCTTCCGCCTGCCGCATGAAGTCCAGCTCGCCGCGATAGTTCAACTCCCAGGCCACACCGTTCAACGGAAAGAGAGCCCTGTCCGTCAATGGCGACCCAGGCGTGTCCTTGCCCATTCCGGTCGCATTGACCACAACGCTGCCCGGCGGAAGCCCAGCCAGAATCCCGTCGTTACGCGCCGCGTCATTGTTCTGAATGAACTGGAAGCGAATATCGCGTCCCCCTTCGTCGCGAGTCCGCGCCACCATTTCCTTCAGGCGAGCCAGTCGCGGGGCCGACCGGTTGACCACAACGATGCGGTCGGGACGGTCGGTTGCTTTGGTCTTTTGCATAAGGCGCAGAATCAGGGCAACCGCCGACCCCCCCGCGCCGAGCATGAGAAGATCGCCGCCCGTCCGGCCGAAATAGTCCTCGCCGAGAATGGCATCCATACTCATCCCCCCGGCAACAGGGTCGGTCGCGCGCCCAACCAGCTTGCCCCCGTCCTTGGCAATACTGGAGACCTCCTGGGTGGCCGTCGCGTAGGGCCCGAGGCGGTCGAAGAGGTCCGCCGCCGCGGCCAGCAGGTCGATCTTATGTGTAGTGACGAGGGCGCCAAGGGCCAAAGGTTCCCGCTTAATGTCGGCAACGATTTTCCTGTAGCGACTGGGCGCGGCGTGAATCTCAACGTCGATCCCGACCAGGGAGACCTCCGGCCGACCCAACGCTTCCATCCACAGCGGAAAGACACGGCGGGATGAAGATTGTCCAGTCGTTACACCGATAAAGTAGAAGCTGGGCCGAGCCGGCTTGGGAATGCTTGACAGTTCCATTGGACTGTGTTTCACTTTTTCTTCGCTCAACTGACGGCGACAAGGGTAACACACGCCAAATTCGCGTGCCAACCGATGGACGAACACGCATCGAATCACCACAAGCCCAACAGATCCTGGCAGCAAGCCAACGAAGCCCGCCTGCGCCGTGAAGCCCTAAGCTGGGCCGAAAGCCAGGAGACCACTCTCTTTAGCGAGCAGTGGGGGAGCTACTACGTGGCAGTCACTCGCGAAGGCCCGCGCCTGGTCCTCTGGATGCTGGACGCCGAAGCGCCCAACACTGACTGGATCCAGAGCGCCATGGACCTCCGTGAACCACTGCGCCTCCAAAGTTCCTACACGCAGGCCATGATACTGTCCCTACTGTGGCAACCGACTCCGAAAACAGTTTTCTTCAGCGGGCTGGGCGGCGGCTGCCTCGCCACCACGCTCCATCACCACCTGACGCGGGCCAAATTCACGTGCGTCGAAATCGCCGCCCCGGTCGTGACCGCCGCAACGCGCTACTTTGGCTTCCAGCCCGACGAACGCCTATCCGTCGAAATATCCGATGTCTGCGACTTCCTTTATGAGGACTCAGCCCACTATGATCTGATGTTTCTCGACGTTTTTTGCGACCACGGAGTCTCGCCGGAGCACGCTACAACTGCGGACTTTCTGACCCTCTGCTGCAGCCGCATTCGTAACAGTGGACTGCTTGCCATGAATCTCGGCAACAGAGATCCGGCCTTTTCGGAGGTCGTCAACTCTCTTTGCGATCTGTTCGACACCGTTTACTCGTGCCGAGGACGCGGCAGCACGACCGTCTTCTTCGCAACAGGTCAACGACCCCGTTCGTCGCGCCAGCTGGAGGAAGCGACCATCGAACTGGAACAGCGGCACGACTTTCTCTTTCCGCTCTCCCCGTGGGTCGCGCGACTCGAGCGGCTGCAGCCGCCGTATTCCGACCAAGAAGGCGAACGGAAAGCCGCCCCGGACGCGGACTATCAGGGGAACAGGCCAGGTGACTCCGGCCTCTAAGTTCTGGAGCGGGTTGGGCCTCGCACGATCGCTCCTCATCTACTACGGGAAGCCCGGCCGCGCGCTTCGCGACCGCCGCTTCTACGCACAGTTCATCGGCCGCGGCTCGCTCGTTTTCGACATCGGCGCGCACGTCGGAAGTCGGGTCGGCGTGTTCCTCAAAATGGGCGCGTCCTGCGTAGCCGTCGAACCCCAGCCGCTCTTCGCCGGCTTGCTGCATAAGCTCTATGGCAGACATCCTGCCTTCACGCTGGTTGGAAGCGCAGTCGGGCGCAGTGAGAGTTCGACCATACTGCACATCAGTCGCCGAACACCTACGGTTTCGACAACGGCCAGCGCGTGGAAAGAAAGCGTGGGCCGCTCGCCGTCATTCGCCGGCGTCATCTGGGAGGACTCTGTCTCCGTCCCGGTAACGACCCTGGACACGCTCATCAACCGTTTCGGGGCGCCCGACCTGTGCAAGATCGACGTCGAAGGGTCAGAGCTGGCAGTACTACAGGGTCTGAGCAGGCCGCTGCCCCTGCTGTCGGTGGAGTACATACCCGCGGCCCGCGCCGAAGCTACAGCGTGTGTCGCCCGCCTGGAAGACCTCGGCAGCTACAGATACAACTGGAGCCAGGGCGAATCGCAGCGGCTACGCGAGGAGAACTGGCTCGCGCCTGAGGAGATGACTTCCCGGCTGCAAGAAATGGAGGTCGGCGAACCCAGCGGAGATTTCTACGCCCGGCTGAACTGACAGTAGAGGCTGCCCAGCCCCGGCATTGTGCATTCCACTCGATCGCCAGCTTGCACGGGCTGGGGCTCGGTCAGTGAACCGGTCAGCACCACATCGCCGGCCGCAAGCGCGAATCCTCTCTCATAGACCAGGTTCACCGTCCACGCCAGTGCATGAATCGGGTCACCGCGTGACCGGTCCCAGAGATTCGGCACGCTATTGCCGCCGTTGATGCGCAAGTCCACGCACAGTTGCATAAAGTCCATGCCGGCCCAGGACGAAACGCCCTCACCAAGCAGTACGGCCCCGCCGTTGCCGTTATCGGCGATCCCTGCCAGCATGTTTTGTCTGCCGTCCCAACCAGCACGGCAAGCGGCCGCGTAGCGCGTGCCGGTGACATCGAATGCCGGCGCCGCCGTTACGATCATTGCCAAGTCGTCTTGCGAGAACGCGCCGTTCTTTAAGTGGGGCGCCGCTTTGAACCGGAACGCAACTTCCACCTCGACTTTTGCATCTCGGCAGCGAGTCAACGGAACGGACGCGCTATCCCCGAAAACAGTTGAGGCGAAAATACGACCTGGAATCGGGCCGTCGTAGCCCTCAGCCCTCTGCACTCCGGCACTGGTCGCGCCAACTTTCCAGCCGGCGTCCCGGTTGGCAGGATCGCCTGCCAGTAGACGCGCCATCTCGTCCTGTATAGCATAGGCCGCGTCTCGGTCTGAAGGCAGCAACTCTGAAGGAAGGTCGACGACGTTGTCTGCCAGCCAAGCAGCTGCCAGAATCTCTCCCGCGCGTCGAACCGTCTCTCTGTTCATCTTTCGCTTCCGCTGCATATGGCTGATCTGCAGGGCTGGTCGGATTCGAACAGGAGGCGCCTGGGGCAGCCAGCCTCATCGCATTCGCGTCTCAACGACCTCGCCAGACCGGGGCCCTTTTTTCGGCGAAGGCCCGCGGCCCTTCCACCGCATCCTCACTTTCAAGCATTTTCTCCACAGCCGGATAGTCTCCCCGCACCGCATCGGCCAGAGCTGGATGATCGAGATTCCTCCGCGCCACCTGCTTCGTGGCGCGCAGCGCCAGCGGCGCACACGCCAGCATGTCCTCAACCCAGACATGCACAGCGTCATCCAGCCGGGCCCCGGGCACAACCTCGTTCACGAGCCCGTAGGCCAAGGCATCCTGCGCGCTGACCTGCCGCCCCGTCAGCAGCAGCCCCATCGCCACCTTGTCCGGCAACTGCCTGACCAGCCGGTGTACGCCGCCGCCCATCGCCGCCAAACCCACGCGCGGCTCCGGAAATCCAAACTGCGCGTGCTCCGCCGCCACGATCAGATCACAGGCCAGCGCGATCTCCAGCCCTCCCCCCAGCGCAAGCCCGTTGACCGCCGCAACCACCGGCTTGTCCAGGTCAAAACGCCTCGTTATGCCTCCAAAGCCGCTTGGAGGATAGTCGTCGCGGCCCAGTTGCGCGCGCACCTTCAAGTCTGTGCCCGTGCAAAAGCTGCGCTCGCCCGCGCCGCGGATGACGGCGACCCACAGGTCACTGTCGTTCGCGAAGGCGTCGAATACCTCAGCCAGTTCAAAGTGGGCCGGGGGGTGGAGGGCGTTGAGAACCTGCGGCCGGTTGAGTGTGATGTGCAGAACCCTGCCGTCAACACGCAGAAGGGTATAACTCGCACTCCCGGCCAGGGCCGCGATGGTCGTCTGCAAATCGGCTCCTCAGTCCGCTTCCAGACCGTAGAGTTCGGCCGCAGTCTGGCCCATGATGCGGGGCAGGAGGTGTTCGGGAAACTGACGCAGGGCGAAGTCCGGGGCGTCGCCGTCCCAGTGGGGAAAGTCGCTCGAGAACATCAGCATCTGCTCGGCGGGAAACATCTCCAGCATGGCGTGGAAGTGGTCGGGATCGGGCGGCTCCTCGAGCGGTTGGGTGGTGACGCGAATGTGACGGGCGGCAACCTCGCTCGGCAGCTCGTTCAGCCAGGGAACGGTCGAGTGCAGCGCCTTCCAGTTTTTGTCCATCCTCCACAGAATCGGCGGCAGCCAGGAGATGCCTCCTTCGACCAACACAAACTTCAGGTCGGGAAACTTGGCGAACACACCTTCGGCCAGCATACTCGTCACGTGGGCGATGTAACTGTTGACCAGAGTCGTATGCCACTCGAAATAGCTGGTGGGATACCCGGCCGCGTTTGGGGGGCCCGACAGCCCAACTCCCTCGGAGCCCGGGTGGATCGCAATGGCCAGCCCGTATTCACTGGCCGCCTCGTAGATCGGATGAAAGATGCGCTGACCCCAGGGGATGCGCGAGGCGCTCGGCAGCTGCACCTGTACAAACTGCGGATGGCCGCCCAGCCGGTGAATCTCCGCGACCGCCATCTCCGGAAGGTGGGGGTAGACGCCCAGCGAAGAAAGCAGCCTGGGGCTTTGAGGGAACCATTCCTCGGCGTAGACGTCGTTCACGGCGCTAATTACCGCCGCCGCGAAATCAGGCTCCGGCGACTGGGCCGTGTGCAGTACGCCCCCGGGAAGCAGGACACCGTAGTCGATGGCGTATTTGTCGAGGAAATGCTCTTCCAGGAGTTTCGGGTCGCCGTGGATCGTGCGGCCGTCCTCCATCGTCACATCGGAGCGTTCGACGCCCATCGGATTCCACCAGCCCAAATTGCCCGGCCCGCGGTTCCCCGAGGCATAACGCGTCCGCCACGGCTCCGGCAGCCTCGCCAGCACCCGGTCCCCGTTCACTCCGGGGTGAATATCGGTATCGACAACCAGTCCGTTTTTGTTCGTCATCTTCCCGCCAGTCCACTCATCTGGATGCCGCTCACAAAGTAGCGTTGCGCAAAGAAAAACAGAATGAGCAAGGGAGCGATCATGGCCGTCGACGCCGCCATCATCAGGTTCCATTCGGTGTGGTAGAGGCCCTGAAACCCTCGCAAGCCGATCGCCATCGTCCAATTCTCCGGGCTTTGAAGGTAGATCAGTGGTTCGAAGAAGTCGTTCCAGTTGTGGATGAAGGCGAAGACTGCAATTGTTGCCAGCACCGGCTTTGAGAGCGGCAGAATCACGCCCCAGTAGATGCGGAGATTGCCGGCCCCGTCGATGCGGGCCGCCTCATCCAGCTCGAGCGGTATCGTCATAAAGAATTGACGGAAGAGAAAGATGTTGAAGGCGCCGCCTCCGAACCAGAGCGGCACGATCAGCGGCAGAAATGTATCGATCCAGCCCAGCGTGCGAAACACGATAAAGGTCGGAATCAGCGTGACGATCGAAGGGAGCATAATTGTCGAGAGCACAAGCAGGAAAAGCTGCTCACGAAACGGAAACCGCAACCGGGCAAAGGCGAAAGCCGCCAGCGAGGCCGTCAGCAAAGCGCCGATCGTGGCAAAGATGACGATCCGGATCGTGTTCCAGAAATACTCGTGAAACGCTACGGCCTTAAACGCCTCAGAGTAGTTGGTCCAGACAAAAGGCTCGGGGATCCACTTAGGAGGCATCAGAAAAGTCTGCCCGCCCGTTTTCAACGAAGTGGACAGCAGCCAAACCAGCGGCAGCGCCAGTGTCAACGCGAAAACGCTCAGTATCACGTACCAGAATCCAGCAAGAATCAGTTCCTTTGCGGTCCGGCTGTCGATAATCTGCATCGGTAGTTCACAAATGGCCGAGCTAGCGGCGCACATCTCCTTCGTAGAAGACCCAGCGGTCGGAAAGCACGAACTGAACAATCGTGAAAGTGAGAACGATAATGAACAGCACCCAAGCCATTGCCGAAGCATACCCCATACGGAAGTTTTCAAAGGCGGCGCGGAACAGGTAGAGCAGATAGAACAGCGTCGAATAGTTCGGACCGCCCTCGGTCATGATGTACGCCTGCGTAAAGACCTGGAACGCGCCGATGATCGCAATGATAAGATTGAAGAAGAGGGCCGGCGTCAACAGCGGTAGCGTCACGCGCCAGAACCGACTCCACCAGTTTGCGCCGTCGATTGCGGCCGCCTCGTACAGCTCCATCGGGATCCCCTTGAGCCCGGCCAGCAGGATCACCATCTGTCCGCCGATCGACCAGAAACTCATCACGATCAACGCCGGCTTCGCCAACCGGGGGTCCTGGAGCCAGTACAGCCCCTCCAGGCCGATCCATTCGAGAAAGGCGTTAGCCAGCCCCCACTCAGGGTGGAAGATCCACACCCACAGAATCGAATTGGCCACGACGGGCGTCAGCGAAGGCACATAGTAAGCGGTGCGGAAAAAGTGGATGCCCCGCAGGTTCATGTTCACGGCCAGAGCGGCCAGCAATGCAAAAAACAGATGCAGGGGCACACCGATGAAGACGTAGTAGCTGGTATTGTAGAGGCTCAGCCAGAAGCGGTCGTCGTTGAAGAGCTTGACATACTGCGCGCCGCCCACCCACACCGACGGGGTGACGATCTCCCAGCGGGTGAAGGAGATGTACAGGGACGCCAGCATAGGGCCTGCCGTAAAGATGATGAAGCCGAGTATCCACGGCAAGATGAAGAGATAACCGTCCCTGGCTTCAGACCAGAGGAGACTGCGCCCCTTTTTCACTTTGGCCCCGGGATCTCCTTGGACGCCCATCACAAGGAAAAGAGGTTAGGGATGCCGGCAGAGTAGCTGCGACCGCCAGCATCCCGCTTGTCTGACTTAAACACCAGGCACGTAGACCGCCAACTCCTCGACCCGGCTCGCGATTGCGTCCAGAGTCGCCTGTGCGTCCGCCTTCTCGATGCCGTAAATCGAGTCGAGGGCGGGCTGCACTTCGCGATGTACGCCGATCCAGTCGCCCGAGACCGGCTCCGGCCTGCCGTATTCGAAGGCATCCAACATGATCTGCGCGCTCGGCGGCAGGACGTCGGCCATCGTTTCCAACAGGCTTTCGGCAACAACCTTGAGGGAGGGTACGTTCAGACCGGTGGCCTCCACCCAGTGGCGGAAGGCGTTCTCACCGCCGAGGAACTTCATCCACTGCCAGGCGGCGTCCGGGTTTTCGGTCCCGCTATAGAGGCTGTGCCCGGCAGACGCCACGCGCGTGGTGCGCGTGTCACCTTCATCAACCGGGAAGTGCGCGATGTCCCATTCAAACTCCGACTTCATCACATTGGAAAAGACGGAGAACTGCGGGAACATGCCGATCCGGCCCGTCGTGAAGAGGTCGCCGGTACTGAAGCCGCCGGCCTCGGTCACTGTGGCCGGCACGTGGATGCCGCCATCCTGGTGCCAGTCCTGGATCTCCAGTACCTGCCCCAGCGACGGCTCCTGGTTCATCGTGAACTGTGTGCGGTCTTCGCTGAGCACGTCGCCGCCCTTCTGCCACATCTTGATCCAGGTGTTTCGGTTCCGGTGCCAGTCCGCGGTCCCATAGATGCGATCGGGGCCTTCGCCCTGGGTCATCATCGTCGCGCACTCCAGGAAGTCCGCCCAGGTCCAACTGTCTGAAGGACGGGGCATGCCTGCGGAATCGAAAAACTCGGCGTTGTAGATGATGACCGTGCTCGTCGTCTCGCGGGGGAACCCGATCTGCCTGCCCTCGTACTGAAAGTCCTTGTACGCGGCAAGCAGGAAATCGTCGCCGCTGATGTCGTCGTCGGCGTCGATGAACGGGTTGACGTCCAACTGGATATTGCGCACGGCCTGGCCCGAGTTGGTGTAGCTGTGGGCCCAGTAGGCATCGGGGCCGTCACCCGCCGCGATCAGGGTCAGGAGCTTGGTCTGGATCTGAATTGCGCCGCCCGGCTCCCAAATCGGATCGATTGTAATGTCCGGGTTGGCCGCCTGGAATTCCTCTATCAGCGGCTCATAGCGCAGGAAAGAGACTTCACCGCCCCCTTGCGTCAAAAACGAAACGGTAGCCGGCTCCGCCATTCCGTCATCACCACCGGCGTCGCCCCCGGCTGGCGCCGCCACCGGCATACACGCCGCCAGCGCCGTCGCGCCGACGCCAAGAGCGGAAAGACGCAGAAAACTGCGTCGCGAAACGGAAACGTGGTCATTCATCTTGCAATCTCCTTTACTACGGTAAATCGGCCCGATGCGGGATATGCAGAGTGTCGCTTCACACGGCGAATGTTAGCACAAGCCCAGCCGCGGCGCTAACGTGGTTCGGCCGCCTGTAAGGACCCCGAAATCTCAGCCCACCCAATCGCTTTACAGCTCTTGCGCATGCATGGCAGCGAGGGATGGAAACGGTTCAGCCCAGTGAAATGACGCCTTTCAGGTAAGAGCCGTCTCCGGCCAGGATTTCTTCCATCAGAGACGGGTATCCGCCGAGGGGGACGGTATGGGTCACGAGCGGCCGCAGGTCGAAGACGCCGGCGTCGATGAGCTTGATTGCGGGGGGGAAGGTGTTGCGAATCTTTGAAGAGGGGGACGAGTTTACGATTGTGAAGCCGCCCAAGTGCCAGTGGGAGGGATCGAAGTAGGCCTTCTGCCCCTTGATCCATCCGAAGAGGTTAATGCGTCCGCCGTTCTTGACGACATTTGCAGAAAGATCGAGACCGCCCTGGCTGCCGGAAGCATCGATGACAACGTCAATGCCGCGGGCCTTGAGGTCTGCGGCCAGGTCGTCTGTGTCGTGTCGTGAGATGTCGACCGTTTCCGGCGCGCCTTGTCGTCGAGCCAGCTCCAGTCTGGCCTCGACGACGTCGAGGACGATGAGTTCTCCGACGGGCATGTGCAGGAGGCCCTGCAGGAGGAGTTGGCCCATGAAGCCGGCGCCGACCAGGGCAACGGTTTCGCCTGCGTTGAGGTTGGTGTGGTCGAGGCCGGTGACGGCGCAGGCTACCGGTTCCACAATCCAGTGTTCGTCGGCCAAGTCAGAATCAGGGACTGGATACACTCTTTCGCTGGACAGGTTGCGAACTGTGGCGAAGCCGCCGCCGGCTACTCTGTCGCCTTCTCTGAAGCCGGTCACGCCGGACCCGATCTTTGAAACGTAACCAACGCCCTCGTGGCCCGGGGGCGCCATTGGGATCATGGCTGAGCCCATTTTGGCGGTCACGATGTCCCATGAACAGATTCCGCAGGCCCCGCCCGTCAGCTGGATTTCGCCCTCGCCGGGGTCTCCGATTTTCTCCACGAAAAGTTCGATGCTGCCATCGTCAAGATATCGCAGTGTTTTGCTTTCCATATTACCTTCCTTGTCGGTGAATGCGGTGCGGACAGGTCGGGTGGGGCATAGAAGGGCATCTTAACATAGTGCTGTCGGGTTGTGCAGGCGCCGGAATTTGGCAGTTGAGTCAATTTTAGTCCTTTCTCGCCAGAGAGAGTTTGCATATTTCAGGACATGTCCGTATGATCCTGATCAGGCTGTATTGTCCCACAGGAACCCAGGTCGCGTACCCCCAAAACACCGCGAACCAGCAAGAAGACAGGGAATCAGAACGATGCAATTGGGATTCAGTACCTGGGGCATGCCGGCAGTTCCAATCGACGCCATTGTTCGCCATCTGGCCGGTCTCGGTTTTGACGGCGTCGAGTTGACCGTTCTCTCCCATCACACAACTGCACTGGAAAAGCTGGACAAGGCCGAGCGCAGCCGCATTCTGAAGCTGCTGCAGGACAGCAACCTCCAACTGCCCGCCATAGCCGGCCACGTCAACTTGATGGATGAGGACAGCGCCAGCCATGCCTCCAATCTCAAACGGCTCAAAGAGACCATGGACCTCGCGCTAGACTGGGCGTCTGAGGACGGGCCGCCGGTCGTGGATACAACTGCCGGCGGCAAGCCGGAGGATTGGGACAGCAAGCTGGGCATACTGGTCGAGCGGTTACAGGAAGCGGCGGAATACGGAGAGAAAGCGGGGGTCACAGTTGCCATCGAGCCGCACGTCGGCTCCATAATCGACACGCCCGACCGAATGCTTGAGGTCATTAGGCAGGTCGATTCACGCGCCGTCGGCGTCAACTTCGACATCAGCCATTTCAATGTCATGGGCATCGGCATCGAAGAATCGGTCGCCGCCATGGCCCCCCACGCACGCCACACGCACGTCAAGGACGAACGAGGCACTGTGCCTGACTTTGAGTTCCTTGTCCCCGGCGAAGGCGAATTCGACTACGTTACCTACCTGAAGGCGATGCAGCGCCACGGCTACACCGGGTTCATCACCGCCGAGATCAGCAACATGGTGCAGCGGCGAACACCCTACTACCCCCTGGCCGTCGCGACGGAGACTTACAACACTCTGGCCAAGGCATTCGTCGACGCCGGCATTGAACGCAACTAACAACGCAACTCATAGAGGAACTGTGAGTTCGGAACAACGATTAAGGAGACCACCGTGTCTGATGAGGTAAGCTTCGACCTTAGCGGCAAAGTCATGATCGTCACCGGCGCCGGCAAGGGAATCGGCAAATCAATTGCCGAAGCGGCAGCCCGCTACGGGGCCACGCTGGCTCTCGGCAGCCGCACTGTCAGTGAAAGTGAGGAGACTGCCCAGATGTGCCGCGACCTCGGCGCGCAGGCTGAAGCCTGGCATCTCGACGTGACCGACCTGGAGAGCATCGACCGCTTTGTCACGCAGACGTGGGACAGATTCGGCCGCATCGATTCGGTTGTCAACAATGCCGGCTACAACAGCCCGAAACCGGCCCTGGACTACACCGAAGAAGAGTTTGACTATATCTCGGACGTCAACTTCAAGGGCGCCTTCTTCATGTCAACGGCCTGCGCCCGCCGCATGATCGATGCAGGCATCGAAGGAAGCGTGATCGCCATCAGCTCCCAGGTTGGCGTAGTCGGCGGACCGCTGCGGTCGATCTACGCCTCGGCCAAGGGGGCGGTCGGCCAGATGACCCGCTCCCTGGCGGTCGAATGGGCGTCCCACGGCATAACAGTCAATGCGGTTGCGCCGACTTTTACGCGCACGCCGCTTTTGGAACAGGCGATCAAGAACCCTGATTTTGCCAAGAACCTGGAAAAGATCCCGATGGGACGAATTGCCGAGCCGCATGAAATCGCCGGCGCGATCATCTACATGGCATCCGACGCCGCGCGTATGGTGACCGGCCAGGTGCTCGTGGTCGACGGCGGCTACACGTCGGTCTGAGGGATCAGCTTCGGTTGACTTAATTGCGTGCGGAAGTCGCTGTTGAAACGGTTGCAGTCCCGAAATCTCATTAGCTTCGGGAGTAAAAATGCCAGACAAGCTACGTGCGGCAGTTATCGGCGTCGGCGGGATCTCCGCCAATCACATCCACGGCTATCTCGCCTGCGGGCGCTACGAGGTCGTTGCTCTGGCCGACCTGAGCGCCGAGGCCATGGCCGAAAAGAACGACCAGTTCGACATTGCCCCCTCCCACTACAGCGACGGCCGCGAGATGATGGAAAAGGAGCGGCCCGACGTCGTTTCGATCTGCACCTGGCACAAGGGTCATGCCCCCTGGACCGTTGCGGCCGCGGCCTATAAGCCCAAGGCGATTCTGTGCGAAAAGCCCATGGCGGACAGTGTCGGCGCCGCCGAACAGATGTTGATCGCATGCAGACGACATGACGTAAAGCTCGCCATCGGCCACCAGCGCCGCTTTCTTCCCGCTTACACGTTGGCCAAAGAGCTCATTTCCTGCAATGCCATCGGCGACGTCAACCTGATACAGAGCCTGGGCGGCGCCGGCCTGCCCAACTACAGCTCCCACCAGACGGACATGTACCGCTACCTGCTGTCTGACGACGAGTGCGTCTGGGTGATGGGCAACATCGAGCGCAAGACCGACCAGCACGAGCGCGCGACGCGCATCGAGGACCGCGCCATGGCAGTCTTTCAGTTCGCGGGCGGGCCGCGGGCAATGATCCTCAGCGATCTCGTACCGGATTACTACCAGGGCGCGCACATTTACGGTACTGACGGCATGATCAGCATCACCACAGAGTCGCTGAACATCTTGAATGCAAAGAGCGGCGGTCGCTGGGAGAGTCATGTACCGGACGGCAGGTTTTACACTGTGGAAGAGACTGGCAACCGCTTCGAATGGCAGGAAGCTGGAACCGCACAGGCGGATGAACTGGCAGATTGGGTGGAAGGCAAGGTCGACGCGCACAGAGGAGAGGGCGAGCATGGCTACAAGGCACTGGAGATGGTCCATGCCGTCTACGAGTCAGCCCGCATGCATGAGAAGGTGGAGATGCCCCTGCAGACACGCGTGAATCCCCTCGATCTGATGGTGGAATCGGGGCACTTGACGCCGCAGCGCCCCGGCAAGTACGATATACGCGCCTCGCACTTGCGAAACGATAATATGCTGGACGATACGCAAAACAGATAGATATCATCTTTATCTCTTCGATGGGAATGCATACAGGAGGGCATGACCATGAAACTCACGGCCGAACAATTCGAGCAATACGAAGACGAGGGCTACGTCATCGTTCGCGACGTTTTCGATCCTGAACAAGACATCGACCCAGTTATCGAAGAGTACAAGGGCGTGTTGGACAATCTGGCGCACGACCTGTATGACGCGGGGGAGACCAGTTCTCTCTACGAGGAACTACCCTTTGCCGAGCGGCTGATCGCCATCTACCAGGAAAGCGGCAAGATTCATGCGCAGTACTTCGACTTCTCGCTGCCGCAGGGGAATGTAAAGCCGGATACGCCTTTCTGGGCCGGCCCGGCGGTCTTCGGCATGTTGACAAACGAAAGTCTGCTCGACTCCGTCGAGTCGATCCTTGGCGGCGAAATCTACTCCAATCCCGTGCAGCACGTCCGCCTGAAGCCGCCGGAGCATCTCACCCCAATCAACCCGGAGACGGGCCGCGTCATGCTGGGCAAGACTGTCGTTCACCAGGACCACGGCGTCGTGCGGCCGGAGGCCGACGAGACCCAGATGCTGACAGTCTGGTTTCCTCTTATGGATGTGAACGTGGAAAACGGCTGTCTCTGTGTCTGGCCGGGCAGTCACAAGCGAGGGCTGGTCGACCACTGCCCCACCAATCTCGGCCTCGCGGTTCCCGGCAAGCTGCTGGAAGGCAAAGCCCGGCCAATGATCATGAACAAGGGCGATGCCTTGCTGATGCATAAGCAGACACTGCACGCTTCC
This sequence comes from Caldilineaceae bacterium, assembly GCA_022821545.1. Lineage (GTDB taxonomy): Bacteria > Chloroflexota > Anaerolineae > Caldilineales > Caldilineaceae > Bin5. The sequence continues at coordinate 19,087 of JAJEDJ010000044.1, forward strand.
TACTCCAACAACAGCGATAGCATTCGCTGGAGCTTTGACATTCGCTACAACCCGACCGGACAACCGACGGGGCGGCCGGCCTTCCCGGGCTTTGTCGCGCGCAGCCGCAAGTACCCGGACACGGTTCTGCGCGAACCGGCCTCATGGGAAAAGCTGTGGCGCGATACACGCGATCACATGGCGACAATCGAGGACGCGGGCAATTTCAACCGCTGGACGGAAGACAATCCCGTTTGCGCCTGACCCGAAGACAGAGCGGCTTTTCGAAGAGCCGCATATCCAAATGAGTTCTCAGCCAGGAGAGGTCCAGCGATGACCAATGGTACGGGCGCGGCCCCACTTAGAATGGCCCAATACGGGACGAAGCACGGGCACGCCGCCGGCAAGCTGCAGGCGATGCTCGACTCGCCTGACGTTGAGGTTGCCGGCCTCTTTGAGCCGGACAAGGTGCGCCGCTCCGAACTGGAAGGGAGCAGCGGCCCGTTCGGCCAGGTGCGCTGGTTCAACAGCGAAGAGGAGTTGCTGTCCGACAGTTCGATCGTTGCCGTGGCCTCCGAAGGCAAGAACGCAGAGAGTTTGCCCCAAACCGAAGCCATCGTCGACGCCGGCAAGCACGTCTGGTACGACAAGCCCGCCGGCGAAGACTGGCCGGCCTGGCAGAGAGTGATGGGCAAGGCCCAATCACAAGATTTGCTCATCCAGATGGGCTACATGTTCCGCTACCAGAACGGCTTCAGCCAGGTCGCCGAGTGGGTACACAGTGGTCTCCTGGGCGACATCTATTGCACGCGGGCACATATGTCGACGAACGTCGAACCGAGCAGCCGCAGCGCCCTTGCCGTTCATCAGGGAGGCATCTTCTTCGATCTGGGCGGGCACATGCTCGACCAGGTCGTGTATTTGATGGGCAGGCCGACCCGTACAACCAGCTTCCTGCGCACGGACGGAACAGGGCCGGAATGCACCGACAACACGCTCGGCGTTCTCGAGTTCGACCGGGGCCTCGCCTTTGTAGACATCGCTGCGATGGAACCAAGGCCGGTGGCCAGACGCTTCGAGGTCTACGGAACTAGAGGCAGCGCCATCCTGCTCGATCCCTTTGAACCGCCGTATGCCATCAGACTGTGCCTGGAAGAGGCCGGCGAGGGATTCAGTGCCGGAGACCAGATCGTCCCGGTCCCAACACAGAGCCGGCAGCAGACCTACGAGGAAGAACTGGTTGCATTTGTAGCAACCCTGCGCGGTGAGCAGCCCCCGGACCGCTCACCCGATCACGAACTCCTTGTGCAGGAGACCCTCCTGCGACTGACAGGCAGAATCGCGGACGGGTAGCAGGCCCGTCCCACGCCTAGGCAGTCGCAGCAACCTCTTTGCTCGAAGTCAGTCGACTCCCCGTCACTACGCGCGTGCGTGACGCAAGCGAATGGACATATAGATCCTCTGCGAGCGCCGCCAAAGCCAGAAGTTGCGGACAATCGAGCCGAAGTTAAAGGCGGTTACGGCAATGATGACGCCGGGAACGCCGCAAAGAATGACCCCGCTTTCGGCGCACGGCCGCCCTCCCAGCAAGCTCCCCAGCGCCAGCAGCGCCGCGACCGTAGCCAGCGACAAGGCATCCGCCTCCGTGATTCTCCTCGTCCGCTGACCATTTATCAGCGTACCCTGAAACAGACTGGAAAGCGCAGTCAGCGCTGGCAAGGGAATCACCAGCCATAACGAGAACTTGGCCTGCTGCAACAGCTCCGGCGGAAGCGCTGCGATCCGGTTAAACCAGAATTCGCCAAGCGGCGTAATCGCCAGCGCCAGCGGGACTGCCGCCAGGATAAAGCCCAGCCGCCAAGTGAATCTTCGCAGTAGTTCGATCGACCCCGGCCTGTCCAACAGCACGATGACCGACTCTACGAAGGCATAGGCCGCGCTGTTCGTCATGAGCAGCACGCCATACAGAACGGGCCACAGCGCAAGCGAGCTTAGGGAATCCGGCATGCGGCTGAGGCTTGCGCCGACCAGCGGTTGAAGCAGGATCTGCATGAAAGTCGTAAGTACCAGCGGAAGGTAGAAGCGCAAGAACCGTCTCCAGGTCAGGGGCGGATCACCCGGAATCGTCGACAGCAGGTTCTTGCGCACGACCGGCCGCACGCGCCAGGTCGCATAGACGGCCTCGAAAACGACACCGGTCGAAATGGCGGTACTGGCGACGGTGACACCATCCCATCTCAGCAGCCCGAAGAGTACCGCGGCCAGGATCACCTCAAGTATGAGCCGCATCACGGTCCCAAACGATACCGCGCGCGTCTGATCGCAGCGAATCAGAACCCCGTACTGGAAGCGCCGTATTGCCAGGCTGGGGACGAAAGGGAGCATAATGCGAACGCCGCTGCGTACCGGCTCCGCAAGTTCCGCCGGCGCGGAAATCAGGCCAAAGACAACGAGGTCAAAAGCCGGAGTAAAAGCGAGCAGAAAGTGGGCCGCAGTCAATCCGACACTGAGCCAGATCACGTAGCGGCGGCCTTGCCGGTAAGAGGCCTTGTCCCTGCTAAGCGCCGTGGAAGCGGACAGCGTGGAAATGGAAGGGGCGGAAAGAACGAGAACCAGCGAAAACGCCAGTCCCCACGCTGCAAGCTGGACCTTGGGATCGAAACTGCGGGCCACGACCGCCGCCAGAATCGGCTGTTCCACGGTGATCATGAACCAGCTCAACGCCAGCGGCCACCAGGTCTTGAGGATACCACGCGTGGTAAGCTGGGGCGCCGCTGTCATTGCACAGATGTATTCGTTGCCTACTCGTTTTGCCAGTCCAGGAGGGTCCCCATCATCCCCGGTTCCCAACGCGCCAGCGAACTGTAGGCAGTCGAAGCGTCTTGCCAGCTGAATCGATGGGTGGTAATCGGATCGACGACCAGCCGCCCGCTTGCGAGCAACCTGAGGGCAGTGTTTTCGTCGGCCTGGTGAGTCCACCAGCCCGGCGCCGAATCCAGGCGGGGTCTTGTGCTCTCATGGGCTCCGAGAACCGTAAGTCCTTTCTTGTGAACGTCCCGATAAAAGTTGACCGCCTCCGTATCTCCGCGCGTGCTGGCCAGCAGTACCACTCGCCCGCCGAATCGCGCCAGGTCAAAGGCCGCGGGAATGGCTTCGGGATGACCGGTTGCATCGATGACCAGCGCCGGGTCCTCTCCTCCGCACTGCGCGCGCAAGGCCGTCTTGAGCTCATCGCCGGCCGGCAAGGCGGCGTCAACGCCAAGCATGGCTGCATATTCGAGGCGGCGCAAATCTTTGTCGATAGAGACCACCGGCAGCCCGCCATTGAGACGGACCAGCTGCATCGCCAGCAAGCCAACAGGGCCGCAACCGATGACCGCGGCCGGCTCCCCCAGTTCGACGCGCGCCTTGCGAACGCCCTGCATTGCGATTGAAGTGAGCCGGAAAAAGGCCGCTCGTTCGTTGGTGAGCCCGTTTGGAACATGATTGCAGTTTGAAACCGACACAGCTGCAAACATCTTGTGGTTGGCACGCGAGGCTACCCGGTCCCCAATCTGCCAGCCGTGGATACCCGGGCCGATGTCGACCACTTCGCCGATGTGGCTGTACCCCGTCTTCTGGGGATAACGGTCCGACGTATTCGCAAGACCCAAGAGGAAGGCCCTCTCGGTACCAGGACTGATCAGGGATACAAGAGCCCTGATCAGAAGCTCGCCAGGTCCTGCCGACGGCATCTCGCAGACCCGCACGTCGGCGACGCCCCTCTCCACAAACAGGACTTCATAGTTATGCTTTGACATGGTTGGTCCTTTGTGTCTTCAGACATACGGTAAGGTGCGGCAGTCTAATTCGTCACTTCATTTGCGCCGGCCCCGTTTGCTGCGCCATAAGCAGTCTCGGAACGGGCCAACCGTCCGCCAAAGAGCCAGTATATCACAGAAGGCAGAGGGGCAGAGTATGGTTTCGAGGCGAGTACGGGCCCTGAAACTTGACAATTGGGGCTGCTGCGTGCGATTATCTACCCGCTCCAAGAAGCGCAAGTGTCTCGGATTACATTCCAAACCTAAACCTACTGGAGGTACCAATGTTCAGAAGCAAGATTTTGGGTCTTGTTATCGTTATCTCTCTGGCGCTGCTGGTTGCCTGCGCGGCCCCTGCCGCCGCGCCTGCCGCAGAAGAGGCGCCGGCGGAGTCTGAAGAACAAATGGCCTCGGAAGACGGCGAAGTCGAGCAGGTCCTGATAGGCGGTTTCGACGTCGGGCCGGGCGGCGATCCCCAGGGCGTACTCTACAACAACGGCGCCGGCAACGTCTGGTTCGTCAAGATCTTCACGCCGTTGATCATTATGGACTCCACTTTCTCCAACCACACGAGCGAGGCCGCGCTGGCGGTGAGTTGGGAGCCGAACGAGGACGCAACCGTTTGGACTTTCAACCTGCGCGAGGGCGTCAAGTGGCATGACGGTGAGGATTTCACCGCCTCAGACCTGAAGTGGACCGCTGAATTCGTTTCGGCTCCTCAGGCCGCCGTGACCCACTTCGGCATCAGTCAGCCCAAGCAGATCGTGGGCTGGACCGAGTACAACGCCGGCGAGGCGGACGAGATCGCCGGTATCCGGGTCGTTGACGATCTGACGCTTGAGATCGAGCTCAACATTCCCAATCCCCGGTTCTACGACTCGGTGCGCGGTTTCTACGCTCTGCCCGAGCATGCCATCAATTTTGAACCCACCGAAATCTTCAGCAGCGACTGGTGGTTCACCAACCCGGTCGGTACCGGCCCCTTCAAGTTCGACTCATACGAGAAGGACCAGTTCATGGCGCTTGCGCCCAATGAACTGTACTGGGACGGCGCGCCTGAACTGGACCAGCTGATCAACCGCTACTTCGTTGACGAGACGGCCGCCGTACTGGCGCTGGAAAGCGGGGACATCGACTTCACCTACGTCAGCGCCGACGTGGCAAGCCGCTTCGCCGGCAACCCGGACTACCAGATTTTCTCGGGCCCGTCGTTCGTTACCAACATGTTCAACTACAACTTCCTGAACGAACCGTGGTCGGACAAGCGGATTCGCCAAGCCTTCATGTACGGCATTGACCGGGCTTCGATCATCAGCGACGTGTTCAACGGCACTGCGCAGGCGACTCCCTGCCAGGACCCCTATCCCACCTTCTGGCCCGAAGACGCCAACTACTACGAGTACGACCCCGCAAAGGCGCGTGAGCTTCTTGCCGAAGCTGCCGCGGACGGCGTCACTCTCGAAGGCGTCAACCTGGACATCCCCACCTACTACACTTCGCAGCTGGCAAAAGACATTCTGACGGTGATGCAGGCCAACATGGCCGACGTCGGTGTAAGCGTCAATCCTACTTTCCTTGACGTTCCGACCTGGCGCACGGTTGTGGATGACAACGCCTCCGAATGGAACATCGCCTATCGAGGCGCCGGCGGCGGCCCTGCATCCTACAGCCCAATCTGGTACGTCGCAGACAACCAGTGGGGGCTTGACGATCCGAACTATGTCGATCTGTTTGCAGCTATGGACGCGGCCCAGAATGCAGACGAGTACAGGGCTGCCCGCACCGCCCTCTGCAAGTATCAGAATGAAGAGGCCACCTTCGCTTACTGGTGGGTATCCACACGTTACGGCATCGCGACCGTGGATATTGAAGACTTTCACTACTTCCCGGCCCCCGGCGGCGGACCCTACGTGGACCGCTCCCAGGACTGGAATATGAAGTAACAACCGACGGCGGCGACGCTGGCGGCTCTATGCTTTGAGCCGTCAGCACTGCCGCTCCGATTGACTTCAGGTCTCTTCCCCACCGCTTCTCGCATCAATGCAATACTTCCTCCGCCGCGTTCTGATAAACATACCGGTCCTGTTCCTGGTCACCCTGGTCATCTACCTCCTGATTAACCTGGCGCCCGGTGATCCGGTCGATTTCTTTGTCAACGAGGAGATCGGAATTACGAAAGAGGACCTGGATTTCGTGCGCGAGCGATACGGGCTCGACGACCCGCTTCCCGTACGCTACTTCAAGTGGCTTGGGCAGGTCGCCCAGGGCGATCTCGGTTTCCGGTTCAAGAATGGAGACGACGTCGCCGAAGTGCTGGCTGTGCGCATGAGGCGTACCTTTTTGCTCATGGGAACTGCCCTGGCGATAGGCATCGTGGTGGGCATAACGCTCGGAATCTTCATCGGGCTGCGGCAGTACTCGATCTGGGACTTTACCCTTACGGGCCTTTCTTTCGTAGGCATTTCAATGCCGGCGTTTATCGCCGGCATTTTCGGCCTGTACGTCTTCTCAGTGAAGTTGGGATGGTTCCCGTCGGGAGGAATGCGCACGATCGGCAAGCCGGAATCTCTCCTTGATCTTCTGTATCACCTCGTGCTCCCTGCAGGGACACTCGCCATCTTCAATCTCGCGACCTTTCTGCGCTATACCCGCTTCAGCATTCTGGAAGTGCGCGGGGAGGACTACGTGCGAACTGCAAATGCAAAGGGGTTGAAGCCTCCCGCGGTCACATGGCGGCATGTGTTTCGAAACGCCCTCCTGCCCGTAGTCACCGTCGTAGGACTGAGTCTGCCTACGCTGGTTGCCGGCGCTCTCTTTACGGAGACCATCTACAGTTGGCCGGGGATGGGCGCGCTGCTGGTCGATGCCGTAGCGGCCAGAGATTACCCGATGGTAATGGGAATTATGTTGGTGACGGCGCTGGTAGTTCTGACGGCGAATCTCATCACGGACTTGGCCTACGCGGTGGCCGACCCAAGAATCCGTTATACGTGAAGCTGAGAAGCCGGAGAGAAACAGGTTTGCCCCGCTTGAATCGAATTGCAGGATGACAGCCGCGCAACCAGGTCGCTGACATGTCGATAGAAGGTCGACCAAGAAGAGTCCATTCCCAGTCCCCAACTGCCCAGGCCTGGCGCCGTTTTCGCCGCCATCCTCTCGCCCTGGCAGGACTGGTCCTGTTTGGAATCGTACTCCTGGCGACGGTCGCCGCCCCCCTCATCGGCCGATATGACTATGCCGAGCTCAATTTGCCCGACAAATTTCAGTCGCCAAGCCTGGCCCACTTCCTGGGCACCGATCGAGTCGGACGAGACATCTGGAGCCGCACACTCTATGGCGGCCGCGTCTCACTTGCCGTCGGCTTCGCGGCCGCCTCCATCTCGACCGTAATCGGAGTCATTCTGGGTTCGGTGTCCGGATACTATCGCGGCATGACCGACCAGATAATCATGCGGTTTACCGACGTCGTGATGACATTCCCGCGCGTGGTGATCATCCTGACGGCCGCCATCTATTTGGGGCAGAGCATCGCCAGCGTAATCTTCCTGATTGGGATCTTCAGCTGGCCCGGAATCACCCGGCTCGTCCGTGGGCAGGTACTGTCCCTGCGGGAACAGCAGTTTGTCCTGGCTTCTCGTTCACTGGGCTCAGGCAACCGTCGGATAATCGTCAACCACGTGCTTCCCAACGTGGTTGCTCCCTTACTCGCCTCAGTAACGTTCGACGTGAACGGCGCGATACTTTTGGAGGCCGGGTTGAGCTTTCTCGGCGTCGGGATACCGCTTCCGACCCCGAGTTGGGGAAACATGTTGGAATCTGCGCGCAGCCTGGACGTGCTGCAGGACGGCCCCTGGATCTGGGTTCCACCGGCCGTCATGATCCTGCTGACGGTCCTGAGCATCAACTTCATTGGCGACGGCCTGCGCGATGCCATTGACCCCCGTCATCAGCAGGGCTGACAACAGTCGGTTGTTTGCCCCTGGGGAATCCTGCTCAAGCTGTTAAGGCAATACGTCAACTGTGCCGATCTCCAGGCGGGGGCTGCTGCCATTCACGGGCACGATCGGTTCACTTGCTTGCTCAGGGTCATACAGACCGGCGACGAGCCGGTAAGTCCCAGGCGGCAACGAGTCCGGAAGTTTAATGTTGTGGATTGAGTGCAGGATCCGGCCCGGTATCCAGCTCTGATAGGGCGTGTTCACGCCGCCTGGGGGACTGTCGTGCTGGCTTAACCCAACCCCGGCCTCGTCAACCAGATGCACGAATGCTTTCACCGGCTCTCCACTGCCCTTGACAAGCCACGTCAAGTGAACAGGAGCAACATCTCCCGCGTGCAGCGGTGGAATCGAGCGTATGCCTTCCAGTCGAACAGTTCCATAGTCCGCCCCTATCACTGAGAAATCCCATGTGCGCGTCGTGATGCCAGAGGCGGCCAGCAACATCAGGGCGCCTACGGCCATCCAAGCGAATGGAAGCCAGCTTCGCCGCACATGGGTCAGTCCTTCTCCCCTCCTCCTGACCAGATCACCGAGTCCATTTCCCGCTTGGCTCATCAGAATAAACACCATCACCCAACCAGCAGTCGTCACAGTCCGGCCTAACCAAACCGCCGTTGTCGTCTCCCAGGCAATCTCGACAGTGTGTACGCCCGGCGGAACCATCACACTGGCGAGGCCGAGCCCGGACGCAGGCTCGGATTCTACTCCAACGCCGTCTATGGAAACTCGCCATGATGGGAAGTAGAACTGATGGAATAGTAGTCGAAACGTCTCATCTGTCTTGACCAGGAAGTGCTGCTGAAGCAGGCCAATCTGAGTTGGCGTAAGGGCAACCGATCTGATCGGATCCGGAAATGGAGGTACATCCCACGGTTTTCTCCCGGCGTTGACGGCGTCAACCATTGGAGTCGCAGACCAGATTGGCAGGAGGTGTTGGGCCCAAATGCTCATTGACGAATTCCAAAACAGATCTTCGAATGAGTCGGACCAGTGAGCCACTGCGGGTGAATCTTCACTCGTCGTGTATTGGAGGCCAAATGATGCGTAAGCGAACAGGTAGACAGCAATGAGAAGGCTGAGGAGAGGCACAGCTTTCGCCCAGGTCGGACCTTTTCTTCGCAGTGTCTCAATTGACGCGGCAAGCAGGAGTGCAACGCCGAAGGCTACAAAGATCTGCCAGCGCCAGGGGAACTGAACCTGGTTGAAAAAGATCTCTGTTCGAGTCCACAGCCACTTGCTCGTATCCGTCATTGCCCAAGCGAGGACAAAGGTCAACGGAATCGTCACTTGCAGAGGGATGCGCAGTTTATGAGACGTCTCTGTCAAGACCGCCGCCAGTGCGGCCAGGGCAATCGGAATAAGGTATAACGGCAGTCTGGGTCGATCTCCAGGATAGCTGTGGGAATAGAGAGTTTTGAAATCAAACAGCTCACCCCACGATAGGAAATGGAACAAGCCAACTCCCTTAAACAGTCGATTTCCATTCATTACCCAGCCCAATTCCAGCAATGCGGGCAGGACATACCAGGCGGTCAGGACGATTCCCAAGGCAACGGGGGCAATGCTTGTCACATAGATGCGAAGAATTCTGGAATAGTCTCCGTGTTGAAATGCGGTGAACACCATGAGAGCGGCCCCGAGCAGGATGACCGCCATGAGCGCTGTCAAGTTGTGGGTGACAATCAGCCCTGCCCAGGCCAGGCCGGCCACTGCCAACCGCAAGAAATACGAGGAGCTATCCGAAGGCCTCCTATCCACCTTTGCGGCCTGTATAGTGTAGAGAGCGATAAGCGGCAACCAGAAAAAGGCGCTGAACTCGGGAAAGGCGCCCCTAATGAAGAGATCGTAGATTCGGTAGGGAAAGAATTGGAAGCAGACGACGCCGACCATGGCCGGCCAGACCGATACGAATAGGCGGGAAAGCCGATACATCCACCACGCCGAAATCCCGAATCCCAGAGATAGCGCTACGCGGATACTCAGAATCAGGTCGAGGCCGGCCGCGTGAAGCAGCGCGGGTGGATAGTAGAAGGCAGGCGAATAGTAGTTGAGAACAGGAGTGCCAAAGCCCAGCAAGTGGTCGGGGAACCAGCGGGGATAGATCACGCCTTCACGCAACGCGGCCGTCAATGCCTCGATCCGCCGAATGTGGGTCAATCCGTCATGGGTGTCGACGGGCCAGACGGCGGTCAGTTCCAAGAGGGCCAGACCGGAGAAGACTGCCAACAGCAGCGAGGCTAACCAGTCTTGAATCTTCGTTACTTCGTTGGTTCGACTGACTTGACCGTCGCCGGGTCCAACCCTCTGGGATTTATGAATCGGTTGTTCCTTTCAGATTCGGCGGCAGGTCGAGACCCGAAGGGCGATTCTTTCACGGAATTCCTAGGCGGTCGGCCAAGAGGTTGAAATCATTGGCAACGACGTCGACAGAGGGACCCGGGACAAGGTCTGTCTTCTGTTCGGGCCCGAACTCCCTGGGCCTGTGGACGAATGCGGTCCTGAAGCCGACGGCTTTCGACCCCTTCAGGTCGCCATTGTGGGCAGCGACCATCATGACTTCGCGGGGCTCCAAACCGAGAAGCGCGGCAGCGGTCTGATAGACTTCCGGATCCGGCTTGTAATGTCCCGCCAACTCCGCGGAGAGAACGCAGTCCCAGCAGAGGCCGCCGTGACGAGCCATGTTTACCAGGAGGGCCACATTGCCGTTGGAAAGGGAAGCCACGACAAACCGTTTTCGGAGGCGGGCGAGGCCGGAGGCAACGTCCGGCCATGGATTCAGCCGGTGCCATACCTTGTTCAACTGTACCTTATCGGCCTCAGAAAGCCCGGCAACCTGATATTGCTCCAGGAGATCGTCCAGGATCAGGCGGTGCAGCGCGTCGATGTTCATCCAGGGAAGCTCGCCGGTCCGCACACGTTGCATGGAGGGTCCGTAACCGCCTCGCCACCTGTCTGCAAACTCAGGCCAGTCTACATCCACGCCCTTATCTGTCCAGACGTTTTCCCCTTCGCTGATGATTGACCCCCTCCAGTCCACCACCGTTCCGAAAATGTCGAAGGTCAGAGCCTTAACTTCTGAGAAGTCCATGGTCTCTCCAGTTGCTGAGTGAATAGGACGGCTTGTCGTACAGGGAACTGCTTGAGCCGGAGGTTCCTGACTTTGAGCGAAAAACCTTCCTTCAGGCAGGCGGCATCGCGCCTCAGGATGGCGACAGCGCTTCGATGATGGCGTCGCAGAATTCGGGCAGGTCATCGGGAACGCGGCCGGTAACAACATTGCCGTCTATAATCGCCGGCAGATCATGGTAGACCGCACCGGCATTGAGCAGATCGTCCGTAACAGCGCAGTAGGCCGTAACGTTGCGGCCGGCGACGGTGTCGGTCCCCTTCCGGCGGTCAAGCGAGATCAAGACTTGCGGTCCGTGACAGATGGCGGCCAAAACCTTGCCTGATCGGTGGATTGCGGCAGCAAACTCCAATGTCTTGTCATCGATGCGGAGGAAATCAGGGGCGAGTCCTCCCGGAAATACTGCCGCGTCGAACTCATCAGGTCTCATTTCCCAGATGCTTTGAACCGAGTATCGATTGCCTACGGCGAGGACATCGAATGGAATCGTGTGCCCGAACCGGCCTGTGATGGGCTTTTCCGGCCAGGCAGGACGCCCGTGAAAGTGGCCGAGGGCCGTCTGAGGCAGCGTGCCGACCACGACGTTCGCGCCGGCTTGGCTCAACTGCAGGACAGTGTACATCACTTCAATATCCTCAAACTCGTGCGCCGTGAGGACGGCTACGGACTTTCCCTCAATTGGCTTTTCCATTTTGTCGTTTCCCCCGGGTCAAACTCTGTGTTCTTCAAGCGCTTCCCAGTCAAACTCAATGCCATGCCCGGCTCTATCGGGCGCAACGGCAGCCCCTTCCTCGATGTGCAGTGGATTGCGAATAAAGCTGTCCAGCCCAAACCCATGCGCCTCCAGGTAAGAGCTGTTGGGAATCGCGGCCAGGAGATGCACCTGAAGATCGTGGACGCCGTGCGTGGTCACGGGCAGGTTGCAGGCTTCGGCCAAATGGGCAACTTTGAGCCACGGCGTAACTCCACCCAAGGTAGCCACATCCGGTTCAGGAAAAGAGATGGCGCCGTGAGCGATCATCTGCTGAAACTCATAGACAGTGTGGAAGTTTTCTCCGGTGGCGATCGGAAGACCGCCTTCACGTGCGATGCGCGCATGGCCTGCCACGTCGTCGGGAATGGTCGGTTCCTCCAGCCAGAACAGATTGTACTCTGCCATGCCGCGTGCGGCGCGAATGGCCTCGTCAACCCGCCAGCGCATATTTGCGTCGGCCATGAGGGGAAAGTCGGCGCCCAGGCAGTTGCGCATCGCCGCCACGCGTTCGATGTCTTCAGAAAGCTGATCGCGGCCAACTTTCATCTTTATGGCGCGGAAGCCTTGCGCCTGGAAATCATCTGCCTGTTTCAGCAGGGCGTCCAACGAAAACTGAAGGTCAATGCCGCCGGCATAGACTGGGACCCGGGGATCATGGCCTCCCAGCAACCGCCACCAAGGTTTCGCTTGCGCTTTACCGCGCAGGTCCCACAGGCCGATATCCAGGGCGGCCAGCGCAAAAGAGGCAGCCCCGCCCCGCCCGACAAAATGCACGTGCCACCACATTCGTTCCCACAGGCGTTCAATGCGGTCAGCATCTTCCCCGATAAGGGACGGCGCCAAGTCGTCGCGAATCAGGGCCAGAATGGCGGACCCGCCAATGTCGCCAACACAGTAGGTATAACCCATACCTTCCAGGCCGTCGGCAGTCCCGATTCGAGTTACGATGAGTCCGAAGTGGGACATGTCACCGTGTGTAGAGTCCGACAGGACGACCGGTAGCGGGATCCTGTAATGTTCACACCGAATCTGCGTAATCTTCATTTCAATTCAATCCCCCAAAACCGGCTTCTGCGGCACAAAACCAAGCTCATCCCGAATCCTTGAAATGTCGTAAACGGGATCCTTCTCACAGCCGGGCTGCTCATAGTGGGAAAAGTCGACCTCATCGGCATCGCTGCCGTACCATGAGCGCAACAGCTGCGGAATCGGAACGGCCGTGCAGGCTTGGCTTCCAACCGCATTGAGAATACGTACACCGGGTTTGACCGGCGCCTCGGCCGCAGCCATCAGACAGCGTACGGTATCACTCAAAAACATTACCGAGATCTTCCCCATCCCCCAGATAGGTACGGGTCCGGGTTCGGCCGGCGCCGGTTGACGTTCGTCCGGAGCAATGCTGGCCAATCGCAGGTTGATAAAGTCCAGGGAACTGTTCTGCCTGGACAGGTATCTTGTTACCTCCTCCATCATGTACTTGGAGAAACCATAGCCATCGCGGTCCAGGCAGGGGTGTTCGTCGGGCATGGGTAGCTGAAGAGGGCGGAAGTCGACCGACTGCATTCCGACGGCGGCGATTGAACTTGCCAGGACAAACTTGCTGCAGCCTCGGTCGATGAGGTAACGCAGAAGGTGGTGCGTGCCTGCGACATTGACGCGCAGACCGTCCTCCTCGGAACAACCGCCCGTCACAGCAGCGAGATGAATCAGAATGTCGATTCCCTCGAATGGGTCCAGCATATTGAGTGCGTTCGGGTCCGAAAAATCGCCCTGCAAATTCGTCGCGCCCTGTACTGCGGAAGGGCTGCGGGAAAGGCAGATCAGATCGTACGCCTTGTTTCGTGCAATCGAAGTTGCCAGCGCATTTCCTATGAATCCACTTGAACCTGTGATGAGAATTCTACGCATTTTCTCTACTCTTCTTTCGCGGCGACAATAGGTCAACTCCAGCGAATCACCGCCCCAAAAAGATCGGGCAGTTCATCCCGGTTAATCTTTGCATACATATCCGGCGCCTCCGAGGCCTTCACTCGATGCGTGATCGTCTTTTCCCAGGGAATGGCGCCCGCAGCGATATTTTTCAGCACTGCTTCCCGGCATGGAGCCAGCCCGTCGTTGCAGGGAAAGAATGCGGTAAGCTGTTTAGCGTGAGGCACGAGATAGTTGAAGGAAACCGGCTCTTTTCCATAGTGACCAAGGAAAACGAACTTCCCCCGCAGGCGGGCCAGAGGGAACGAGAGGTCCAGGCAGGAGGGATTTCCGCTTCCTTCAAAAACCACATCGGCGCCGCCCGGTTGAATCTCCTGCACTCGCGCCGTAAGCTCGTCCGGGGACATGCCATCCGCGTTGATTATATGCGTTGCCCCCAACGCCTCAGCCATCTCCAGCCGACTCTCATTGAGGTCGATTGCGATGGTTACGGCGCCGCGCAGACGCGCGGCCGCCAGCGCACCGAGACCGATGAGACCGACGGCGTGAAATGCCACTACGTCGCCCATCCGGACGCCCGCCATATCGACAGCGTTGTAGCCAACCGCAGGCATAACAAAGAGCGCCCCCGTAGCGTCATCCACCCCATCGGGAAGACGTTCGACCTCCGCATCCTCCGGCATAAGAGCATAGGAGGCATGGGAACCTGAACAGATCGTTACCGGCTGATCTTCGACTCGCATAGGAATATAGTTGCGGCGGTAGTACACTTTGTCGCCGACTTCGAACTTAGTTACCCCTGCGCCGACTTTCTCCACACAGCCAACGGCCTGGTAGCCTGTACTGATCGGGTAGGGGCCATAGCTGATCTTGTTGCGAATCACGGCGAATTCCGTGCCCACACTGACACCGGACCAGAGACAGCGAACAAGCAGGTCCGAGGACGCGAGCTCAGGAATGTCGAATTCCTGCAGCGAGAACTCCTGCCGGGCCGTACAGATGAGCACACTACTCTTCATGATGGAGCCGCCTTCCCAAAGAAGCGTGTGGAATGTTTGCGCCGGACAGTTTCCGCACCGCCGATATGTCCGGGAATTCGAGAGACTGATGTCTTCCTGCCGAATTCAAGTAATGGCAGCTTACTAAAGGAGGCCCGAACTGTCAATGACCCCGGTATTTGCGGCCCTGCGGAAATCTGGATTCTCCGCGTTTTGTGAGAAAATGGCGATTGTCGTGCGGCCGCTTCCCCGGGGGCCGCGAACAGGCTTCTTTGGCCTGGGGAATCCCCTGGCCCTTCCTCGGAGCGATATGAATGTTCGAGAGTTTGATAGCGGCTCTTCACTCTCCCGCTAGTCCGGAGGCGCAAAAGCCAAGCCGCCGCCTTTTGCATCTGGCTACAGTCTTTATCATTGCGTTCCTGGCGCTCGCCGTCGTCATGCTTCGTCTTTACCGACTGAACGAGCTGCCGGCGGGGATTCAGGTCAGCGAGGCCTTGAACGGGGTGGACGCTTTGCGCGTACTCAACGGCGAACATGCCGTTTTCTTTCCTTCCGAGTTCAGCGGCCACGAAGGACTGGTCGTCTACCTGATTGCGCTCTCGATTTCTCTCCTGGACCGGACCGACCTGGCGCTGCGCTTGCCCACGGCGCTGGCCAATGCCGCAACTGTCTTTGTCGTCTTCTGGCTAGGCCGGCTGCTCTTCGGTAGAGATGAATCGGGCGCAGCCACACCGTGGCGCGGCATATTCATAGGCGGGTTTGGCGCCTGCCTGATGGCGGTCTCGATAGGACAGACGGTCCTGGGGCGCACGGTCTTTCGGGCCAATCACCTACTTCTGCTGATTTCCCTGTGCCTGGCCTTGCTGTGGTGGGGCTGGAGGGAGCGAAGCTGGTGGGCGGTCACCTTGGCCGGCGTCTGCGCCGGACTGGTCCAGTACACCTACATACCTGCGCGTTTCACGCCATTCCTTTTCCTCGTCCTTGGCTTGAGCTTCCTGCTACCCCGTAGATTTGAGAGCCCGAGAAGTCTGAGGTCGGAACTCCCCTGGATTCTCAACTTTGGAGGAACGGCCTTGCTGGTGGCTGCGCCAATACTTATCTTTTTTGCTTCCCATCCTGAACATTTCCTGTTGCGCAGTAACGCGATCTCTGTCCTTCAGCCGCATGTCAACCAGGGAAACCTATTGAGCGTCTTCCTGGATAACGTGATCTGGCATTTGGCAGCCTTTGGCTTTAAGGGAGATGTAAGCTGGCGCCATAACTTTGGTGCCCTGCCAATGCTCAATCCATGGGAGGCATTCTTTTTCTGGCTCGGCGCAGGCATCGCATTGTGGCGCTGGCGGCGGCCGTCGTGCCGACTCCTGCTTCTCTGGCTGGCTTTCCTGCTCCTGCCCGCAGTGATAGCCAGAGACTACGCCCCGAACACGCTGAGAATGCTTGGCGCAACACCGGCCGTCTATTTGGCTACGGCCTTCGGTCTATGGGAAGCCTTTCAATTCGCAAGGAAGCGGCTTTTCCCGTCGCGAGTTGCCGAGAGCGCCGCTGCTCTGGGAGCCGTCGCGGTAGTTGTGGTAACAGTTCAGGGAGTTTCCACTTTCCGTAACTACTTCGGCGTCTGGGCATTCGAAAGGGGCGTTCAATTTGCATACGAAGTGCCCTGGTCGGACTTCGCGCGTACACTCGACGCTTTGCCTTCATCCGAAGGGGAACTCTACCTCATCCCAAATTCACTGGACCATCCCAGCTTTGACTACATCTACAGGGGGGACGCCTCAACCTTCTACTTTCCCCGGGAAACTGCAGATCTTGGTTTCCTGGCCTCAGAAATCGAGTCAGCCCTAGCCGGGATGGAGAATCCGACTGTAGTCAAGGTGGTTCAGTTGAACAATGTGCATGTTGGCTGGATAGGCAATGACACTGGCCGCGTAGCAGTTCTTCTGGGCAAGTACGCCCGGCTTGACGGCGTCGAACATTACAATGATTTCCACGTCCTCAACTTCAGCGACCTCTCCCTGGAGCGCCGCTGGACATTCTATGAGCGTTTGCAATCTTTGACCGTACAATACGATGGCGGGATTTCACTGATGGGTCTCGCCTTCGGGCAGGGACCGGAGGAGTATACAGCCGCAAGGCCAATTGAACTTAGAAAGGACAAGCCTCTTTGGATCGCATTGAATTGGGAGACTGTGCCGGACCTGGAGGTCGACTTTTCCGTGTCGATACGTCTGCAAAACAGTGCAGGGGAGGTCGTCTTTCAGGAAGATTCGCTCCTGTGGAATCCGCTGCACAGGCCGACAAGCGATTGGACGCCGGGTGAAAGGATAGATTCCCTGTACCAGATCAGCGTGCCGCCTGACAAACCGGCCGGCGACTACGAACTTAGGCTCGTCGTCTATAATACGGAGACTCTGGTTCCAACCGTCCAGGTTGGTGTTTGGGAACCTGAGTTGACACTGGCGGTAGTGAGAATAGAGGAAAGCGACTGAGACAAGCCATCAGTTCGCTTCGACCACCGCCGAAGCCCCGTAAAGCCGCCCTTGACGGACTGTCGCGCGTTGCGCAGATATGAGTTTACTGTGAGCTTGCCGCAAAAAACTGGGCCACAAGCTAAGGTGTATAATGGAGCGCCTCCCAATTCCTCAGTGACTGGTTGATCGGCATGACGGGTGCTATAATCGCTCCTGGGCAGGAGCAGGCCGCTTCTGACGAAACAGAATTGGGAGTAGCAATCGTTAAAGATTGCGGCCTGCATACAGTCCTGAAGTGAGAATGGTAAGGACTATGACGTGAACGCCCCCAAGACCTGCGTCTAAGGGAAGGGGAGCGGAGCACATTTACTCGATTCTTTCGGTTAGAGAGGACTAAGTGTGACAGATTTGGATACGGCTGGGACTCCCATCGCGACATTCCTTAATGAGCTGGCTTCAGGCGAGTCGACGCCAGGTGGAGGCGCGGCCGCGGCTCTGACCGGTAGCCAGGCGGCAGCGTTGCTGAGCATGGTCTTGAACTTCACAGTCGGTCGCAGGAAGTACGCAGCCGTAGAGGAAGAGTTGAGAGGTCTGCTGCTGCGAACCGAAGAGATGCGGGCGGAGCTTCTTTTATACGCAGATAAGGACGCCGAGGCGTTTGGCGCGGTGGCCGCCTGTTACTCGATGCCCCGTTCCACCACGGAAGAGAAGGACGCCAGGACCAGTGCAATGCAGACGGCACTGCGCGAGGCCGCAGAGGTGCCTTTCGCTATCGCCGCGCTGTGTGCCGATCTATTGGAATTGGCCTCCCCGGTTGCTGAGAAGGGCAATCCCAATGTCGTCAGTGATGCGGCGACAGCCGCCCACCTGGCCCATGCCGCCCTGTACAGTGCCCTCGTTAACGTTGACATTAATCTGAAGTATCTCAAAGACGAAACCTTTGTTTCCAGAATGCAGGCAGAGGTGGCGGAATTGAAGGCATCTGCCGCAAGCAACTACATCGCCGCCCGCGCTGCATGCACAGATGTCCTGGGCGTAGAGATATGACCGCACAACTTTTGAAAGGCCGACAACGCGCTAAGCAGCTGCAGGCCGAACTGTCAAGGGATTTCTCAGAGCTGGCCGCAGCTACCGGCGTGCAGCCGGCTCTGGCCGCCTTGCAAGTAGGCGCGGACCCGGCCGCGGCAGGCTACTTGCGCGCAATTCGCCGCGCCTGTCAGGGTGTTGGCGTTGCTCTAATGCCCGTTGTGCTTGATGAAGAGAGCAGCCCGGCAGAGGTCCAGGCGGCGTTGGCTGCGCTGAACGATGACAACGCCGTTCATGGAATTATGGTGCTGGAGCCGCTGCCGGATCATGTGGACAGTTCCCAACTGATTGACGTCTTGAGCCCGGAAAAGGACGTGGACGGCGTTCATCCGCTAAACGCGGGAAGGCTGGCCGCGCAGCGACAGCCGCACTTCGTGCCGGCCACTCCTGCCGGAGCCGTAATGTTGCTGGAAGATGCCGGTGTGGCCTTCAAGGGCAAGAAGGCGGTCGTGATAGGGCGTAGCGACATCGTAGGAAAGCCGATGGCCCTCTTGTTGCTTCACCGACATTGTACGGTCACGATCGCCCATAGCCGCACCGAGGACCTGCCCTCGGTTGCCCGCGAGGCAGACATCCTTTGCGTAGCGGTGGGACGCCCGGCAATGGTAACGGGTGACTGGATAAAGCCTGGCGCTACTGTCGTTGATTTTGGTACGACCTATGTGGGTGGTTCCGTGAAGGGGGATTGCGAACAGGCGGGTGTAGAAGCCGCGGCGGGAATGTTTACACCGGTTCCGGGCGGAACGGGTCCCATGACGAACGTGATGCTGATGCACAATTTGCTTAGCGCTTACCGACGTCTCGTCTCTGCGGCCTGACATCAGTGTCCCAGAATCTCGACACTGTTTTCGCGTGGATGGTGGTTGAGCTCGCTCTCTCCAAAGCTGTTCAGCAGGGTCCTCACCTTTTCCAGGCGGACCTGGAGGCGAGGTTCCTTGCACTTCCACTCCCCCCTTACCTGGTTGCAAACTAGCAGCGAATCGCCCCAGATACTGAGCATCGCGGAACCCGGCTCGGTCTGGCGTTCCTTCATCCGTTCGCGCACCGTTTCCAGTCCCGCGATGAGAGTGTCGTACTCGGCTTCGTTGTTGGTTACCTGGTCCCCGAAGTTCAATTGAATGATTTCGCGCGGGTATCCCGGCCAGTCAAGCGCGAAGCTGCCGTAGCCTTCTCCGGGGTTGCCGCGGCTTCCTCCATCAAATACGATCTGAATCGGGTCTTTCATAGTCTCTTCCTGCAGGGAAGGGGCTGAAGGTTGAACTGTACTCATTTGGCCTGCAGCACCGGCGGCTGAATGTACGTTGCCAGGAGAACCGTTGTCCGATTTCTGGGGTCGGTCGGCTGGTCTTGGCGGCTCTGGCTTTAGGGGCTCCCTTTCTGTCCGTAGCCTGCTTCTTTCAGTGCTCTGAGGGGAAACCGAGAGCGCGATTCTCAATGGATTCCTGTCCGACAGCAGCTCCTCAGCTTCAATCAGCCCCATGACCTTCAGTTGGCGAAAGAGCGATCGTCTCTGCCCGGTAGATAGTCTTCCGATCTGGTTGACAAGCCGGTCCAGATTTCTGCCCATTTCCGCCCGCCTCGGCTCTTCCGGTCCTCAATTACATTCGGATGAACTTGATTCCAATACAGGGAAGTTGAACTTGCATGCTGCTGAAGTTCAAGAGAGCATTGACAACGGCGTCCCGGCACAGCGAGCGGAGAACACACGGGAAAGTCTCGTTGAGAATGCAGAGGGTTGCTAAGACGGCGGCAGTTCCTGCTTTTGAGCGGCCTTTGCCTTTTCCCACAGGAAGAGCAGGTTGGCTTGATGAAAATTCTGGACAAGCCCACCCAAGGGAATGCGCGTCCGCCCGAATTCCTCGATGTCGTGACTAAGGAGTTCCTTCTTGCTCGCCCCTGCGGAAAGGAGCCTTTCGACCAGCGCCTCAACGTCATTCAGGTATTGTATGCTTTCCAGAATGCTGGGCGTTACTTCGCCTCGCAAGAGAATATCACCATGGCCCTGAACAATCGTCTCCAAATTGAACTCGTGCAGACTGTGCAGAGACTGTTTGAATTTCTCTATATCGGCGAGAGGAGAAGCAATCACAGGCACGGGCATCATCAAGTCGCTGGCGAACAGCACCTTCTCCTCTCGCACATGCACGACACACACATCAGGCCCAGGGCCAGGCGCATGCATAATATGTACGGTTTTGTCTCCCAAGCGAATAACCGAACCTTCATTGAAGATGATCTTCGGCAATCGGATCTCAACCCGCAACAGTTCGGAGGTATGCTCTCTCGCCTCTTCCAGCGCTCTCCGACCATAGCGAACAAGCAGGTCTCGCGTGGATTCATGGGCAATGAGTTCCGCCTCCGGAAAAAGGCAGGAGCCGTAGACATGGTCTGCGTGGCTGATTGTATTTACGAGATAGCGAACGCCTGCGGGGCAGACTTGCGCCGCAAAGTCCATGATCTGCCTGGTTTCCGAGGGAAAAGGCAGTGTATCAATCAAGATACCGCCTTCAGAGGACACGACCAGCCCAGCGTTCACCTCAGCGTACAGCGCACTGGTGAATACCCACGTATCATCCGCAACCCGTGTGCGCGTAATGGCCACCTGCTACATCCCCTTCCTCGAACTCATGGCCGGAGCAGTCGTCAAAGAGTAAATTATAGCACAGTGCGGCAACTCGGGGCAACAGCGGAACCGATTTCTGGGGTCAAACGAGGAAACGCCAAGGAGGCTATAGCCGGAAGTGATAATCAAAGTACAGGCGTTCCGCTCTGCCTGGGCGGTCTGTCTTGCGGGGTAAGTGAAGGCGGTTCGAGGCGAGGCAATCTGAAATGGGACGCCGGTCTGGCTGAGCTCCTGCCGCCCAGCCTAACGTGTGCCCAGTCCCTGCCGGTCGGTATGCGCGCGTAACAGATGACCTTCAAGGCTGGTCACGTACAGATCGCGCAGATCGCTTCCGCCAAACGTACAGTTGGTCGGACTGTCGCACGGTAAAGGGTGCGTTTCCAGCACTCTGCCATTTGGCGCGAAGACGTAAATCATCCCTCCGGGGCCGCTCACTCCCCAACCGGCTGTGGCAACAATGTTGCCCTCGCTGTCCAGGCACATGCCATCCACGCCACGATGGGGATAGAAATTGTGGAGCACCTCGAACTGGCCCGCGATTTTCCCTTCACCCTGCGATTCTTCAAGGAGCGGGTAAGCACGCAGTTCACGCAGTTGACCCTCTCCGTGTTTGCTCTGGGCCACGTAGAGCACCTTCTCATCGGGCGAAAGGAGCAACCCGTTCGGTGCAGTCGTGTCGTAAGTTACGCGGACCGGGCGCCAGCTTCCGTCCGCCTGCCTATCCAATCTGTAGACGGACTCATGGTCCAACTCCATATCGTCACGAAAATCGCCGTACCGGGGGTCCGTGAACCAGACCCTGCCCTTGCTGTCGATAGCCAGATCGTTTGGGCTGTTGAAGCGGCGCCCTTCGAAATGCGCAGATAGTTCAACCGTTTCTTTGCCTTCCGGATATTGGACCATCCGCCGGCCGCCACCTTCACAGGCGTTAAGAACACCATCACTATCCAACATGAGGCCATTGGCCTCGTTTGTGCCCTCCCGCCAAACGCTGACCTGGCCGCCGTCGGGATCGTAGCGCATAATGCGACTGTTTGGAATGTTAGTAAACAGTAGCGAACTGCCATCCCAGACCGGCCCTTCCGTCAAGCCAATTGGTTGCAGCAGCGTTTCAAACTGCCAGGCCATCTGTTCCTCCCTTTATTGTTCGTTCAGGTAACCGGACCCGCAGTCGATTGCAATCTGCCGGCTTCGCTCAAGTGCATTGTAGGGGTCATCCAGCAGAGGGCTCAGCTCAAGGCTGACTGCACCTGCGTAACCGATGCCTTGCAGGGCCGTGAACGTTTCACGCAGCGTGTCGGTTGTCAAAACGCCGTCGAGTAGCGCCCAATGCAGGTCACCATGCCCATCATTGTCGTCGAGATGGACATAGGTAAGCTTTTCGCCTGCCATATTGATCACCTCAGCAGGGTCTTCCCCGCTGATCTGAACGTGGCCAATATCGAAGAGGAGCCCCAGGTTAGGATGGGAGATTGCGTTGATGAAGTCAAGTGTGCCTGCGGCAGTCGGAAGTGCGGTTCCAGGAAAGTGCTCGATACAAAGCCTGACCTCATAGGACGCAGCTTTCTCGGCGGCCTGCGCAAGGGAATCTGCATAACATTTCAGCGCCGCCGGGTTGTCGTCCTTGCCGGGCACCAGGTAGACTACGCTTCCTCCCAACGCCGCGCACTGTTTCACCACTTCCTCAACGTGTGCCGCGGCCTTTTGGCGCGCTTCGGCATTCGAACTTTCGAGCGCGGCGCCCTCTGGCGCCCCGAAGGAAGCTGCTACTGAAGAGACGTTCAGTGACGGCGAATCCTTCAGTATCTGAGAATCCTCCGGCTGCAGAAAGTCAGGCCTGATATCGATGCTCTTGAATCCCAGGGAACGCATGTCAGCAATGACTTCATTTTGCGGAGCGGTCAATGCCCACACACAACAGGACAGATACATAGGTCTAGTACTCCGGCTCCGTCGTACTTTCCTGAGGCAGCTCTTCTGATTCGCCGCCGCCGTTCGCCACCAATGACTGCAATTCAATCAACTCATCGCAGTGCAGATAGCGATGTAACTTGTGGCTGTGGCGCCTGCTCCACTCCTCTATAGCCGGCGTCATCTGTGCGATCGTTGAGAAGTCGGCGGGGAACCGCAGAGGATCGCCTCCCAGCCAGCGCCCGTGCCGGCCCGAGAGGGTGGTATTCCAGATCTTGGCAGGAATCACGTCCGGAGTGAGGTTTCCCGTAGGCCAAGCTTGAAAGAGAACGGGAATCCGAGGTGGAAAGTCAGGCAGAATCCCTTGCAAGAGGTGATGACTTCGAGTGCAGGTAGAAGGCAGCCAAAAGGGGATAACAGGACTTCGAAGTCCAATTACGGGATTCATCTGCGGGCCGCTCTCGATCAGTATCGCCCCGGGCTGGATCCGCAGCAGATAATAAAGCCATTGCCAGGCGTAGAATCCCATCCGACTTATCTCATCGACGGAGGAGAAGGAAAGAGTGTAAATCGGAAAGCCTTCATCGCCGGCGTAGTCGCGCACGGAGGTGGCAAAGCCAGAGATTGAGCCCCACTGGGCTTCCGGCTGATATGTCCAGTGGCGAGAAAGACGCCACCCACTGCGTTGCACGCCCCCTTCTTCGTGCAGCCAGTCATCCAACCAGGGCGTACCCCGAATAAACTCCTGGTCCGTAAAACCCCCGTATCCTCCAATCTGCAATCTGTGTCGCGCGCCGACTTCGTACTGGCTCCACCGGGATGAGCAGGTCAGAAGAAGCAGGGAGCCGCCGGGCATAAGGCGCTCTCGAATGAACCTCTTGTATTGGTCAGGAAGCGTTGCCAGCTTCAGGTAGATGCTTACACTCCTCTTGATCTGCTGCCGGGCATGGATGGGATCAAAGACACTTACCGCCAGTAAGTCAGGATTGTGATTCAGTATTGGCGTAAGCAGGTCAACACTGCGCTGCTGATAGCCGGCAATGTCGTCCGGCTTGCCTCGAGAGGAGAAGGCAATGGGAAAGCTGTCGGCCAGAAGAGGGGCGCCCAGGGAGGAGCACAGGTGGGCCGTAGCCCCTGAAGGAACTCCGATGACAATCGTATCGAAGCGCCTGTCCGGCTCCAGATTGTCATACTGACCTACGTTCCAGTGGGCAAGATCCGCCGTCGTCAGGTTAAAGGAAAGCGAACGGTTGTGAGGGCGATTCTCGGTAGCCCAGACAGCCAGACCGGCTCCCCAACTGCGAGGAAGACGGGAACTCAGGCGTAGCAGAGACAGTTGACGTCCCAGCTTTGCGTTTGCGGCAGGATAGTGAAATTTGTTTTCCAGGGCCGCAGCCACCGCCGCCACTGCTCCTGTGGCAATGTCGAAACCGACCGGGTTGTAGTTCACTGGAAAGCTGATTCCGTTTGCCTTGCTTCGCTGATTTAGCGTACACTGCAGTTTCCGCCGCGACATATCCTTCCCGCCATAATTGGCGGGCTTGAATCAACCGGCGGATTTGACCAACAGTATAGCCGACGTGACAAGGCATCGCAATTCCGATTTATTGCCAACTCTCCGGGTCGCCAATAGGGCCCAATGGCGCATTAACGGGGGTTGTAGAAATTAACCTGCGCCGCTTCGCCCCTGGGTGCATCCCAAATTGTTTGATAAGTCAGGTGAGGCCAAGGATAGCAAGCGGGTTAAGATTAGGCTGGCTAAGTAGAGTTGAGCGCAGGGCGAGCATGGCTTGAGCGCCTAAACGTGACCAGCGCATACCAGATTGCTTG
>JAJEDJ010000031.1 GCA_022821545.1 Caldilineaceae bacterium
CGGCCCATATACCTCGATGATCCGTCCGCGGGGTATCCCTCCCACTCCCAGCGCTATATCCAGGCTCAGACTGCCCGTCGGGATCGAGGCCACGTCCAGCCGGGTCGCCTCTCCCAGCCTCATGATCACCCCATCCCCATAACGTTTGTTGAGGGTGGCGAGGGTTGTATCCAATGCTCTTTGACGACCGGTATCCGCCATCGCAGGCTCCAGTGCTCTACCGGCCCAGGGCCGAATAGAGGTTACAAAAAAAATTGATACCGCCGTGACAGAGTGTCGCTGTTCGGCGGTTGCATCATCTTATCGCTGCCATATAGCAGCAAATCATGGCAACCAAATTTACAGATTGGCTACTCGGTGGCAGAGAGATGACGCTGTTTCTAAGTGTACTGTATGTGCAAGGAGTATGCAAGCGCCTTAAAAGAGAAGGAACTAAGCTACGGGTTCGGTGAGCCTTTCCAGCGAACCATTTTCAGACGGCGCGGATAACGATCTGAAGGCGCTGACGTGCATGGGCTGTGGGAGGCCCCGCACGGTTCGACGGGCGCGGGTCTCCTCCAGCGGGCCGTTCAATTGTCTCCTGAACTCCATCACTTGCTTTTGCCTGGCGCTCACGAACCGGGCGGCTCGTATATCTTCTCCCGCAAGGCCACGACTTCTTTGCGAACTCCTTCATCCCGTTCAATGTCCTGGGCAACTTTCTCCACGCCATGGCGAACGGTGCTGTGATCCCGCCCACCCAGAAGTTCGCCGATGTTGATCAGCGACAGACCGTTTTCTTCTCGCAGCAGGTACATGGCCATTTGACGGGCGTTGGCGATCTCCTTCGTGCGCGACCGTCCGAGCAGGGTTTCTTCGGTCAGATGGAAATGCCTGGCAACGATCTGTACGACGCTGGCTGCTTCGCGGGGCCGTCGCTGTGGTACGAGCGTGTCCAGTATGCCTTCAGCCACGGAACGGTCCAGCTGCCTGTCGTGGAAGGGGGCCTGAATAATGAGGCGATTGAGCGCGCCTTCCAACTCTCGGATGTTGCTCTCCACCCGTTCTGCGATCAGCATCAGCACGTCGGTCGAGATGGTCTGGTTGATCGACTGGGCCTTGGATTGCAAAATGGCGACGCGGGTTTCCAGATCCGGTTGCGAGATATCGGCCTGCAAGCCCCCTTCGAAACGGCTGCGCAGGCGGGCTTCCAGGGTCGCGATCTCTTTCGGTGGTCGATCACTGCTGATGACCACCTGACGGCCGCCGGCGTGGAGATGATTAAAAGTGTGGAAGAACTCCTCTTGCGTACTTTCTTTGCCGCCGATAAACTGAATATCATCGATCAGGAGCAGGTCCACCTGACGGTACTTGTTGCGATACTCTTCGGTGTTTTGCTGGCGAATGGCGCTGATGAGGTCATTTGTAAACTGTTCCGACGAACAGTAAAGCACCTGCATTCCGTGCCTTGTCATGGCATGGCCAATTGCGTGGAGGAGATGTGTCTTTCCCAAGCCGACACCTCCATACACAAAGAGTGGGTTGAAGCGATGACCGGGTTGTTCCACAATGGACTGGGCCGCGGCATGGGCCAGACGGTTGTGGTTTCCGACCACGAATGTGTCGAAGGTATAGCGGGGATTGAACACACCGCTTTGAAGCGTCGCGTCCGACCTGGTTACGGAAGCCGCAGCGGGGGTCCGAACCGCATCGCGGCGGCGCGGGGGATTGGTCTGTACAGGATCGGCCGGGTTGGCGGCACCAGCGATGGTAGAGCCGACTTGCGCGGGCTTCGACGTTGTTTCGGGCGTCGCTTCAGGCGCCGCGTACTGCACATCCGCATACAGAGGCGCCGACTCTGGCGATTCGGATCGCTTCTGCGGTTGGGGGCGCACTTCAAAGAAGACCTGCACTGAACGACCAGTCAACTGATTCAGAATGCCTTTGATCTTATTGCGCAGACGGCTCTGCAGCCAATCTCGAGCCCAGGCATGGGGCGCGCCGACGGTGAATTCGCCTTCTTTGTAGCCGATGATGGATGTGTCGCGCACCCAGGTTTCAAAGGTGGTGGCAGGCATCTGCAACGCCAGTTCGTGCAGAGTTTTCTGCCAGATTTCTTCCGGGTTCAAGTCTGGGTTAACTGCCTGAATCCGCTCGTCAGCGGAGGCGGCTTCCGTCTGCAATTCGGATTGCTCCGCTTGTTCAGCTCTCCCCTGATCTTCTGGCGGGGTCTCGGTGGACCGGGACGAAGAAGGCTGAGCGCGTTCGTACAGAGGATTGTCACTGCGGCGTGATGAGGATACGGATTGCCAGTCTGTATTCAAAACAACTCCTTTTCACTCTCCTGTTCCTCAATGAATGACGAAGCGCAAGGGATTTTTGTTCGCGCGGATTCAGAAAAACAGGCGAAAGGGAGGGCAAGAGATAGACGAAATCGCAAGCAGTTCAGTCTGGCTGCCGTTGGGGGAACTACAAGACAGACACCAACCTGTCCGACTGGCTCCAGGACCGCTGGAAATTGTGTCAATCGAACGCCTGCTATGCCTCTTCGCTACAATTGTGTGGATAAATTGTATGAATAAGCAGTGTATCAAATAGGGCAGCGGCAGACAATCACAATGAAGATGGAAGGCCCGAACAATCCGCCCGTGAAACAGTTAAAGGGAGCCTGATTGTTACTATATATAGCGCCTAGCGAGTATTTCAGTCAATATAGGCGAATTTCTACAACGCCGACGGGGTCAATACGTTTTGAAACTTCGGGGTGAGTAGAGAGATCAGATTCTGTTCGTAGACAAACAGTAGAGTTATCCGCATCATTGCAGCAGTTATCCCGAATTGGCGGAAGTTATCCCCATGGTTTTCCCCAATTCGTAAGGTTTGAAAGCGTCAAGAATGGCACAGTATTTCAATTTTCGGGTTGAGACAGCCGAAGGATATTGGGGGCGGGCAGGTTTTATGCGCAAATGGTGGCGCATCTACGCCGACGACTCGCGCTGGACACCGCCGGCGTGGAGCCGGTTGCGGCAGGCGGTCGTGTCCAGGCAGTTCACGCATCTGGAACGGAGCCGGCCCCATTATATGGTGGTTGAAGCTCTCCCGCGGCGCCGGCAGGCCAATGTCAGCGATCAGCCGTTCCCGAACATCAATCAGGGGGTTCTGATGGAGGAGCCGGTTGCGGCCGCGGTTGTTCTGCGCGACCCGCGCCGCACCGACAGCACTGCGCACCTGGCAATGCTGCACGCCGCCAATAACCAGGAGAGCCTGGAGCGTCTTTTACACGCGGTGCAGGAGCATGTCGGACATGAGGGAATCCGCCGTCTGATTCTGCCCGTTGGGCTGTCTCCCTACCTGGGCACAGGCGTGCTGCAGGATCAGTTCCATCTTGAGCCGCCGTTGCACGCGCCGTATGCTCCCCCCTATGTGCCTGAGCTGTTTTCGACTGTCTGCCGGCCGTTGGGACGCAGTCTGCTTTACACGATGGAGACGGGCGCATACACAGGTGCAGGGGCGCCTGTTTCCGGCCCGGCAGTGATTCATACCCTGGACCCGAACCAGCTGGCTGCCGACTTGCTGCCGCTTTTCAGCCAGACAGTTCCTGCGTGGGCAGATTTCCCGCTCCCGGATGGGCCGGAGACGCAGTTTTTGCTGTGGTGGATCCTGCGCCGCCCGACGCTGGCATGGATGGCGGAGGTCGATGGCAAGCCGGTGGGCTATCTTCTGGCACAGCCGGACTGCGGCGGCCCACTGCGCCGCAGTCGCGGCGGACGCTCTTTGCTGGGGGGCTTGCTGCTACATGCCCTGGAACTGCGGCAGCCGCGTTCTGTGCGCATCCTGTTTATGGGGGTTGATGCGGAGTATCGGCAGCGGGGAATCGGCAGACAGTTGTGGCAGCAGATGCTGTCGGCGGGCCCCGCGAGCGGTTGGCAGACGGTAACAGCGGGGCCGCTGCCCTCAACCGCCCGCGCCGGCTCGGCCTTCCTGAAAGCCATGGGGCTCTTGAGCCGGGAGACGTATCTGCTGCACCGCTATGACTTGGACTAAGGCTGTGACGTCAGCTCGGCCTTGTAGCCGAACCTCCAAAGTGTTGCAATGCGACGGTTACTCATAGGCGATCCCGTATGAAAGTGGGACGATGCTGATCCACGACCGTCCCGGCTTCAGGGGAATCTCGACGCCGTCGGCAGCGAAGAAACGGGGCAGCTCCCCACTCCGGTCGTTACGCCAGGTCCCTTCATAAGCGAGACCGTCGCGGAAGATGATGACTCTGCCGGCGCCGAAGGGGTTGATGAGAAGGCTCAGGTTGCCGTAGGCGTCTTCCACGATATTCACAGGCGTGTGAGGCATGTACTGAACGATAACATTTTCGACCGCGATCTGCTGGCCGCTGTTGCCGTCCCGATGGACAACACCCCCCAATGACCGCAGATAGCGCCCGCTGCCGGCGTCGTAGTGATAGGCAACCTGGCTGGCCGTGACTGAGGGATAGGGGATCCGGATAAAGTTGGCGGATGCACCACCGACAGCCGGGCCGCCAAAGGTAAATCCCTGGATGGACGGCGCCCGCTCGACAGCCCAATCTGCGAGCCATAGGCGCAACATCTCGCTGCTGGTACGCAGGCGCGTGCGATAGTCGTTGCCAACGGAGCGGGCGTAGCGGGTACTCTCCGGATCGTCCAGATCCAGGTCCAGATAGGGAAAGAGCGTATTCTCGTTCTTGAGCTGATAGCGAACGCCGTCACTGGCCCCGGAGCAGAACAGTCCCGCGTCATACAGTGCGCCGAGGTAGTAGTTGAGCAAGCGGGCGCTGCGCACGGGGCCGATTTCCTCGCTGTCGGCGCCGTAGTAGACCGCGCTGAACCGTGTCAGGCTTAACCCTTCCATCAGAAATTCATACATTACATCGGCCTGGCCGATACCATACTGCGGACGGGCGGCGATGTCGTTGTTGACGCAGACAATGACCGGACGCAGCCCCCCGCGTGCGGCCTCCAAGGGCTGGCCCGTCAGTGGATTCATGCTTCTGGGCGAGTCAAATCCTCCCTGGGCAGGCAGGGTGAGATCGACCTCGTCGAGAGTGGGCGCGTCGATCGTGGCGGTTGGCGTCGGCGTTGGCGGAGCCTGGGCAACAGGCAATCTCGAAGGCGACAGATTGCTCTGTGCGAAGTCGGCGCTGATCCAGCTTTCTCGATTGGCTCCCGCAGGGCAGCAGATCTTCAGCCAGTCTTTGGCCTCGTTGCGGCCTGTGATGCGGAATCGCTGGCCCGCCAGCACCTGGCCGACAATGCCGTAAACGGTACCCGGCCCGGCCCGCAGGTTCAGCGTCTCGGTGAGTACGACCGCCTCCGGGTACGCGGGTGTGGGCGTGTCGGTCGATTTGGGCGGGGGGGTGTCGGTTGGTGTGTATTGGGGCGCCGGCGTGAAGGTGGCGACCACTTGCAGCGTTTGGGCGGCGACCGGCTCGGTCGGGACCGCTTGGACACCGCCATTGGGCCCGCCCCCAGAATTCCACCAGCGCAGGGAGGTTTCAGACAGGGTTGGGCCAAACAGGAGCAGGCTGCCGATGTAAGCGACAGCTGCGATGATTGCCAGTGCGGCCGCAGCGGTCGCAAGCCGCAGCCATTTCCCCGACAGTGGTGGACGAGGATCTTCAGCCATAAGAGTTTTCCTCTGCAAGTGTCATCAGGCGCGTCACGCTCTCTTCTCCGAACAAATCATATCGACTGTATGTGGCTGCGTCAATTCCCGCGCATGCAGGCACTCGCGAACGGAGGGGGGACTGCAGTGGTCAGTGGATAGTCGATAGTGGAAGGTTGCAGGAGACGGCGCGCGAACGGCGCCTCAATTAGGGGGAGCGGGTGGGCAAATGGGACGGAAAGGAGGATGGTTCCAGACCAGTTGCCGCTAGGTGTGGTAGAAGATATAATGATACCGGGGACGCTGTCACGCGTTGGCGTGACCTGTCGACAGGAGCCTATTAATGGAAGGCATACTCACAAACATTCCGATCTACATCGTCGCCGCACTGCTGCTGGTCTGGCTTTTGCGGGCATCATTGCGCATTGTCAAGGAGTACGAGCGTGGGGTTATTTTCCGATTGGGGCGGGTGACGGGCGCCAAAGGGCCCGGCCTGTTCTGGTTGATCCCAGTGGTCGATCAGATGCGGCCGGTCGACCTGCGGGTCGTCACGTTGGATGTGCCGACGCAGGAGGCCATAACGAAGGACAATGTGACTGTCAAAGTCAATGCCGTCTGCTATTTTCGGGTGCTGTCCCCCGAGGATGCGGTCATCAACGTGGCCAACTATCTTCTGGCGACCCAGCAGATTGCCCAGACGACGCTGCGCTCCGTTCTGGGGCAGAGTGAGCTGGATGAACTGCTGTCGGAGCGGGACCAGATCAACCAGCAGCTTCAGCAGATCATCGACGAGCAGACCGAGCCGTGGGGTGTAAAGGTAAGTGTCGTCGAAGTGAAGGATGTGGAGCTGCCGCAGTCGATGCAGCGGGCCATGGCCCGGCAGGCCGAAGCGGAGCGGGAGAAGCGCGCCAAGATCATCCACGCTGAGGGTGAATTGCAGGCTTCGCAGACGCTGGCCGATGCGGCGGAGGTCATGTCCAGCCAGGCCGGGGCGCTGCAGTTGCGCTATTTGCAGACGCTGACGGAGATCAGCGCGGAACACAACAGCACGGTTGTCTTTCCGTTGCCCATCGAGCTGATGGAGGCCCTGATGAGCAGGGGCGGAAATGGCAGATGAGGCTTGCACAGACACGGGATGCCTGTCAGCCGACTGATATGACCGTTGACCGGTCGGCTGGAACATTGACGATTGATTGGACGGACGGGCATCGCAGCGTCTACCGTCTGGCCTGGATGCGAAGCGTCTGTCCATGCGCGTCCTGCCGTGAGGAGAGACGGCAGGCCGAGGAGGACCCATTGCGGCTGGCTGTCGGCCCGCCCCCTGATCCTCAGGTTAGCAGCGCGGAGCTGGTAGGCAATTATGCAGTCCGCTTTACCTGGGCCGATGGACACGGCAATGGAATCTACGGCTTTTCCTCATTGCGGGCATCGTGTCCATGCTCAACTTGCAACCAGGGCGAGCCGGGCGACCTGCGGTAGAGAAGCATGGCCGGTACAAACCGGCGCAGGAAGAGGCCGATAGTGAAAGAGATACAAATGGGAAATTCATTGAAGATCGCCCGAATTTGGGGTGTCGACATCCAGGTCCACTGGTCCTTTATCCTGATTCTCTTTTACGGGGCGTTTCTCTTCGGCCGCAATGCCAGCAGTTTGGCGGCCGGCGCAATCTACGGCGTCGTCGTCATACTGCTGCTCTTTGTCTGTGTGGTGTTGCATGAGTTCGGTCACGCTATTATGGCGAAGTATTTCGGAGTAAATGTACCGCATATCACACTGCTGCCTATTGGTGGGGTCGCCCAGTTGGAGCGCATGCCCCGCAAACCAATGCAGGAGTTTCTGATCGCGATTGCCGGCCCAGCGGTCAACTTCGCGCTGGCTGCGGTGCTGCTGCCGGCCGCGCTGCTGGTGGTGTCCATGAGTATAGGCACCGGTTCGATGTGGGCGTTGGTTTCGGCCCTGATGCGCACAGCACAGTCGATGAGCGTGGGCGGTCTATTGCTTACGCTGGCGGGAACGAATCTCCTGCTGGGCATTTTCAATCTACTGCCGGCGTTCCCGATGGATGGCGGACGCATTCTGCGCGCCCTGCTGGCGTTGCGTCTGCGGTATGTTCCGGCGACGCGAATTGCCGTTCTGATTGGACGGGGCATGGCGATATTGTTCGCAATCTGGGGCATCTCCGGAGGGGGCATATTTCTGCTGCTGGTCGCGTTTTTCGTCTATGTGGGCGGTCGCGGCGAGTTGGAGGCAGTGCAGAGCCGCTATGTACTGAAGGATTTCAGCGCTCGCCAGGCTGTGAACAAAGATGCACGTGTGCTGTATACGAGCGAACCGATCAGCCGGGCGGTCGACTATATTATGACGACCTACCAAGGAGATTTTCCGGTACACGATCTGGGGAATAATCTGGTCGGCGTGCTCACTCGCCCGAGACTTGTGGCGACGCTGCGCGGGCAGGGGCAGGATGGGCGAATCGTCGACGTGATGATTCCACGGGCGCGTGTGCCCGTCACCGGAGGGGATACGACCCTGGCTGACGTATGGGAACAGATGTTGGAGGCGGGGAGCCGGGTGATCATCGTCCAGGACCAGGATCAATTTCTGGGACTGATTACCCTGGACGACATCAGTGAGTTGATTCAGGTAATGGGCGCGGCCAAGGAACGAGAAGATACAATCGCAGGGGGGCCTGGCGGCCACGCGGCGGCCACCCCTCCTGAAGTCCGGTCCACTCTCGACATAAATTGAGGAGGTGCTTGCGATGGTGGCACATGCGGTTAAACTGGCCCCGTCCATACTTACCGCTGATTTCGGTCGTCTGCAGGAGCAGATTCAGGCGGCAGAAGAGGGCGGGGCCGACCTGCTCCATCTGGATGTCATGGATGGGAGATTTGTGCCCAATATCACCTTCGGTCCGCTGGTGGTGGAGGCGGCCAACCGGATCACGCAGCTGCCCCTGGACGTACACTTGATGATCGAGGAGCCGGAACGGCATTTGGATGCATTCGCAACCGCCGGCGCGAATATCATCACCATCCACCTGGAAGCGTGCGTTCATCTGCATCGAGCCGTGCAGCAGGTCGTCGATCTGGGCTGCCAGGTTGGCGTGGCTGTGAACCCTTCTACCCCAATCGAAAGTGTTCGCGAGATCGCTCCCTTTGTCGACCAGGTGCTGGTGATGAGTGTCAATCCCGGCTTCGGCAGCCAGCGCTTTATCCAGACGATGACCAGCAAACTGCGGCGCACGCGCAAGCTGCTGGATGAGTACAACCCCACCTGCGATCTGGAAGTGGACGGCGGCATTGGTGTGGGCAACATCCGGGACGTGCTTCGCAACGGCGCCAATGTCATCGTTGTCGGCAGCGCCGTTTTCAACACGGACAGCAGCGTTGCCGAAAACCTGACCGCGCTACGAGAGGCATGCGACTGACAAGATACCTGCGCCCGCAGTTGGGGGAGGGCCGCGGCTGGGACGAGGATGAATAAGAGCTACGCTGCGCCGAGAAGCAGGGCCATCTGAAAGACGAACGGCAGCACGAACATGATGCTGTCGAGCCGGTCGAGGAATCCGCCGTGGCCGGGGAGAAAGACTCCGCTATCCTTGACGCCGATCTGTCGTTTGAGCATGCTGATGGCCAGATCGCCGAAGAGTGCGAGGATTCCGCCCACCAGACCTATCAGCGCCCCAAGCCAGACCGCAAGATCGAGAGGCGACCAGAACGCCACCGCCGCACCGGTAAGTGTCGCCGCAATCCAGCCGCCGACGGTTCCTTCCCAACTTTTTTTAGGACTGAGCGCGGGCAGAATTCGCTTGCGTCCGATGGTGACGCCGACAAAGTAGGCGGCGCTGTCGTTGATCATCGTGACGCCGAGCCCGAGCAGCATCCAGTAGAGCCCATTGGGAAGGAGGCGCAGAGCCAGGGCCTGGCCCATCATGATGCCGAGATAGCTGGCGCCGGCAACGGTGAGCGCCCAGTTGCGAAAAGGCTTATGGTCCTGCCCTTGCGCGGCAGTCTCTGTTTCAGGTTGAGACGGGTCGCTTGCGCCCGAGCTGTCCGGGCTGCCGCCGTTCGCGTGAGGGGGAGTGCCCTGTTGAGACAACAGGATGCGGATGAAGATGATGATGAAGCCGAATGTGAGGACGAGCTCCGGCTCGATTGGGACGAGGGGCCAAAAGGAGAACATCAACGTCAGCGTCCAGGCGAAGCCGTACCAGCGGGCCGGCCTGTAGCCGCTCCTCTCGATCAGGACATAGTATTCATATGCCCCCAGCGATGTGAAGAAGGTGAGCAGAAGTACCCACCACAGACCGCCGTACCAGAGCGCGAGCAGGACCGGAACCAGCGCAATCAGGCCAGCGATGACTCGTCGTTTCACCGTTATCGATATCCGATTACAGGATTACAAGGTTCAGGGGGAGAAGGGGGCCTGGGACGTTCTGCAAAGTGGAAAAGTCTAATCCGCGTCGGGCACGCCGCCAAAACGACGGCTGCGGCGATTGAATTCGAGCAGCGCTTTGTATAACTCCGCCTTGTCGAAAGTCGGCCAGTATGTCGGGGTTGAATAGTACTCGGCATAGACTGACTGCCAAATAAGAAAGTTGCTCATCCGCCAATCTCCACCGGTACGGATGATCAGATCCGGGTCCGGCAGGCCGTTCGTGTACAGGTAGCGGCTGAAGGTCTCTTCGCTGAGAGAATCGGGGTCGATTCCATCTCGGATGATGCGGCGGGTGGCGTCCACGATCTCACCGCGTCCACCGTAGTTGAAGGCCACGTTCAGGATGATTCTGTCGTTGTGTTTGGTGTAATCAAGTGCGTGCAGAATCTGTTTTTGAAGTTCCTCGCTGATACCGGCCAGGCGTCCGCTGTGGCGAATCTGCACACCGTTTTCGTGGAGTTCCTGCAGCCGGTTGCGCAACGTCGTTCCCAGCAGCCGCATCAGCCCAGATACCTCCTCGATAGGTCGGGACCAGTTCTCGGTGGAAAAGGCGTAGATGGTCAGGACTTTGATGCCGAATTCGACAGAGGCCTCGAGGACCGGCTGGATATTATCGACGCCGGCGCGATGGCCGAGAAATCGAAGCAGGCCTCTTTCCTTTGCCCAACGGCCATTTCCGTCCATGATAATCCCTACATGGTAGGGAACTCTGGCGAGAGGAGGGAAAGCGTCTTCGATCAGGTTATGCGGGCTCTGCCGAATTACATCGGGACTGCTCAATGGAACACTGACTCCTTGTCGGTCAGATGGTCATGATTTCGGTTTCTTTGTCGCGTGCAATTTCGTCCACGCTGGCCACGAAGTCATTGGTGACATCTTGAGCCTGGTCCTGGCCGTCACGCAGGTCATCCTCGGTGATCAGGCTCTCGTCCTCAAAAGAACGCATATCTTTGATCGCATCCCGCCTGATGTTGCGGATTGCGACGCGGGCCTCCTCGGCACGCCGAGAAACCTGTTTTGTCAGATCGCGGCGACGTTCTTCAGTCAAAGGGGGGATTGTCAGGTGGATCTGCTTGCCGTCGTTGCTCGGTGTCAGACCGATGTCGGACATGGCGATGGCCCGCTCGATGGCCCCGATGTCGGTTGGGGTATAGGGGCGAATCTGGAGAGTTTGCGCCTCCGGAACCGAGATCGATGCGATTTGCATGAGTGGGGTCGGGACGCCGTGATAATCGACGCTAAGACGCTCCACAAGCGCGGGGCTGGCGCGACCTGTGCGGATTGCCATCAGGTCTGATTGCAAACTGTTGATCGCTTTGTTCATGCGATCGCGTGTTTCATCCAAAATGTCTTCTATCACAATGGCACTCCTTCCACATCAGAGGCGCGAGAGGGCTTGTTCGCAGTCCTGAGGCCAATTGGGGGCCTTGCAGTTGGCGTTGGCGGCATGGCCCATTTCGCCAGGGGGTGGGTCGGCGGCTGAAGCTGGGTTCGCGGGTTATCGCCGGAAATCCAAGATATGAAGGAACGGCAGTTGTCTTGATATTTTAGCAGAGGTACAGAACAATCGGAAAACGATGTTTGATACCCGGTGGGGGCCAACGCCGTCAGGCTAAGGTTTAGCCGGAGAAGACGGTGCCGACCGGCTCGCCCTTGACGACCCTTACGAGAGCGTCTTCGGTCCAGACGTTGACCACCGAAATGGGCAGGTTGTTGTCCATGCACATGGCGATGGCGGTACTATCCATTACGCCTATACGCATGTTGAGGGCGTCAATATAGGAGAGCTGTTTGAAGCGGCGGGCATCACTGTTTTCCTTCGGGTCTTTGTCGTAGACTGCATCCACCTTTGTCGCTTTGATCAGGATTTCGGCGTCGATCTCCATGGCACGCAGGCTGGCTGCCGTATCTGTGGTGAAGTAGGGATTGCCGGTGCCGGCGCCGAAGATGACAACGCGTCCCTTTTCCAGATGGCGAATGGCCCGGCGCTGAATGTAGGGTTCAGCCACGGCTCGAATTTCGATGCCGGTCATGACGCGTGTGGGCAGGCCGGCGCGCTCGAGGGCATCCTGCAGCGCGAGTGCGTTCATCACCGTCGCCAGCATGCCGATATGGTCGGCTGTGACCCGCTCCATGCCGTGATCGAGGCCATCCTCCTTGCCCCGCCACATGTTGCCGCCGCCGATGACCAAGGCCACTTCTGCGCCCAGGTTGACGATCGCCCGGATCTTCTGCGCCGCTTCTTCAGCGCATCTGGGATCGATGCCGAATCCGCCTTCGCCGGCCAGCGCCTCGCCTCCCATTTTGAGCAGAACGCGGCGGTATTTGAGAGCATCCATTACAGCAACTCCTTGAAATGGGCGCCGCTTCCTGACGGGGCGCCGGCGATGACATAAAAAAGTCCAGCCCAAAGAGGTTGGGCTGGACTGGCGAGGCGTTCAGCCAATTTGCAGACGACTAAAGCGACGGACCTGGATATTTTCGCCAAGGCTGGCGATGTTTTCGACGAGGACATCCTTGACGTTCTTGTCAGAGTCCTTAAAGTATTCCTGCTCCATCAGACAGACATCGCCGTACCATTTTTCGAGCTTGCCTTCGGCGATGCGATCAAGGATGTTTTCGGGCTTGCCGCTGCCCTGTGCCTGGGCCTTGTAGATTGCAATTTCCCTGTCCAGAATATCGGTGGGGACCTCCTCCCGAGCCACGTATTCCGGGTTGGATGCCACGACGTGCATGGCCAGGTCTCGCGCCAGTTCTTGAAACTGCTCGGTGCGGGCTACGAAATCGGTTTCGCAGTTGAGTTCGACCATGGCGGCGACCTTGCTGCCGTGGTGGATATAGGCGCCGATAATACCTTCATGGGCGTCGCGGTCGGCCTTCTTGGCCGCGGCCGCCAGCCCCTTTTCGCGCAGATATTCCACGGCTTTGTCAAAATCGCCATTATTTTCGTTCAGCGCCGTCTTGCAGTCGAGAATACCGGCCCCCGTCGCGCCTCGCAGTTCTTTCACCATCTGTGCTGTGATTGCAGCCATACTCCTCCTCCTGATTCCCCTGCCGCAGATTTTTCACACGTCAGTGCGTGCATGCTGTTTCCGCGTAATCGTCCGCACTGCGCTAACTCTACGCCTTCGCAGCCGTGCGGACGATTACGTCTGATTGTCCGATTTCGGCGCTCAATTGACTCTGCGCCGCCATTTCGACATGACAATGCTGCAGATACTGGCTGTTGCGCTGCGGCCGGTGTATAGGCCAGACCAATGCACAGCAGCGGCGGCTACCCCTCTTCGTTGACCGGCTCAGTTTCCGCCTGTTCGGGGGCCGCTTCTTCGCCCGTCTGAGCTTGTTCCGCTGCAGCGACAGCCGCTGTATTCTCTGCCTCAGAGTCGCCGGCGGCCGGCACTGCGAGTTCGCTTGCTTGGGCTTCCTGTCCTTCTTCTTCCATGCCTTGCAGCTTGGCCAGAGTGCTCGGCCCGAGGTACTGCTCCAATTCCGCCAGTTCGTCGTCAGAAACCTGTCCGGTCTCTACCATATCCACTTCGCGGAAACGCCGTCCCTCTTCAACTGCATCAGCGATGATCCGTGTAATCAGTTTAACGGCTCGAATCGCATCATCATTGCCAGGAATGACATAAGTGATTTCGTCCGGGTCGGAGTTGGTATCCGCCACTGCGATCAGAGGGATGCCGATCTTGTTCGATTCCTTGACGGCCAACTCTTCCCGTTGCGTATCGATCACGAAGATGAGATTGGGCATTGCGGTGAGCGTCTTGATCCCGCCGATACGACGATTCAACTTGGCGAGTTCACGATCGATGACCAGTTGCTCGATCTTGGGAAGCGACTGGAATTCGCCATTGGACTTACGGCGCTCCTGGCGATTCAGATAGTCGATTCGCTGTTTGATCGTGGCCCAATTTGTCAGCGTGCCCCCCAGCCAGCGATTGTGGATGTAGGGCATCCCGCAGCGGGTCGCCTCCTGTTCGACGGTGCCCTGCGCCTGCCTCTTGGTACCGACAAACAGGACTGTGCCGCCGTCGGCGACCAGACGACGCACCATCTCATAGTATTCGTTGATTCGCGTCATCGTCTGGTGCAGATCGATGATGTGAATTCCACTGCGTTCAGTAAAGATATACTGACGCATTTTCGGGTTCCAGCGCCGGGTCCTGTGCCCGAAATGCACGCCGGCCTCCAGCAGCTGCTTCATGGTAACGACTGATGCCACAAGAGCCTCCAGGGTTTCTCTTCCGCCCTGTTCGCGCTGGGAATGACCGCGTCTTGGCGGCACCCCATTCCTCAGTCCCAGGACGTGTTGAATGGATATTAACTCGATCTGAACGGTTGGAAATGTTAAGCCATCACAGACCGACTATGAATGTTATCATAGTCGGCGCTATGTTCAAAAATGATCCTGCCGGATCGTTTGACGATTCTGAAACGGGTCAGGACTGAACTGATTCCTTGTAGTCGCGAAAGCGATACCCCAGACCCCGTTCGGTGAATATGTAGCGCGGCTTTGATGGGTCCGTTTCGATTTTTTTGCGGAGATAGGTGATATACAGACGCAACAGGTGATTGTCGTTTACGTATTCGTGCCCCCATACTTTCGTCAGCAGCACCTCGTGGGGGACCACCCAACCGGCGTTCTGAATGAGCTGGTGGAGGAGCCGGTATTCGGTAGGGCGCAAACTCAGTCGTTCGCCGTCGACAATTACATCACGCCGCTGCAGGTCGACCTGCAAGCGGTCATCGATGGTGATAATCTGATCTTCCGGCCGGGAATTGGTCACTTCAAAGCGGCGCAACACCGCACGGATCCGGCTGGACAGTTCCCGCGGGCTGAACGGCTTTGCCACGTAGTCATCCGCGCCCAGGTCCAACCCTTTGATTTGGTCTTCCTCGTCGGAGCGCACCGTCAGCATAATGGCGGGAATATCGCTGATTTCGCGCAGCCGTTTGAGTGTTTCGAAACCGTCCAGGCCCGGCATTTCAACGTCCAGAAGGACGAGATTGGGTTCATATTCGCGGATCTTTTCCAGCGCCTGGATGCCGTCATTGGCTTCCAGCGTCTGGTAGCCTTCCAGGTCCAGATTCATCTTCACGAACCGCACCATACGCGGTTCGTCGTCAACGACCAGGATCCGTTTGGCGGGGCCTGTTTGCGGCATAACGACATTCTCTCGGATCTCTTCGCCCCGGCACGCGATTGGGGCTGATTCTTTCTTTCACAATCATACCATGCACTCCTGAGACCGGGCTATCTCACCTGCCGGGGAAGAGTATACCCGAGATCCCGACATGCATGGCGCGGCATCTACGCTCCCGCACTTTATCCTGGGCGCGTCCCTGAGAAAACAAAAAACTCCCTTAGCGGGAGTTTCCGAGCTACTGACGTATAAGAAAACCGACGTATAAGAAAACTGACATATTAAGAAAGAGGAGGTTGGCAGCGGTCTACTCTCACACGGGGTCGCCCCCGCACTACCATCGACGCTGGTGGACTTTACTGCCGGGTTCGGGATGGGACCGGGTGTTTCCCCACCGCTCTTGCCACCAACTCCTCTTTGCTTA
>JAJEDJ010000001.1 GCA_022821545.1 Caldilineaceae bacterium
TGTCTGTTCTTGTTTAGCCCTCGCGACCCTTTCCATTCAGATTGCCATGATTGTCAATGCCAAATGGGGCTTGCCACACCGTAATATCTCTGACATCGCTACCGCTTTCCAGTGACATTTATGCACACCCCTCAGTTAATTTCGAGTCGGTTAAGATTCAGTTCTGCGTCGTTGCAGGACTAAGACAGGCTTTCCATAGTATGCCCCACTGACATGCTCAAGCTCTATGTGCATGATGTCCTCTGCCTGCCCTAGCTTGCTCGTCCAAGTACCATCGGCCAACTGCCTGGCGGCATGTGTTGGAACGTCATTGGCATCAGCGAAAATCGCTACCTTCTCTATTCCCTCTTCCCAAGTGACGTCCTGGCAGATTTCGAATCCGAGACTTTGGAATGCCTCCACGTAAGCTCTTATCGTGTACTCTCTAATTGCTTCTTCCGGCCAGTAGTACTGATCTTCATCGTCCGGCTCCCACCAATGAGAGTCATCCCCCGCCGCCCATGCGATGCAATTGTATTGCCGCTCAGCTTCGCTGGTGATACTGTAACCGGCGCCCCTGAGCCCGGGGAACAAGCGCTCAAGGTCTACCACCGCAGGCCCTTATCTCTTGCCCAGCCTAACCAGTCCTGCGCCATCTCTGAGATGATCCCTCTATGTTCCGGAAGCACGGGGTTTTCCTGCGTAATCTCTCGCAGCGCCAAGAACCAGTGACCGGGTCTTTCATCCAGTTCCTTCAAAATCAGCGGCAGCGCCCGCGGCCCCATTCCAATGATCTGAAGGTATGCCGGATGCTGTGAAAACTCGCGTATAGAAGAAAGATGGGCGCACTCTCTCTCCAGAGTATCTATGAGAAGCCGAAACTCTTCGGCAGTAACTTCCCCATGGGCAAATGGAGAGGCTTCGGTGACTGAAGTGGAGAGTCCTGCATTCAGTCCGGCCTGAAGAAGGTCCCGAATCGGCTGGCCGAAATCTCTTGTCTCGGGGGAGACAAAGATGTCAACCGACAGTTGGTCTTCCAAGAGTGTTACGCCTGTCACGTCCGTTCCTCCACGTCCAACAGGTCGCGAAGCCGGTCGGTAATACTACCTTCGAATGCCATAACTACATTGTCATGGGCGATTCTCACTTCCTTTTTCAATTCTGCCTCGTTCGGGTCTAACGGACGCGAGACTCTGTCGTAAAGATCGAGCATGAAGGCCTGTGTTTCCCCGGCAAGCTGCGGAGAATCAGCGGGGCCAAATGTGATCAACACAGAATGTCCAGGCTCTGCCTGGGGCGCCTCTACTCTTACGAGAAAGGCGCCGTGCCTGTTTCCCAAGGACGGCGGGAGATTCGGATAAATCTTGAAGTAATCTTGCATAGGGATTATCGTCCCGGGAATTTCTATCCGATTGATATATCGCAGTCCAATGCGAACGATTCTCTTGGGAAGGGCTACCTCATTGTATACGTTCAGCGTCTCATATATGATCGGCTCCCAGTTCTCAAAGTGACGATATGGGAGCAACTGATTGACCACGACAAGATTCTCGGCGACCTGTATCATGAGGCTGCCGTCCTCGGTAAGGAATTGCATCCACGGCGGCAGCCTTTGTACGCCTGCCGTCGAAGTTTCGGGCCCCATCGTGATCCTGGCTTCTTGAATTTCCCTCCGTTGCTTTCTAGGAAATCTGGATCTGACTCTCTCGTAAAACGCGCCGGGCACAGTGTCATCCCAAGACGAGTCGGCGAAGTAGATTTCGCAAAGCGCCTCGACTACAGGGGGATTCCGGTAACTGCGCTTCGTGATCTCTCCCTGCCGGTGGTCACCGGAAAATCGTCCAGGTTCTGAATCAACGCTCACTGTCTCGCCTCCATGATTACTTCAGAGTATAACACTTTCAGCTACATAGAATGGAATAGGCGGTCTTTCGTCTCTCTGTGCTTTTGGCGAGCCGGGAGGACTGTTCATGCCGCAAACTGATTCAACGAAACGTAGTCCTTGATGTACTCGGGTACGAGCAGGCGGTACTTATTCGGCACGCGAGCGTAATCGTCCAGCGGAAGCGAGGCATTGGTCGCAAGCCGGGTGAGCTGACGGCTGGCAACGATCTGCCGGACCTCTTCGCTGGTGGCGTATGCCTTGAAGTAGGCCTTGATTACCGGGATCGCCTCGGCCTCGCCCTCCGCCTCCGGCTGATGGTCGGCGACAAACTTGGCGAACTCCTCCTCCAGCAACTCGTCTTTGGATTTGAACTTGGGAATGATGTCAAAGACCTTCTCCAAAATCTCCCGCAGCGTCAGCCGCCGGTCCACAGCCGCGGCCATTGTCCTCGATGAAACCGGACCGGTCGTCCTCGTTCTTCCATGCCGCCGCCGACGCGTAGTTCGGGCGCTGGCTGAGAACGATGTAGTCCGCCTCCACGCGCTCATCGATCAGCCTTCGCGGGTTTGGCGTGACCCGCTGGTAGCTTGCTACCGAATCGGGTGAAGGAAAGGACGTGATGATGTAAGGATTGCCGCGCTCCAGATCCCAGAAGTAGTGCAAATTCCCGTTGGAGAGGATGACGAAGCGGCAGTTCTGTGAACGGGCGTACCGCCGCGCCTGCTCCTTGCCTGCCTGCGGGTTGTTGTCCTTCGCCTTGGCCTCCAGGACAATGAGCGGAAAGCCCCGGCTGTCGAGAAGCAGGAAATCGACATAGCCCTTGGCCGTCTTCTCGAAGTCGTCTCCCAGGTCATCCAGGTCCGGCTTCTTGAGGGTGACGCCAGCCTCGAGCCGGATGTTGGCAGGTTTATCCCCATCGGCAAAGAACTGCCAGCCCGCTGACTCCAGCAGCTTGTTTATCTTGATGCGTGCAGTCGCTTCTTTCAAGTGCATTCAACCTACGTATTCGCAGTCAAAATCCCCACTATATGCCCTACGCCAAAACGAGAAAAAACATTGACAGTTCAATCACAGCCGATCTCATGCAGTACCACACATCACATGTAGTACAACACATGACAGTTCAGATGCCGCTTCGCGGCAAGAGATGCTTTTGCACTTTTCCCATGGCATTGCGGGGCAAGGCGGCAACAAAACGCAAGCGCCGGGGCAGTTTGTATGATGCCAGCTGGCCCCGACAGTAGCGCTCCAAGTCGACTTCGTCGATGCGGCAGCTGCATACCAGGTAGGCCACCGGGGCCTCGCCCCACTCTGCGTCAGGCTCGCCGACCACCGCCGCCTCCTCGATGCCGGGGAAGGTGGTCAACATCTCCTCCACTTCGCGCGGGTAGATGTTCAGCCCGCCCGAAATGATGAGCTCATGCCGCCTACCCAGCAGCGTCACGTAGCCCGTCAGAGGGTCCATGCGCGCCAGGTCGCCCGTCAGAAACCAGCGATTCCCCAACTCGTCCTGCACAAAACTCTCCGCCGTCTTGTGCGGCGCCCGCCAGTATTCATCGAATACATTGCTCCCCCGCAGCAGCAGCTCCCCCTCCTCGCCCGCGGGCAGGTCCTGCCCCGCCGCGTCCACAATGCGGGCAAAGACGCCCGGCAGCGGGGTGCCGACGGTGCCGGCGACTCGCGGCCCCGCGTAGGGATTGCTGAAGTTCATCCCCGTCTCGGTCATGCCGTAACGTTCAAGGATCCGCTTCCCCGTCAGCCGCTGAAATTCATTGTGAATCTCGGCCGGCAGCGGCGCGCTTCCCGAACAGAAGAGCCGCATCGCCGCAAAGGAAGGGGGCTCCTCCGCCGCCGTCAGAAGATCGACCAGCCGGGTATAGATGG
This sequence comes from Caldilineaceae bacterium, assembly GCA_022821545.1. Taxonomy (GTDB): domain Bacteria; phylum Chloroflexota; class Anaerolineae; order Caldilineales; family Caldilineaceae; genus Bin5. Next base: position 3,749 of record JAJEDJ010000001.1, read on the forward strand.
TCGGCACGGCGAAAAACAGCGTTGCGCCGCCGCTCGAAAGCGTGTTCACGGTCTCCGTCGCATCGAAGGCCGTGCGCAGCCGCACAGTCGCCCCCATCGCAAGGGCGCAATGCAGTCCCACCACTAGGCCGTGTGTATGAAACAGGGGCAGGGGCAGCAGCAGGACGTCATCCGCCTGCCAGGCCCACGCGCTCAGCAGGCCCGTGACCGTCGCCAGCACGTTGTTATGGGTCAGCACTGCACCCTTACTGGCGCCGGTTGTGCCGCTCGTGTACATGATCAGCGCGGTCTCCTCAGCGCGCGTCAGAGGGCGCGACGCAGTGGTCCACTCCGTGCCGTCAGCCTCTTGCAGCCAGCTCTCCGACCGGTCAACCGACAGGACCGTCAGACCCGGCCCGATTTCAATCCCCGCGATTTCATCCAACACGGGCTGGCGCTCGTCCTCGATCAGGAGAAGCGCCGGCTCGGCATCGTTCAAGATGTGGCTGAGTTCCCGGCGCTGGTAACGCAGATTGACAGGCACCATGATCGCGCCGACCTCAAGGGTCGCCAGGTAGGCGATCACGAATTCCGGGCGATTGCAGAGATAGAGCGCTACCCGGTCTCCCTTCTGCACGCCCATGCGCGCAAAAGCGGCGGCCCATCTCTCCACCTCTCGTTGCAGTTCGGAAAAGGTCAGCTCCAGCGATCCCAACGGCCCGCGGGAATCCTTGAATTCGATCGCGGTCTTGTCCGGCCGGCGTTCGCAGCCAATCGCAAAAAGAGTCAGTAGGTTCATGGCGCCCTGCCTGTTGAAATAGGTCCGTCCCGCCCCGCTATTATAGAATCTTGCCCGCGTTTCGCAACCTTGCCGCCGGGAAATTTTGCCAGCGGCTGCAAGGCGGAGGCGGACGCACTGAGGCATGACTCTGGCCTGACGCCGTGACCTCGGACGCGGTCAACGCAGCACGCCACGCGAAGAAGGCGAGTTCTTAACTTGAAATCGGACTTGGTTTTGGAGAGAAATGAATGGAGGAGGGCGATGAGGAGAGGAAACTGCGGCAAGTGCGGCAGCGGCCCGAACGGAAGTCCTGGTCCGGGCCTGCCGCAATCACCTGTTTCCCCTGGTCGGCCAGATCCTGGCAGATGACTGCGGTGGCCGGAATGAGGGTTCGTTCCGTGTTTTACTTGCGCCGAAGGCTATGCTTCCGGCTCCGGCTCGGCCTCGAGCCTGGACAACACCTCGGCCGCGGCCTGTTCGGGGTCGTCGCCGCGCGCTCGCGCCCGCCGGGCCGCGGTCTCGGCCTCCTGCCGCACTTCGGCTTCGATCTGCTGGCGGGCGGCCGCGCTTTGACGCGATTCCAGCCGCCTCACAAAGCGCTCAACGCGGCCGACCGAATCGACAATACGTTGCTCACCGGTGTAAAACGGATGGCACTGGCTGCAGATGTTGACGTTGATCTCCGGCACTGTGCTGCCGGTCACCCAGCTGTTCCCGCATGAGCAGTTGACCCGCGCCGCGGCGAAGTATTGAGGATGAATCTCTGGCTTCATGTCTTATACCTTCCCCAGCGCCTGCTTCTCTGCAGCGGTGTATACGCTGACCTTTCTGCGGTTCTTCCTGGCCCATTCAAAGGTCACGTAACCATCCTGCAACGCAAAGAGCGTATCATCCTTGCCCTGGCCGACATTCGTGCCCGGGAAGATCGGAGTACCCCGCTGGCGTATGATGATGCTGCCGCAGGTCACAAACTCGCCGCCATATCGCTTGACGCCCAAGCGCTGGCCGTTCGAATCCCGATTGTTGCGGCTGGAGCCGCCGCCTTTTTTGTGAGCCATATCCGTTACTCCTCTTTGTTTTCGTTGTCTTCGGCGTCGTCCGCCCTGGCAACCGTCTCGTCGACAGTGTCGGCCTCTTCCTCCGGCGCCGCCTCGGCAGTCTCTATGGCTTCGACAGTCTCTACCGCCTCGGCAACGGAGTCGGTTTCGGCGACCGCCGCGACGACAGTCTCGGCCGCGGCTTCTTCTACTATCTCTTCTACTGTCTCTTCAGGCGGAGCTTCTGGGTTCGCCCCTGAGTTCGCCTCTTCCATGTACTCGAAGCCGTCGCCGCTGATCTTGCTGATCTGCAGACGGGTCAGAAACTGCCGGTGTCCGCGGCGCACGCGCACCCGTTTCTTGGGGCGATAGCGAAAAACAAGGATTTTCTCGCCGCGGTGCTGCCCGGTAATCCGCGCGGTGACGGATGCGCCTGCGACGTTGGGCCGGCCAATCTCTAAACCTTCCTCGCCAGCCACCATCAACACGTCTTCCAGAACGATGCTGTCGCCGACGGCGCCGGCCAGCTTCTCCACCTCAAGAATATCGCCAGGGGACACTTTGTATTGTTTTCCACCGGTTCGAACGACTGCGTACATCTTGCTCTCTCCTTTGACCGCGCCCGGGTGCCGTCTGTGCGGCCTCTCCGGATCTTCGGAAAGCGGCTTGCGGGCCTGTTGCTGCACGCGCTCCACGGGTGAAGCGGGTCAGGCCCCGCAATTCGGACGTTAAATGGGTTGGCATCCTTTTGTTGAAATGCTACCCTCAAAACCAGGGCAGCGATATGAAGTCAGGCCACCCACACAAAGAAAAAGTATATGACAAGAGATGTGATCAGCCAAATCCGAAAGGGCGAGGGGCGAGTTGAGAGGGCGGCGGAGGCTGTGGCGGAGATTGGGATGCACGCGCTGCGGCGGAAGGATATGTCCAGGAATCTCCTTAATGTATAATAGCTAAACAAATACCAAAAAGTTGAAATTTGTACAAGTTTTGAACACTTTTTCTTGCGTCTATGGGAGCATACGTTTCCGGCGCTAAGGCAGCCCCGGCCGCGATCCATGGAGGATATCAGTGTCAAAGATTATCGTTATCGGCTCCGGCTTTGGCGGACTGAGCGCCGCCGTCCGCCTCGCCGCCCGCGGCCACCGGGTCGAACTTTTTGAAAAGCGCGACCAGCTCGGGGGCCGCGCTTACGTCTACGAGATTGACGGCTACCGCTTCGACGGCGGCCCCACCGTCATCACCGCACCGTGGATTTTCGACGAGATCTGGCAGGCAGCCGGCCGCCGCCGCGAAGCGTACTTTCAACTCGTCCCCTGCGATCCCTTCTACCGCATCTTCGATCACCAGCGCCGGCCCTTCGACGTCAGCGCCGACCCCGAGGCAATGCTGCGCCAGATTGCAGAGCGGAATCCCGCCGACGTCGAGGGGTACGAGGACTTTCTCGCCAGCTCCAAAGAGATTTTTGAAACGGGAATGGCCCTTATCGACCAGCCCTTTCTCGACCTCTCCGACATGATCAGAGTCGTCCCCGACCTGATCCGCCTGCAAAGCTACCGCAGCGTTTACGGCTACGTCTCAAAGTTTTTCGAGGACGACTTCCTGCGCTGCTGCTTCTCCTTCCAGCCTCTCCTGATCGGCGGCAATCCCCTCACCGCGGCCAGCATCTACGTCCTCATTCACTACCTGGAACGGGAGTGGGGCATCCACTACGCCCTCGGAGGGACCGGAGCGATAATCGACGCGTTCGCCCGCCTCCTGCAGGAGCTGGGCGTCGAAATTCACCTCAATGCCGAAGTCGACCGCATCCTGATTGAACAGCGACGCGCCCACGGCGTCCGTCTCAAGGACGGTTCAGTCCACAAGGCCGACGCCGTCGTTTCCAACGCCGACGCAGCCTGGACCTACCTCAACCTCATCCCCGCCCACCAGCGGCCCCGCAACAGCGACCGGCGCGTCAAGAGCAAGAGCTACTCGATGTCCCTGTTCGTCATCTACTTCGGGACAAAGCGGCAGTATCGCGATTCCGGGCTGGCCCACCATAACATCATGATGCATGCGGAGTACACCGATCTGCTGCGCGATATTTTCCGCAACAAGGAGCTGCCCAAGGCGTTCTCGCTCTACCTGCACATGCCAACCCTGACCGATCCCTCGCTCGCGCCGGCCGGGGGAGAGGCCTTTTACGTCCTCTCGCCCGTGCCCCATCTCGGCGCGGACATCGACTGGGAACAGCAGGCCGGTCCCTATCGGGATGCCATTATGGAGTTTCTCGAGAGGAACTACCTGCCCGACCTGCAAAGCAACATTGTCGCCGAGCACCGCATCGACCCCCGCCATTTCGCCGGCACACTCAACAGCTATCTCGGCTCCGCCTTCTCCATCCAGCCGACCCTCACGCAAAGCGCCTGGTTCCGTCCCCACAACCAATCGGAAGACGTCGACAACCTCTATTTCGTGGGCGCAGGCACGCATCCCGGCGCAGGCGTCCCCGGCGTCGTCTCTTCAGCCAAAATCGTCGACAACCTGATCGGCGATCCGGTTCCGGCACGGGCGCCATCACGATCTAAGCGCCTTGTGTCCACTCATACAGCCCCTTGCGCGCCAGTTGAAAGTCCTCCGGCGGGCGGCTGATCGACGTGGCGCCGCCGGAGTCCACTTCGATGATGCGCGCCGAAACCGGCTCGTACGCGGCTCGCGGCGCGACCGACCCTTTGGCCACGAATATCTGCTGCTGCTCCGGCATGATCCCGACCGACCGCAGCTGATTGAAGCTCATGGGCGGCGTGCGGCGGCTGTCCAGAACCAGCAGGCCGCCGCTCGTCGCCAGCACGGCGGTCAGACCCTGGTCCCAGTCGCGGCCGCCCCCGTGGCGGACTTCGGTCTCGATAAATTTGCCGTCGTGCAGGGTCCGCACCGTCCCCTCCACGGTCAGCGTCGGCCCGTGCTCGTCGTCCACCTTGCCCCCGACGGGCAGCGTCAACTGCGCGCCGATGCCCGCGGCCGCGCAGGCCTTGACGGCCTCCGGATCGTACAGGGCCATGACCCATCCGCCGGCGCCTTGCCGCAGCAGCTCTTCCAACACAAAGGTCGAGTCCCCGGCGCTGCCGCCGCCGATGTTGTCGCCCATCTCCATCATCGAGACCGGCTTCTCTTCGCTGGCGATCGCCATCTCCACCGCCCTGGCCGGACTCGGAATGTTCGGCAGCAGCTCATCCCGCAGCGACCACATCATATCGGCGAGTCTCTGCGCCTCGCGGTCGGCCAGGTCCTGATCACCGTCCGCCACCACCACGATGCAGGGCCCCATCCAGGGGACATCCGCATACTGGTAGCCGGCCGCCACGCTGGTCGCCAGAATCCCCGGCTGCCGCTCCAGCTCGATCGCGGCGTCCATCACCGGCTTCATCGGGCGCATGTTTGTGTTGTGAAAGGCGATGTTATAGACAAGCTCCGGTTTGGCGATGCTTGAGACCGGCCGCACCTCCCCGCGCACGGCGCGCGTGATCAGCTCCGCCGCCTGCAACCCGCGCTCGCGCTGGTCGACGTGGGGACAGGTCTTGTAGATGATGAGGGCGGTGGCGTCCTCCACCAGCTGCGGGGGCACGTTGCCGTGGTAGTCGTGCGTCACGATTACGGGAAGGTCCGGCCCGACATGTTCGCGGACGCGGCGGGTGGTCTCGCCATCCCCCTGGGGGAATCCCTCGGCAACGAAGGCCCCGTGCAGGCCCAACAGGAGCCCGTCCAGAGGCATGGCGTCGCTGATCAGTCCGAGCAGCTCGTCGGTGAGCGCTTCATAGGCATCGGCCTCCACGGCACCGGCCGGGGTCGCCACCGCGCCCATGAGCGGAACCATCTCGTAGCCGTAGGCTTCTGCGCCGGCGATGAAGCCGCCCACCTCGTGGAAGGTCGGTCGGTACTGTTCGATGATCTCCTGGCCCCGCACGAAACGGAAATCGGAGTAGGTGGTCGGGAAGGACGCGAACGTGTTTGATTCGTGACTCAGGGAAGCGATTCCTATGCGCATAGTCATGTTTTACCTCCACCCAGGTGTTTTGCAGTTTGGCCGAACACAAGTATAATTGCGCGCAATGCCATCGATACCGGTAGGGGGTATTATCCGACCTCTACGCCTGATGCGCAATTCCCTTTGGCAGGCTTCCAGAGACGGCCAAATACAGGTGGGCGGCAGACGAGAGCACGAACGGGGCGTCCTCATCCCACAGGACCCGTGCCCGCCCAATCTGATCCCCTGGATCTCGTTCAGCCTACTGCGGAGGTCCGGTTAGCGGAACCCCGTTATTGGGGATGGGCAAGATTTCGTACAGTTGAGCGGAGGTGAACGTGGCGGTCGCAGAAACCGGCGCACCTGCACGAGGAGCGCCAGATAGCAAGGCCAGCCTGCTCAGCCGGCTGGTTGGCGCCCAGACGCCATTCCAGACCAAAAGGGCGGTATGGGGGTATATATACGCCGCCCCCTGGATCCTGGGTCTTATAATATTCTGGGGCGGGCCAATCCTTGCATCCTTCTACTTCGGCTTTACCGAATACGCGGTAATCGGAAGCCCCAAGTTTACCGGCTTAAGCAATTACGTCAGGGCTTTCAGCGGTGATGAACTGTTCTGGCCCTCGCTGGGCCGCACCTTCACCTTTGCCGGCCTGTATATCCCCTTTGCGGTCGGAGGGGCATTGGTACTGGCCGTCCTTCTCAACCAGAAGTTGATGGGCACGACGCTTTTCCGCACCCTCTTCTTCGTACCCCATCTGATCCCTGCAGTGGCATTGGCGGTTGTGTGGACATTCTTGCTGGCGCCGCGCGTGGGGCCGGTCAACGAATTCCTGCGCGCAATCGGCATCTCCGAGCCGCCGGGCTGGCTGGCGTCTCGCGACAGCGCGCTGGCCTCGGTCACGATGATCAATGTGTGGGCAGCCATGGGGGGCAACACGATGTTGATCTTCCTGGCCGGTCTGCAGGGCGTGCCGCAGGAGCTGTACGACGCAGCCTCGATCGACGGCGGCGGGGCGTGGGCCAAATTCCGCCACGTGACGCTTCCAATGCTCACGCCCACGATCTTCTTCAACGTTGTGCTGGCAGTGATTGGAGCGCTGAAGGTCTTCACGACGGCATGGGTCGCCACGCAGGGGGGGCCCTCCTACGCCACCTGGTTCTTCGCCCTGCACATCTACTTTCAGGCCTTCCAGTACTTCCGCCTGGGCTATGGCAGCGCCCTGGCCTGGGTTCTGGCCGCAGTTCTGCTCTTCTTTACGTGGGTACAGGTGCGCTATTCGCGGCGCTGGGTCCACTATGAGGGAGGGTAGGAGTTAGCTTCATGGCGCAAACCACTCTGTCTAACAAACCACTACTACAACAGGCGCCGGTCTTCCCGCGGCGGGCTATGCAGATTCTCGGCCGCGGGGTTACCTATCTGATTATTCTCGCGCTGTGCGTCCTGTTCGGCTACCCGCTCTTCTGGACGCTGATGAGTTCGCTCAAGACGATCCCGGAGATGTTCTCATTTCCGCCGATTCTGATCCCAGCGGCGCCCCAATGGTCCAACTACTGGACGGTTCTGAACATCGACTATCCGGTTGGCCGCTGGTTCATGAACTCTGTTCTCATCGTAATTCTCACGTCATTCGGCACGCTGATCACCTCCTCTCTGGTGGCCTATTCCTTCGCCCGTTTCGAATACCGCGGACGTGATATCCTCTTCATGATCACCCTCTCGACCATGATGCTCCCCGCTCAGGTTACCCTCATCCCGCAGTTCGTTCTCTTCTACCGGCTGGGTTGGGTCAACACGCACCTCCCCCTTTGGGTTCCACACTGGTTCGGCGGGGGCGCCTTCGCCATCTTTCTGATGCGGCAGTTTTTTCTTACGTTGCCGCTGGACCTGGATGAAGCAGCCCTGATCGACGGGGCCGGCTATTTCCGTATCTTCTGGTCGATACTGATGCCGCTGTGCAAACCGGTCCTGGCAACTCTTGCCATTATCACGATCATCGCGAGCTGGAGCGACTTCCTTGGGCCGCTAATCTACCTGAACACGCCGGAGAAGTTCACGGTATCGGTCGGTCTCCAGTTTTTTAACGCCGTCCCCGAAGTGGGCGGCGAACCGATGCAACATCTTCTGATGGCTGCCTGCGTCATGTCGATGGTCCCAATCATTCTGATGTTTTTCTTTGGCCAGCGGTTCTTCGTCCAGGGCATCGTCATGTCCGGGATAAAAGGATAGACCGGATATGGAATGGGCAACGGGCCGATTCCAACTCAATCACTTCTCAGGAGAAAGGTAAAATGACGAAGCAACACGTTTCGAGGCGAGCCTTCCTTAAGGGTTTGGCGATGACAGGCGCGGGCGCCGCGCTGGCTGCGTGCGCAGCACCGGCAGCCCCCGCAGCGACCGGTTCCGGAGATGACATGCCGGCCGCTGAAGCGGTTATGCTACGTGTGCAGGCGCCCGCGGGCAACGGCGCCCTCATGCCTAGCGAGTTTGCGACCCGCTTCGCCGACCAGACCGGCGTGCAGGTCGAGGTCGAAGATACGATCTACGGAGAGATCGAAACCAAGACCCAGACCGGCTACATTTCGGGCACTCTCCAAGACCTCGTCTACGGCCATCACCGCTGGATCTTCATCAACTTCCTGAAGGGGATCTATCTCGAAATTGACGACCTGCTGGATACGGCTCCCCCCGACGACTTTGACGACTTCTACCCCAGCGTTCTCGAGGGCAACCAGTGGGAGGGCAAGAATTTCAGCCTGCCCGACGTCGTTCACCCCGGCGGCAACATCGCCGTCAACTACAACAAGACGATGTTGGAAGAGAAGGGGCTGCCCGAGCCGCAGCTGGGTTGGACCATAAGCGATTGGACGGAGCTGGCACGCGCCGCCGCCGACCCCGACGCCGGCGTCTTCGGCATCGGTTTTGACAGCATGATCGCCATGCACTACTACAGCAATGTCTCCCGCTCATTCGGCGCGCCCGATTCCACCGATTCCTGGATCATGGACGAAGAGGGCCGCACCATGTCCTACAACAACGCCCTTCACGCCGAGATCGCTGAGTGGTACGTCGGGCTCCTCGACGAGAAGGTTGCGTCCCGCGACGCAGATCGTGAAGGCGTCGAGCCCAATCTCTTCGTTGCCGGACTGGAAGCCACCCACGCGAGCACGGTTGGCATCCTCACCAACAACCAGGCGCGCGTCGGCGACCGTTTCGAAGTTGGTTCCGTGCCTCTGCCCGTCGGTTCGGAGGGGCGCCAAGGCACCTGCTTCTCCGGTAACCACTGGATGATCAACTCCAACTCCGCGCACATCGCCGAGGCATGGGAGCTGTGCAAACTGTATACGTCCTATGACGCCGGTGTCTTCCAGGTCCTGGAGGCCAAGCGCCAGACCAACGGCCGCAAGTCGGTCTGGACCGATCCGCAGGTCAATGAAGTCAACTTCATGTACGGCTTCACGGACCAGCTGATCACCGACGGCGTCGAGCCCTATCCGATGCCCTGGAACACGCGCTTCACCGAGGCGAACAACGTCTTCCGCTCCGAGCTGAATCTGATCTGGGAAGGGGAGGTATCCTTCGCCGAACACGCGTCTGAGATCGATCGCAAGACCCAGGTCGTGCTCGACGAACCGCTTCCTTCCTGATCGACATCTGTAATGCCTGCGGGTCCGGCCGCCTGATGACGGTTGGGTCCGCGGGTAAATGTACATTTCCATAGGAGAAAATCATGGCTTTCACTCTCGAAATCGGCGAAAAGGCAAAAGAGTTCGACCTGATCGCCACGGACGGCGAAGTCTACACGCTCGGTTGCTTTGACGACGCCGAGACGCTCGTCGTCTTCTTCACCTGCAACCACTGCCCCTACGTTATTGGCTCCGACGAAGCGACGCGCGCCAGCGCCGACAAGTTCGCCTCCAAGGGCGTCAAGTTCGTCGGCATCAACTCCAACAGCGTCCACGTCAACGCCGAAGACGACTTCCGCCACATGGTGGAACGGATGGCCGAGCACAAGTTCCCCTGGGTCTATCTGCGCGACGAAACGCAGGAAGTGGCCAAGGCCTACGGCGCGCTGCGCACACCCCACTTTTACGTCTTCAACAAGGACCGCGAGCTGGTCTACACCGGCCGCGGGGTTGACAGTCCGCGCGACGCGACGCAGGCGACCGTATTCGACCTGGACCGCGCCCTGGAGGAGCATACCTCCGGCCAGCCGATCAGCACTACGCTGACCAATCCGATCGGCTGCAACGTCAAGTGGGCCGGCGAAGACGCTCACTGGATGCCCGCCGACGCCTGCGATCTGGTGCTGCCGCAGCCGGCATAGGATCGTACGAAGGTTCGTTACCCGCGGCGCGTGTCGAAGTCACGACACGCGCCGTATTGGACCCCACAATTGTCTTCCCATCATCAAGAAAGAGGTGGTATGCTCATGCCTTCCTACGCAGAACTGGATGTAACACCCATGATCAATGCCAACGCCACCCTTACCAGGCTCGGCGGCTCGCTCATGCCGCCCGAAGTTCTGGAAGCGATGATGGAAGCGGCGAAATCCTTCGTTGAACTGCCGGAGTTACAGCGCCGCGTCGGCAACCGTATCGCCCTTCTCACGCAGAACGAGGCCTGCTACGTCAGTTCCGGCGCGGCCGGCGGCATCGCAGTCGTCACAGCCGCTTGCATTACAGGCACCGAAAAGTGGGCGATTGAACAGCTGCCGGACCTGACCGGTCTCAAGAACGAGGTCATCGTCCACAAGGCTCACCGCAACGGCTACGATCACGCCGTCCGCCAGGTCGGCGCCAAGATGATTGAGATCGGCTGGCCCGGTGAAGCCGAAGTCTGGCACTTGGAGAGAGCGATCAACGAAAGGACCGCTGCGGTGTTCTGGTTTGAGGGCGCTATGAGGACGCCTGGCGACATTCCCCTGGAAATGGTGATCGACGTCGCCCACGCACACGGGGTGCCGGTCATCGTGGACGCGGCCGCCCAACTCCCGCCTGTCGAAAACCTGTGGAAGTTCACCCAGATGGGCGCTGACGCGGCCATTTTCAGCGGGGGCAAGGACCTGCGCGGCCCCCAGTCTTCCGGCCTCGTGCTGGGTAAGCAGTGGATCGTTGACGCCTGCGCTCTCAACGGCAACCCCAACCACGGCATCGGCCGCCCCATGAAGGTAGGCAAGGAAGAGATGCTGGGTTTGCTGGCCGCGGTTGAGCGTTACCTGGCGATGGATCACGAGGCGCGCGCCTCGCAGATGGAAGAGATTGTGGCCGGCTGGTGCAGCGAGCTGAACCGGCTGGACGGCATCACCGCCACGCGATCATTTCCAAGCGAGGCGAACCAGCCAGCGCCGCGCGCCCAGGTCCACATTGACCCCTCTGTTGTAGGGCGAACCCGTCAAGAGATAGATCAGGGTCTGCAAGAAGGGAGCCCGGCGGTTTCAGTCGCATACGGAAAGGCCGACGAAACGATTATGCTGAATCCAATGACGTTGGAAGAGGGCGAAGAGGAGATTGTGCTGGCCCGCCTGGTGGAGGAGATAAAGGGTTGAGGTCCATTCAACTGAGTAATACGGATTGAGAGATTGAAGAGGTGACTAATACTGCCTTGGGTACCCTCAAGCGCGTGGAGGTTCGGAAGGCGTGGCCCCACGAGGCAAATGACTTTACACCTTGGCTTGCGGAGAATCTTGACCGCTTGTCATCTGAACTAGACATCGAACTTGAACTTGAAGGCCAGGAAGTGGACGTTGGGTCTTATCGGGCCGACCTCGTAGCTCGAGTTCCACAGACAGGTGACCGTGTGCTCATAGAGAATCAGCTTGAATGGGCTGATCTTCAACACCTGGGCCAAATCCTCGCCTACCTCGCCGGCCTGGAAGCCAAGATCGTCGTCTGGATCGCCAAAGACTTTCGAGATGAGCATCTCTCCGCCATCCGTTGGCTTAACGAGCACACAGTGGACCCGTTTGCCTTCTTCGCTGTCCAGGTTGGTGTCGTCCAGATCGGAGACTCGCAATTCGCACCCGTCTTTGACATTCTTGAAAGACCTAATGAGTGGAATCGTCAAGTGCAGGAAGTCAGTAAGTCTGGCGAGCTTTCAAGTTCGGGCCAGTTTAGGAGAAGCTTTTGGGAGTATTTCTCTGTCCGACGACCAGAAGCCCCAGATTTACAACCCGGCTATGCGGGCAGCAATATCTGGCATGATGTTCATGAAGTTGGACTTAGAGTAGTTCAATTCTTGGCAGCCAAAGGTGTAGGCGTTTACGTGACCGGCAAATGGGGTGAGACCCAGACCGAAGTTGAGCCACAAATTGCGCCTCTTCAGGGCGTTTTTTCCACAGCCCTTGAAGCAGAAAATTTCAGTCACAATGGCAACCATTGGTACGTAACCGAGTTGAAAATCGATGCATATGATCGAGACAACTGGGACGCCATGGTTGACTGGCTGGACGACCAGCGTCAGAAGTATGAGGAAATTCTCCGCCTTGGTCCCAACGCCTCCGACTTGAAGTAACCTGGAAGGAACGAGTTCTATGGTTGGGATTGAGCTATGGTTGGCTGCATACGGCTGCCAGGTAAATGTGTGTTTCACAAGGTGTCGAAAATTTTTCCAGAAATAGTGCCCGAGGACTCCCTACGGCTCCTTTCACAAAGACCGCAGATAATGATATACTTAGCCAATAATAGCTGGTAATAGCTGGTAATGGCCAAAGGAGCTGTGACAATGAAGATCGCAACCATTAGCGCTACAGAGGCTAAGAATCGTTTTGGCGATGTGATTCGTCGAGCCTACCGCCGCCAAGAGCATCTGGTCATTGAGCGGGGAGGAATCCCTGTCGTAGCTATCGTGCCTATCAGCGACTATGAACAGTTTTTGGCGCAAGTCAGTAACGATGATGCAGAAAGTGTCGGAGAAGATATATCTACTGCCAGTGCCCAAAGTCAAGCAGGAAATCGACTCATGGAGTTTCTCGACGAAATGCACGCGCGGATGCCCGACGTGCCTGAAGACCAGGCCCAAAAGGACATTGAAGAAGCAATTGCCGCAGTGCGTGCCGAGAAAAGATGAGGGTCGTATTGGATACAAATGTCTGGGTCAGGGGTTTGAAACGAATCTGCCGACAATTCAAGACGACAACCTTCGTATAGTAAAAAGAAACACGTGCCCGCAGGTGGACCGCTACCGCCCTCTAGTCCTACCCATACGCCCCAGATAATTTGCCCTGTTTTGGAACAGAGCAGTATAAGGGGATCAACGCGTATCATGTTAGAATCCCCACAATCCGATCCATCCCACGCACTCCAATAGGACCCACCCGCCAGGAGCACCCAATGACCGCCAAAATCACCGACGTCGAACGGATCCTCCTCGTCATCCCGATGGTCGACCGCGTGCGCCGCGAGATGGAGCGCGCCAATATCCACCGCTGGTCCGAATCGGAAGTCATCCGCCTTACGCTCGACGACGGCACGGTCGCCTACGGCGAAACGATCCAGAACTACACGTGGGGACGCGTCGAGGACACCGAACGCGTCATCGGCCAGTCGCCTTTCGACCTGATGTGGGACGACTCTCTCGGCGCCGGCCTGCAGATGGCCCTCTTCGACGCCGCCGGCAAGGTCGCCGGCGTACCCGTCTACCGCCTCCTGGGTCAAAAGGTGCGCAGCTGGTGCCCCGTCTCTTTCTGGGACCACGACATGGGGCCCGGCGCATATGAACAGGAGGCCAGAGTCGCCGTCGAGCTGGGATTCACCTCTATAAAGATCAAGACCCGCCCCTGGCACGACGTCTATGCGACCGTCAAACGTATCAGCGACGCCACACCCGACTGGTTCCACATCGACTGCGACTGGAACGATTTTCTGCTCGATGTTTCCACCGCCGTACCGGTGATGCGCGAACTCGAGACCGACTTTCCCAAGATCGCGATCTGGGAAGGGCCGATACAGGCCAACGACGTAGCAGGGAACCGCCTGCTGCGCGAAAAGGTGCGCACGCCCATCGCCCACCACTACGGCGGCGTACCCGGCTCCGTAGCAATCCAACAAGGCTATTGCGATGGCTTCGTCATCGCCGGCGGCGTCACCAACGTACTGCAGTCCGGCATTTCCGCGGCCACAGCCAACATGCCCTTCTTCCTGCAGATGGTCGGCACCGGCATCACGACGACGATGGCCCTCCACCTCGGCGCCGTACTCAGCCACGCGCAGTGGCCCGCCATCAACTGCCACGAGCTCTACCAGCACAATCTGCTCGACCAGCGTATTCCCGTCCACGGCGGCTACGCCCAGGTCCCCGAAACGCCGGGGCTCGGAATCACTATCGACGAAAACGCTCTCGATACCTATGGCGTCGAAGAGGCCGATTTCAGCCTGCCGCGCCGCCTGGTACGCTACAGCCGCGCCAACGGCGTGCGCGTCTACTTCGCCGACACAAGCTTCAGCCAGGGCTCCAGCATGTGGAACTACTGGCGCACCGCAAACCAGCCCATCTACGAACGCGGCGTCGCAACCTCGTACCTCGACGACGACGGCAGCGCCGACTTCGATGACCTGTACCGGCGCACCGTCGAGGAACCGGTGCTTTCGCAGGCAACCTGACGCTTACACTCAACTCAGTATCCATATCCGATACCAAGCCGCGCCGCATCCCGCCGCGCGGCGATCATTCAACAGGAGCAAAACGTGTCTTATCTGGCAAAACTGAAAGAGATGGGCTACGAACTCGAGAAGATCGACCTGGACGGCGGCCGCTTGATGGCCGCGGTGCGCTCCGGCGACCATGTGTATGTCTCCGGCCAGGTCTCGCGCTTCGGCGACGAGGAGATCATGGGCAAGGTCGGGGAGGACCTGACCACTGAACAGGGCTACCGCGCCGCGCAGCTCTGCGCTCTCGGCATCCTGCAGGCCGTCCACACAATCGCCGGGCTGGACAACGTCCGGCAGGTGGTCAAGGTCTTCGGCATGGTCAACGTCGGCCCGGGTTTCAACGACACACCCTCGGTCATCCACGGCTGCAGCGACATGTTCATCGAGCTCTTTGGCGACGCCGGGCGTCATGCGCGCAGCGCTATCGGCCTGACCGTGCCCGCCAACTGGGCGGTTGAAATCGAAGCCATCATCGCCGTAGACTAAGGCCGGGCCCCGCTTGCGGTAGGTCTTAGGCAGGAGGCTATAGGCCATAGAGAATAAGAAAATCCCGCTGAATTCAGCGGGATTTCTCGTTCCTGTACCCCGTAGGGGAGTCGAACCCCTGTCTCCACCTTGAGAGGGTGGTGTCCTGGGCCTCTAGACGAACGGGGCAGGTCTCTTGCAAAACCTGGTACGGGACAGTATACGGAAGGAGCACGCGAAAGTCAAAACCAGATCCGCCAGGGATTTGATCCTCCCGCCTCCTCCCTCTATAATGACGGCATCTCCGGCCGTCCACCGGGACAGCTCGGAGTCCTGATCGCCAGGGCGCGCCGCCACCCGGCGCGGCCTGGCAGTAAGCGGGTTCGAATCCCGCCCGGCCATAGACGCGATCACCTAACGCGATCTCCTTATGCGACCGCCTTGCGAGGAGGGCGCAGCGGGCCGGCAGATGAGAAGGAACAGGATATGTTTACCACCCCCAGGCAGATTTCACGGGCGCTCGACCGCGTCCTGCACAAAGTGGCGCAGCCCGCCCGCTACACCGGCGGCGAGCTCAACAGCGTTCCCAAGGCGTGGGACGATCCCGCCATCCGCAGCAAGACGGCGCTCGCCTTTCCCGACATCTACGAGCTCGGCGGCTCCAACCTGGGCCTGATGGTGCTCTACGACCTGATCAACAAGCGCGACGATCTGCTCGCCGAGCGCGTTTACTGCCCCTGGAGCGACTTCGAGACGGTGATGCGCCGGGACGGCATCCCCCTCTTCGGCCTGGAGACCCGCCACCCGGTCAGCCAGTTCGACATACTCGCCTTCTCGCTTCCCTACGAGCAGCTCTACACCAACGTCCTGACTATGCTCGACCTGGCCGGGCTCCCCCTGCGCGCCGCCGACCGCGACGCTTCCCACCCGCTCGTGATCGCCGGCGGCTCAGGTTGTTACAACCCGGAGCCGATGAGCGCATTCTTCGACGCCATGGTCATCGGCGAAGGCGAAGAGGTGATCTTCGAGATCATCGACGTGCATGAACGGTGGAAGAGGGAGCGTGAGGGCAGCGCAGACCTGGCGGCACAGGACCGCAGCAGGCTTTGGGAGATGCTCGCCCAGGTCCCCGGCGTCTATGTACCCGCCCTTTACGAGGCAAGCTACGGCGCCGACGGCGTCATTGCGGCCATCCGTCCGACCCAGCCAGAGGCTCCCGAGACGGTGATGAAGCGCGTGGTTACCGTCATGCCGCCCCCGGTGACAAAGTTCATCGTGCCCTTCATCAACGTCGTCCACAACCGCGCCGCCATTGAAATCATGCGCGGCTGCACGCGCGGCTGCCGCTTCTGCCAGGCCGGCATGATCTTTCGCCCCGTGCGCGAGCGGCCGGTGGAAGAGGTCCTGCAGGCGGTGGACGAGATGATCGCCAGCTGCGGCTTCGAGGAGGTCAGCTTCCTCAGTCTCAGCAGCAGCGATTACACTTACGTTGAGGAGCTGGTCCGGCGCACAATGGAGCGGCACGGCGCCCGCAAGCTGTCCGTCGGCCTGCCCAGCCTGCGCATCGAGAGCTTCAGCGTCGACCTGATGGATCTGCTCGAAAAGGGCCGGCGCCGCTCCGGCTTCACCTTTGCGCCCGAGGCCGCCACCGACCGCCTGCGCGACATCATCAACAAGCCCATCCCGGACGACGACCTGCTGCGGACCGCCGAAGAGGTCTACCGCCGCGGCTGGAAGACGATCAAGATGTATTTCATGATCGGCCATCCCACCCAGACCCTCGCCGACGTCCAGGCTATCGCCGACCTGTCCAAAAAGGTACTGGCCGTTGGCCGCCGCGTTCTCGGCAACAAAGCCAACGTGCGCATCGGCGTCAGCACGCTCGTGCCCAAGCCGCACACGCCCTTCCAGTGGGTGCCGATGGAGGAGGAGGCGACCATCCGTCAGCAGGTACGCCTGCTGCAACGGGAGCTGAAAGATCCTGCCATCCACTTCACGTGGAACGATCCAACCGAAACGCTTGTGGAAGCCTTCCTCACGCGCGGCGACCGCAAGCTGTGCGACGTCATCGAGCGCGCCTGGGAGCTGGGCGCCAAGCTGGACGCCTGGGGCGAGCATTTCCGCTTCGACCTGTGGCAGCAGGCCTTTGCCGACTGCAATCTGGAGATGGACTGGTTCGCGCGCCGTCAGCGACCGCTGGACGAGATCCTTCCCTGGGAGCACATCTCAGCCGGTCTCGATAAGGAGTTTCTGGCGCAGGAGTACCTGCACACATACGCCGGCGGCGTCGTGGACGACTGCCGCGAACATTGCTTCTCCTGCGGCATCCTGGGATTTTTCAAAGAGCAGCGCCGCGAGGCGCCGGATGAAGCCTGGCGCTGTCCGCCGCTGGGGAAGGACAAGACCCGCCAGCCCGTAGACGTCGTGCCGGTGCCGCTCTACTTCAACGATGAAATGAAGGAAACGGGACTCTCGCTCCCCGCCGGCACGGGCGCGGACCCCGCGCAGCTGATCCAGCTGGAGAACGCCACCGGTCAGTTCGAAGAACGCGTGCCCCAGCGGCGTCACGGCACCGTCTCTCAGCGGATCGCTGAGGCGGAGACCGTCTGATGGGACCGACAGCCCTCTCGCAGCCGTCAACGTTGCCCGAAGAACGCCCACGCCAGCGCGTTCGCTTTACCTACGAAAAGGGCGAGGCAATCAAGTTCATCAGCCATCAGGACGAGTCCCGGCTCTGGGAGCGGACTCTGCGCCGCGCCGATCTGCCGCTCCTCTACAAGCGCGGCTTCAACCCGCAGCCCCACATCCAGTTCGCCGCGCCCCTGGGCCTGGGCATGACGGGCGTACGCGAACTGCTCGACGCGTCCTTCAGCCCGCCTGTCCCGCTGGATGAACTGTCAGTGCGGGTCCGTGAAAAGCTGCCTCCCGGTGTGCGTCTGCTCAACGCAACGGAGGTGCCCTTCAAAGCGGTGTCGCCCCAGTCGCTGACGATCGGCGCCGATTACACAGTTCTGATCTTCGCGGACGCGGGCGAAGTATCGGAACGGGAGCTAGAAGCAAAGATGGGGGCGTTTCTCGAGAAGAGGGAGGTCTGGCGCGAACGAGAGAGGCACGGCCAGCGTTATCGTTACAATCTGCGCCCGCTGGTCCTGGAGTTACGATATGCGGGCTTCGACCCCGCCGCAGGCGAACACCGCATATTTCTGCGCGTGCAGATGCGCCCTGGCGCAACCGGCCGCCCCGACGAACTGGTGGACGCTCTCGGCTTCGACGATTATGCCCGCACTCTCCGCCGGGAACGTATCTATTTTTCCGATTGTGAGGAGGACCTGGCTCTTTTCGCCGCCTACCCGGTCATCTCCCAGGACGAAATCTCACCCGAGAGACCCAAGCCCCGCCGCAAAGGGCGCAAACGCCGCCGCCGGGCCGGCGCGCAGCCCAAAGCGGACAAGCAGACCAATCAGGCCTTCGCGGAGAAGGCCGCCGACGAATTCGACTGAACGCCCGCATTGGCGATCCGCGGCAGCGTCACAAGGGGGCAAGCAGAGTCAGAAAGAGGCTCAGAAGGAAGCTCAGAACAGGGGCACGTCCAGCCACTTCCCGCCCTGCATCGCGGACTCGTGGGCGATGATGCCGGGAACTGTGAAGTCCAAAGCCCGTGCGACGTCGATCGGCGGCCTGGCGTTCTGCTCTATGGCGCCGATGAAGTCGCGCACCATGTAGTACTCGGACGTGCCATGCCCACCCCGCAGCGCCTCCTCCGGCGCATTCGGGTCTACCGTCGGACAGTCGATCCGGCGAGCGCCATCGCTGGCCGCGGCCTCGTCCTCGCTGTAGAAGAGGCCCGTCGTGCCGCCCCAACCACCCTGGCGGCCGTTCTCCACGAACCCCTTCTCCCCGTAGAGCGTGTAGAAGATCATGTCAGGATGCCGCGGCGCCACCTGGCTGCGCAGGATTTTGACCGTGGCGCCCTTCTCGGTCTGGAAGAGCCCCACTTCCATGTCGAGGTAGCCCAGTCCCTCGTCCGGGTAGATGTTCTTGCCCGAGTGGACGCCGGTCGCCTTGACGATACGGTCTTCCATTAGCGTGAGAATGGGACCAAGACAGTGCGCACAGTACCAGATCGGCGCACGCGTGTAACGCCATCTGCGCTCGCCGGTTTCAGGACTTCTCAGCAGGGGCACGATCTCGTGGATGTACTCCCCTTCGGCGTGGAAGATCTTGCCCAACTTCCCCTGCTTGATCCAGTCCTGCCACTCCCGGATGTAGTGAAAGTAGCAGTAGTTCTCACCCATCATGTAGACGCGTCCGGTTTTATGCACGGTTTCCACGAGGCGGGCGCAGTCCGCGACCGTGTAAGCCGCGGTCTGCTCGCACAACACATGCTTCCCGCTCTCCATCGCCGCGATCGAGTGCTCGGCGTGATACTCGATCGGTGTCGCCACAACGACGATATCGAGCGGCGCGTTCACGAAATCTTCGAAGCGGGTGAACAACTTTCCGTCAGGCAGGGAGAACGCGGCCCCCGTATCGGCCAAAGTATCCTCGTCAATGTCGCAAAGGGCCGCAACTTCCACCCGCGGATGACCGGCCAGGCTGCGCATCAGCCCGCCCCCGCGGTGCAATCCGACAAAACCGGTCTGTAGCTTACTCATTCTGTCCGCCGCTCCTTCCTCACGTGTTCGTGCTTCCCGGTCCAGCGGCGCTAACCGCGCTCACCTTCCGGGGTCGTCGTTCCACAGCTCTTCAGTCAGGTCTACCGCGGTATCCACGATTCGCCGGACACCATCCAGAGCGATCCGATTGGGCCCTACGAGGGCTTCATATCCTTCCTGCGCGAAGGCCTCTGCGGTAGGCTGATACATGGCCAGGTCGTTGGTTAGCTCTGCCACCACGGTGTAGGGAAAGGGGGAACGCCGCTTTATCGAGAGGCCGTGCTCGACGAACAGTTCCCCCGGATTGGACGCAATCGCGAGAGGCCCGATACGCGCCGCGTTAACGGGTACGTCCCACTGCTCGGGCAAGGCGGCGACAAGCTCAGCCTGCCGGTCGAAGACGTCGGCGCGGCCACCGGCCCCGCCCCAGTTGAGCCGGCCAATGGCCTCAGGCGAATGGTCACTCGGGTCTCGCCGCGGGACGGTGACATTACGGCGGGTCGCGCTGACCGCAACCGGGCCGTCGACCGGAAGCGCGCGCCGCGCTGCGTCCACCGCCTGCTCTGCGAAGTAAGTTGCGCCCTCGCGCCAGCGCACGCCCCCCAGCGTCACGTTGATGTCGGCGCACGCGCCCGGCGTATAGACTGAAATTGTTTCGGGACCGTACTCCTCTCGCATCCGTTCAGCCACGACGCACGGGTAGTCCGCCGACCAGGTCGTACCGCCCTTGGAGTTGGTATGCAGCGAGAAGTTATAGAATACACCGATTGTCGAACCGTCCAATCTGTCAAAACGGACGACCCACATCTCAGGATCGACAGGGCCTGCCGTCCCCAACACTTGGGGGATGTAGTCCAGGTCGTTGAGCGCCTGCGGCATCCAGGTATTCAGCACCTTGCCGTCCGGGCAGATGACGCGGCGGTTGTGGATTCCGTGGTGGACGAGGGAGCGGCCAATGTGCATTGAAGCCGGCTCCATCCGTCCAGCGGCCTGCTCGACGCTCGCCGCGATGCGGTCGGGCAGGGTCGAGAGGTAGTCCGGGTCGATCACGTCGGAAGAGTAGACGCCCTCAGCCGTGTAGGGCCCGCTATGGGTGTGGCTGCAGGCGATCATGATGGTATGCGGAGGGATACCCGTGCGGCGGGAGGCCTCGGCGATGATCGCGTCGGCCAGCTCCCTGGGCAGGCCGATCAGGTCGACGCCCACGACGGCGAGCCGGTTGCCTCCACTCTCGGCTACGAGTGCGTGGGACTGGAGCGGGTCGGTCGTGCCTTCATTTTTGCGGGGGTCGAGGCTGCCGCACATGTAGAGCCCGTGCGGCGGTGTGATGTCGGTCTCACCAAAGCCGATGCGAAGCTGGCTGTCTGACACGATTTGACCTCCTCATTATCCGACTGAACCCAGGATCCGACTGAACCCAGGCGCCTGCCCGAGTTTTCGCGGATATAGTCATTCCAGCGTAGACGGGATCATGCGACATGCTATCCGACAGGGCCTCAGCCGCGTTCCTTCAAGGCAAGGTCTGATTGGGTACTGTTCGCGAACTCGAGTGGGGGTTCCCATGGTAATCGCATTCTCCGCCGACCGCAAAGGAAGGGATTTCGACACTCTCTCCGCCGGCGCCTACATGCACACCGTCCAGCACCCGTCCGGAATTGGACTGAAACAGGACCAGAACCGATTCTCCGCGATGATATACTGTCCTTGAGGTCGGACCAGATTGGCTGAATCTAGTCGGCTGAATCTAGTCGGCTGAATCCAATGGGCTGAATCCCAAAGTGACTCCTGCGCAAACGATTCGGACAGCCGCACTCATCGCACTGCCGTTCATGTTGCTGCCCGCCGCATACTGGCTGGCCGGCAATGCTCCGGCGCCAGCGGCCCCCGGGCTGTGGTTGCAGGGCGTGATCTGGTCTCTACGGGTCGTTTACGTGGGCGGGGCGTTCATTGGCTGGCAGGCAGGGCGGCCACAGTGGTTCTACCCCTGGCTGGGATTCGCGTCGTACGCGGCGGTGGCAGTCCTGCTCCAGTTCGCCATTCCTTTAATGGACTGGAGTTCCGGAGTCTTCGCAGCTTTTCTGGACTACGCCATCATTTCCCTGGTATTCTCGCCTTACTTCGTGACCGCGCTCCGGGTTGGCTGGCGCAGGTCTCAGAGAGTTTTGGGCGCATATACGGTCTTTCCCCATGCCGCACTGATCATCCCACTCTTCCAGCTTGTGGGAGGGGACGTATTTGGCCACGACTTGCGTTTTCTAACCCTTTCAGCTCTGAGCGCCGCCGCTTTTGCAGCGCTGTACTGGCGTCCTCCTACCGCGCTCTTTCGTGGAAAGAGGGAGTGGTCGCAAGCGGCCTTACTCTTGCTGGGCGTTACTGTCTCGAATCTAGTCTTTCTGCTCGGCTTGGGCTACGAGTTTGGTTTTGAAAGAGGCTTGGGCTTCTTGATATTGTTGGTCCCGCTTGCCGGCTTGGGCTGGCTGATCCTCAGCGGACCAATTCTGTTACCCCCGCTGGTCCAATGGTTGTTCAGAGTACTAAGGGTCGAAGAGTTTATCGCCCCGTCACTGCAATCTGGCGGTCGCGTTCTGCTCCGCACTTTCGGAGCAAGAGAGAGGGCCGATGACGATTCTAGCCCACTTCTTTCTGAGGAGACAGGGCACAGTTCCCCCAAAGGAGAAGCAAAGATGAGCGAAGAAACAGTGGCGACTACCGTTCCCGAGACCCGCCGACCGGTCGGTTCGGACCTGGAACGATTCTACAAAGTTTCGGTCGTAGTTCTCGCGGGGCTGGCGATATTCCTGGCAGCGCTCTACGTCGGCCGCGCCGCGGTCTACAAGATCCACGAATTCGAACGCGGGCTGCACCTGCGCGGGGGCCGCTTTCTCGGCGTGCAATCGCCGGGATGGCACGTTCAAGTCCCCCTGGTTGACACTGTAATAATTGTCAAAGTGATTGAGCGGCTCGGCTATGTCGAGCGCATTCCCGCCATGACTTCCGACAACGTCACGATGGACGTTTCCCTCCAATTTACCTACCGCGTCACCAACCCCGAGCGCTTCGCCCTCGCGGTCGACGACCCGGAGCGAATCGTCTTCGAATTCGTGCAGGGGAGGCTGCGCGACGTGGTCAACACCAAGACGATGACCGGGGTCATGAACCAGCGCACAGAGATGAACCTTGAGATTATGCAGGAGTTGAAGGAGAAGGAGGACCAGTACGGAGTTGAGTTCATGACCGTCCAGATCCAGAGCGCGTCGCCGCCGGCCGAGGTCTTGTCGGCAATCAAGGACCGCATGGTGGCTGCGCAGCGGCAGGAACAGGCCGAGGCCGAAGCCGCCCAGCAGCGCACGGTCGCCGACGCCCAGTTCTATGTCGCGCAGAAGGAGGCCGAAGCTCAGGCCTATCGCATCACGACCTCCGCGGCGGCGGAAGCGGAACAGATCCAACTCACAACAGAGGCACAGCAACTGGCCGTGCGCGCCATTCTCAGCGAACTGGAAGGCAAGGGCGCGCTGGCGGAAAAGTACATCGACTATCTCATTGCGGTCGAACTGAAGGAGAACAGCAAGTGGATTCTCGGAAACGGGGGCGAGCCGATCCTCGAACTGCGGCCCTCAGTGGAGGAGTAACGCATGCGCAAGATAATGCTGCTGGCAGGGGCAGTCGCCGTCCTTGTGACGCTGACGCAAACGGCGCCGCGGCACCTGACCGTGTCACGGAAGCATAGCGACCTCATCGCCAAACGGATCTACGCCTATCGCGACTGGCAGAGCACCGGTGTGCGCGTCGATCAAGGGGACCTGGTCGAGATTGAAGCGGAAGGCGAGTGGCTTTACACGCCCGACGAGTTCCACGGGCCCGGGGGCCATCCAGTTTTTCCCGCGGCCAGTTTCTACCCGATTTCAAGCGGGTCCGGGGGCGCGCTGATCGGGCGCATCGGCGAAGAAGGGTACCGTTTCATTGTCGGCAAACGGGTAGACATGCAGGCGCCCCAAAAGGGGATTCTCTACCTGCGCATCAATGACGACATCCTGAGCGACAACGACGGCTGGGTCGCCGTCCGCATTGACGTCACCGAAACTGAAGAGTCCCTTCCATGAAGGAGGGCACTCAAGCACTCAAGGAGAAAGAGAAGAGGAGTGAGACGTTCTCACTCTTCGTCATCCCCGTAGCTGTGACCGGCGAGAATCGCCCGCACCTCCGCCGCACTCGAAGCATTCTGCATCCGGCCGATGCGCTCCTCTTCATGGGCCAGCAGCTTCTTGACGTTGCGGAGGACGTCCTCCATTTTGTCAGCCGGGAACTTGCAGGCGCCGTTTTCATCCATATGCACGATTTCGCCGGGCGCGACGTCCATGCCGCGGACGTGGACCGGCACATTGACAGATTGCACGGCCATGGCACCATGCCCGGGCGTGACGCCGCTGAGCAGATACTGGAAGCCCATCGGCCTGATCTCGTCGATATCTCTCGACGGTCCGTTCGAGATGCAGCCGACACAGCCGACCGCCTGCATCGCGGCCGTCATGTTGCCGCCGGCCAGCCCCACCTTGCCGGCAATTTCGGGGGGAAACTTCTGCTCCAGGACCAGGATCGTGGGTTTCGGCGAGGCGTCCAGCGCCTCGAGCACGTCCGTAAATCCGACGCGCGAGAAGTTGGGATCGGGCAGTCCGTAGACGCATGTGACCGCGTAACCGGCCAGCGCGCCCAACTCCGGATACATGCAGCGAATGGTTTCGTCCGTATACCAGTTTTCCGTCCACGGGTTGTAAAGGCCCAGGCAGAGCGGATCTTCAGGGTAGGTGGCAACTACGTTGGTGATGGACGGCGTATCGACCGTCTTCAGCTCTTCCAGGATCGCTTGGGAGTTCATTCAGTATTCCTTGTGTGGTAGGTCCGGGCTCTATTCTGATTTGCTGCGTCTGGAACCATAGGTGTGGACAAATTCGCAGATCCGCTCCATCGCCGGTTTGAGGACGTCCATGTCCGGCGCGTAACAGATCCGGATCGAACCTTCGCCGCCGTTGCCGAACGCGCTTCCCGGCGCCACCGCCACTCGCTTCGTGCGCAGCAGATCGAGGGCAAATTGGTATGAGTCGTCCACGGCTTCAAGCTGCGGAAAGAGATAGAAGGCCCCTTCCGGTTCCGGAAGGTTGACGCCGGGAACCGTTTGCAGCATCCGGGCACAAAAGTCCCGCCGCTCCTGAAACTCTTCCACCATGGCCGCGATATCGTCCTCACCGTGGGCAATCGCCGCTTCACCGCCCCGCTGGATCATTGTCGGCGCGTGCGAAACGATGAACTCGTTGAGCTGGGCAGCCTTTCTTACGAAATCTCCCCGGCTCACCATCCAACCGAGCCGCCACCCCGTCATGCAGTAGGTCTTGGAAAAGGAGTTGACGACAATGACGGCGTCTTCGCGCGAACAGAGTTTCAGGATCGAGGGCGCAATCTGCCCTGAACCGACGCCGGCTTCGCCCCGATCGCCGTAGTAGATGCGCTCGTAGACTTCGTCAGTCAGCAGCCACAGCCCGTGCCTGCGGGCGAAATCCAGCAACATCCGCTGTTCAGCGACCGTCGCGGTCCAGCCCAGGGGATTGGAGGGTGAAGCGTACAGGAGCAGGCGCGTGCGCGGCGTCAGGGCGTCCTGCATAGCGTCGACGTCGGGGGTAAAGCGCTGCCCCGCGCGCGCCATGGGCACTTCCACAGCACGTGCGCCGAACATCTCGATCATCGCCGAGCCGTTGGGCCAGTTCGGGCTGAGCACAAGTGCCTCATCACCCGGATCGATGACGCACTTGATCGCCAGGTTCAGCGCCTGCACGCCCCCGGAAGTGACCTGAATCTCCGCGGGGTCGATCTCTACTGCGTGCAGCCTCGCTATCAGGTTGGCGATTGCAAGGCGCAGCGAGGGCAGCCCCTGGTTGGGGGAGTAGTATGTCCAACCGTCTTGCGCCGCCCGGTTCACCGCATCAATCACGTAGGGCGGCGTGGGCAAGGTTGATTCGCCGAACTGCAGGGAAAGCACGTCCTCCATGCCGAATGCCACATCGGCCAGCGCCCGTATACGGGAGACAGGGACGCGCTCTGCCGAGGGCGCGAAAGAAGGTGATGGCATGAGGGGTGAGGCGATCCTTTCCGACCCGAACAGGGCTGCAGTTGCGGAGAGACCGGCTGCAGGCTCGCGGGCAGCGGCTATTCCTGCAGCAGGGCGCGGGCGATCTCCTCCCACTCTTGCGGCAGGGGGGCGCTGCTCGCGGGCTTTTGCGCGCGGCGATACCAGTGCTCGGCGTTCGGGATATCGCCCTCGACGCGGTGCAGATAGGCATGCACCCACGCCGATCCGTTACCGTCCGGTTGATCCTGCAAAAGGACGTGGGCGCCTTCCCAGTCGTCGCCCGCTTCCATCCATAGCGCACGCAGCGGAGCGCTCACATCGTCGGGCGGCACCTCGTTTGAAAGGCTGGCCTTGAATTCGTCAAATGTCATCGTTGGCTCCTCGTTCAATTGGCTGCTCGCCAGTTTCCGGATGCGCTGCCTCTACTCGGGGACGACCGCGATGCAATCGACTTCAAGCATAATGTTCGGCAGCTGGCAGCCGACCGTCGTGCGGGCCGGATAAGGCTTGGTGACATACTGCTCGTAGACCTCATTCATCTCGGCAAAGTCGTTCAGGTCGGCCAGAAAGACACCGACCTTCGTTACGTGTTCCCAGGAAGTTCCCGCGGCTTCCAGGAGGATCGTCAGATTGTCGAATACGCGCGTCGCCTGCTCACGAAATCCGCCCTCGACCCGTTGCCCGGTTGCCGGATCCAGGGGACCCTGCCCCGCGATGTACGCGACCGGCCCGTCAGCTACGATGCCCTGCGAATAGATGCCGGCGGGCGGCGCGCCCTTTTCGGTGTATACTTCCTTGCGCATTTCTGCTGTCTCCCGTTGTTTTCGACTGCGTGAAAATAGTAGAGAATCGGCCTATTCACATGATTGCGTTGTTTTATTTGGGCTGCGCGTTCTGAATTCTCGCCGGCCACCGGCTCTTGATATAGGCCAAAACGGCCCAGATTTCGGAATCGTCAAGCTGGTCTCCGAAACCGATCATATTGCTACGGTATCCCCTGCCAACGAAGGCTTCCGTTCCAATCTTGGTTATTTCAAACAGCTGCTCGTCGGGGTGATGCCAGGTGTGACCGGTCTCATCGTGGGGAGGGGCTGGCAGAAATCCGTTCTCATCTCGTATTTTCCAGTTTGGCTGCCCTTCAAGCTCTGCGCCGTGGCAGGAGGCGCATTGCTGCTGGTAGAGAATCTCCCCCAGCGCCACCAATTGAGGATTGGAAGCATCGGCGCCGTCTACAGGCCCCTCAATCTGCGGAAGACTGACCTCGGTCGGCGTTGCCGTAACTTCCACTGTCGGGGTTGCGCTCGACAACGCCTGGCCGCTTTCTCCGCGGCCGGGCGGCCCGCAACCCATCGGAATCAGAGTAAACGCAAGGGCCAAGAGCGTAATCGTCCCGGGCTTCATCCTCTAGTCCTTTAACGCCTCCCGCAGGAGCCGCAGCCAGTTCCCATGACAGATCGCGGCAATGTCATTCTCTGCGTAGCCGTTGCCGCGCAGCAACTCCGGGATCCGCTGCAGATCGGCGATCGTATCGAGGTCGGCAGGCGACTGCTCGCGGCCGAAACCGCCGTCGAGATCGGTCCCGATGGCGATGTTTTGGGCATTGCCCGCCAGTTCGCATATGTGATCAACGTGGGGCACTATATCTTCCAGCAAGATATCGTAGTTCCACTGCTGGCCGCCGCGCCACTTCGTCGACATCATCCAGACGTCCATCGCCATGCCGACTACGCCGCCCCGCTCGATGATAGCGCGCAGTTGTTCGTCGCTGAACTGCCGCTGGTGCGGGACGATCGCGCGGCAGTTGTTGTGGCTGGCCAGAACCGGGCCATTGTAGATCTCCAGCGCCTCCCAGAACGATTCATCTGACAGATGCGTCAGGTCCAGCATGATCCCCAGCCGCTGCATCTCCCGCAGCAGCTCCGGTCCCATCTCGCCCAGTCCCAGTTCAGTCCCTGTGCCGCCTGCGTAGCGGTTGGGCCCGTAATGGGACGGACCGATCGCACGCAACCCCGCCTCGTACCAGAACTCAACATGCTCCGGCGAGAGGATCGGATCGGCCCCCTCCATCGACAGCACAAACCCGAGCGGCGGCTCCTCACCTCCCGCGTCCTCCCATGCCGTCCATGCAGTCCAGTGCCCGTCCAGCTCGGTCCCGGTCGTGATGACACGCACGATCCCCAACTCTTCCAACCCCCGGTAGTAGGCCAAATGACCCTGCGCCATCGCGCTGGCCTGGGTGGGATGATCGTAGTCTATGTTTGGGGCGGGGCGTCCTGTCGAACGCGCGATAGCGGTAGCAAAGCTGAGCGCCACGCGGCCGCTTCGCATCTCCGGAAAGGCGACCGTGCCGTATCCCTGTCCCTTACCGCTGTTCTTCTGCTCAGTCGTCCGAATCGTATAGACCGAACGCGTCAGGTCCCGGTTGCCCTGCAGCGCGTTCATCGCCAGATCGAGGTGGGCGTCAATGAGAAGCATGGAGGACTCCAGGGAGTGCGACTGTCTGAACGGATGCAGATGTTTCAAAGGGGGGGCGGCGGGACATTACAGACGGCGTCAGCTTTCCGCTACATAGCCGGAATCTGCAGCTGCCTCTCGACCTGCAAACTGGCGCTGTCTACCACGGTGACCCCGTTTTCGCCGCCGACGTAGACGCTGCCGTCCACTTCCAGCATACAGAGGGCAGGCGTGCTGCCTGCAACCGGAGTCCAGGCAGCGCCGTCGTGCGAGCTCCACAACTGCGTGTCATCGCTCAGCAGCCATTTTACCGAACCGCCGCCGCCGTTCGCCAGGGCAACGAGCGAGTTCACCTGCTCCGGCGCGCCGTCCACGGCGGCAAAAGAGCGGCCCCCGTCCGTGGACCGCCAGAGTCCGCCTTCCTCCGTTCCCGCCAGGACCTGCCCGCTGCAATGCACATCAGGCGCCACCGCGACGGTCTGGTAGGCAGCGTCAGCGGAACTGCTGCGCTTCCACCCCAGCCCGGCATTGGGCGAACGGTAGATGCCCTCCTCCGTCCCCGCAAACACCACCTGCCAGCGGGGCCACGCGTCCTCCTCCATCGGCGGCGCCCAGGCAAGCGTCAGAACGGTAAGGTTACGCAAGCCAAAATTGCTGGGCATCCAGCGGAGGCCCCGATCGCGGGTGCGAAGCACGCCGTCACCCTCGCTGCCGGCCAGGATAACACCCGAGTCGTCGTAGTCCGGCGATGAGGCGAAAGTGAGCACGGCTGACTCCGCGCCCTCCTGCCAGGCCGCCTGCCACTGTTCGGCGCTGTCCAGGAGATAGGCCACGCCAAAGGGGGCGCCGCCGGTGAAAATGCGGTCCCCCAGACTGCAGGCCGCGGTCAACCTTTCCTGGGGCTGGGGTGTTGGCGTCAGTTCCTCCTCGCCAACGGCAAACAGGCCATACGGGCCGGCGGCCCATATGCTTCCTTCATGTTCTGATAGGGAGAGAATGATCGACATCGTTTACGGTTCCATGCTTTCTGTTGGTTCGCGGTGGAATACGATGGTGTTGGTGCCCAGCGCCATCAACGCCCCGCTGACGGCCGTTTCCAGCACCGCGGTCTGCACGCCCGTGACGTCGACCAGGCCGGTTTCGCGAGCATTGACAAGCTGCTTTTTGACGACATCATAGGCATAGGCCGGGCCGGCCTCCTCCAGCCGGATGGCGGCCACCGAAGGAGATTCAATGCCCGCGTTGTGGACGATCTGCAGGAATGGCGCGTTCAGAGAATCGTACAGCACCTTGACGCCAACGTTCTCCTCACCGTCCATCTCGAGTTTGTCCAGCGCTTTACGGGCATGGACGAACGCGGCGGCGCCGCCAGGTACAACCCCGGTTCTGTGCGCCTGCGAAACGGCCGTGAGCGCCCGCTCCGAAAGCCCCGAAACAATATCCCGCTCATGCTTGAGATTGGTGCCCACCTTGAGCACGCCCATGCCGCCCGTGAGCGCAGCAATGCGGTTGATGATGTCGTCGCGTTCATCATCGTCAACCCGCAGGCCCTCAAGCCGGGCGCGCAGCTGATCGACCGTCTCCTGCATCTCGGAAATGCGACTCTGATAGGGCTGCAGCTGCATCATCTTGCGGTCAACCTGGACGCGCATCGCTTCGCCCAGATCGGCCTCATTGGCATTGGCCGCGTAGGCGAAATAGTTGCGGCCGAGGATATTGGCTCCGGTCAGCGTCGTCAGGTCCTGGAAAGCCATTCGTCGCGGGTCGCCGATCTCCTTCATCTGGATGCCGAGAATCGAAATCTTCTTCTTTTCCTCGGTCTGGTTGCGCACCATGACATGGAGCGCCTCCTCCTTGATATGGGAGGCGATGATGACAAGAGATTTCTTGCCCATCTTCATCGCCGCCTCGATCAGGGCAACCGTTTCAGCCGCCTCCGAGAGCGTGTCATCGACCAGGGCAATCGTGGAATCCCCGTAGATGGCCCATTTGCGAATCGGGTCAGTGTACAGGTGGAAACTGGCGATCTCGGCCTTGTAGTTGGCGCCGGCATGATATTCACGCGCCAGAAAAGGAGCGACAAACTTTTCCACCGAGACGCGCGCGTCCGGTCCCAGCAGGTAGCTCAGTTCGCCGATCGTGGCAGCCAGGTCCCGGTCTTTGACAACGGTCAGGGCCACCACCGCGAGGTCGTCTTCGGTTTCGACCGGCGCGGCCATTTCAGTCAGTTCCCGGCAAATGGCCGCAGAGGCCGCCTGCAGACCGATCTCCAACTCCCGGTAACCTATTCCGGCCGTCAGCATTTTCAAGGACTGGCGGTAGATCTCCCGCGTCAGGAGGGCCGTGGCCGTCCCGCCGTCACCTACTTTTCCGGCAATCCGCCAAACGATGTGACGCATCAGCATCGCGCCGACATCCACTTTCGGGTCTCCCAGGCTGAGGATACGGCGGACTGCAGTCGCCGCGTCGTCCAGCAGCTCCGGCCCGCGCGTGCCGTCCCGCTCATGCACGACATGCCCGCCGACCGGTCCAAGGGTGGGCGCCAGCAGGTCGGCAATGCTGTTGATGCCTTCGCTCAGACTCTCGTGGGTCTCTTCCGGGCCGGCGACCGCGGCCCTGTAGTTTTTGATGCGTTCCAACTTTACACCTCGATTATTTTCCGTGTACTCTGGCTATTCGTCCGGATGGTCCCGTTTTCAAGTTCATCGCATTCAAGACTACGCATTCAAGACTATGACCACAAATGGGCATATTTCAACCCGCTGCCGGTGTTGAACAGTACCACGGTTTCGTCTCCCTGCAGCCAGCCCGACTCCAACAGCCGCTTCTGACCGGCCAGGGTAGCGGCACCCTCCGGGGCCGGGAAAACGCCCGTATGCCGCCCCATCTGCCTGGCGCTGCACAGCATCTCCTCGTCGCTGACCGCAAGAGCGACGCCGCCGCTTTCGCGCACGGCCTCGAGAATCAAGAAGTCTCCCACAGCTGCAGGCACGCGCAAGCCGTCGGCAACCGTCTGTGCGCCTTCCCAGGCCTCGGCAAACTCATTCCCCTGCTCAAATGCCCGGACCATCGGTGCGCAGCCGTTGCTCTGGATACTGACCATGCGCGGCCGTTCGCTCCCGATCAGGCCCATTTCCTCCATCTCGTCGAACGCCTTCCACATGCCCACCAAACCGGTTCCGCCGCCGGTCGGGTATATCATTACATCGGGCATACGCCAGTCCAGCTGCTCGACGACCTCATAGCCCATCGTCTTTTTTCCCTCAATCCGGTAGGGCTCCTTCAGCGTACTGACGTCAAACCAGCCGAACTCATCGACCTTCTCCCGCACCTTCGCACCGCAGTCGGTGATCAGGCCGTCCACCAACGTGACCTCCGCCCCCAGATTGCTGCACTCAACGCGAAAGGCGGCCGGCACATCGTCCGGCATATAGACATGGGCGGGCATCCCCGCTTTGGCGGCATACGCGCTCATTGCGCCCGCCGCGTTGCCCGCGCTCGGAATCGCCAGCTCCAGGGCGCCCAGCTCGAAGGCGCGGCCCACCGCCATTACCAGACCGCGCGCCTTGAAGCTGCCGGTCGGGTTGAGCGACTCATCTTTGATCAGCGTTTCGGGGCAGCCGATTTCATCGCCAAGCGCAGGCGCGCAGACCAGGGGCGTCCAACCTTCTCCCAGCTTGAGCTGGGCCGCCCGCGTCCGCACCGGGAGCACCTCTTCATACCGCCATAGCGATGGTTCACGCCGCGACAAAGATTCGCGCGTCAGCGTCTTGGCCGCCTGCGCAAGATTGTAACGCGCCAGCAAAGGTTTCTCGCAGGCCGGGCACAGATTCATCAACCGTTCTGCGTCGTACGTCTCACCACACCGGCTGCACGAAAGATGTGTGAGTGTAGAACAGGTGGCTGTCATTCTCAATTTCCGGTAGGTGGATGCCGTTCGACACTAGCAAGAAGAACGCCGCGCGCTGTCATTTTTCGACATACGGAAAGAGGCTGCGGCGCAGGGGAGCCGACTGCCTGCACAATTGTACTTCTCTTCCAACAAGGAAGCAAAAAATAGCCGCGCACATTTCGCCTAGTTCCTTCTGCCACCGTCCACCAACCGCCGTCCACTACCTAAGAGACGAAGAGACTTGACATCCGGTTCACAGCCAGTAGCATTTTCCGTTAACTGCTTCTGCTTCACTGACCGCTTCTTTGCCGCAACTTTCTCCGCAGGCCAACGTAAGTACAAGAGAGGCAGTTCTACAAGAGAGGCCAGGCGATGCAAACGATGGTAGAGACCCGCAACCTGCGAAAGACCTATAGCCGCCCCGACGGCTCCACCATAGAAGCCGTCAAAGGCGTGAACCTCGAAATCCAGCAGGGGGAGATTTTCAGCCTGCTCGGCCCCAACGGCGCCGGCAAAACCACCACTATCTCCATGATCAGCGGCTTGGTGGAGCCAACCGAAGGGGACGCAACAATCGGCGGCTTTTCGATCACCAAACAGTCGATGGAGGCCAAGCGCCTGATGGGATTCGTTCCCCAGGAGATCGCCCTATATCCCGAACTCAGCGCACGCCAGAACCTCGCCTTTTTCGGCAGAATGTACGGCATGGGCGGAAAGGCGCTCAGGCGGCGGGTCGATGAACTGCTCGAATTCGTGGATCTCGCCGACCGCCAGAACGATCGCATCGACACGTTTTCCGGCGGCATGAAGCGCCGCGTTAACATCGCCGCCGGTCTCCTGAACAGCCCCCCGCTGGTCTACATGGACGAACCCACCGTCGGCATCGATCCCCAGAACCGGCGCCGCGTTCTCGACACCGTCAAACTGCTGCGCGATGAACACAACATGACCGTCCTCTATACGACACATCTGATGGAAGAGGCCCAGGAGCTGAGCGATCGGGTCGCCATCATGGATCATGGGGAAATCATCGCCATGGGAACGCAAGATGAACTGACGCAGCAGGTGGGCGAAGAGGACCGGCTGGAGTTCACAATTGGGGCGCAGGAAATTGCTGAAGCGGTGTTCGAACGCATCCAAGGGGAGACGCCAGGCGTTACCCGCATTCTCTTCAATCCGCCGGAGCAGCTCGACGAGGACAGCAGTGTGTTCGCGCCCGCCCTTCTGACGGTCTTCGCCAAACGGGGCCGGACAGCGCTGCCGCAGATATTACAGGAACTCGACTCAGCAGGCGTTGAAATCCAATCCGTCGCTGTGCGTGAGCCTGACCTTGAGGCGGTTTTCCTGGCGCTGACCGGCCGAGCCCTGCGAGACTAGACGCGCCCCCAAAAGGCTGCCCGCCGAATAGACGCCTGCGCCGCCGCCTGAAACCATGGCACCCCTTACACCCCTCAGACCGCCTTGAATGATGCGAAAGATTCTCGCCGTTGCCTTCAAAGAGTTATACGTAACCTTTCGCGATCGCAATCTGGTTCTTCTCATGTTCGCAACGCCGCTCGTGCTGTCTACCATCATCGGCATGGCTTTCGGCGGCAGCGGCGACTCCGAGGTCCCCGACTTCGCCGACATCGCAGTCGCCGTAGTCAATCTGGATGAAGGCGCCGACCTGCAGGAGATGATCAATCTACCCGATCAGCTGCCCAACCCAGATACGTTTCCCATAGATGCCGCCGCTCTTTTCCCTCCCTTGCCGGATGGCGTCGCGCTCAACTTCGGCGATCAACTGGCTGCCATCCTGCTTTCGCAACCGGTCGAAGGCGCCGGCACAGGCGCGATCGGAGGATTCGATCCGACCGAGATTGGATGCAGCCTGCTTGACGAATCTGAGAGCGGGGGCGCCGCAGCCGCCCCGCTTGGATCCCTGGACGATCTGCTGGATGCAACTGCAATGGACAGCGCGGACCAGGCGCGCGCCGCGGTCGACAGCGGAGAGTTCGCCGCCGCGGTCATCATCCCACCAGGTTTCAGCAGCCAAGTGGCTCCGCAATTTGCCTTTGACGACGATTTCATTATACGTGCCCAGGCTCCAGGTGAAGGTGGAATCGTCGAGGTGTACGCCAGCAGCGGCCGGCCGATCTCTGCCAGAATCGTCCACAGCATCGTTGTGGGGATGGTCAATCAGTTTGTGCGCGTCGGCGTCGCGTTTGGCGCGACCCTTGAGACATCGGCAAATGCCCTGGCAGGCGGCATCGCCCGCGGAGAAATCGAACTTGGCGCAGTTGACCTGTCCGCGCTCTCAGCCGACCTGCAAGAGCTGGATGCGACGGCACTCGAACCGCTCGGATGCCTGATCACGCCCGGCGCCAACAACATCAGCGCCGCCCAACGGCCGCTGGAGGCGATCCAGGAAGGCCATCCCTTTGCCCGCGTCATCGTCCCGGCGGGGGCAGCGCAGGCCGTCTTTTTTGCCCTCTTCACCGGCGTCTTCGGCATCCAGTCGATCTATCAGGAACGGCGGAACTGGACTCTCCAACGCATGATCGTCTCGCCCACCCCCCGCATTTTCCTGCTGGCAGGCAAGCTGCTGGGAAACCTTGTCATCGTCTTCCTGCAGATCCTGATTCTCCTGGCCGCGCTTACCCTGGTCGCGTCCCTCGTCATCGGCCAGCCAACGCTTGTCTGGGGGGGCAACATTGCAGCGGTCCTCGTTGTGACCCTGGCGCTGTCGCTTTGCGCGACGGGGCTCGGCGTCTTTCTCGTCGGCCTGGCTAAGACCCCCGAACAGGTGAACCTCTTCGGCCCCATGGTTAACATTTCTCTGGCCGTTCTGGGCGGCACCTTCGGCTTCGCACTGCCCGAACAGGCCGCCAGGTTCTCGCTGATCTACTGGGGCGTGGACGCATTCACGCAACTGGCCAATGCCCAGACCGACTTCACACTCAACCTGATTGTTCTTTTTGGCCAGGGCGTCCTGCTCTTCCTGGTGGGGGCATGGCTCTTCAAGCGCCGGTTAGACCTTTGAGCTGCGGCACAACACGCGACTGATGCGAACGACGCAAAGCAACGCTTCAGGCTTTCTTTGGCAATGCGATCAATCCTGACCATTATCCTCAACGATCTGCAAATCTTCTTCTCGCAGCGGGGCAACCTCCCCGGCCTGCTCGTCATCCCCGTGCTTCTCACGCTTGTGGTTGGTTGGAGTATCGGCCAAATCGGCGGCGGCGGTCCGACCCGGCTGCGGGTGGATCTGATCGATCTCGACCAGAGCGGCATGTCCGCCCAATTGATCGAGGACCTGCGCGCCGCGAACGACACCCTCGTACTGTGCCCGCTCGACAACGACGCCGAGGACTTCTGCAGGCTGGACGATGAACCCTTGCCGCTGGAGCGGGCTATCGAACGCGCACGTACGGGCCGGACCAGCGCCCTGATCGTCATACCCGCCGGCTACGCCACCGCCCTGGAAAACTTCGAAAGAGTCGTCATTGACTACTATTCCTTGTCCGATCCGCTGCAGCCAGGTCTTGTACTGCAAAGCCTCAACGCGGTCCTCCAGCGCGCCAGTACTGCCTCCATGATACCCGGCGTGGCCGGCGCCCTGCTGGATAACGTGATCTCAGCCGCGCAACTGCCTCCCCTTGAAGGAGAGACGCGCGACGGGTTTCTGCGCGCCCTCTATTTGCGTTCGCAACAGCTGTTGACAGAGAGACCGTCCCCGGTCAGCTTTCGCGTAGCCGATTCAGACGGCAGCAGCGGGAGCGTCCTCGATAACGGCTTTAGCCAGTCCGCGCCGGGAATGGGATCGCTGTACGTGATGTTTACAGTGCTGGGAGGCATGTCTGTCTTACTGCGCGAGCGCCGCCAGTGGACGCTGCAGCGACTGATGGCCCTGCCCATCACCCGTGCGCAGATTCTCGGCGCCAAGATCGGTGTCTACTTCACCCTCGGAATAGTTCAGTACGCCATCGTTTTCGCTGTCGGGGCCGCGGTCGGCATGGAGTTCGGCAGCAGTCCTATCGCGTTTCTGGCAGTCATGGCCGCATTTGTCCTCTGCATAACCGCCCTCACTTTTGCCCTGGCCCCCTGGATCAAGAGCGAAGGCCAGGCCAATGGTCTTGTGCTCCTTTTGTCGCTATCGCTCGCCCCCTTGGGCGGGGCCTGGTGGCCGCTCGAAATCGTGCCCGAGTTCATGCAGACCATAGGGCACATCTCCCCGGTAGCCTGGGCCATGGACGCGTTCCACGACCTCATTTTGTATAACGGCGGGTTCCGGGACGTTCTTCCGGAGGTAGGCGTCCTGCTGGCTACGGCGGCCGTGCTGTTCGCGGTCGGCATTCGCGGCTTCAGGTATGAGTGACAGTCCGACGGCGCCCGAAGGTCAGGAGTGAAACAAGAATGCACCGGGCCCGCCAACTTTGGTCGGCGACAGCATTCTGGATGTCAGTCCGGATGCCGATTGTCCTAGAGACAATTGCGTAGATTCTAGCTTAGCCTTGAACTGTTCCGGTGCGACGAATACCCCTTTTTCTGCTATGATTGCGTTGAATGTGCTCTGTTGAATCACTACGGGTACGGAGCAATGGCAAATGACGACCCTAGAGAAAATTCGAGAACTGATTCCCGGTATTTCCGCGGCTGAGAAAGCCGAATTGGTCCAGTGGATTGTTCGCGACATTGGCGGCGTGTTTCCCGGCATCGAGAGCAGGCCAGGCGTACTAGGGGGTGACCCATGTGTTGTACGAACTCGCATCCCAGTATGGCTCCTGGCTCAGGCCAGAAACCTTGGCAGCAGCGAAGCGGACATTCTCAGAGCCTATCCAACTCTCCGTGCCGAGGATTTGACCAATGCTTGGGCCTACTATCGCGCCAATAGAAAAGAGATCGAAGAACAGATTAAAGAAAACGAAACGGGATAGGAATGGCCCACTTATATGCAGACGAGAACTTTCCTCTTCCCGTCGTCGAAATTCTGCGAGAATCGGGGCATGACATACTGACTATCCAAGAAGATAATAAAGGAAATCGAAGTGTACCGGATGTAGAAGTCCTTTCCATCGCAAGTGCCTACGGTCGCGCAGTGATAACGATGAATCACAAGCACTTTCTTCGTCTACATCTGGATTCATCGCATCATGGCGGAATTATCTCTTGTACTTTCGATTCAGATTTCGAAAGACAAGCAACACGTATACATGAGACAATTGAGACCTACGAATCCCTGGTAGGTAAAATGATTCGAGTCCGCCGTAGTGCGTCATAAGCCATTTCGAATCGCACGAAGAAATGACTCTTCTTCCCGTTTCGGATCTGAGAAAACTGCTAGATTCCCATATTGTTTCGTTGAGGAAGTTGTGGTGAGAATCAAGGGTTTCATACCTGAATAGTCTTCCCGGACTACCTAGAGGCTCCGTTGTCAATTACAGTCAGCAATCTTTATCAACCTACAATCATTCATAACCATTGTGACTGAACAAAAGGTAGACTCTCCACCAAACAGTTGTAACTCAGTCGTCCCGCCTCCCAGTCTCTACGCCGCCGCCGGCGTTGACATCGAGGCCGGCAACCGCGCCGTGGGTTTGATGAAGGCAGCCGTACGCGCGACCTTCACGCCGGACGTACGCGCCGACGTGGGCAGTTTCGGCGGCCTCTTCGCCCTCAACGATCTGCCCTCGCAGCCGCTGCTCGTCGCTTCCACCGACGGCGTCGGCACCAAAGTCAAGCTGGCCGCCCAGCACGGCCGCTGGCAAGGCATCGGCCAGGACATCGTCAACCACTGCCTCAATGACATCCTCGTGCAGGGCGCCCGTCCCCTCTTTTTCCTCGACTATATCGCAGCCGACAAGCTCGTGCCCGAGAAGGTGGCCGCCGTGGTACTCGGAATGGCTGAGGCCTGCCGCGCCGCCGGCTGTGCCCTTCTCGGCGGGGAGACCGCCGAAATGCCGGGCGT
Organism: Caldilineaceae bacterium; assembly: GCA_022821545.1. Classification (GTDB taxonomy): domain Bacteria; phylum Chloroflexota; class Anaerolineae; order Caldilineales; family Caldilineaceae; genus Bin5. Next base: position 41,732 of record JAJEDJ010000001.1, read on the forward strand.
CTACACTGCCGGCTCTTGCGACGTGGCCGGGACCATCGTCGGGCTTGTCGACCAAGATGCCCTCCTGCCCCGGCCCCATGAAATGCAAGCGGGCGACCTGCTCTTTGGCCTGCCCAGCAGCGGCCCCCACACAAACGGCTACTCTCTCATCCGTCAAGTCCTCACCGGTCGCGACCCCCAGCAGCCGCTTGAAGACGGCACACCGCTGATAGACGCGGCGCTTGCCCCTCATCGCTCCTATCTCGCGCCCGTTCAGTTGCTGGAGGAAGCCGGAATTGCCGTCAAAGGGCTGGCCCACATTACCGGCGGAGGGCTTGTTGACAACGTTCCACGCATCCTGCCGGCCGGACTGCGCGCGCAGATTGATCGCCGGAGCTGGCATGCCCCTCCCGTCTTTCGCCGATTGCTCGACTGGAGCGGCATGACCCTCGACGAAGCCTACCGTGTTTTCAATATGGGCATCGGCATGGTTGTCGTCATCAGGGCAGATCAGAAGGGTCTGATCCGGAATGTATTGCCCGAAGCAATCCAGATCGGGTCGCTGGACGCAAGCGCCAAAGCAGAGCCGGATGTCGCCTTCGAGGGATGACCAGATCTACCGTCAACTGAAGTACAAGCGACCCCAGTCACGAACGCCAGAAGAGTTGTTATTCGTTTCGACGCTATCCTTGTATGCCATTCCCGACCAAAGCCGGCGGCGGCTTTCACCAGGAATTGCACCAAAGACAAGATGCCGAAAGGTAAGCGCATGACCACCGAACTCGTGCAACTCTCTCAAGAGGGATCCGTCGCGACCATCGTCCTCAATCGCGCCGACAAGCTCAACGCTCTCAACGGCGAGATGCTGGCCGCCCTGGAATCCTACGCTGATGAACTTGACCGCAACCAGGACGTACGCGTTGTGCTCCTCGCCGGCACGGGCAGAGCCTTCTGTGTCGGCGCCGACATCTACGAATGGAGCGACCTTTCGCCCCTCGAGATGGGGCGGCGCTGGATCCGTGACGGGCACCGCATCTTTGCCCGCTACGCACGCCTGCCCCAACCAGTCATCGCCGTGCTCAACGGCTACACCTTCGGCGGCGGCCTCGAGCTGGCCCTCGCCGCAGACCTGCGCCTGGCCGCGGAAGAAGCGCAACTCTCCTTCCCCGAGGTAAAGCTGGGGATCATTCCCGGCTGGGGCGGCACGCAGCGCCTGGCACAGCTCGTCGGGCCGAGCCGGGCCAAGCAGATGATTTTCAGTGGAGAGCGAGTGTCAGCCGAACAGGCTGAAAAGTGGGGACTTGTGAACGAGGTAGCGCCGGGAGACCAGCTGACCGAGCGGGCGCTCGAACTGGCCAGTGCCATTGCGGCCAACGGACCGGTCGCCGTCCAAATGACCAAGCAGCTGATCGACGGCGCTGTCCCTGTGGGCGGCGACAACGGCGTCGTCCTTGAGACGCTTGCCGGCAGCCTCGCCTCCTACACGGACGACGCCCAGGAAGGCGTCTCCGCCTTCCGCCAGCGCCGTCAGCCGCAGTTCAAGGGACGTTGACCTCGTGCGGGGGATTATGCCGGCAGTCAGCGACAGTTTACGCCTGTAAATCGATTTTCAGACAAACGTCAAAGAGGTACAGAGTCTCATCCCTGCGCCGGTCGACCTTCGTCGATTAGTTCCCCACAGTGAGGGCACCTTGCCGGGGCGCGCGCCTCCCTATCCAGCTCCTCCATAAAGCCGGACCCCAGGATGCCGGCAGGCAATGCGAACAACCCAATACCGACGATCGCAATAACCCCAGCCAGCAGACGCCCCGCCGCGGTTACCGGGAACACATCGCCGTAGCCCACCGTTGTTAGCGTGATAATACTCCACCACATTGCCCTGGGAATGCTGGCAAACTCCTCCGGTTGGGCCTGATGTTCGGCGAAAAACATCAGCGACGACGCCATCACCAGCAGCAGAAAGAGTACCGATACCACCGCCGCCAGTTCACCCCGCCTTGTATGCACCACTTTTCCCAAGGTGCGCAAACTGCTGAAGTACCGGCTTAGCCGCACGATGCGCGCCAGAAGGCGCATGACCCGCAGGAAACGCAGGTCAAGCCCGCGCAGATTGACGAAGAAGACAAGGTAGACCGGCAGAACGGCCAGCAGGTCGATCAGCGCCAGCGGAGAGACAATGTATTTGAGTCGACCCTTTAGGGGATGCGCGTAAATCGGATTCTCCGTGCAGGTCCAGAGCCGCAGCAGATACTCCACCGTGAAGATACCGACCGATGTGATCTCAAAGAGTTGAAAGGCGCCGGGAGATATCCGGTGAACCTCCTCCACTGTCCCCACGATCAGCGCGACGACATTCAGAGCGATCAACGTAATGAGGAAGACGTCAAAGATTTCGCTTGCCCGGTTCCCCGGCGCAGCCTCTTCGATAATTTCGTAGACCGTTTTCTTTAGTGATTTCATCTGAGGACGGGAAAAGAAAGGACCGGGAATTCAGAGCGGCTCTTTGACTTGCCGGGCGCGAGAAGGCAACAGATGCAGCGGGGATAGGGGAACGCCCTGAAAGATTCGCTATGGCGGGCGGCTGCTGCACCGTCCGGAGGAGCTAACGGCTTGGAAGTACAGCGGGAACAAACTTCATTACTGCTGTGGTGGGCGAGGAGGGACTCGAACCCCCGACCTCACGGATGTGAACCGTGCGCTCTAACCAACTGAGCTACCCGCCCGAGTGGGGTCTGCCACTGTCAAAAGACTCTCTCTTCAGGATCAAAGCAGAGTATAGCACCGACCCAGTATTTGGCAAATTCAGGCCCGCATTGCACAATCTACTATGCAGAAGATCGACACCGTTTTCAACAGACAGCAGGGCCCCTGACAACATGTCAGCAAACCCTTGCACTCAATTCTCATGCCCCGCTTCCAGCGCCACAGCCGGCTTCTAAACCGTATCTTCTTCGCTTCGGTCATCGCCGCCGGCCTCTTCGGCTGGTTCTACGTGTCCGGCAACTGGCAGCCCGACCCGTCAGCGTTTGAAATCGATTCCCTGACCGGCGACGCAGACTTGATCGATATTATCGCGGGCCTGCTCGAGGACGCCATTCAAATCTTCCAGGACATCACCGGATAGGGGCACCGGATAGGGAAGGTGAACCTCATTCCTGCTGCGCCTCTCCTTCCGGAAGGTGTATACAAGCCTGGCCTTTGGCGGCGTTCAAGTACCGGCACAGTTCAATGTAGGCGGGCCTGAAGGTTGGCGGGCCGCAACAGGGGCTCGGCTCCATAATCCCCCACCAGAACTGCTCCTCATCTTCGGGATTACCGTCGCTCAGCCACTCCAGATTGGGCATCGTGATCAGGCTCATCAGGCCAATCCAGGGTTGCCAGTTGGCTTCAGCCCATTCGTACGCACGCCTGAGATAGTCTGCCTGCACTGTGAAATCGACACCTGCGTCCCTGCCATGCCACTTATAGTTAGGATTCACGGGATCTGAGGTCCAACCGAACTCCAGCAGGACGATTTTCTTTTCAGTGTCCCTGTACCGCTCCATTACGGCCCGAATATCCTCTACATGCCGGAAACTGAAGAACCGGTGCCCGCCGTACTTCTGGTCCGAAGCCGCGACCTCAGGCTCCAGTTCCGGAGGAGCGGCAAACCCTACCCCATGGACGCCGAGCGCATCGAAGTAGCCCTCACTGTTCCCACCCATCGCCTCGTACATCTCCTCGTAAAATACGTGGTCCGGCATCGCGTATTCGTTGTTATCGCCGGTCGGCGCCATGCCGGCGCTGATTACGATGGCATTGGGGTTCGCCTGTTTGATCGCCGCATAGGCTCGGCCGAGAAAGTAGACATATTCGGCAGGGTTCGGGCGCTTGTGCCCCCACTCCCGGCTCAGATTGGGTTCATTCCATATTTGATAGGCCTGAATGCAGCCAACTGCCCCCTGTTTACAACTGTAGCGGCTGGCTAAGGCAAACACATAGTCGGCGAAGTGATCTGCGCTTTCAGGGGGAAGTCCCGCCCAGAAATCTCTCTTCTGCGGATCGATGGAGATCCGTGCCAGAAGTTTCAGATTGGCGCTGTTCACCTGGTGTACAACCCGGTCCGAGAATGACCAGTCCAGGTGCCCTTTGCCTGCTCCCTCTATATTCTCCCAGGCGAAAGTCTGCTTGACCCAATGAAAGCCGCCCTCACGTATCAGGTTCAAGTCCCGCTCCGCCACCTCGGGCCGCCACCACAGGAATGCCTGCGTGCCGAAATCAGGGCTCTCCATCGTCGCCGGCAGGAACCCGCTTTCCCCAACCTGTTCCGCTTGCGGCGATTGTGTGCCCGACTGCTCCTCCGTCGCCGTCGGTGTCGCCGTTTCCTCCGGTTCAGGCGTCGACGTCGGCGGCTCGCTGGTCGCGGTGGCAGTAGGGGGCGCCGGCGTATCCGTCGGCGCCTGGCTCGTCTCGCCTGCCGGCGTTGACGTCTTGGTGGGTGTCGTGGTCGGCTCCTCGTCAGACCGATTGCAAGCGGCCACTGAAATCAGAGCAAGCAGGAGTATTCCGATAAGCAATCGGGGTCGCAAGGTCATTGTCTAGCCCTTAGAAAGGATGGGACTGATTTATTTACACGGTCCGCTGCGGTCACTACATTCCGTGCCAGGGGAAGCTTTCCTATTTTAAGTGAGAACAAAAATTATGAAAAAAAGTCACTTTGAACTGATACGAGACTGGCGTGCCTGGGATATTTCATCAGACAGGGCGAGGCCGGAATCGTCGCAGAGGAAATCTGACCAGGTACCGACCTCATTCCCTGCCGGGGCATCTGCTCAGCGCGTGATTTCCCACGCCAGATGCTGAATCTCCGGCAGAATCAGTTTCGCCATCGCCAGTTTGACTGCATTTGTCGAACCCGGCACACTGATGATCGCGCAGCCCCGATATGTGCCCGCGGTGGCCCGGCTGAGCATCGCCGCCGCCCCCACCTCGTCGTAGCTAAGCATCCGAAAGATCTCCCCGAAACCCGGCAGCTCCTTTTCAAGCGCCTGCGACAGCACGTCATAGGTGCGATCTCGCTTGCTGACGCCTGTGCCTCCGTTGAAGATGATTACCTGCGCGCCGCTGCCACTGAAATCATCCAGCGCCGCCGACACCTCTTCCGGCTCATCCGGCACGATGCGGGAAGCAATCACCTGGTGACCCTCAGCCTCAGCCATCTGCCGGATAGCCTGGCCGCTGCGGTCCGTTTCCGGCGTGCGTGTATCGGAGACGGTCACGATCGCAAAGGCGATGCTGCCTTTTTCTTCTTCCGCCTGCCGCCGATGTTCTTCGGAGCTTTTCCCATTCTTCATGTTTCACCCTCTCATCACTTATATGTTTATGAAAACGCGCGAAGACTACAAGGCGCGCAGAGGGTCTTGGCGCCTTTGCGCTCTCATCTCCTCTGTGCATTATACTTCAGATTTGAGAAAGCGGCTCCCCCTGGCCTCCTATCCCAACGGGGGCATCCTGTAGCCCCTTCCGGTCAACCATATTCCCCCAAAAATCCGGGTGGGATGCACCCGTACCGACCATTAAATTTTGGCATGGATTGGTCGGCCTGTTATAATCTGAAACTGTTCTGAAGACGTTCCCAGCAGACTCGTTGAGACCCCTGTTTCGTTCTGCCAGAAATGCCATTATTCAACTGATGTTATGCCGTCATTGCCTTGTGTCAGTTGGACCCAGTGCGTATTGACGGCGCGTCAGCGCAAAATCAGTTTTTGATTCGCCGCTCATCCCTGTCGTTCAGCATATCATGGCAGCAGTATTTTCCAAGAGCAGCTATTTCGCGTTCCTTTGTCTGACGAAGTGAACGCGGTTCATCCCAATACGTTCAATCCATCACATTCCCAGGAGGAAAACAGTGCAGCGAACAGAAATGAGTCGAAGAAGCTTCTTACAGCTGGCCGCGGGCAGCACGGCGGTCGCTGCGTTAGCCGCGTGCGCGCCGCCTGCGCCGGTCAGCAGCGGTACGGGCGCATCCACCGAGCCAATTACGCTAAACTTCTTTAACCGGGGCGGTCAGTTCATAGAGAACGTTATGGACCAGCAGATGTCCTTATATAGGGAGGCCAACCCCAATATCGAGTTCGAGATTAACGCGGTGGCCGGCGCCTCCCATCAGGAAGCCCTGCTGATCATGATTTCCGCCGGCACGGGACCGGACATGTGGTTTGACGCCAACCGCACCACCGGCCCCCTCACGCGCAAGGGTGTGACGACCAATCTTGAGCCGTACTTTGAGGCGGATCCTGGTTTCAGTGAAGACGATTATGTCGAAAACGTCTGGATCGCCCAAACCTACGACGGCGCTCGCTGGGGCATCCCCTGGGACAGCGGCGCGATGCTCATGGCGTTCAATCTCGACTTGTTCGATGAGATTGGCGTTCCGTATCCAGAGCCGGATGGATGGATGACATGGGACGAGATCGTCGAACTCGCCAAGGTTCTCACCTTCGACCTGGACGACAATTCAGCCAACGATTCTGACTTCGATCCGGCCCGGGTGCGTCAGTACGGACTCAGGGCTGGCTTTGGTCACGGTCGGCCGACGTATATTTGGGGCAACGACGCGGAGATTATCGCTGACGACGGCACGATGCCTATGGATACGGATGAATTCATTGAGGCGATGAACTGGTTGGCGGATTTGGGTTTGAAACACTACGTGAACCCATCGCCGGCATACGAAGTCGCTGGCGAGATCAGCCTGCAAGCCGGCAACGTAGCCATGCAGCACATCGGCGTCTGGTCACTGGGCCGCATCAACCAGGCTGGTGTCAACTGGGGCACATTCCCGGTACCGTATAACAAGACGAAGACATCCTACGGCCACTACTCGCCCTTATGCGTTTTCTCCAAGACAGATTATCCCCAGGAATCCTACGATTTCATCTCTTGGGCCTGTCTCAGCAATGAAGGGCAGCAGATTCTTGTCGATTTGGGCATGCAGCAGCCGACCCGTAAAGATTTGCGGGAACAGTTCCTGAACAATGAGTCACCGCCGGACAAGAAGTACCGCCAGGCATTCTATGACGCGTTCGAGGATCAGGCTACGTTCCGCTGGCCCGGGGACACGATCGGCTCTTACTACGGTGGCTGGTATCAGACGATGCTGGATTACTGGGGACCGTACCTGGACCAGCTTTGGATCGGTGATATACGCTGGGAAGATGTCGCCACAGAGGTGCGCCAAGGCTCTGAACATATTCTGCAGACTGGCGAAATTTCCTAAATGCAATCTTCACCCGCTCAATCTACACCCGCTGCGCAGACCGAACGAGGTCTGCGCTTTTTCCATCGCCTCAGCTTCGAAGAGACATTATTTGGCTGGCTGTTTATCGTTCCAGCTGTGTTGGGGCTGCTGTTTTTCCGCCTCGGGCCGGTGTTCGCCAGCTTCTATCTGAGCTTCACAAAATATGAAATCATCACTGCGCCGCAGTGGATCGGATTCGCCAACTACACCAAACTGCTCAAGGATGCTTTATGGCTGCGATCCATTGAGGTGACCTTGTGGTATGTGTCTCTTTTTGTGCCTCTGTCCCTCACATTTGCCTACGCCGTTGCTCTGCTGATGAGCCGCAACGTGCGGGGGATCACATCCTATCGCACTCTCTGGTATCTGCCGTCAGTGGTGCCGGTGGTCGCCAGCGCGACCATCTGGCGTTGGGGCCTGAATCCGGAGTTTGGGCCGATCAACTATCCACTCAAGGTGCTGGGCCTGCCCGCGCCCCGCTGGCTGACCGATCCGGACTGGATCGTGCCATCCATTGTCTTTATCGGTCTATGGGGGCTGGGCAACTCGGTACTCATTTTTCTGGCTTCGATTACCAGTGTGCCCCGCACGTTCTACGAAGCCGCGGAAGTGGATGGGGCCAACGGCTGGGCCAGGTTCCGCCATGTGACCCTGCCCCTCACCTCTTCGATTATCTTCTACCAGTTGATTGTGACGGTCATCAATAGCTTTCAGGTCTTCGGCGTGGCCTATGTCCTGTTTGTATCGAATCCGTCTGCCTCCTCTGCCGGACCGGACAACGCCGCGCTCTTTTATGTGCTGTACATGTTTCGAAACGCCTTCGGATACTTTCGCAACGGCTACGCATCAGCAATGGCGTGGATTCTTTTCCTCGTGGTAATGCTGCTGACGATTATCCTTTTCTACAGTCAGCGGCGTTGGGTCTATTACGAAACAGAAGGGGGCGGCTCGTGACCGCTTACCGTATCAGGCACACTGCCAGTCGTTTTCTGATTCATTTGACTCTGGCCGGTGGTAGCGCATTTATGCTGGTTCCGTTCTTTTGGCTGCTTTCTTCTTCATTGAAAGCGCCCCATGAGATTTTTGTCTTTCCGCCTAAATGGATACCCGATCCGGTCCGCTGGTCAAACTATCGGGAAGTGTTCGAGGTTGTGTCGGTCCTGCGCTATGCAGCCAACACAATGATTGTCACGATCTTTTCTACGTTGGGCGTTATACTCAGCTCCTCAATGGCTGGCTACAGCTTTGCCCGGCTGCGTTTCAAAGGGCGAGATATAATGTTTGGCCTGATCCTCTCGACAGTGATGCTGCCTTACGTCGTGACGATGATTCCCGTTTACATTCTGTTCACACGCCTGGGCTGGATCGGGACTTATCTGCCCCTGATTGTGCCGGACTGGTTTGGCGGGCCGATCACGATCTTTCTGTTGCGCCAGTTCTTCCGCACAATTCCCCTGGAGTTGGAAGACGCGGCCCGTATTGACGGGGCCAGTCGTCCGCGTATTTTTGCCCAGATCATTCTGCCTTTGGCCCGGCCTGCGCTGACGGTCGTCCTCGTGTTGTCCCTGCTCCACAATTGGAACGACTTTCTGGCGCCGCTCATTTATCTGCATAAACGAGACATGTTTACACTGGCCTTAGGATTAAACGCACTCCAACACTTCGAGAGCGGCCTCGATTGGACCCACTACGTGATGGTGATGGCCACGCTAATGGTGCTGCCGGTCATTATTATCTATTTTCTCGCGCAACGGGCCTTCGTCGAAGGGATCGTCCTTACCGGGCTGAAGGGATAAGGACGAATTATGAACGGCCACCAGCTCGGTGTTCATCTGATGGTGTGGAGTGGCAGGGTCAGCGCGGACGAGATGGCCCTTTTTCCGCTCATCAGCGAAATGGGCTACAACGGTGTTGAAGTTCCCATCTTCGATCCAGGCGCCCTTGACATAACCGCTATCCGCCAGGCTTGCGTGAACAGTGGTTTGGCCTGCACCGCGTCCACAGCGATGGCCCCGGGACTCAGTCTTATCGATGACGAGCGCCGGACACAAGGCGCGGCCTGGTTGCAGAACGTTGTGCGGGCCGCGTCAGCCCTGGGCGCGGATCTCCTGTGCGGACCGATGGCCGCGCCTGTCGGAGAACTGCGGGGACGGGGATTTACCGAGCAGGAATTTGACACCTGTGTCCGATCTTTACAGGAGGTCGGCGCTGTTGCCGCTGCCGAGGGCGTGACTCTTGCGCTGGAGCCGTTAAACCGCTTCGAGACGTTCATGCTCAATACAGTTCAGGACGGCGTCCGCCTGATGAATGCGGTGGATCTGCCGTCGGTGGGCTTACTGCTGGATACCTTCCACATGCACATTGAGGAAAAATCTACGGCGGACGCCATCCGCCGGGCCGGTATGCATATAAAACATTTCCATTGCAGCGAAAACGATCGCGGCGCTGTCGGTAGCGGACAGGTGGATTGGAACGGGACATTTCAGGCGCTGGCAGACGTCCAATACAGTGGTTGGCTGGTGGTGGAGTCCTTCAACGCGATCATTCCGGAACTGGCGGGCGCGACATGCATTTGGCGTCCCCTGGCCGAAAGCCCCTACGCGCTGGCGAAAGAGAGCCTGTCTTTCCTCAACAGCAGAAATAACGCCTGAAACGTAAAGTGCAGCAAGCGCATTTCACTTTTCAAGGTCAACAGAATAAAGACTGAGATCTGATAGAATGTTTTCCCTTGATGTCCACTGCCACTTCTTTCCGAAAGCCTTTTTGGACGCGGCCCGTGGTCCGAACACCCTCCAATCCAAGATTGAACAGCGAGCTGACGGCCAGGAGCATCTGGTTTGTCCGGGCAACTTCGATCACCCGCTGACGCCGGATTTCTACGCGGCCGAGCAGATGTTGGCTGATATGGACAGCGCGCAAATCTCAATGGCGGCCATCTCCTCCGCGCCCCCCACGCTTTCATACTGGGCAGAGGCCGACGCGGCCAGGGAACTGGCATCGCGCTTGAATGAGAGCATCGCTGAACGGGTGGCCAAGTATCCCGAGCGCTTCCTGGGGCTGGCGACGGTTCCGCTGCAGGACATTACCGCGTCCGTTGCCGAAGCAAAACGAGCGGTCAATGAACTCGGGTTGCATGGCTTTCAGATCGGCTCCAATGTAGGTGGGAAAAATCTGAATCATCCTGACTATTTCCCTCTTTTCGAGACGATTGCCGAATTAAACGCGCCCGTATTCATCCACCCGTATATCCCTGCGGGGGAAGAGCGAATGCAGGACTACTACTTGCACAATTTGCTGGGCATGGTGGCCGAGACCGGCCTGGCCATTGCATCGGTAATTTACGGCGGCATCCTGGAACGATTGCCAGATCTGAAAATTATCTTTGCCCATGCCGGCGGCGTCTTTCCCTATGTTGTAGGGCGTATGGATCACGGTTACAAGGTGCGCTCTCATGAGTGTGCCGGCGCCATTCCGCATCCACCTAGTCACTATTTGGGACAGGTCTACTTCGACTGCTTGTCTTTTCACCCGTTGGCCTTGCGCTATCTGGTGGATATGGTCGGCGCCGATCATGTGTTGATAGGCAGCGATTATCCCTTCGATATGGGGCCTATCGGCGGCCCTGTGGCGGAGGCGCTGGCCAATCCCCATCTGTCAGATGAGGAGAAAGAGCAGATCTGCGGCAAGACCGCGGCAACGCTCTTTGGGTTGACGAACCATCTATAGAAGATCCCCGATTGAGAGAGTGAGATGTCCGCTATGGAACGGTACGAATTCGGAGTCGTTACCGATGAGATCGATCAGGACTTTGCGCGTGCCTGTTCGATCGCCCGCGAGGAGGGTATGTCCTACGTGGAGTTGCACAACCTATGGGGCAAGCCGGTCCACGAGCTGACCGACACAGAGTTGGGTCGGGCGCAGCGGCTCATCGCGGAGAACGGCCTGCGCACCCATCTGGTCTGCGGGATGTTTTTCCGGCCATTCCCTCTGGCCGATCTCTCCCTGGACGAGATGGAGAGCCATCCTCGCTTTCAAGAGCACATGGAGCGCCTGGAGCGCTTCATCACCATTGCGCAGAAATTCAATGCGCCCAACATTCGCACGTTCGGCTTTACCCGGGATGTAGGCGGCGGCAATCCTTCGCCCCGCTCTGCGGACGGCGGCGGTATGGATGAGGAAACTCTGGCTAAGATCGCCAAAGGCATCCGGAGCGCCTGCCAGCGGTTACAGGACGAAGGGCTGGTGCTGGCCCTGGAAAATGCCCGCTCTCTTTACGCCAATACCGGTGGCAACATGCGGCGTGTGCTGGATGCCGTGCAGATGCCGAATCTCAAAATTATCTGGGATCCGGCCAACGCCTTCGTCGCCGGGGAAGACCCGGCGGCCGGCTATCAGCAGGTGAAAGGCCACATTGTCGATATTCACTGCAAGGATGCAGTTGTGCTCGACGAGGGTACCGGCCTGACCGCTTGGGCGCGCATCGGCGCCGGCGGAACCGACTGGCATGCCCATCTCACTCTGCTGCAAAACGAGCCGGTGGATACCTATACAGTTGAAACTCACTGGCAGGCCAACGGGCAGGACAAGGCGGCCAACACGCGCCAAACATTTGCCAGTCTGAAAGACCTTATCGCCGACCTGCCATAAGGTTGCCATAAGGTTAAGGACAAAAGAGCGTACAGAATCGGCACGACGCGAGCCGGCTTCATCGGCGCCGTCGCGCCTTTTGTTTTCCCCCATAACCTGCTGCGCGCGCTATTGCCCAGCCTCCTCTGCCGACCCAATCGGGAAATCAGCGGGCAGCGTCTCTGTCAACCGCTCTTCGTCAAAGCCGCAACGCGGGTGCCCAAATCCGCTGAGACTCTTTCCATCCGGCTGCAGGTCAAAAATGATGTTGTCGTCGGCGCTGGCGCTTACACCTGCCGGGATGAAGTCCATCTGAAGAACATCGCGCACTTTCCATGCGACGATGTGGTCGGCGCAAGGCGTGTCGCCGCTGATACCGATTGCCCCCACCAGGCTGCCGCCTGCGTTGTAAAATGGAAGCCCGCCCCCGGAGCGGCTCCACCCGCCGGGCCTTTCCCCGACCAACGGGTCACCTGCTTGACCGTAGTCGCTCGCAGGTCCCGCGTAGGCTTTCGCGGTGTCGAGGGGACTGCTTCCATCCAACCCGTACAGGTTCCCCCCCGGCTGCGTCGCTGAATAGAGATTACCGGTAGAAATGGCAAGCCGCGTCAGACTGAAAGCATTGGCCGCATTGGCCTTCTGCACGGAGAGTAAGCGGCCCCCCGGCCACTGCGAACCTCTGTTGGCTCCCGAGAAGGCAATAGCGCAAACCACTCCATCGCGGTCAACTACGGTCGCCCACAGGTGATTTCCCAGCCCGCCATTATTGCCGCCCGCCACAATTCTCTCCAGCGCGCCTTTCACCTCGTCGCGGCCGGGCAGGCTGTCGCAACCGGTGAGAAACTCCGGCTCCTGCTGGCTTACGGTCGCGCTCTCCACAAAGCGAGTCGAAGGGGCCCCCGGCACAGCCACCCCTTCAAATCGGATCACCTTGCCGCGTCCCGGCTCCCCTACGCTGACGCCGTTGACGGTCACGTACGCGTTCCCGTTGATGTCAAAGTCGACCGACGTCGGAAAGGGCAGCCCGGTGATGACATCCTGCGATGTTTCCCCCTCGCCCACGCGGACCACCGCTCCGCTGTTCGGAATCGGGCCTTCGTCCGTGAAAATGCCGAAGCGCACGGCATACAACTCGCCGTCCGGGCCGGTGCGCAAGTCCGTCAACATCGTAAGGTCGGTGGCATAGTCCTCTACGCCGCCCGTAACGGGATCGACCAAGACAACCTTCGCAGAACCGGGCAGGAAGGGAAATCCGGGAAGCAGTGAAACGTAGATGCGGCCGTCCGCCCCAAAGGTGACGCCCGTCGGCACCGGGTCCGACTCCAGCGCACCCTCCCGATACGGATTCGGCAGCGGACCGGGAATGCCCTCAAACACGGCAATCACCTTGGCGGTCTGGCTGACTACGTCCACCTGCACCAGTGTGTTGGCTCCCGCCTCGGCCACGTATAGCAGACCGTCCGGTCCTGCGGTCAGCCCGTATGGATGAGACTCCAGAACATACCCGTCCGGGTTGAGTTCCTTCTCCAACTTCCACAAAGGAACGACCTCCAGCACGGAGCCCTGCAACACGCGCAACACGGCGGCCGTGTCCGGCAGCGCCTCTTCGCTGGCCACGCCCTGCCAGACGCCGGCCGTTGCATACATCTCATTGTTCAGGAGCGCCAGCCGGGCTCCTCCGACAATATCACTGCCCAGAAAGATCGAAGGCATTGTCGCCACAAGCTGAGGTTGGCCGCCAGGCGTCACGCGCATCACCCGCGCCGTATTTCCATAGGTCGCCTTGATGATTTCGTTCGTATTGGGATCAAGGCCTCCCACTTCAACTTCCTGATCTCCGCCCAGTCCAACGTCAATGACCCAAACGCTGCCGTCATCGATAACCAGTACACCCTGGGGCCCGTTCAGGCCGTCCACGATCACCGTGCCGCCGCTTTCCCGTTCCTGTGCCCGCGCGCTGTGGGAGGCCGTTCCCAGCGCCAACAGAACTGCAAGCGCCAAAATGCCGTTGATGAAAATGCGGTTCGCTTTCAATTGAATTCTCCTCCCGCGCGCCGCGCCTTGACAGATGTACACAGTTCGGGGCGCGAAGACTCGTTTCGAACAGGAAATCCGCCGGACGGCGCAAATTCGACAGTGACCCCGCCAATCTCTTACTCGCCCGCCAGGAAGACGATCAAGGCTTCAAGGTCTTCCTCGGGTATGTGGCGATATGACGGCATCTTGTGGGGACTCATTGCAAACCCCTCAACATAGTACCTGTCCGGTTCAATGATGCTTTCGTACAGGTAGGTGTAAACATCGGTCGCTTCGCCGCTGTAGGCAGGGTCTTCGATCCGTGCAGCAGCCATTTCGACCATTTCGCCGTGTGTCGGCCCGAAAATGCCTCGCGTACCGGCGCTTTCAAGCTGGTGACAGACGCCGCAATACTGCTCCTTATACACTGCCAGTCCCCGGGCGGCCAGGGCGGCCAGCTCGTCTTCCGAAAGTTTGCTCAGTTCCGACGCGCTGCGGACGCCATTGCCCTCTACCGGTCGAATCATCAGGGCGACGTGCAATATCCAGGAAATTCGCAAAACATCTCCGGTTTGCAACGCCCGTTCGCTGTACTCGCGATTCACTTCTTTCAGCGCGTCTACGTTGACACCCGTTTCTTCCGCGATGCTTTCCCATGTATCTCCCGGCTGCACCGCATATGTGCCCGCCAGGTCGCGGCCGGATTCCGTTCCCGCCTTCTCTTCTCTGGCTGCAACGTATGAAGACGCCAAAGCAGGCGGGCCGCCCGCCCAGCCGCGCGAAGCCCCTACGTTCTGCGCTTTGCCCGGCAACTGTCGAATCGTGATCTCGTCGCCAGCCCGAATATCAACCCCGCGCAGCGCCCACAAGTTGAAGTTGTCCAGCAACAGGTCCAGATACGTGACAGAGTACCTTGCGGCAAGTTGCTCCCAGGAATCTCCCGCCTGCACTTCGTACAAGACCGGCCGCACTGCGGCATCGGCGCCGAGACCGGGAATGGCTAACTGGTCGCCCGCCCGGATCTGCTCCCCGCGCAGCTGCCACAGTTCCGCGTTGGCCTCTTTCAACAGAGCTGCCGACAGATCGAACCTGCCAGCGATCAATGACCAGAATTCACCTTTTCTCGCGGTGTAAACGTAGGCCGGAGAACTGTCAATCGTGTACGGCCGCACAAAGCCGGCGTCCGCGACCGGTGCAGCGGTGTCGCTCCGCCCCTGTGCGCTGGCCTGGTCTGTCCCTTTCACCGCCTGTCGGGCGCTGTCAGGCGCCGCCGGCTCGGGTGTTGCAGTTGGAGCGTTCTCATCCGCCTCCTGGCGTGCCAGTGCGACGGCAGGTTTTGCCGCCGCACTGTCGCGGGACAGGCGGTAAACAGTGAAGCCCGCAATAATCAACGCACCGATCAGCAGCGCGCGCGACAGCAAATTGAGGCGTCTGCCTGATTCGCGAATGCGGTCGTGCCATCCAGGTTTCCTGTCTGAGCTATTCATCATTTCCGCTTCTGCGCACGTTTCGGAGGGACAAAAATAAGAGAGGAATTGGAGATTCGTTCTCTCTATCAACTCCTCTCTCTATCAGTCCTGCCACTCTATAGCTATTCTATCCACATCACCGCGAAAACGAAAGAAGCAGTTTCCCAAGGTATCCGCGACCGGGGTTGGACAAGGGGTTGCCGAAACAGTGAGTGTCTACAAGGGTTCATTCAGAGCCGCCGTCCGTTCCGCCCGCCTCTGCCGCCCCCGGCAGAACTTCGTTCTCACCAAAAACAGGCAGGTTTTCCGGTTCCCCATCTACCGCAATGGTCCAGGCAGCAATCCAGCCCGTCAGGTCGCCGGTTGTCACAACATACCAACTGTTATCCTCCAGCCGGCCGATGACCCGATACGTCTGGTCGCTGCCGAGCAGCTTCAGCACAGGTCCGGCAGCTTCGGGCCGCTCACGCAGATTGACCGACGGATGCAGAAGAGTGCCTTTAAGGCCGGACAGCGAACCCGACGCAGCCGTGTCAAAGTTGCTCTCAAGCGGCTCATACGAACTGATCAGAGCCAGAGATGTCGCGGTCGCCTGCGCAGAGACGGGCACACTCCGGTTGGCCGGAAACAGGACAGCGCCGATGATTGCGAGAACCAGGCCGCCAATGATCAGAAACGGCCAACCTCTCCACGCCTGCGGGATATGCTGCGGCGGCGGTATGGCTGCCGGACCCTGGTAGGTTGGCCCGGCCAGGCGCGGCGGTCTCCGCACATCCGCGCGTTCAAAATTCGTGAATATCGCGGCCAGCTCGGTTTCGTATCTGGGGTCTACGCGCCATTCATTGAGCCTCGCATTATAGGCGCGCCCCGACTCCGGAATGGCCGAGTTGACCGCGTCGTGAATCGCCGTGAAATCCGCCGCCCAGCCCACGCGCACGTAGATCCAGCCGTGTTCCCGGCGCTGGTACGATAACCACGCGTCCGGGGGCTCGATTCGTTTGCGGGCAACTTCCAGCTCCTCTTCGGTCAGCGGAACAAGCTGCGCTTCCTTCAACTCCTCGTCGTGCGTCCAGCGTTTGAGAGGATTTGAAAGCAGCCGGTAAGCCTCATCTAACTTTGCCAGAAACGGGTCCGACTTTTCCGACCCCGCGATGAGGACGGAATCGTCCAGGTTTTCGCCCGTATGCAGACGGACTTGGCGCCTGTATGCCGCGTCAAGTACATCTTGCGAAGCGTTGGGCTGAACCCCCAATATATGATAGTAGCTTTCCAGGGATCTGTCGTCCACCATCCGCGGCTCGTATCAGCCTTGAGGAGGGTCCCTCAACTACAGGCGCCGTCTTCCGAAAACGGGGTACGGGTCTGAGGGACGAGAGCGACACGATCAAAGGCCCTTGCCACCGCCGCTCTCCCGGTTTTTCGCGCTCGGGCTCTCTACCGGCTGACTTCATCCGAATAGCCGCCGCTTTCCACCAGCGCGGCCACCTCCTCCTTTTCAAACACGCCCATGTCTCCGGGAATCGTAAACTTCATCCCGGCCGCCGCCGCCGCCCACTTCAGTGCGTCGGCCAGCCAGTCCTCTCTGTCATGGTGCAGGTAACGGTATAGGACGCCCGCTGTGAAAGCATCTCCCGCGCCGATGCGCCCGATCGTTCCGCCCCCGGGAAAGATCGGCTGACGAATCGGGTCCTGCCCCGGTACGGCCGCAATTGACCCGTCGGCGCCCAATGTGAGAATGACGGTTGCCTGGGGGAACGCCTGCCGCAGCGCGGCCAGCGCTTCTTCGGGCGCGATCTCTTCAGGCAGTCCATAGTGGGTCTGGGCATCCCGAATAGGCGCAAATACGATGTCTGCCGCCACTGCGAAGGGATGGCATCCCCTGCGGGACTCTTCAGGACTCCACAGCTTGGACCGGTAGTTGAAATCGAAACTCACGCTCCAGCCGGCCGCCTGCGCCAGCTCCAAAGCGCGTTTGGCGGTCGCCGCGGAGGTGGCGCTGATCGCAAGCGTGATGCCGGTCAGGTGGAGATGCCGCCCGCCGGCCTGGTTGAAGAGCTCCACCGGCAGTTCATCCGGTGTCATGCGGCTGGCCGCCGAATCGGCCCGGTCGTAGATGATCGAGGTAGCCCGGGCGCCGTCGCCGAACTCAACAAAAAATGTCCCCAGCCGCTCGCCCTCAGCCCAGACGATATGGGAGGTGTCCACGCCGTGCCCCATCAGGGTGCGCGCGATCCGCCTCCCCAGGGCGTTCTCCGGCATGCGCGAGATCCACGTCGTCCTCACGCCCAGCCGGGCCAGCGCCACCGCGGTATTCGATTCGGTCCCGCCCGCCTCCAGCTCAAAGTAGGCCGCCTGTTCAATGCGCAGTTGGCCTGGCGGCGTCATTCGCAACAGTGTCTCGCCCAGAGTGACTACGTCAAACCTGGTCATTTCTCCGCCCGCGCCTCCCTTATTGATGACACAAATTTTTGGGCCTGCGCCGTCAACGCCTGCCAGTTGCCCTCCGCCACCCAATCCTTGCGCACGAGCGCGCTGCCGACTCCCACCGCCACGGCGCCGGAACGGATAAATTCGCCGGCATTCTCCAGCCCAACCCCGCCCGTGGGCATCAGCTTCAGATGGGGCAGCGGGGCCAGTATGTCAGTGAAGTAGCCCGGCCCGAGCCTTGTTGCCGGAAAGACCTTCACCACGGCCGCGCCGGCCAGCCACGCGGACTGGATTTCGGTCGGCGTGAACGCGCCCGGCATGACCGGTACGCCGAGCCGGGCGCAATAGGTCACCGTGGGTAGATCCAGCGCCGGCGCGACCACAAACTGCGCACCGCTGGCAATCGCCTCCGCCGCCATCTTGCGGTTCAGCACCGAGCCCATCCCCAGAGCCGCGGCGCCTTGAGCGAATGCAGGTACGCGCGCCCGCAGCAGCGAGAGGGCATCGAGCGCGCCGGGACTGGTCATCGTCAGCTCGAACGCGGTTACTCCGCCGTCGAGCAGGGCTTGGGCCAGATCGACCGCGGCCGCCAGATCCGGGAGACGGACGATCGGCAGCACGCCGCCATTTTCGATTACCTGGACCGCATTTTGGGCGTCATTCATATACGTAGTCCTGTACACAGTTCAGACGGAAAAGTAACCATAACTCTATCCTACGCAGCCGGACATTGGCAAACGGAAGGCAAAAAACGAGGTGCGGTCCACATTGGGGGTAGAGAGCCGACCTGCCCCCGATGTTTGGACCACCGGTCATGTTGGTCCGACAGGCACGGGAACAGGGTCGGCAGGCAAGAGGGCCTCAGGCTCCGCCTGCCACGCAAAGGCCGTGCTGCCCAGATGGTCGCCGTGCATATGATAGAGTGTGTTCCCCCGTTTAACAGCAACGCGCATCCCGCCGAATGTGTAGTGGCTTATCGCGGTTGTCACGCCGCTCGTCACCTCCTCCTCGTAATGGCCGAAATAGGTGTAGGTCGTCGTGCTGCCGTGCATCTTCTTGACGCGACTTCCGTCGACATCATACCAGTACTGTTCCAGCATGTCGCCGTTGTTGTCCCGCACCTCGGACAGCCGGTTCTGTGCGTCCCACACAAGCGTCTGCCGGCTGGAAAGCCCCTTGTTGCGCACGGTCATGTTGCCGTTGGCGTCGTAGTCGAAGCGGTCAGCCGGTTGGCGCCGTCATAGCTGTAAGTTCTTCCGTACGCAGCGGTCAACCGTCCCAGCCCGTCGTAAGTGAAGCTGTTGCCGGTCCGGCGCCAGCGGCTGCCGCCGCCGGACCATTGAAGCAGTGGCGGACCACTTGCCTTGTTTCAACCGACCCTGTACTTCTTGAGCAGCTCGTAATTCGGCGTTATCCCCAGTCCCGGGCGAGTCGGCGCGTCGACGTTGCCGTCGGCGTCCAGCTTCATCGTTTCTTCGAAAATCTGCATGCGCAACGGGTCCACCGTTTCACGGTAAAACTCGAGGATCAGGCCGTTATTGATAGCGCACACTAGGTGGACATGCACTTCCTGGGCGCCGTGGGGAGCGATGACCAGGTCCTCCGCCGCGGTCAGTGCGGCCACCTGCATGAACTCGGTGATTCCTCCCAAAATCTGGGCGTCCGCGTTGATGATCGCCGCCCCTTCGCGTTCGATCAGGTCTCGAAAACCATAGCGAGTGTATTCGTTCTCACCGGTGGCTATTGGAATCGACGTCGCCCGCGCAACCCGTGCGTGCCCGCGGTAGTCGTCCGGCGCCACCGGCTCTTCGAACCAGAACGGCTCATACTTTTCCATCTTGCGCGCCAGCTCGATGGCCTCGTGCGCCTTGTAGGCGTTGTTTGCGTCGACCAGCAGCTTGACCTCCGACCCGATCGTCTCCCGCACAACGCGTACCCGTTCCACGTCCTCGTTGATCGGCACGCCGCCGACCTTCATCTTGATCGCCTTCGCGCCCAACGTCAGGTTCTCCTCCATCTCCTCGGCCAGTTCCCGCAGGCCCTTGCCCTCCTCATAGTAGCCGCCCGCGATATAGGCGGGAATGCTATCACGGAATCCGCCCAGAAGCTGGTAGACCGGTCTATTTACGGCCTTGCCTATCAGATCCCACAACGCGATATCGATGGCGCTTATCACACGTGTCGACAGCCCGCGACGTCCCACCAGCTTAGGCAGCCACATGTCTTCCCAAATGCGGCGGTAGTTGAAGGGATCCTCTCCGATCACGACCGGCTTGAAGTAATCGATCAGTGTCGTCGTGAGATCGCTTCCCTGACCGGACGCGGTGCCGCCCCCCCAGCCCACGCCCGTAATCCCTTCGTCGGTGTAGATGTGGACCAGGTTCAGGCTGACATCCACGTAGGTGTACTTTCCATTGCTGATCGGCTTCGGCCGCGGCCAAGCGTACCTTTCGACCGTCATATCGGTGATTTTCATTACCCGCTCCCTTTCGTGGCGTGACCGTCCGAGTCGGACGCAGTCTTACGGTTCAGCCTCCGTTATACGTCCATTTCCAGCCCACCACAAACTTCAGCAACGCAAAACGCACAAACAGAGTTCATGGGGGTACCTCAAACTGCTCCCGCTCTCCCATTCCATCCAGCCGCCTCAATGACACTCACTGACCACCGCCCTTCCTAGACACGCTCCTACCACTCTGATACACTGAAATTCATTCCCGCGTCGCCAGCAGCTGTCCACACACTGGTCCTGTCCAAGCAAAGGTCCCGCAGTGAAGATCCTGGTAACCGGCGGTACAGGCCGGGTTGGCGCCAATCTGGTCACCCGTCTGCTGGCCGCAGGCCACGAAATCAGAGCCTTCATTTACCCCGGCGACGCCAGCCGCGCCCACAAGCTGGACGCCTTCGCCGGTGTCGAAACGGTCAGCGGCGACCTGCGCAACCCGGACGACGTTAGCCGTGCGGTCAAAGGCGTTGACACCGTCTACCACCTGGCCGCGGCCTTCATGGCCCCATTCGACAATCGCCAGTACCTGGAAATCAACGCCATGGGCACGCTCAACCTGCTCGAAAGCGTGCGCGCCCACTGCCCCAATCTCCACCGCTTCGTCTATGCCAGCACAGTCGCCGTCTATCTGCGCCTCGAGGAAAAGGGCCGCTACTTCGAGGAACCGATTCGCGAGGACATGGCCGCCCGCTACCACCAGATGCCCTATTTCCTAACCAAGTGGGTCGGCGAAGAGCTGACCATGGCCTATCACTACCAGTATGGCCTGCCTGCCGCCTCTTTTCGCTTCTCCACGATCATCGAACCCAGCGAGTTCTTCAACGAGGCCGGCCTGCCCAATCTCCTGGCCTTCAGTTCTGCATACGAGCAGCACAGGTCGATGCAAAGCAGTGACCCCGACACGCAGGCCATGCTCGATCATCTCAACGCCCGGTGGACCGGCCGCGATCAACTCCTTCTCAGCCGCAACCCAAACGGTGTCCCCTACAAAGAGCACTTCAGCGACGTGCGCGACATCGCCCGCGGCCTGCAATTCGCCATCGAAAAAGAGGAAGCCGTCGGTGAGGCGTTCAACCTGGCCGGCGGTGTGATCATCGACTGGGGAGAGGCTGTTCCCCGACTGGCCGAGCGCTTCGGCGTCAGCTACACCGACGCGCGCCTGCCGACGCCAGTCCACTACACGCTTGATCTGACCAAAATCAGGACCCGGCTCGGCTTCAAGCCGCGGCACGATCTGAACAGTGTAATCGAGACCGCTGAAGCCATTCGGCGCGGCGAAGAGACCGACATTGTACCCACCGGCATCCGCTACGGACAGGCCTGAAGCCTGGCCGGCCGATAGTTCTTACTCTCAAGAGTTTCTGAAAGACCCAAAACCTTGAACCTGAGAATCCGAAAGGTCCCGCAATGAAAATCCTGGTAACCGGCGGCACGGGCCGCATCGGCGCCAATCTTGTCACTCGTCTTCTGGACAAAGGTCACGACGTCCGTTCCCTCGTCTATCCAGGCGATGCCAGTCGCGCCAACAAGCTGGATGACCTTGCCAACGTGGAAACGGTGACCGGCGACCTGCGGATACTGGAGGACGTCCGCAACGCCGTCAAAGGGGTTGACGCAATCTACCACTTGGCCGCAGCCTTCGGAGGCCCGTTCGACAACCGCCAGTACCTGGACATCAACGCCATGGGCACGCTCAATCTGCTCGAAAGCGTTCGCACGGAGTGCCCCAATCTTCACCGCTTCGTCTACGCCTGCACAGAGGCGGTCTACTGGAAACTTGAGGAGTACGGCCGCTACTTCGAAGAGCCGATCACCGAGGAGATGGTGGCCCAATACCACCAGATGCCTTACTTTCTCACCAAGTGGATCGGCGAAGAGCTTGCCATGGCCTACCACTATCAATATCAGGTGCCTTCGACTTCCTTTCGCTTCTCCACGGTGATCGAACCCAGCGAATTCTTCAACGAGGCCGGCATACCGATGCGCCTGGCCTTCAGTAGCGCATACGAGCAATACAAATCGGTCAACAGCGATGATCCGGACACGCAGGCGATGCTCGACGAACTCAGAGGCAAGTGGACCGGCGAAGATCAGCTCCTTCTGAGCCGCAACCCCAATGGCGTGCCCCACCTGCAGCATTTCTGCGATGTGCGCGACATCGCCCGCGGTCTGGTTTTGGGCATCGAAAGGGAGGAAGCCATTGGCGAAGAGTTCACGCTGGGGGGCGACGCAATCATCGACTGGGGAGAGGCAGTCCCCTGGCTGGCCGAACGCTACGACCTCAGTTACGCCGACGCACGCCTGCCCGAGGCGAACCACTTTACGCTTGATCTGACAAAGATCAAGACTCGTCTCGGATTCAGATCTGAGCATGACTTTGCTAGTGTCGTCAAGACCGCCGAAGCCATCCGCCGCGGTGAGGAGACCGACGTCGTCCCCACCGGCATTCGCTACGGGGAACGCTGAAGCACTTCATCTTGCCCTTCTCACCACGCGAAGGCGCCCCAAACCTGAAAGAAGGAGGAAGACGTCCGATGAACAGCGCTACGATCTCCGCCATCGAGTGGGGCACACTTGTGGGGCAGCGGCCCCGGCAAGCAGGCTGCAACTCCCGCCTGGCCGTTCACGGCAACGACGTTCAAGTGCCCCTGGCTCGTATAACCACGACTGACGGCACATCGGGATTCGGCGCCTGCCGGCCCCTGGGCCAGCAGGAAGCGCACGCCTATCTCGGCGAACGCGTCGACGACCTCATCGACGCTGGCAACGGCGTTGCGCCGCGAGCGGCCTCCCTGGAGTTCCCGCTGTGGGACCTGCTCGGCCAGCACACCGGCCGGCCCGTCTACCAGCTGCTGGCGGAGTCGGCCGGGAAGACCGTTTCCGAGCCCCCGCTGGTTCGCTGCTACGACACCTCCCTTTATATCGACGACCTGCACCTCGCCACCGACGAAGAGGGCGCAGCCCTCATCGCTTCCGAAGCCCGCTTCGGCTATGAGCACGGCCACCGCGCCTTCAAAATCAAGGTCGGCCGCGGCGCCCGCCACATGCCCCTTGTCGAAGGCAACCGCCGCGACGTAGCCGTGATCCGCGCCGTGCGTGCGGAAGTCGGCCCGGAGGCCGCTATCCTTATCGACGCCAACAACGGCTACAATCTCAACATTTCCAAACAGATCCTGGCCGAAACGGCCGACTGCAACCTCTACTGGCTGGAAGAGGCCTTTCATGAGGACGGCGCACTCTATGAAGATCTGCATGACTGGATCGAGGGCGAGGGTCTGTCAACGAAGATCGCCGACGGCGAGGGCCTGGCCTCGCCCATGCTGCTGGACTACGCCCGCGACGGATTCGTCGACATCATCCAGTACGATATCTTCAGCCACGGCATGACCAACTGGCTGGAAACCGGGGCCTGCCTGGACGGCTGGAACGTTGGTACCGCGCCCCACCACTACGGACGCCACGTAGGCAACTATGTCTCCGGCCATCTCGCCGCCGCCGTCAATGGCTTCCTTTTCATCGAGTGGGACGATGTCTCCACGCCCGGACTTGACGGCTCGGCCTATCAGGTGGACGAAGGGCATGTACGCATGCCGGATTCGCCCGGATTCGCGCTGAACCTGGATGAGGAACTCTTCCAGCAGGCTGTTGCCGCCAACGGCTTTGCCATACGCCAGTAGCGAGACCGGCGCCGACGACTTCACACTGATTCAGTTGTCTCATCATTACAGGCGGAGCATCATATTGGCGCTGGTTCGGAATCTTTTCTACAATTCCCGATAGCTTGCCGAATGCCGTAGGAGATTTGCAGATGCGCGGGGCGCGTATTGCTTCAATCGAATGGGGAGTGCTGATGGGCCGCCGGCCCCGTCTGGCCGGTTACAACGCCCGCAAAAGGGACGATCACGGGTGGGAGGCGCCTGTTCCCCTTGCGCGCATCACAACGGCCGATGGAGCCGCCGGCTTCGGCTTCAGCAATCTCACCCGTCAGCAGGCTGAACTGTTTGCCGGCTCGCCCCTGAACGACCTGATCACTGCCGAAAACGGAGTCGACCAAAAGGCTTTCGCCATCGAGAGTTCTCTCTGGGACCTGCTCGGCCGGCGCAGCGGCCGCCCCGTCTACCGGATCCTGGCAGACAGCGCCGGCAAAAATGCGGCAGAGCCCCTGCGCGTGCCCTGCTACGATACCACGTTGTTGATCGACGACCTGCACCTTTCCAGCGACGGAGAGGGGGCAGCTCTGATCGCCTCGGAGGCCCGCTTCGGCTACGAAAATGGGCACCGCGCCTTCAAAATCAAAGTCGGCCGCGGCGCGCGACACATGCCGCCTGAAGAAGGCAACCGCCGCGACATAGCCGTCGTCCGGGCCGTGCGCGCCGCCGTCGGCCCCGATCCGGCCATCCTCATCGACGCCAACAACGGCTATACGCTCAACATCGCCAAACAGATCCTCAGAGAAACCGCAGACTGCAACATCTTCTGGCTGGAGGAAGCTTTCCACGAGGATGACGAGCTCTACGAGGATCTGCACGCCTGGATCGCGCGGGAGGGCCTGGCCGTCCTCATCGCCGACGGCGAAGGACCCGCCTCTCCCCACCTGCTGGACTACGCCCGCAGAGGTATCGTCGACGTTGTCCAATATGACATCTTCAGCTACGGCATGACAAAATGGCTGCAGACGGCGCCCAAACTGGACGCCTGGAACGTTCGCACCGCACCCCATCACTATGGACGCCATTTGGGCAACTTCGTCTCCGGCCACCTCGCCCCCGCCGTCGAAAATTTTGCCTTCGTCGAATGGGATGAACTGTCCACGCCCGGCCTGGACACTTCCGCCTACGCAGTGAATGACGGATTTGTCAGCCTGCCGCAAGCGCCCGGTTTCGGCCTGAATCTGGACGAGGGCCTCTTCCAGCAAGCCGTGAAGGAAAACGGCTTTGTCGTGAAAAGCAGTTAACATGAACCGTTTTTCAGCAACGCGGGATAGCCACATACAAGCCGACACATACAAGCCACCACCATCGAGTTGAGAAATGCCTGATACCCCCACTGTGCCTGATACCCCCTCTATGCAGGAAACGATCCGCCGTCTGCATGAGTACTGGGCCGCGCACGGCTGCCAGATCTGGCAGCCCCACAGCGAAAAACTGGGCGCCGGCACCATGAATCCAGCCACGGTGCTGCGTGTGCTTGGCCCGGAACCCTGGAACGTAGCCTACGTCGAGCCTTCCTTCCGCGCGGACGACGGCCGCTACGCTGAAAATCCCAACCGCATGCAGATGCACACCCAGTACCAGGTGATCCTCAAACCCGACCCGGGAAACCCCCAGGAGCTCTACCTGAGCAGCCTGGAGGCCATCGGCCTGCGGCGTGATCGCCACGACATCCGCTTCGTCGAAGACAACTGGGAATCCCCCGCTCTCGGCGCCTGGGGCCTGGGTTGGGAAGTCTGGCTCGACGGCCAGGAGATAACCCAGTTCACCTACTTCCAGCAGGCCGGCGGCGTCAGCCTGGACCCCGTCAGCGTGGAAATAACCTACGGCCTGGAGCGGATCGTCATGTATCTCCAGCAGCGGACCGAGGTCTGGTCGATCGACTTCGACGGCCTCCACACCTATGGCGAGATTTACCGCCAGCAGGAGATCGAACACTGTATCTATAACTTTGAGTTGGCCGACGTCGAGCGCCAGCGCGCCATGTGCGATCTTTATAACGCCGAGGCCGAGGCCTGCATCGAACGCGGCCTCGTCGCGCCCGCCCACGACTATGTACTGCGCCAGAGCCAGGCCTTCAACATTCTCGACACGCGCGGCGCCATCGGCGTCACCGAACGCGCCAAGTTCTTCGCCGCCATGCGCAGCCAGGCCCGCCGCATCTCTGAGCTCTACGTTGAGCAACGCCAGCGCGAGGAATACCCCTGGCTGGAGAACGGCGAGGGGGGGCATAAAGGTGAAGGGCCGATCAACGAAAAGGCGGACGCCGCACGCGCCCAGGTATCCGAGCCCCAGTCGCTGCTTATCGAACTGGGCAGCGAAGAGCTGCCCGCCGGCGACGTCCCTGTGGGCATTGACCAAATGCAGCTGCGGCTGCGTGAACTCCTGGACGAGGCCCGCCTGACGTACGAAGGGCTGTCCGTCTCCGGCACCACACGCCGCCTGGCGGCGCATGTCCGGGCGCTCAGCCCCCGCCAGCAGGACGAGATCGTCGAGCGCCGCGGACCGCCCGCGGAGCGCGCCTTCGACGCCGACGGCCAGCCCACAAAGGCCGCGGCAGGTTTCGCCCGCGGCCAGGGCGTCCAGCCCTCGGACCTCGTCGTGCGCGACAACTATGTATACGCCGTGTCCAAATTGGAAGGCGAACCCGCGGCCGCCGTCCTGCCGCAGCTGATCGAAGAGTTGCTCGACGGCATGCAGTGGGGCAGGACAATGCGCTGGAACGGTAGCAACAAGAGCTATCCCCGCCCCCTTCGCTGGATCGTTGCGCTCCACGGGTCGGAGGTCATCCCCATGTCCTGGGCCAATGTCAGCAGCGGGCGCGAAAGCCGGGGTCCCCGCTTCCGCGACGCCCATGCCCGCTTGCCCGCCGGCGAATTCACCACCTTCACCATCGCCGATGCCGACAGCTACTTCGCGGCCGCCGCCGCGCAGGGCATCCAGCTTGATCGCCAAGAGCGTCGCCGCCTCATCGCCGCGGCCGTGAAGGAGGCCGCGGCTCGCGCCCGCGACCTCGAAACGTCAGACGCCGCCTCGCTGCCCGCCGACGTCTACGAGTGGGAGCCGGACGAGGCGCTGCTGGTCGAGGTCACCGACCTTGTCGAAGCTCCCCAGGCTGTCCTAGGGAGTTTCGAAACCCGCTACCTGGATCTGCCGCAATCGATCCTGACCGCCGTGATGAAGAAGCACCAGCGCTACTTCCCTGTACTGTCCAGACCCTCCGGCTCGGACGGCGCGCCTTCACTGGCGCCCCGCTTCGTGACGGTAGCCAACGCCGACGCTCTTGAACACCCCGCTGTAGTGCGCGAGGGCAACGAGGGCGTCATCCGGGCCCGCTACGCCGATGCCGAATTCTTCTATAGGCAGGATACGGCCAGGCCGCTCGATTCCTATACTCAACGGCTGGATACACTCACTTTCCACGCCAAACTTGGGTCAATGCTAGAGAAGGCCGGCCGCCTGCAGTCCCTGGCACCCTGCATCGCCCAAATGCTCGGCGCGGGCAACGACGATGTTGAGACCTCCCGCCAGGCAGCTGCGCTCTGCAAGACCGATCTGGTGACCTCCATGGTCGTCGAAATGACCAGTCTGCAGGGGATAATGGGCGAAATCTACGCTCTCAATAGCGGCGAACAACCGGCAGTCGCTCAAGCCGTCCGTGAGCACTACCTGCCCCGCTATGACGGCGATACCATTCCCAGGAGCAAAGCAGGATTTGCCCTCAGCCTCGCCGACAAACTGGACAGCCTAGTCGGCCTTTTCGGCGTCGGCGTCACCCCCAGCGGCAGCGCCGATCCCTTTGGCCTGCGCCGCGCCGCTTTGAGCATTGTGAACGCCCTTACCCTCGGCAAGCACTCGTTCGACCTGACCGCCGCTCTCGAGCAGGCTGTCTCACATTACGGAACTCTTCTGTCCGACGATGCCGTCCCCCACGCCCGCGACTTCGTGATTCGCCGGCTGGAGAGGAAGTTGCGTGACCAAGGTCATCCGCCCGACGTCGTTGACGCCGTACTGGCCGCCCGCGGTGATGATCCTTCGGCAGCCGTGGACGCGGTCCACCATCTGGCCGCAGCCGTCGCCTCCGCCGACTGGGAAGAGACCCTTACCGCCTACGCCCGCTGCGCCCGCATCGTGCGCGGCCTCGACGGCGAACTGCCCCTGCAACCAGCGGCCTACCAGGAGAAAGTGGAACACGAGCTGCACAGCGCCTGCGACAGGGCGGCTGCGAAATTGGAAGGGGCGGCCAACAGCGCTGAACTGTTGGGCCCCGTCCTGGCCGAACTGGCCGTGCCTATCAACAGTTATTTTGACGCGGTGCTGGTGAACGCGGAACAGGAGGAGGTGCGCCTGGCCCGCCAGGCCCTGATCCAGCGGATTGCCCGGCTGCCGACGCCGGTCGCCGACCTCAGCCGTCTGCAAGGATTCTGATCGACTGAACTGTCCATCCCAGCCGGAAAGATCAGGCTGACTGCCGGACGCAAATCGGAAACAGAAAATCCAGGAGAGAAGAAGAAATGGGTAACGATTATCTTGCAGGGAAAAAAGCCAGCGACGAGCAGATTGACGCCTGGGTGGACCAGTTTAATCGCGACGGCTGCCTCTTCCTGCGCAATATGCTGCCGCCGGATTGGACCGACCAGATGCGCGCCGATCTGGAAGCGGCTCTGCGCGACAACCCAAACGGCCTCAACAACAAGAGCCATCGCGCCCACCTCGCCCACCGCATGTTTGAGACAAGCGCCGCCAACCTGCGTCTGTTCGACATGGAGCCGATGGTCTCACTGGCCGAGGCAGTTATCGGGACGGACTGCCACGTCATCCACAACAATTCCTTCATCTCCCCTCCCGGCGGAGGGCTCGATGGCTGGCATCAGGACGACCGGCCCCACTATATCGTTAAGGAAGGCGACGCCCCGGTCAACGTGCATCTGCCGGTCCTCTTTTTCACCGCCAACTACTATCTGACCGACGTCACCGAAATCGAGCACGGCGGCACCGAAACCATTCCCGGATCACATCTTTTCGGCGCCAGCCCGCCCCGCCAGCTCGACGGCACCGAGTGGGAAGAGCGCATCCAGTACAACCTGGGGCCCGCCGGCAGCGTGGTCCTCTTTAACAACCAGGTCTGGCACCGCGGCGGCCCCAACCGCAGTCAGCGCACCCGCTACATCACCCAAGTCACCTACGCCCGGCGCATCGTCGGCCATAAGTACTATCCGTTCATGAACTACACAATGCCCGAGCACGTCTATGCCGGCGCCGATGACCGGCTGCGGCGGCTGCTTGGATTCCTGCCCCACGGCTCCTATGGATAGCAGCCGGCGAAGGGCGCAACCCTGACCCGCCCCCGGTCGCGGCATGTGACATGGTGAGGATTTGAAGATGAAGGGGATTGCAGGCAAGCGGGTCTTTGTATCCGCTGCAGCCGCAGGAATCGGACGCGCTATTGCCGATCGCTTCCTCCAGGCAGGCGCATACGTTCGCATCTGTGATATCGACGAAGCCGCCCTGGCGCGGTTGGAGGGCACGCAGGACCGGCTCTCAGGCCTTCGCGCCGACGTGGCTGACCCTGATCAGTTGGCGTCAGCCTTCAACACTGTCGCACAGGATCTCGGCGGGCTCGACGTGCTGGTGAACAACGCCGGCATCTCAGGCCCAACCGCCAACACAGAGTGCATCGCGCCCGCAGACTGGCAACGCACGATCGACGTGAATCTGAATGGAGCATTCTACAGTTCACGCCTCGCGATCCCATTGCTCAAAGCAAGCGGCGGCGGCTCCATCATCAACATCGGCTCCACGGCGGGCCTCCACGGCTACCCACTGCGCGCCCCGTACGCGGCCTCCAAATGGGCGCTGATCGGATTCACCAAGACCCTGGCAATGGAGCTGGGCCCCTTCGGAATCCGCGTCAACGCCGTCTGCCCCGGGTCCGTCCAGGGAAATCGAATTGAAGGAGTCTATGCCGCCAAGGCCGCGGCGCGAGGCGTCAGAGTTGAGGAAATCCGTGAAGCATTTCGCCGGAAGAGCTCGTTGCGGACGCTTATTGAAGCAGAGGATGTCGCCGAAACCGTCCTCTTCCTCTGCTCAGACGGCGGCGCCCGCATCGCCGGCCAAGTCCTCGCGGTCGACGGCCACACCGAGACCATGCGCATGTGATCTAGGCTCACGCCAGCCCCACCGTCCTCGCTGCCAGACCTGCCCGTCCCCTGTTCTCAGTCTGTCCAGGTCAGACATCCCCTCAATCACCGATCCCTGACAAGCACTGAAAAGTAAGTGCTGAAAACTAAATGCTGCAAACTCAAAACCGCAGTTCAATTGCTCTCCAGCCAGGACTGTGCTATCGTTAGTGAATTACTTCGCAGTCTGACCTGGTCTCCACGGCGTAAACGGCCCAAGTGCCACCCGAGCGACTGTACACGCCGGCTCCGCCAGAATCCTGCAGGCACTACCGATCCGACCTCCCTCAATTCGAGAAAGCGACAGCTTTACGGTGAAGGACGAAAGAGCGCAAGGGAAGGCCCCCATCCCTGACATCGTTATCGGACGACTGCCGGTCTATTTGCGTACCCTGCGCCTCCTCGCCGAAGACGGGCGAGAGGTGACGTCGAGCCAGGAACTCGGAGAGCACCTGGGCATCAGTTCTGCCCAGATTCGCAAGGACCTCAGCCACTTCGGTGAATTCGGCAAGCAGGGCACCGGTTACAACATCGACTTCCTGTGCCGGCAGCTTCAGAAAATCCTCAACGTTGACAGGATCTGGCCGGTGATGCTGATCGGCGCCGGCTCCCTCGGCACCGCTATCGCCAACTATCAGGAGTTCGAGTCGAGCGGGTTTCGCATCGTATCGGTACTGGATGAGGACACCCGGAAAGTCGGGCAACCGATCGGCAATGGCCTGCGCATCAAGAATTTCGCAGATCTCAAACAGCAGGTCAGAGAGTCAGGAGCGCAGATCGCCGTGATGGCCGTCCCCGCCCACGCCGCACAGCGCGTCGCCACGCAGCTCATCGAGGCAGGGCTGAACAGCATTCTCTGCTATGCCCCCATCACACTGGCCGTCCCCGCGCACGTACGGGTCGAGTACATCGACCCTGTCGTCCACTTCCAGCATATGACCTACTACCTGCGATGAGATTGAGCGGGTCTGGCCGCTCCGGGCTGGCGCAGAACGGCCCAAACTGAACGCCCTGCGGCCGTCACAGAGGCTCTTTGCGAGGCAGTCCTTGCTGCCTGGGGTACTGTCTGTGGGTCTTTCGCAGTTTTTTGATCAGCAGAACACGCCGCGCCTCATCCAGCATCGGCACACTCACCGGCGAGAACCGGACCGTTTCGCCGCCCAGAATTTCAATCGCATTGCGCGCCTTCACGAACTCTTCGGCCGCGTTTGGACCCTTATAGATCACCGCCAATCCGCCCTGGCGCACAAACGGCAGAACATACTCGGTCAGCGTATTCAGCCGCGCCACCGCTCTGGCGGTCGCCAGATCGAACTGCCCGCGAAAACGACGATCACGGCCTAACTCTTCGGCCCTCCCCTGAACGAGAGTTACATTTTTGAGCGCCAGCGCCTTCACCACCTCGTCGAGGAATCGTATCTTCTTGGCTGTGCCGTCCACCAGCGTCAGCTTCAGGTTGGGCCACGCGATCTTTAGCGGCACCCCCGGGAAGCCTGCACCCGTGCCGATGTCAACGCAAGCCAGCGCCCGCTTCGGCGGCAAAGCAGCTCCAAGTTCCTCCGCCACCAGCGGCATGCCGGCCAGACAGTCCAGAAAGTGCTTTTTCTGGACCTCAACACTGTTCGTGATCGCGGTCAGATTCATCTTCTGATTCCACTCTCCCAGCAGCGCGGCAAAAACGCGGAACTGTTCGACCTGTTCGCGGGAGAGCGGTATCTTTAAGGCGGTTGCACCCGAAATCAGAGTTTGCATGCGTGTATTCCAGCACAGGAGTTGAACTGTGAAAACGATCCGATACAAGTCAGCGGGCGGCATTGTGGCACAAAGAGACCTCCTCCCCCACCTCCCCGAGGCTGAGACCTATCTGCTCTTGCTGGACCGCCCCGGTCGCGCCGAAGTGCGCTTGCCCAAGGGACACATTGACCCCGGCGAAAGCGCCGAGGAAGCGGCCTTGCGCGAAACCAGCGAGGAAACAGGCTTCGGCGATCTGCGAATCGTCGCAGACCTGGGCCATCGTACCGTTGAATTCGACTACAAGGGCGCGCACTACATACGCGAGGAACGTTACTTCCTGATGGAACTGCTTTCGCCGCGGCAGATAATCCGACCCCCCAAAGACGCCAAACAGTTCCAGGTCCTTTGGGAGCCGCTTGCTCGCGCCGGCGACAGGCTGACCTTCGAGACCGAGCGCCTTTTCGTGAAAGACGCCGTGACTGCACTCCGAGAGCTGCCCGGCTCCTGAACTTTTCCAAACAAAAACCGGGAACGCACCTGTCCCCGGTTCATTACACCTTGATAAGTGTTCGATACTTGTCCGGCGACGGCTGCGCCCCTGCACTCAGGAGAGCCAGCCGCGCGCCCGGCCGGTCCTCCCCATTGCAGTTATCCCGCTACTTGCGCCGATATGTAATGCGTCCGCGTGTCAAGTCATAAGGACTCATATCGACCCTCACCTTGTCACCGAGAAAGACCCGGATGTAGTTTCTGCGCATCTTGCCCGAAAGATACGCCAGAACGACATGCCCGTTCTCCAGTTCCACCCGAAATTGGGCGTTCGGCAGGGCTTCGATGACTTTGCCTTCCAGTGTGAGTATTTCCTCAGCCATAGCTCTCCATCAGTTTACACGTGGCCGGCAGCTTTGCAGCCTGGTCTTGGAAAAACGCTCTAACGGAAAGACCGGGCCGCATTCCGCCGTGCTTTCCGGATTGCCTTCTGCTTGTTGATGCGTCGCACTTCACTCTTGGACGTAAACCAGCGCTTCTGGCGCACAATGGGCAGGATGCGCGCCTCGGCGACCGACTTCCGAAATCGCCGCATCAGACTTTCCTGGGACTCTCCTGGCCTTAACTCAACGCTAATCGAACTCACCCCCTTCAATTCGTAAATGCAAATCGGACAAAACAAGCCTGCCAGCCCATATTCTTCTGTAGACTGGCAGGCTGCGCAATTATAAACGACCGTGGGCTGCGACTGCAAATACCACTTCAGGCTCTTTCCTTCCCTTCATCCGGCGCGTCCTCCGCGGGCTTGTCTTCCCCCGCAGCCCCTTCCCCAGCTTCGGAGTTTGAATCCGCTTCGGTCTCTTCGGTTGCCACCGAGTCAGCCATCTCGTCCGCCGGCGCTCCCGACTCTGTCGCGTCAACTGCTGCTTCAGCTACAACTGCTTCCGGCTTATCGACCGCGTCCGCTTCAGCTACAGCCGCTTCCGGCGCATCAGCCACTGCTTCAGCTACAGCCGTCTCCGGCTCGTCAACCGCCGTTTCCGTTGCACCTGTCGCCTCTTCCGGCTCCCCGGCGGCTTCGTTCTCGAAGCTCTCCGCCTCCGATTCCAGCAGCGCCTGCCCCACAATTTCGTCGGCTTGCCTGCGGCTCAGGCCAATGCGCTGTCGGTCCGGGTGGATGCGCAGGATTTTCACCGGAATCCGATCACCGCTGCTGACCATCTTGAGCGGCTCAGCAACTGTGATATCCGCCAGTTCACTGATGTGGATCAACCCTTCGATCCCAGGCTCAAGTTGAGCGAAAGCGCCAAAATCGATCACCCGCGTAACCGTGACCAGTATCGTGTCATTCACCCTATAGCGCTCTTCAATGCTCTCCCAGGGATTCGACAGCAAACGCTTGCGGCTCAGCGCGATACGGCTCCGTTCCGGGTCCAGGCGCAGAACCTCGACCTGAATGCGCTCGCCCACTTTCAAGACATCGCGCGGGTGGCTGACCGGAGTCCAGCCGATCTCGCTGACGTGCAGCAGCCCGTCCGCGCCGCCGATATCAACAAAAGCGCCAAATGGGCGCAGGCTGCGCACTTCACCTTCAATGACCGCGCCGACCTCCAACTCCTCAAACAACTGTGCCTTGCGCCCAGCGCGGTACTCGCGTTCCGCCAGGCGGTAGGAGAGCACAAGTCGGCGTCGCTGCCGTTCCACTTCTATAACCTTGACGGGCAACTCCTGGCCCACAATCTGTTGCAACCGCTCGTTGCGCTGTTCTTCGTTCATATTGCGGGGCAGCCCCACGACATGTGATGCCGGAATGAATCCCCGCAGATGGTCGAAATCTGCCAGCAGACCACCCTTATTGAAGCCAACTACTTTGCGGACCGTAATCTCACCGCTCTCGAGCATCTTTTCCGCTACCAGCCAGTCTTTTTTCTGTAATGCGTCTGCAATGCTCAAAACCAACATTCCTTCGCTGGTTGTAAGCTTGCTCACTACGACCGGGACCGTCTCACCTTCCCGCAAAGTGTCCACATACTCTTCTTCGAGCCGGTTCAGGTCTGATTGGGGTACAATTCCGTCTCGCTTGGCGCCAATGTTGACCAACAGTTCGTTCGAGCGTACCTCCACAACGATGCCTTCTCGAAGATCGCCTCGTTCCGGCAAACTGAGGTCCTCCTCTTCCGCGAGGTACTGCTCGAAAAGCATCTCGTCGGCCTGTTGCTCATCGTCGGCCAGTTGCTCCTGATCGGCTTGCGGCCCACCGTCGGCCTGTGACTCTTGATCGGCTTGCGGCTCACCGTCGGCCTGTGACTCTTGCCCGGCCTGTTGCTCTTGTTCGACTTGCAGCTCTGGATCGGTCTGCTCAACTTCGGTGTTTTCGGCCTCGTCGCCTAATTTCTCTGACTCTGACATCATCGATCTGCCCACCTGTGGATTGCGTAGTTGTTCGCAAGAAGGTTTGGCTGCCGACATGGCAGGCCAAATCCCCAGGCCATCGTGACCGCCCTGCCCTGTCTACCTATATCCCTCCATTATAGCAACCTGTTCAGGTGCAGTCAAGCACTAAAAATTAGGCAGTTGCTTCTCTGATTTTGAAATACATGAGGGAGGATCCAGGCGCGGAGAGCCTGCCCAAGCACTATTTGGTACCTGTTCAAGCAGGGCAACGTTTTCCGATTCCGCAGTTGCTATTCGGCCTTAGGGGAGTCCTGCCCTTCCACGCCGGAACCCGGCTGCTCTTCCCGTAAACCGGCAAGCGCGCTTCGTATCCGGGTCCACGCCCGCTTCAGCAGGGGAACGGCAGTCGCTTCCGTGCCCTGGTGGGCAAATTCGATTTTCACAAACCCGTCCGTCAGACGCGCCGCCGCCGCTGCGTCATCGCTCTCTACCTGCGTCGCCAAACGCGCCTGAAAATTGTACGGCGTTTCGCCAGGTCGCCGCCTAATGCCGTGCTCGGCAGCGCTCTCCAGCGTAGAAACGTAGAAATAGCGTACCTGCTCATCCGGCGGCAAACGGCCCAGCATCAACTCATCCAGCCAGCGGCGCACTCGCGAGCGGCCCGACTTGCCACTCTCTTCCTCTTCCGGCGAAAATCTCCTTGTGCGCCATTCGTTGAAGGCGTCACCGATCTGCTTCCAACCGCGCAAGAACTCACGCAACCAGGCCAGTATCAGGTGGAAATTTACGCCCCGGCCCTGGAGATAGATATAGGTTGCGTAGCCAAGCAGAAGGGCAATGATGATCCAAAAGACAGTACCGCCCAGCCACGGCGGCGCCTCCGCCGGCTGGACCTGCTCGATCTGCGGGGAAGCAATCTCCGGCCGCTCGCGCGCCGGCTCCTCGGGAATTTCATCGTCGCTTCCAAACAGAAGGGCGATCAACCCCATTATGAGGCCCAGGATCAGGTAGACCGCTCCCGAAATAGCCCGGATAGCCAGACCCATTAGCTGAGCAAGCCGGAAGGTCCCACCCAGGGGCATCAGAAAGGCCGCCGCCGCCACAACCAACAGCAAACCGATTGCATAGAAGGGCCAGTTTCGCACGATCGTGGATTCGTTCGGCAGCTTTGCCAGCTGCCACCTCGCCCGCAATGCTGCCAGATGCCCGAACGTCAGCAGCAGCAGACCCAGCACAAAGTAGACGATCGCGGCACCAATGACGCCGCCCGCAATATCCTGGCGCACCAGCGCAAAGAAACCGTTCGATCCCATCCCCACCTGACTGGCCGCCGTCAGCACGATCAGCAGCATCCCCCCTATCGCCCAGCGTTCGCTGAACCGGCGCACCAGCGCCCCTCGGTCACTCTGTATGCGATGATCGTCGCCGCTGACCGGCCTTGAAGCCGCCTCCAGATCGGCAAGTTCGTCCGCCTGCAGGCCCATTGCCAGAAAGTCGTTTGTCACCAGTACCGCCATGCCCCAGGCGATCAGGATGAAAATCGCGTTGATGATGAACATGAGCGTAAGCAAGACCCCGAACGGCTGCAATACCATCGCCGCCGGCGCTGGCCAACCCTCGACCGCGGCCCACAGCGCGATCCGGGACACAAACAGGATCAACCCCAGCTCTGCCAGACGAAAGGCCGCCGAACGCCGCTGTCGTTGCTCCGGGCGCACCAGCATCGTCGTCGTATAGCCGCCCACCAGCGCGGCCCCTATCGACGTAATCCGCAGGATGTTGATGTAGGCTGGCGGGAGCCCCGGCCCAATGTGCCGGACGAATGAAGTCAGCGCCACCAGCAGGCAGCCGACCAGCGCCGCGATGACCGCCGGACGCAGCAAGGAGTCCTGCCAGGCGTGGTCGAAACCGGATTGATGTTGAGAGCTCTCAATCTCTGTCATCTGTCTCTTCACGAACGCAAATTTAACTTGCTACCGGGCCGCTTTACCACTGCCCACTGCAGTTCCGACCACTTTATGCCTGAAGCTTAAGCAAATCCGATTCCCAGATCGTTTGATGCGACGTAATGCCCAGCGCCTCCGCCTGTTCCTGCACGCGCTTGAACTGCGGCTGCAACGTGCATACCAGTGCATACACGTTGAGACCTCGCCGGTACATGCCGTGCAACACCCAGACCAGGTCCTCCGTGAGGCGCGGCGTCACCACCACCAGCGTAGACCCCCAACTCAGATGCGCCACCCGCCCCGGCAGCCACGTCGGAAGCGCAATCGGCGAGCTCCATTCCTCCTCACCAGCGCTTTCGGACAGCGCCCCCGCAGGCGCCCGGCCATTCCGGTTGGCCGGCTCGTCCTCCGCCTTACGCATGTCCCGCAGCTGGATGCGCGCCAGGATCTCAAGAATCCCCATCAGATGGCCGCGTCCGTTCCGGGAGGGTACGGCCAGCACCTCTGCGCCTGAGCGGGGATCCTCCCCGTTGCTGAGAAACCCGACCTCCTGCCTCTGCTCCGCCACATGACTGGCCACAGACGCCGCCAGCACGACAGCCCATTCGCTGCCGCTGTACTCCTCCCTGTAGGGGAAGGCGGAGCGGTCCAGGTCGAGCACTACTGTCGTACTCAACGCCATCGAAGGCTGGAATTTTTTCACCAGCAGCGTGTCCTCATGCGCGCTGGCCCGCCAGTGGATGTTGCGCATGCTGTCGCCGCTCTCGTAGGGGCGGACGCCCGCCATACGAGTCGGATCCTGGTAGAGCCGGTGCGGACTGCGCATATCGCCGAAAGGCAACAGGCTGGGCAGACCCAGCTCCGACAGAGAGTAGACTTTGGGGTAGACCGTCAGCAGGTGAGCGCTTGTCTCCTGCCAGGAGGATTCGGCGAATCCAAACAGATCGCCGGTCTGGAGATTGAGCGGCCCGATCTCATAGTAGCCGCGGCGGTGGCAGTGCAATGCAAACTGACGCCTGGTCAGCGAACGTCCGCCCACGCTGATCACAGTGCTGTACTGCTCGACCGCTCTCAGGTCGATCGGGACGTTCTCCTGGAGCCGCAGCCAGGGGATCGGAAGGCGGCTGCGGTTTGTAAAGTTGATATCGCTGTGGATTCTTTCGCCGGCGAATGCTTTGGCCGGCACCCGTCGCGAAACGTTCAAGTTGCGTAGACTGCGCCGGGTCCACCAATGGCTGAACAGCCAAACGCCTCCCACCACGTAGAAGACGTAGTAAATCCAGTCCATTCGCAGAAAGACTGCGAATGCGAACAGAAAAAGAAGCAGAAAGAAGAGATCGAACAACTGTCTATTCCTATCCCTCAGTAACGCGGGCTTCGGCCCAGTCCTCCGTTTCGTCTCCCAAATTGAGCGCGGTCTCTTCCAGCAGTTCGGTGATGATCTGTTCGGCCGTGCGTCCCCGCAGCGCCGCGTCGGAGCGTACGATGCAACGATGCGGCAGGGCCAGCGGCGCGAGCGCCTGCACGTCGTCCGGGAGAGCGTAATCGCGGCCCCGTAACGCCGCCCGCGCCTGCGCGCCGCGATAAAGCGCCAGTGAACCGCGCGGGCTTGCGCCCAACGCCAGGTCGCCGTGGCTGCGCGTCGCCTGGACCAGACCCACAATGTAGTCGCGGATACTGTCCGCCACCGTTACATCCCAAATCTGTTCCGCCAGGTCAGGCAGCTTGTGCCCGTCGACAACGGCTTCCAGGGTCTCGATCGGGTGCCGGTGTCCCAAACTGACCAGCATCTCTCCCTCCTCCTCACCCGAAAGGTAGCCCAAGTTGAGCTTAAAGAGGAACCGGTCCAGCTGAGCCTCCGGCAGGGGGAAGGTACCTTCATATTCCACCGGGTTCTGGGTGGCAATCACCATGAACGGCCGCGGCAGCGGACGCGTCAATCCATCGGCCGTGATCTGCCGTTCGCCCATGCACTCCAGGAGCGCGGCCTGCGTACGCGGCGTCGCCCGGTTAATCTCGTCCGCCAGCAGAATGTGGGTAAAGGCGGGGCCGGCGATAAACTGGAACTGCCGCGTCTCCTGATTGAAAATACTCGTGCCCGTGATGTCGCTGGGGAGCAGGTCGGGCGTGCATTGCAGGCGGCGGAATTCAACGCCCAGGCTCACGGAAAGCGCCCGCGCCATCATCGTCTTGCCAACGCCAGGCACATCCTCAAGCAGAACGTGACCTTCACACAGCAACGCAATCAGCAGGTGCTCGATCACCACCTCCTTGCCTACGATCACGTCGCCGACATTATTCATTACTCCGCGCGAGAAATCCTGTGCATTCTCCATGCAACGCCTCTATCTGTGATACGGGGCGGGCCCCATCATCGCGCCTGTCCGGCGCGTCACGCGCTGCCTCACAACTAGGGTACAGGCACAGAGCAGGCGGAAAGACGCGGACAACCGGCGCGCAGATTGGATTCTGATGGGCGTACAATATCCGCCGATTGTACATCACTCCCCTGAATACGGCGAACTTGCCGCCCTTCTGAAGGGCCCGGCCGACAATTCGGCCTGCGCCGCGCCAAGTCGAAAAAACGGTCAGTGCGGCAAGCGCAAAATCGGCTGATTTCTTTGACCTGTCAGGAGCTTTATGCTATCGTCTTGTAGCGTGTGCAGAGTTTCCTGCCCCCGTAGCTCAGAGGATAGAGCAGAGGTTTCCTAAACCTTTGGCCGTAGGTTCGACTCCTACCGGGGGCGCTCTCCTTTACAACAATCCGAGGATACCGGCAACTTCAGCGAAGCGGGAGCGGCGCCAGCAAATCCCGTCTCGCGCCGCCTGCCTCGTCAGGGGAACCGCTACGCTTGGGTCGTGAGCGGATACAGATCGCGGCCGAGACGCCGGAAGGGCAGGTCGCGCAGACTGTGAACGCTCGGCTCGGCCACAACGTGGATCGCGCCCGCCCAGGACTCGAATCCCGCCCGAAAGTGGGCGCCCGACTTTACGCTGATATAACGCATCTGTCGAGGGTCGAGACCCAGTGTTCGGGAGAAAGCGGTATCAAATGGTTGCTCCCGCCGGCTTACCAGCAGCACGTGAATCCCATCCTGAACGATGTGTGCCGATGGCCCCATGTCCCCGCTCAACCCCGCATACATAGGCCCATCGTACTGAAACACGCCATCGGCAATTGCCGCAACCTCCACTTCCATCGGTACCGGAGTTCCCTGCAACGGCGACGACTTCCCGCCCACTTCCAACTTCAGGCGTGAACCGACGCCTGCCTCGCGACAGAGCGCAACGGCTTCGGGGTCGACGATGTACAGCACGCAAGCATCCTCTAACCGCATGTCGATAAAAGTGCGCAACACACCCGTACTGTCGCCCGGTGACCCGCCGCCCGTGTTGTCCTGAATGTCGGCCAGGACAGTTGGGAAACGCCCAACCGCCTGCGCTTTCTTCAGGGCGGCGCTGGCCGACAAAAACTCCAACTGCCATTCGTTCCGCCGTGCGTAGATCCATTTTCCCAGTCGATCGGCATGCTCTTGGGCGAGCGCCTGATCATCGTCGGTCACGATGTAGACCGAAGCCCCCATGTCCGGCGTGTCGGCGAGGAAAAAGCAGGTAGCGATCGAGCCACAGACGACACCCGGCTCCGATTCAATTCTGTGCAGTTCGGCGATGGCCTCCCGCATCGGTGGGTGGGCCGTCACCTGGTTAAGCCCCCAGACCATCGGAATCCGGTGCAAAGCCATCGTCGGCCGCAGTCCCTTGCGCACGATGCGCGCCAAGACGTCGGCGCACTCGCGGCCGCGCGCTGCCATATCAACCTCCGGGTAAGTCTCCCTCCCGATCAGTACATCCGCCATCGCCACCATCTGCTGCGAAACATTGGAGTGGATGTCAAGCTGCGCCAGCACCGGCACATCCGGACCGACTGTCGCGCGCACCGCGGCCAGCAGGTGGCCCTCCGCGTCTCCCAACCCGTCGGGCGCGTCAAGGTCCCCGACCGCCATCGAGCCGTGCAACTCCAAGAGCACGCCGTCCAGAGGCAGGGCATTAGCGATCCCTTCCAACATGCGCCCCAGCAGTTCATCATACAACGGCCGCGGC
Organism: Caldilineaceae bacterium; assembly: GCA_022821545.1. Taxonomy (GTDB): domain Bacteria; phylum Chloroflexota; class Anaerolineae; order Caldilineales; family Caldilineaceae; genus Bin5. The sequence goes on from JAJEDJ010000001.1 coordinate 82,587, forward strand.
GTCGGCGCACTCGGCTGAGGTTCGCCAAACAAGGTCGGAATCAGCTCGAAGTCGTGTGCCCGCGCGCCCTCGATAAAACCGCCTATCGGCGTATTCGTCCCCGCGAAGGTATGCAGGATGTCGTCGCCTTCATGCAAGAATCGCTCTCTATAGCTCTCCAGCGTGGTCTGCACCGGCGTAAAGGTACTGCTCTCGTGACTGAGCCCACCCGTCGCAACCCTCATCTGACGTTCCCATCCTTAAACCGGTTTCTCATACCGAATCCCTCACTGACTACTGATCACCGCAGTTTCGACCACTGCAGTTCTATTGACTGTCCTCTGCCGGCTCCGGCAGCACAAGCCCGTGTACAAATCCGCCGTCAACGCGCAGGATCGTGCCGGTCACGTAGTCGGCATCATCGCTGGCCAGATAGGCCGCCGCCTTGCCAATGTCCTCCGGCACGCCTATCCGCCCCCAGGGAATGCGCCGTCCGCCTTCCGTTATCTCCTCCTCGCTGTAAAAGTTGCGTTCTCCCGGCGTATCGATCCAGCCGGGATTGATCACATTTACATTGATGCGGTCCCCTGCAAGTTCGGCTGCCATCGTGCGCGCCAGATGATTGATGGCGGCCTTCGACATGTTGTAAGCGCCGCTATGCGGGAACGCGATCTCCTCATGCACGGAGCTGATGATCACGATCTTACCGCGGCTGCGCCCCGTGCGCTCCTGCTTCAGCATCTGCTGCGCCGCCAGCTGGCAGGTGTGAAAGACGCCGAACTGCGTTACCTCAAAGGTACGCAACACATTCTCCCACTGCGCCTCCACCACCGGCTCGCGAATAGACACCGCCGCATTGGCCACTGCCACATCTATCCGTCCAAAACGCTCGACCCCTCCCCGGATCATCGCGTCAATCGCATCGCGGTCGGAGACGTCCGCCTGCCATACCAGCGCCTGACAACCCATTCGCCGGATCTCTTCCGCCGCGCTCTGGGCTTCAGCCTCCGAAGTGCGGTAGTTCACCACCACATTCGCGCCCTCCTCCGCCAGGCACAGGGCGATGCCGCGCCCGATCCCCAGCGACGCGCCGGTAACCAGGGCCGTCTTTCCTTCAAGTCGTTTCATCGCAAGACTCCATTCTTGGTGAACTGTCTGCCGGGCAGGAAACCCGCATGCAGCTGTGAAATGCCCCTATTGGATCATTCAAACCAGAAGGAATACAACTCCGCCTGCCAGATATGGAAACGAAGGCGGACCGTCCTCCCTGCCAGCTCCTTCAACTCGCGCCCTCCTCGCCACTGGACGCGCTCATCGATGCTGTCCATTATGACCGGAACGCAGTCGTCCCTGGTGTAGCCAGCAATGGCCTGCCCGCTCCCGGCGTCAATCACCTCAGTCAACACGCGGCCCCGCCACGAATCCGCGTTCACGTGCAGCGTGTCCCCGCTGATCTCGACCGGCTTCGTCAGCACCGATCCCCACTCAACGCCGCCTTTCAGCGAAACGAACCCGTCCATACGCAAACGCGCCAGGCACATCGCGCTGGCATCCAGGTGGCGCCTGTTCAGAACGTCCTCAAACGAAAGATTGCGATAACGGATGCCCATGTAATAGAACCACAGCTCGTTGTTACGCTGCACCGGCCGGTTCAATATCACGATCTGGCCCGTATCGTAGGTCTCGCCGTCGCTGATAGGGGACAGTTCCAAGAAAGGCGCCCGTCCTGCCACCCGGTCCCACTCCAGCAGATTGCGGCTGGAGGCCAGCTCCACCGACTTGCGGCTGTCGACATTCTCATACAGGGGAGGATGTTTGCCCGCCCAGTGGTGCATCACCGGCATCGCCAGGTAGATCCCCTCGTAGGGAAATATGGGGAAGTTGTACACATCGGTCTGCCACTCTTCCGGCCGGTTATAGATCGGGCTGCGGTAGGCAGGGTCATCGAAAAACTTCTGCAAGCGGGCAAAACCATTCTCCTGATCCGTCTGGTCGGCATGGAAGATCAGCCCGTGCTCCTCCCATTTGGCGAAATCCTCGCTCGTGTACAGTTGCCAGGAACGGCCATAGGGACCGTTTCGTTTGGCCGCGGCGATGAACAGCCTCTGTGTCTCGTCGTAGGTAAGATGAGATTCGTCGTGGCTGTGAAGCGACGGAATATCCAGCTCTTCCCAGTGCAAAATGTCTGCCGACACCATCGAGCGCAGTTCGCTCTCTCCGTAACGCAACCCTTTGAAGCGCCTGCCCGGGTCGGGATCATGGGGGTCGTATACCGGCCCCTGAAGCATTCCATTCGCGCTCGGCACAATGTTGTTCTCCCCGCCGACCGGCGTGCCCCGCCACGTCGGGGCAGGATATTCATACAGGCCGAGAAACGGCTTCTCCCAGTTCACGCCATCCTCCGAGGTGGCGTAACAGGCGTACCTGTCAACGCCGGCAGGCGCGCCCGTAACATCCAGCTTAACTTCAGGATCCAAGCCCTCGGCGCCGGTCAGGTAGATCGTCTTGAAGACCCCCTCGTCCGGCAACCACACCGGCGTCGTCCGTATCTGAATCGAGTTGTTCTCCCAGCGATACTCTGGCCGAATCACGACATTGTCACGCGCTTTCTGCGGCTGGTGCAGCTTGCGCGCCAGATTGTCGATCGCCTCAACCTCGTGATCGTCGATGAAGAGATGTTTCATTGCGGACCCTCTTTCCTGGCATCGCCAGTCTTAGAAATGCCCTTCGTCCCTTAACATGTACAACTGCGAAGAGCGGTCGGCCAGCGGCAGTTCCACCGGACTGTTGCCCCGCCGCTGTGACTCGTATACGGCCATCACCATCTCCAGCGAGGCCACTCCGTCCTCTCCGTTCGAGCTGGGTTCGCCTCCATCCTCGATGCAGCGCACCAACTCCTCGACCGCCAATTGGATCGAGCTGGCTTCTTCGATCTCCGGGAAAGGCTGTGGCTCCAGCGTATACCACTCAATGCGGGCGTCCGGCTCATTCAGGCGGTCTGTCGTATCGACACCCAGCAGCCACTGGTTGCCCGCGTATTCCAGGCTAATCACGCCATCGGTACCTTGCAGCTCAAGTCCGAACCTCGCGTACCGGGTCAACTCGTTGGCCATGCACACCGCGCTGACCCCCGATTGGAAGCTGAAGATCGCATCGCTGATGTCCTCCACTCGAAACTCATGGCGGCGGCGACGGTGCGCCGTGCCGACGACCGAACTGACATCGCCCGCATAGATTCGGAAGAGGTCCATGGTATGCACTGCGTCGTGGATCAGCGGCCCTTCTTCGTCCGCGGTCCACGCCGGGAAGGGCTTGACGCCCTGGCAGATGCCCAGCATCGAAATCAACTCGCCGATTGCGCCGTCATCGAGCATCTCTTTCGCCTTGATAAAGGCCGGGTTCCAGCGCCGCGAATGGTTCACCGACAGCACGCATCCCGTGCTCCGGCAGGCCGCCACAATCGCGTCCCCGTCCTCCAAACTCAGCGCCAGCGGCTTCTCACACAGGATACCCTTCGCCCCGTTTTCGACCGCGGCCTCGACGATGTCCCGGTGCAGCCCCGGATGCGTCGCCACGCACACTATATCAAGCTTTTCCTGTTCCAACATCTGCCGGTAGTCCAGGTAAAGCGCGTCCACATCCCACATGCACCCAAATTCCTGCAGATGCTCATTGCCCCGGCTTGCGCCCGCAACAAGCTCCGTCTGCGCGCACACCGCCAGCCCGCCCGCATGCGTGAGCGGCGTAGGCGGGTCCGTTTCCCAAAGAGTGCCAATCCGGCCGCAACCAACCAGTCCGGCGCGATAGGTGTTCATGTGTTTCCTTTCTGTTGAATTTATGGGGCATTTCTGACGAAGGATTGTCGCTTCGCTCAGGAAGACTGCTCAAGCGGTAGTTTCCGATTCAACTCCTAAGGGCAAGAGCCAGATTCCCTGGGCGATTACAACGCGCGATTTTGACAGTCAGTCGCTGGCCCCGAAAGATTACTTTGAGTCGGTTTAGCGCTCGGAGCTGCTTTGGATGGATTCGTTTGCCATAGAATAGCATGGGAAGACATTCGGATTCGATACCTTGCAGCGCAACGCGTATAGCGAAGTTTGCCCCCTGCTGCAACTGCTCATGCACTTCCGAAGCACTAACATTTCCACCCTTTAATTCCGTTGGCACTGTGACGAGTTTTCCGTCAGAATCGAACAAGAAAAGGATTAGGTCACAGCGACTTCCCTCAAACTCATTGGCTGGAAAGGCAAGATCTGCGTCAACAGTAAGACGCTGTGAAGGTAATCCATCCAGGTATACCCTGCAACCCTCTCGTCGGTGCGACCGGCTAAGGTTTTCTTCTCCTACTCTGGACCTGATCGTGTCCAAGACTTCACTTCTGCTCACGGGCTGCGGCTCCCGCTAGTTCTTGGAACTGGTTTTGCAGGGCCGCTGACCTGTTGTAGAGCGCTTCCGCCACGCTTTCATACTCCTCAGGCTCAATTCCTTCACTGCGGTCAAATGGTATTTCCTCAATCGTCGAACCGGAAGAGTCGTCATCCTCTCGGAACAACCAGACTCCAACTTCGCTGGGCAGGAGTGCATCAGATCCGGCTTTATCGCCTTCATGCAATTCCGAGATTTCCTTGAGCTCCCCTTCCCGCATCAAGTTTGCGATCTCCATGAGAAGCCAGTCGCTGTGGGTGGTTACAATCACTTTCACCCCGGCGCGCACGAGGCTTGCCAATGTCCTTGCCATCTGTGTCTGGGCAGAAGGATGGAGATGTGCTTCCGGTTCCTCGATGATGAGCATATCGCCTGGCGAAACGGCGCTCCTCAAGAACAGCACGACAGGAGCAAGTTCGGACACCATTGATGATGCCCGCGACAAACGTATGTCCTCATCCGTTCCGCTGGGGCGGTAAGCAAACTCCGGATATCCCCCAACCTGAGGTCGTGTTGTTTTTATCTGCCCTGCAAGCGCTTCTCTTTCCAATGCATCAGCGGCCTCGCGCACTGAATCCTGGTTTCCCCGGTCCTCTTCAAAAAGGATCAACTTCTGCATGAAATCTGCCATGACACCCGAGAAGGTAGGAAGTTCAGGAAAACGTTCCAAGCCTCCGCGTGTAGACCGCGCCACCAGAGAGCTGGCAATAACACGGTGGCTCTGCATAATCCCACTGCGTGCGGCTGGAAGATAATGCGTATGGCTGTACCTGTGTACGGTAGCGACATTCAAGAGTTCTTCAAAGAGATCCAATAAGAACTGACTATTCCAAACAGCCTCTTCTCCCCGCCTCAATTTAACCAAGTCTCTGAATTCGCTAAGTCCCTCACGAAACTCGGAAACACTTTCAGGACGTCCTTTGGGGAAGAGGCCCGTGTCTTCAATGTGTCCATCTGTAGTAATATCTTCCCCTGTGACCTCTAACTGGAATCGCCAGAGGCGCCGTTCCTTCTCGCTTGCCAACAGCGAGATTTCCATATTGTCGTGCCCGGAAAAACAGACCAAATCTGCGATGGAATTGAGATCGAAGCAGCGTTGTAGTTGGGCGCTCAATATCGAGCCCAGCGAGTTTGGATTATCAAGAACTGATCGTGCAATATCCCGTACACTCTTTGGCAAACTTGAATACGTGAAAGACCTTCCCTCAACTTTTAGTTTCCTTAGCGTTCCCTGAAGTTCCTCTACCAGAGCGTCAGCCGAAGTCGTCGACAAGTCCAAGTCAGTGTTCTGACCAAAGAAACGGTGGTAGTGGCTGTACATTACTGGAAGCCGCGGAAATCCACCCAGAATCCGGCGCAAGGCATAGATCAAAATGGCAAGATAGGTCTTGCCGGTGTTGCTCGGCCCAACGAAAACGTTGAGCGGTCGCAAGTCTACGTAACCACTCCTGACGGGCCCGAAATTGGTAACAGACACTCGAATATTCGGTTGACTCGCGTCTTCTTCCGTCTCTTCTCTGTAGCGTAGTTCTTTCATCGCGAGGCTCCCGCGTTATCCATAAGTGCCTGCCTCAGTCAATGTTCAAGATTCTGGCGAATCGGGTTTTGGACTGGCATTTCAAGCTAGTTGGTCTATCCTCTCATCCCTATATTGTACACGAATTCTCACTTTTGCCTGCTTTCCGCACGAATCGACAGGACACACGGCCTCCACACCGTGCATGAACAACACAATGACAGTTCTCCCCTACCCCCCAACTACACGCGCGAAATCCGGCGGCGGAACGGCCACCGGTAGCGCAACCTCTGCCGCTCGCTGTATCCCTCGTCCCCCGGTGTCGGCGCGGTGACCCGGCCGAACATTATCCACCCCAACGCCAGGAAAAACACACTCAGCAGGAATACCGCGCTGTGCGGCACGCCCAAACGCAGCAGCCCGACGGTCACGGCCGGCGCCACCAGACCACGCAGCCCAACCACCGTCGACTGAATCGCCGCATACTCCGTTACGCGGTCCGGATCCGCCAGCTGAATACCCGCGCTGATCCGTCCCAGTTCGAAGCCAGCCATCCCCAGCCCGCGCGCGATCGCCGAGGGCAGCAACATCCAGATATTCTGTGCCGACATATAAGTTAGCGGTGTTACGATTGAAATCGCCGAAATCGCGCGCACAACAAATAGTCCGCCCCGCTTGTCGATCGCCCGCCCCCAAAGCAGATAACTGAACAGCCAAGTTATCGACTCCGCCAGACCCAGGAAACCAATATCCGCGTACGAGAGTTGCAGCCGGTCCACCTGTACAACCGGGTAAAGCGGCCAGCTCAGGAGCCCGCCCAGCCCGAACAGCGAATAGCCGAGCAGATAAACGGCGAAATTCCTGTCGCTGCGGATGATCTGCCACAGATCGGCAAACGTCTTCGTCTGGCGCGGAGGGAGCTCTCCCTCGTCAACGTCGATGCGAGTAAATAGAAATGTCGCCAGAATGCCAAAAAGCGCGCCGATCGGAAACAGAACCCGGTACCCAACCTGGTCCATCGCCCACCCTGCCAGCGGCGTGACGAGCAGGATGATCGATACACGCCCCATGCGCACCGTCGACATCACCTTACCCCGTCCGCTCTCGGGATATATTTTCTGAATTACCCGAGTGTAGGCCGGGATCACGAACGCTTCCAGCAACCAGAACACAATGCCGATCGCCATCAACTGCACTGCGCCCGTTACGAACGCCGTCAGCAAAAAGAGTGAACGCCCCAGCAGCCAGCAGAAGACGATGATGTTGATCGTGCGGCGCCGGCGCATCAACACGATACTGAACGACGTGAAGACCGACCCCACAAAAAGAAGCGCCGTATACAGCGCCAGCATATCCACGCTGGCGCCCAAACGGCGCAGCACAACCTGCGTGAATGGGATAATACAGGCATAAAAAACGCCGTAGGCCAGTGACATCGAGAGTTCGATATGCATGACCCGGCGCACGGAGGGCGATAGTGAACCGGCAAGGGCCGTCTCAACCCAGATGACGGTTCGGCTCAGCAACTCTTTTGTATTCATTTTTGCTCCAGCCTCTAGCGCCAAAAATGCCTGGCGTCTCGCGTGCGAACTGTTCTAAAAAATCTACTTTCGGACCGGAGCGTCCTGCAAACGGCAACGGGCGAACTCATCCCAAAATTCAATAAACCGGCCCGCCTCCATGGCAGCGCCGGACACAACCAGTACGGTATCACAGACCCAGACAGACGCCAACCGAATCTAGCCTCTTACAGGCAGTGACTTTCCCGGCGCAAGCCTCCTGACGGCCCGCGCCTTCTCTGACAACAGTTCATTAACTGCAGTTCATTAACTGCAAACTGCCGACCACAAGCCGCTGACCACTGCCCGCTGTCGTTCTCCCAGTGAGTTGACAATGAGGGCATTTGCGATTAGCCTAGTCGCGGACTGCACACAAACCTGTGCGGCAACCGTTCGCAGAACGTGGATCGCGGTCAACTATTCCCACCCGCCCGGCACGCACCACTTTCAAATCGTCAAGCAACTCTTTCCAGAAATCAGTGATGTCTGACTCACCTTCAAAGAGCCCCTGCGCTCGCTTCCGCTCGTCATACAGCCTGTTGCTGCTCCTGCCCTTGCTTGCGTCTATGATCGCCGGCTGCCTCACACCCGTACGCGCCGTCCCTACACCGACGCCCTGGCCCACGCCCGTGCCTTCGGAACAGAAGAGGTATACAGTTACCCGCGGCACCATAGAGGACCGCTTCCAGGTCATCGCCGAAGTCGCTCCCTTTCGTTGGGAACCTCTCGCCTTCGCCGTTGACGGAAAACTGGGCTCCGTCCTGGTCAACGAAGGGGAGCAGGCCGAAGAGGGCCAGATTCTCGCAGAACTCATCATGCCGGACCTGCTCGAACAGTTGGAGCAGGCCCGGCTCGACCTCTCCAGGGCCGAGAGCGTCCTCTGGGTCTACGAAAACGAACTGACCTTTGATCTGGAAAGGGCCCAGCTCGAAGCCCGCCGCGCCGAGCTGCTCCTGCAGCACGCCCGTGAGGCCGGTGACACAAAAGAGATCGTTCTCCAGGAAGTGGCGCTCGACCTGGCGCAGGTGAACCTGCGCGAGATTGAAAGCCGGGTCGACCCATCCCTGGAACAGGCCGTCGCCCGCGCCAAACTGGCTGTCGCCGCACTCGAACGCCAGGTCGAAGAGCGGCGCATCCGAGCGCCCTTTACCGGACAGGTAGTGGCCGTGGGCATTGGCCTCAATAGTATGCGCGGCCCCCTGGAACCGCCACAACGCCGTACCGACGTGCCCGCGTTTTCGCCTTTCATCGTCATCGTCGAACCCGAGCCCGTGGAACTGATCGTCTCCAGCCAGGCCGCCCGCGTCTCTGATCTGGTCATCGGCCAAGAGGTCACCGCAATTCATCGATGGGCGCAGGATGAGCCGTTCCCCGTGCATGTCGCCCAATTGCCAACCATTTCCTCCGGCGATCGTTTCACACCCGGTTTTCCGGGCTCCATCCACCTCATCGTAGAAGGTGAAACGCCCCCGCTCGTCGCCGGCGAATTCATCAACATCGAAGTCGTCGCCGCCGTGCGTGACAATACGCTCCTGCTGCCCGAGGCGGCTGTGCGCCGCTTCGGAGGCCGCACCTTTGTCGTCGTCCAGGATGGTGACCGCCAGCGCCGCATCGACATCCGTACCGGTCTCGAGAGCCAGGGCATGGTCGAAGTGCTGGAAGGTCTCGAAGAGGGCGACGTCATCTTGGGTCGTTAAATGCCTAACCGTATCCCCTTCCTCGGGCTCGCCTTCCGCCGACTCTACAGCCGGCCCAGCCTGACCCTGCTGTCCCTCCTCAGCATCGTGCTGGCCGTCGGCATGGTCGCCAGCATCCCCGTCTTCTCGCAAGGGGTCAGCTATCTCCTGCTTCAGGACGAACTTGCCCGAATCGGCACGACGTTTCACCGCCCGCCCCTCACCATGCGCTTCTACTTTATCGTCCCCAAGACGGCCGCCCTGCCTCTCGATAGCGCACTCAGCCTTGAACACGACTTTCGGCGCATCGTCGAAAGAGAGACAGGTCTCTCCGTCGCCGATAACCTCACCTACGTCGCCAGCCCCGGCATGACCATCCAGCCCGTTGACGAGGAAACCTCTTACACCGAACTAAAAGAGAACATCATCGTCGAGAACGTCCAGTTCGCCGTCGTCACCAATATCCGCGATCGGACCGAAATCGTTGAGGGCCTTCCCTACGGGACCGAGACCGCCGACGGCACTGTAAACGTCTGGCTGTTCGAAGAAAAAGCCACCGAACTGGGCTTTCAAGTCGGTGAAACTTACAATATGATCGAAGGCGCCTCCGGCAACGCAATTCCCATCACCGTGGCCGGCATCTGGAGGCCGGCCGATCTCTCCGACTTCTATTGGTCCGCCACCACCATCTCATGGCGCAAACTCCTGCTCGTCACCGAGAACGCCTATCGCCGTTCCGTCGAACCAGCCGTTAGCCGCCGCACCGGCATTGCCGTCTGGTACTTCAGCCCGGACGAAGAGACGTTGAAACTCCATCAGGCCGATACGGTCGCCTACGGCCTGCGCACCGTGCCCGCCCGCGCCGACCTGCGCTTTTCCGGCACCAAAATGGATGTCTCGCCCGAGCTGCCTTTGAATCGCTACCTGCAGCGAAGAGCCAGCCTGTCCGCACTCCTGGTCGGCTTCAGCCTGCCCGCGCTCGGTCTGCTCCTCTTTTTCTTGTGGATCCTCTCCCACGTGACCGCCCAGTTTCAACAGGAGGAGGTAGCGATTCTCGCCTCCCGCGGCGCGGGCCGTCGTTTTGTCGCCTTGCTCATCCTTCTTGAAACGCTGCTCCTGCTCGCCGTCGGCATTCCACTCGGTCTTGGCGCCGGCTACATAATGGCCCGCGCCATGGGGCTGGCCTCCGGCTTTCTCGCCTTTACTCCTCGCGCCGGCATTCCGGCGACCCTCTTCGAAGTCGACTGGCGACTTATCGGGATGGCCGTCCTGCTCCTTGTCCTGGCACGCGGCATCCCTGCCCTGCGCGCCGCACGCGGCGGCATCGTCCAGCATCTGCGCGCCCGCTCCCGCCCGCACGCGGCCATTACGACCCTCCTGCTTGCCGGTGACGGCGCTCTCATCGTCCTTTCCTGGTATGCCTACCGCCAGCTGAGCCAGCGCGGCACGCTCGGCATCATTGGCTGGGAGCCGAGCGGCGACCCCTTCCGAGATCCTCTCCTCCTTCTGACACCTTCTCTTTTCGTCTTTACCTCGGCCCTCGTGCTGACCCATCTATTCCCACTATTGATGGGGCCGGTGGATCGCCTCGGAAACCGCCTCCGCTCATTCGTCGCCTACATGGGTCTCACCCAGCTGCACCGCCAGGGCCGGCACTACTCGGGCAGCCTTTTTCTGACAATGGTCTGTCTCAGCCTAGGCGCCTTTTACGCCTCGATGTCCCTCAGCCTCGACCAGTGGCTCGAAGACCGCATCCAATACCAGGTCGGGGCCGACTATCGCTTCCAGCAGGGAATTCCTCCTCCGGAGATGGGCGGGCCCAGCTTGCCCGGCGAAGAGCCGGATCCGGAGGTTGTCAGCGCCTGGCTGCTGCCAATCGGCGATTACCTGGGCATACCTGGCGTCGAAGACGCCACCCGCGTTGCCGTCTTCAAGACCAACACCAGCGTTTCACGGCAGATCGACGCCGTTTTTCTCGGCATCGACCGTTTTGACTTTCCCCGGATCGCCTTTCATCGCAGCGACTTCAATCGGGCCTCCCTGGGCGAACTGATGAATCGACTCGGCATGTATCCTAATGGAATTCTCGTCTCGCGTAACTTCCTGCGCCGCAGCCGCCTCCTCGAAGGCCAGACCACCAAGCTGACTATCTCCATAAACTACGGTTCCTTCGAGCACGAATTCCTGATCGTCGGTTCTTACGACTACTTTCCCACCGCCTATCCCGAGGATACGGAGGTCTTTGTCGGCAACCTGGACTATGTCTTTGAACAGGTCGGCGACGAAAGTCTGCACCAGATATGGATGAAGACTCGAGCCGACGCCGTCCCCGAGACAATTGAAGAGAGCGTCAAGGGGCTTGGGGTTTACCCTATTCGCATTCGCGACGCCCGGGCCCTTCTCACTCTCGATGAGGAAAGAGTTGAGCGTATCGGCCTCTACGGCATTCTCTCGGTCGGCTTTCTCGCCTCCACGCTCCTTGCCAGCCTTGGTCTCCTAGTCTACACTTATGCCTCGCTCCAGGGGCGTCTGCAGCAGATCAGCGTCATGCGCGCCGTCGGCCTGAAAACGAAGCTCGTCCTCGCGATGGTCGGCGTCGAATACTTGGGCGTAATCCTTTTTGGCGTTCTCTGGGGCGTCGTCATCGGCATCGCCACCGCCTGGCTCTTTGTGCCCTTCTTCCGCGTCAGCGGTGACCCTATCTTCGCCCTGCCGCCCTTCGTGCGCCACATTGCCTGGGTCCAGATCGGCATCCTTGCGCTCATATTCGGGACCGCCCTCCTGGGTTCGCAGTCGATTATTCTCTACTGGAGCACCCGTCGCGATCTTTTCCAGGTACTGCGCATGGGGCAGAGGGAGTAGCGCAATGACCCGAGCCGCGGCCGCAGACGGCACATCGCTGGTTGTCTGCGACAATCTGGTGAAAATTTATCAGATCGATGAGATCGAAGTCGTCGCGCTTCAGGGCCTCGATCTTGAAATCCGCAGCGGCGAGATGATGGCGATCATCGGCGCCAGCGGCAGCGGCAAGTCGTCCCTTCTCAACATCATCGGCGGCCTCGACCGCCCCTCTGCCGGCCAGATCACCGTCAACGGCCGCAACCTGCTAAAGGCGCCCGACAAGGAGTTGGAGGACTACCGGCTGCACGACGTTGGCTTTGTCTGGCAGCAGTCGTCCCGCAACCTCATCCCCTATCTGACCGCACAGGAGAACGTCGAGCTGCCCATGATCGCAGCCCGCGACCGCGTCGCGCCCCCTTCCGAGCGCGCCCGGGAGCTGCTCGACGCCGTCGGGCTGCTCACACACAGCCACCACAGTCTCGGTCAGCTTTCAGGCGGCCAGCAGCAGCGCGTCGCAATTGCCGTCGCTCTGGCCAATCAGCCCCGAATTCTTCTCGCCGACGAACCCACCGGAGAGGTGGATTCGGTCACCGCCAACCAGATCTGGCAGCTCCTTCGCGATCTGAATCGACGCTACAATCTGACCAGCATCATCGTCAGCCACGACCGTGATATCGCCCGCGTTGTTGACCGCGTCATCGGAATCCGGGACGGCAAGATCAGCACCGAGATGGTGCGCCATTCGCACGATGGCCTGTCGTTGGAACACTCACCGTATGACGTGGACGACATCGATGGGAGCGATCCGTTCGCCGCCGGCGAGTCCGTTACCGGCGCCGACGGCGCCGGCGTGCAACTCGAAGAGCGGGTCGTCCTCGACGCCGTCGGCCGCCTGCAGATGCCCAACGAGTACCTGGAACAGCGCGGCATCGGCCGCAGAGCGATCGTTCAACTGGTCGAAGACGGCATCCTCGTGCGGCAGGCGCAGGAACAGTTTCCGGCGGCTTCGGATTCAGCCATGACGACCGGCTCGTCCCTGGTGGCAGAGGACGATGCCGCCTGGGATCAGGACCCCACGCCACGCCGCAGCGCTCCGTGGTGGCGCCGGCTGTGGCGGCCTGCCCGCCGCGAAGTTGACAGTATTCCTGTCCAGGAGCAGTCAGTCAACCCATGGGCCGGCGGCTCTGCCTCCTCCGACGGAGGAGACGGCTCAGACGCTGCCGCAAGCAGCCCGAGCGACACGCTGCAGTGGAGCCAGGGGGCAGCATCCGCCCAGCCCTCCCTGGGCGCTTCCGAACCCTCGCCGGGCGAAAGTCTCGCCGCCGTTGGATCCAGCTCTTTTGCAATATCCGAATTCTACAGGGGGCCGCTCGTCGAGGTCAGCGATCTCCAGCGCATCTATACCGTGGGGGATCAGGCGGTCCATGCTCTGCGCGGCATCGATCTGACCGTTTCCCGCCGCTGCTTCGCCCTCTTCCGCGGCCGTTCAGGCTCCGGCAAGACGACCCTGCTCAACCTCATCGGCAGCCTGGACACGCCGACCGCCGGACGCGTTTCGCTCTTCGGCCAGGACATCGACAAGCTGACCGCCGATGAGTGCGCCCAGCTCCGCCAACTTTATATCGGTTTTGTCTTTCAGGCCTTTTCCCTAATCCCGACGCTGTCGGCCCAGGAAAATGTCGAGATGACTTTGCGCATCCTCGGAATCACCGCCGCTGAGCGCCGCCGTCGCGCCGCCTACTGTCTCTCCCTGGTAGGGCTTGGCCGCTGGGCCGACCACCGTCCGTTCGAAATGTCGGGCGGCCAGCAGCAGCGGCTCTCGATCGCCCGCGCCCTGGCGCACGGTCCCGCTATGCTGATCGCCGACGAACCGACCAGCGACCTGGACAGCGAAACGGGCCGCCAGATTCTGCAACTGTTCGCGCGGCTCGTGCAGGAGGAAGGAATCACCGTCCTGATGGCCAGCCATGATCCGGCAAGCGACGATTTTGCCACCGAGGTTTATGAACTTCAGGATGGCGAAATAGCCAACAGATTGACAAACGGCCAGTCGAACTGAAGAACTGCCTCAGTCCCTTCCAATTGGATCAACCGCCCACACAGGAGAACTGAACATGGGCCAGACCCGCCGCGTTGCCATCGCCGGCTGCCACCGTATGCTCGATAGAAGACCCGCCAACCATAACTTTGCCACCGCATTCGACGCCGTGCCCGAGACCGAAATCGTTGCCGTCTTCGACCTCGGCTCCGAAACACGTCAGGAGTTCACCGACTGCTGGGGGGATAAAGTCGCCGCCTACGACAGTTTTGAAAGCATGCTGCAGCAGGAAAAGCCCGATATCCTCTGCATCGCCACCAGCCAAAAGATGCATGCCGATCAGATTCAGCAGGCCGTCGAATCCGGTGTGCGCGGGATCCTTTGCGACAAACCTCTGGCGACCAGTCTTACCGAAGCCGACCGCCTGCTAGACGCCTGCCGCGCCGCCGGCGTCCCTCTAGCCCTCGGGCTGGACCGCCGCTGGCTCGTCTCCTACCGCCGCCTTGCCGAACTTCTGCGCGACGGCATCGTCGGCCGGCTGCAGTCGCTGATCATCTACGGCATCCCCAACCTGATCAACCACGGCTGTCACTGGTATGACGCCGCCCTCCACCTGGCCGGCGATCCGGAACCCCAATGGGTAAGCGGCTTCGTCGAAGATCTGTCGGCCGAGCCGCCCGGTTCCCGCCGCCGTCTCGATCCGACCGGCCGCTGTATCGTTGGGCTGGAGGGAGGCGTCCATCTCTATTTCACGCCCGGCGGCAGCCGGCGTCCCTCCTTCGACGTCAGCGGCGATCAGGGCCGGCTCACAATTATGGACGATGGCCTTCAGGCGTGGCAGTGGCAGGACAGCGACGCGCCGCCGCAACCTCTGGCCATCCCCCAATCTGAGGGCGATTTCCCCTCCGGCGTTGCAATCGTAAACGACCTGGTCGACGCCATCGCCAGCGGCGGCAGGACCGCCTGCGACGTCGAAGAGGCCCGTCGCGCGACCGAGATCGGCTTCGCCGTTCACCTGTCACATGCGCGCCAGGGCGCGCGCGTCGACCTGCCCGCCGCCGACCGCGAGCTGTCTATTCCTTCGTTTCCGTGGGGAAATGAGTAGAGGTGTCCCGCCTTCAGCTTTTTCAGCCGGCCCGATAGGCCGCCGTCACCTTCTGAAAAATAGCGACGACGTCATCGATTTCCCGCGTGCTCCAGTTCTCATGGAGCGACATCGTGAAGTGGCTCTTCAACATCGCTTGCGCATTGGGGCAGGGAAACTCTCGATTCGGATCGCCATCGTACAGGGGGCTGGCCCAGGGGTAACCGCTGCTGCCAAAGACCCGGCGCTCTGTGTACCACGACTGACGGTGCGGCATCCCATACCGGTAATCATCCGTAACAGGCAGGCCCTCCGCACGCAAACTTTCGCATAGAGTCTCCTTGTCACAGGCGGCCCGCTCCGGATAAAACGCCACCGGCAGAAACCAGTAGCTGGATTCAACATCCCGCGCCGTCTGCCGCAAAGCGATCATCTCCAGATCTGCCGTACCTTCGATCAACTGGCCCACGATTGCGCGTCTTCGCTCGACCATCTCCGGCAGCTTACGCAACTGAATCAGGCCCACAACAGCTGCCAGATCAGTCTGGTTGAAGTTTAACGTCGCCTGCATGTTTGAGGCGCCTTCAGGTAGAAAATGGGGTTTGCCCCGGTCGGCCATTCGCCGCACCGACTGGTATAGCGCCTCATCGCGGGTGAAGACCATCCCGCCCTGCGCGCCCGAGCTATGGTGCTTTCCCGTCATCGTTGAAAACGCCGACAGGTCGCCGAAACTTCCCGCCAGCCGCCCCTTGAACCGCGCGCCGTGCGCCTGCGCGCAGTCTTCGATCACCGGAATCCCATGCCGTCCCGCCAACGCCATGATGCCGCCAATGTCGGCCGGTTCCCCGGCGATATGCGGTACGACAATTGCACTGGTGCGCGGCGAAATCAGCTCCTCGATCTGCTCCGGCCCCGTATTGAAGCTGTCCGGCGCCGAGTCGGCGATCATGGGGATCATGCTCTGCAGGGGGATCGGCATCATCCCGCCCGGGTCCGTAAAGGGGCCGATAATGACCTCGCTGAACGCCTCCAGCTCCAGGGCCAGAAGCGCCACGTAGATCGCCGCCGATCCCGAACTGACCGCGTCCGCGTACCCGCCCCCCAGGTACTCCGCAAACGCGGCACAATAGGCCTCCTCCTCCTCACCCTGGTAGGCGCCGAGCGTCCCCGTGGCAACTACCTTGTCCATATACGCGCTGACAGCCTCTCTTTCCTCGTTCCCAATGTGCCCGCGCGCCGGCAGCGGCGCCTCCCGTACCGGAGGGCCGCCATGTATGGCCAGCCTGTCCGCAGTGTCTGCCATGCCTCAATCCTCCAAATTGTATTCAAAGCGGCTGCTGGCAGGCAGGTCGCCCAGCCAGGGGGGGACTACCACATCCGACCTTGAGCGGACAACCCACAACTCCTTACTCTTCCCCCCCTCCACCGTGCATGCCGCCCAGCCCTCTCCAATCAGGTCACAGCCATGCCACTTGACCGAGCCAAAGCGGGGCCTGTCCTTATAGGGATGAAGGACGCTGAGAAAGGCCGTGCGCGACCCGGTTCGCTGGCGAATCAACAGGTCCTGCAGGTCCTCCGCAGGGTTTCCCGGCGCCGGGCCTGCATAGAGAGTCGTCCCGCCGGTTTCGCCCATGAAGAGTTTCACACCCGTCTCCCCTAACTGCCAGTCCAAAGCGATACTGCCATCGGCGGGTCGGCTGCTGGAGTCCCCAAGGTATTCGTAACCGTCCCCCTTAAGTACGGCGGGCACGAGGGGAACGCCGTCACCAAGCGGCGCCAATGCGCCGCGATTGCGAAAGATCCAGTCGATTCGGCGCTCTTTCCCTGCATCTACCAGGAAAATGTCTACAATGTAACTGCCGCGCACCAGGATTGCCCGGCGCATTCCGGCCCCCTCGTACACTTCAGGCGCTTCTTCATCGATACCGTAGGTGGGCGCGTCAATACCGGTTACCGTGTCTTCTCCCCATCTGATCGCAGCGTCAGCGATCTGAAACGGCCCGTCATCCCGAAAGGCAATGCTCCGACCAACGCCCGCGGGTTGCGACTTGCCATCAAGCACAACGGTGTTGTGACTGACTGTCTGGCGGTACCAGCCCTGGAACAGGTCGATCCCGTACCCAGGGGTCCCCAGATCCGGCGACTGGCGTTCGCCCCAAGCGTACACGGACAGCCCCAGCTTGTCCGGGTGCCCGTGACCGCCGCCATGTACCCCGTACTTGAGAAAGACATACTGCTCAGTCGCTTCCGACCTCAGCGCCTCCCCTTCCGGCTGCGTACGCAGAATCGCATAACCAGAGGCTGGCATCCGGACACTGGGGAGCGCCAGGCCCTCTTTCGGCCCGGATTCCAACTCGGCAACCCCGTACAAGAGGGCGTCAAGGCTTTCCCGCGGCCCGTGTCGATACGCCCGTGCCAGCACTTGGCCGAAAAGAGGTTCGTCGAACCAGGCGTTCCCAATCTCATAAAAGGCCGGCGCCTTGGGAACGCCGTGGCAGCAGTCGTCGTTCAGGCCGGTGAAGTACCAGCAGTCATTTGTCGCCGGCAAGCTCCCATCCGGGTAAGCGCACAACACCGGCGCGCGCAGCACAGCCGCCAGCGACGGGTGCCGCCGCAGGTCCCAATCCGGCAGGTTGGCCGTCGCCTTCGCCAGCAGCAGCAATGCAGCCACAGTGTAAAAGTGGTAGCTGAACGAGCCCTCGAACCAGAGACCGTCAGCCAGAATTCCTTCCCGCGCCTGCGTATGAAATCCATACTGCCCGTCAATTGCGAAGTCCAGCAGCTCATCACGCCCGGTCACCGCCCCGATCGTGCCGATGGCCGCGTTGTGCCAGCAGGCAAAGTTATGGATCCCGCCAAAATGACGGTCCATCAGAAAGTCGGCCGCAGGATGTAGCAGCCTGTCAACAATCTCCCTCTCCTGTGCATCGCTGAGAGTGGACCGGATCAGGTCGAAAGACCATGCCAGCGGTATCGACCAGACGGCTTCGTCCAGGGTGCTGAACTGGGCAACGCCGTGGTTCTCCGGCCGCCAGCCCGAATATGCCTTGTACCCATCGTACGCCGCAGCATAGCCCAACAGGATCTCCTGCACGCTCTGCCGGTTTCGCTCCTCGCCCTCCAGCTTCCACAGCACCGCCAGCCGCAGCGCCGATTCCGCCAGCCTGTTGTTGACCGACCAGCGCCACGCCGAGTCAAACGGTTCCCCACTGAACGTCTCGCCGTCTACCGGGCAGCGATGGAGCGTAGGCGAGTCCGGCTCAAAGATCAGCTGCACCGCGTGCTGCGGGCAGAAGTAGTCGTGATAATACCCGCCCGGCAACGCCTGCACGCCGACCGGACGAGCAAAGAAGTCCTCCACTTCATGACGCAGCAGCTTCATCGCCGCCGCGAACTGGGGCGACCCCGCTTTGCGCCTGATCTGCGGCCACTGTTCGTCAGATACAAGTGTTGTGTTCGTCATGCCCTGACCTGTGCTTGAAGTCAGCGAGCCCGCCATAGAGGCCTACTCGCCGTGTCCAGAATTCGATTTGAGTGCAACAGTTTGCAGGACCACTGGTCAGTTTCACAGTCCTCAAAACTTTTTGGCCGCAAAGATTGTAAAGCATCCCACTTTGAATTCGTGTTTGAACGCTTTAGAATCTCTTCAGACCTTTTCTACCCACTGATGCCGTTTTCAAAACTTTCTCTGTCCGATAGACTTGGGATCGGCTCGGGCTGGACAGAATGCTATGACTGAGAACAGAATATACCAAGAGACCCATCCCTGGATAAGTTTTCAGTTGGATCTGCGCAGGTTCGATTATACGCTATGGTTTCAGCTGGGAGAAGTACAGGCGAAATGCGAACAGGTCGCTGGCGTGCCACTTCTTCCCGACGTTGAAGAGTACTTGCATCAGGTCTTTTTGGCCAAGGGGGCGCTGGCAACGACAGCCATTGAAGGAAATACCTTGTCGGAGGAGGACGCCCTCGGGTTGGTAAGAGGAGAACTGGAACTACCTCCTTCCAAAGAGTATCTGGGGAATGAAATACGAAACATCGTCAGAGCATGTAACAATATCCCAGAAGGCATACTGTCCGGTGAGCTTGCAGAACTGACCGTTGACAGGATAGTGGAACTCAATGCCTTGGTCCTACATGACTTGCCTCTGAGGGAGGATGTTTCTCCCGGCATTATTCGAGAGCACGATGTTGGCGTAGGGCGATACCGTGGCGCACCCCATCAGGATTGTGAGCATCTACTGAAGAAGCTTTGTAGCTGGCTAAATGTCGAGAGTTTCCTACCGAACGAGGAACTCAGAATCGCATCAGGAGTGTTGAAAGCAATTGTTGCCCATCTCTATTTGGCTTGGATCCATCCGTTTGGCGATGGCAATGGGCGAACAGCGCGCTTAGTCGAGTTTCAACTGCTTCTGTTAAGCGGGGTTCCGACAGCGGCAGCCCATCTCCTTAGCAACCACTACAACCTGACCAGGGCGGAATACTATAGGCAACTCGATCTGGCGAGCAAGTCGGGCGGCGATGTCTCCC
This sequence comes from Caldilineaceae bacterium, assembly GCA_022821545.1. GTDB lineage: Bacteria > Chloroflexota > Anaerolineae > Caldilineales > Caldilineaceae > Bin5. Next base: position 102,235 of record JAJEDJ010000001.1, read on the forward strand.
CATTCATCCAATACGCCATGCAAGGCCTGAATGACGCTCTTGATGAACAGCTTCAGACGATACGGGCACAGCAATTCCATGTTTTCTGGATGAACCATGTTCACAATTCGTTCCGCCAAAAAGTAAACGCCACAGATTTGCGTAGAAGACAACTCGTGGTCGATTTGTCCGACGAAACAGAGCCTGTACCAATTGCAAGACTGCGTTACCTTTCTCCTAGAATCGCGGAAGCCTATGCTGGCAAGACAGATCGGACGATTCGGCGAGATGTCAATGTACTGGAAGGAATGGATCTGATCAGAAGGAACTATGAAGGTGTCGAAATCAATAGAGAGTTGATGTCCGCCTTCCTATCCCCAGTAATTGCGAGGGAACAAACTAAGGATTTGTCGTAGGAATCCTCGTCTACCGTCGACCAAAAGGAAGAAGAGAGAAAGATACATCTTTCTCTCCTTGCCACCCCTTAAAATGGCGCCTCTGCACTGCTCAACGTCTTCACGGTGCAACGCCACTCACGCTCCTGCAGCCTTCTCTACCTTTCCCAGGAAAGCCTGCCCGCCCGTCGCAACCCAGGCCGCCCAACCGGTCAACAAGAACTGGACGCCCAGTCCGATGTAATGGGCAACATTGTCGTCACTGGCGAGCCCGCCTGCTGCCCTGCCCGCCGCCCGGATCTGCGCAAACGCCCCTTCTATTGTCGCTACGACCTCCGGGTGGTCCGTGTTGCCCAAGTGGCCCATCGACTGCGCCAGATCACTCGGCGCCACAAAGAAGACGTCGATATGATCAACGGTCAGGATTTCAGCCAGGTTGTTGATGGCGGCAATGTCCTCTATCAGGATAATGACCAGCGTCTCGTCATTGGCCCGGTGGACATAGTCCGGCACGCCGTAGCCCTGCCGGCTCGTGTACATGCCCCGGTTGCCAGCAGGATGGAACTTCGCCGCATTGACTACCGCCCGCGCCTCGTCCGCCGTATTGACGTGAGGCACAACAATCCCCTGCGCGCCCAGGTCGAACGTGCGGTAGATGATTCCCTCATTGTTCCGGTTGACCCGCACAACCGATGTCATTCCCCACAGGTCGCAGGCTCGCGTAAGATCGGGAATGTCGCCGTAATCCACCGGGCCGTGCTCCCCTTCAAGCCAGATCGCATCGAACCCCAGTGGGCCCAGTTGATCGATCATGTCGGTAGAGTTGTTTCCGGAGAGGCAGACAACGGTCTCCCCCCTTTCCAACTTGTGCTTGGCTCTGTTTTCTCGCATTTCTGTCCATCTCTCCTTCCGCCTGAAATCGGGTGTGCATTGAATAGGGAAGATCGTGCTGCTCTGCCGGCAATTATAGCGTAGTTTCGCCTTTCAAAATAAGAGCGGCCCCCTAGGAGGGACCGCCCTTAAGCTTTGTTGATCTCGACAGTACAATGAAGCGCGGCTCCGACTACTCGGTGGGCCAGCCTTCCGGGATCTCGTTGGCTGCCAGCGCTTCCTGCACGGCCGCGGCGGCGTCCTCGGTCACCCATGTGCTCCAAATTTCCGACCTGCTGTTCAGCCACCAGAGAGCAGCGTCATGGCTGGAGGCGTCACTATTCTCTTCTTGCCAACGAGCGACCTCTTTGTAAACTTCGATATTGAAGTCCCACGCCTCCAGCATTTCGATAACGTCGGGCGCCGCGTCCACAAGGTCCGGATGGACGGCAATCAGAATATCCGCGTCTTCATATGCGCAGGCCTTGTTCGTTTCCCAGCATTCGTCACTATAGGCCGGTTCTTCCAACCGGACCAGGTCCAGAATGAGAGCGGGATCATTCGTGCCCCACTGGTATCCTATCCACGGTTCGCCTTTCTCATAGGCGCCGTAAAGGTCGGCGTTCAGCGCGGCTCCGTCGCCAGGGTTTACGACATGTACATGGTCTTCAAGCTCGTAGCCGATGACCTGGGCAGCATTGACCTCCTCGCAGGACCAGCCGATTACGCAGGAGACAAGTCGCACCTTTCCCCCTGTTTCGGGGCTCGCAAACAGCTCCTTGAACTGATCGTCCTTCAGGTCTTCCACACTATCCAGCTCAGGATACTGCTCCTGCAGATAGGCGGGAATGACGAACGCCGACTGCCAGTCCTTGCCCAGGCTCGCGCCAATCTCAACGACCTCCCCGTTGCCCAATGCCTCGTACCAGGCGTCATCCTGGTTCGGCAGCCAGATTTCCAGGGTTACGTGTGTGTCACCTTTACGCAAGCCTTGGAACAGGGGCAATGTAGCGCCCAAGACGACATCCGTGGAATAGCCGTAGCCTTTTTCTACAATGTACTGAGCAATACGGTTCTGGAGCTCTGCACTGGGCCAGTTCAAGTCGCTGAATATAATCGTATCGATGGAGGGGGCAGGGGCCTCCGCCTCTTCGCTTGGCGCGCTCTGCTGAACCGGCATCGCACACGCCGCGCTGACGACGATGACGAGTAAGAGTATGAGAATTCGAAATTGTGCATGCATGTTTCTTCTCTCCTGTGGAGTGGTTTTTCTGAGGATAGCTGCTGCGACGTCTATCTCAGTTGAAATTCGCTAGGGCAACCCCTCGCCGCAAGGCAGCTATAGGTTCAGGCCGACCAGCTTCTCAGACGACTTCCGTGCAGGCGCCTGGAAGGCCTGATATCGCGGTTGAGGGTGGGATCTGTACTTCTCCCTTACATTTTAACAGGTCTTTCAAATATTGGGCAATCGAATTACTGTAGCAATGTCTGACCTGAAATGTAATCGATGCAGGCAGCGATGGGATAAATTGCCCGAAAGTCATGTGGGCCAGAGACAAATGCATTGCCGCGCGACTGCTTCCCCGAACGGTAGCCCGGCGCGTCACCCTGCAAAGAGACTTGGGTTCACAGTTCTGAGGAAAGTACTGACTCGGGACTTTTTTCCCTTGCGGCAGGGACCTACCCCGCACTCCGCCTGTCCTGCTGCTCCTGCGCAACCGATTGCGTCAAGCGGTCTATGATGATCGCCAGGAACACGATTGCCAGCCCCGCGATCGCACCGTTGCCGGGCTGGTTCTTCTGCAGGGCGCGCAGCACGTTGTCGCCCAGGCCGCCCGCGGCCACCATACTCGCGATCGTCACCATCGCCAGCGCCATCATCGTCGTCTGGTTAATCCCGGCCATGATCGTCGGCAGCGCCATCGGAATCTGCACTTTCATCAGAAGCTGAAATGGCGTCGTCCCGAACGCGTGCGCCGCCTCCACGGCCTCTGCCGAGACCTGCCGGATCCCCAGATTCGTCAGCCGGATCACCGGCGGCACCGCGTAGATCAAGGTGGCGAAGATGCCCGCAGGCTTTCCCAGACCGAAAAAGAGAAGGCCCGGCAGCAAATAAACGAAACTGGGCATCGTCTGCATTCCGTCCAGAATCGGGCGCATCAGATTATCCGCGACACGGTTGCGCGCGGCCAGCACACCCAGGGGCAAGCCCACGCCTACTGAAATGACGACTGCCACCACCATCAGCGCAATCGTGTCGATCGTGTTTTCCCACAGGTCCATGAATCCAACGAACAGCAGCGCGAACAAAGTGAACCCCACCATCTTCCAGCGTCCTACCGCAAAAGAGAGGACCGCAAGCGCCACCACGACGGTCGGCCAGGGAATCCACTTCAACACGTTCTCAATTGTTACCAGGGCATAGGCAACGACGCTGCTCAGTCCGTCAAAAAGCCAGCTTATCTCTACCGTCAACCAGTCGACGGCCTCGTCTACGGCGCCGCTGATAACCTCCCTCAACGATTTTTCCAGGACAAGTGTACCGCCGTTATCAGTCTCGACTTCGGTCCGGGAAACTGTGGTCGGGAACTCCATTTCCGGGCCCCAGATGCCGAAGGAGGCAAGCAGCACAACGAGGACCAGCCCCCAGGCGACCGGCCAGAAGTAACGAGGAAGCTCGCCCGCCTGGCTGCGCGGCATTTGCGACTCTTCAGGCAGCATATCTCTCCTGCCGGCCCCGCGCGGCGGGAGATCGACTTCCATACCCTCGATCCTCAGTATGGCATCCATTCCAACCGGCCTGCCAGGCGGCTCGGCGCCCGTCTGCGGGCTGTTAATCTGGCTCATGTCAAAAGCTCCTCTCTAGACCGCCGACCCATCGTTGGGAAGCTCATCGACCATTCCAGCCAATAGGGCGCGCCGGTGTATCTCCCCCAGCAGCCGCCCTTCGTCGTCCACCACCGCGATGAAGTGTTCCGTTTCCGCGGCCAGAGGAATGATTTTCTCAATGAAGGTTGCCGGGCTGGTTGTCGCCAAACCCTCCGTCTGCGCCGCTTCCAGGACCCCGATGCGCCGGTTTTCCAGATCTGTTATCCGGCCCTGAGTAAGGATTCCCTTGAGGACATTGCCGTCCCCGACCACATAGGCCGCCTCTGCGTTGTTGTCCCGCATTGCAGACAGCGCAGCGCGGGCGTCCTGATCTTCGTGAATGACGACGTCCGGCTCCCGCATAATCGACCCGGCCCGAATCACCTTGGCGCGCGACACATCCTGCACGAACTCGGACACATAGTCATTGGCCGGTCGCGTGACGATCTCCTCCGGAGTGCCTTCCTGTACGATGACGCCGTCGCGCATGATTGCGATGCGGTCGCCCAGCTTGAGCGCCTCATCCAGGTCATGCGTGATGAAGACAATCGTCTTCTGCAGCTCCGCCTGCAGCGTGACAAGCTCGTCCTGCATCTCCCTGCGGATAAGCGGGTCGAGTCCACTGAACGGCTCGTCCATAATCAGCACTTCCGGGTCGACCGCCAGCGCCCTGGCCAACCCCACCCGCTGCTGCATGCCCCCGCTCATTTCATTGGGATAGTAGTATTCCCAACCCCGCAGGCCCACCGTCTCAATCGCTTCAGCCGACGCCCTGTAGCGGCTGTCCCTGTCCATGCCCTGTACTTCAAGACCGTACGCCACGTTGTCCAACACGCAGCGGTGAGGAAGAAGCGCGTAGTTCTGAAACACCATCGCAATCTTGTCGCGCCGAAACTGCCGCAAGTCCTCCGGCGAGTAGGCACAAATGTCCTGACCGTCAAACCGGATCTGCCCCTCCGTCGCCTCGATCAGCTTGATCAAACAGCGCGCCAGAGTCGACTTCCCGCTGCCCGAAAGCCCCATCACCACGAAAGTCTGCCCTCTGGGTACGCTGAAGGAAAGGTCCCGCAGCCCCACCACAAGGCCGAGTTCATCCTGAATCTCGTCGCGGCTCTTAAGTGCGTATTCCTGCTGCAGCGCGCGCTCCGGCCTTTTGCCGAATACCTTCCACAGGCCGCTGACCTCTATGTGATAGGTTGCTTGACTCATTTTTTCGCCTGGAGTGATTTCGATTTAAGACTCATTCGACTCTTGCCTGACAAAATCTGATCTCGGGAAAACGCGATGGACCGCACTCTGCAGCAACGGCCGTCATGCTATGCGGACTCATATACCTGCCGTGTCCGCGCCGCTATCTGTTCCCAGTCCAGCGAATGCGCCCGCTCCCAGGCAGCCTTTCGCATGGGACCCAGATCCCGTTCCTGAATCTCCATCATCGACCGGCGCAATCCCTCCTCATCCTCCGCACTGTACACAATGCCCGCTTGCGGAGGGACCAGCTCGGTCAGGCATCCCACGCCCGGAGCGATCACCGGCATCCCAAAGGAGAACGCGGTGATCACGGAACCTGAAGTCAAGACCTCCAGGAAGGGAAAGACGCCAACATCGCCAGCATTAAACAGATATTGAAACTCGTCGTTGGCAAAGTGCCGCGAAGAGCGCAACATCACGCGTTCGTCGTCCGGCGGCACGGACGCGACCAACTCCTGGCCGTATTCCGTGTAGAACTTGGCGCCCAACAACAGCCGCAAATGCTCTCCGGGCAACGATTGAAACACCTCAATCAGCCGCTCAATCCCCTTGTACCTTCGCACGTTGCCGAAGTAGAAAAACACGAAATGTTCATCACTCAACCCCATCCGCCGCCGCGCCTCGTCGCGGCCCACCTCGTTGGCGTACGGGTACATAAAATTGCCGTGATTGATCACAAAGACACCCTCGGTGCGATGAAAGTGCCTGCGTACAAGCTCGCGCGAGTGCTCGCAATGGACGATCACCGAGTTCGCCAGATGCGTGATGGCCGTCTGAGCCAGATGGTCCAATTCGCGACTGTTGCTCTCATGCGGATACAGATTGTGGACCGTCCATACGATCCTGTATCCGAGCAGTCGCGCAAGGGCCAGGTTGTCGATAAGCTCGGCCAAAAGCCCCAACTGGGACTCCAACGTTTCACCTACATACATGTAGTTGGGCCAGTTGAGGTGCAAGACGTTGATCTTGCCCTGATTCTCGTGCAGCCAGGCTTTCGTCAGCGTCTCAGGATGCCCCGCCTCCAATTCGACGCCGACGCCCTGCATCGCCCGCGCCAGCAGCCCACCGTACGGATTGGCTCGATCCAGCGATAGCCCCGCCGCTTCCCAGAAAAAAACTCCCCGCATAATCCTGTCCCACCCCGACCCTATATCTGACAACTCCAGTTTCAACCAAATCCATCAGTCCAATCAGGACATCTGGCCACTGCAGTTCTACACTTCCACCCGCCGCCCGCACCGCGCCGATTCGTAAGCGGCTTCCACAACCGCCAGCCCGGCAAACCCATCCTCTCCGGGAATCGGATTCGGACTTTTCCCGGCAACGGCATCCCCAAACGCGGCCAAAAGCGCAACATGAGGTCGCTGCCCTCCCGGTTCGACCGCATAGTCCCGCACTCCATCAGTAGTGAGCACCTGCAAGGTCCCGGCCGAGTCCTTGGCCGAAATCGGTGCGGCTACAATCGACCCCTCCGTACCGCAGATTTCCAGGCAGTTGGCGCGTTCCGGTTCGTGGTTCGCAGTGGTCCAGTGGCTGGTGACCACCGCCTGCGCCCCGCTCGCCAGTCTCAACAACAGCGTCGCCGTGTCCGCCACCGGAGAACTGTCGACCAGCGTTTCCACCAGCGCAGCAACCGATTCAGCAGGCCCGCACAGAAATCGCAGCAGATCGATACAGTGGATGCCCAGGTCCATCACCGGCCCGCCGCCGCTGATCTCCGGATTGTGATGCCACACACCCGGCTGCGGCGGGAAACGGTCGGAGAAGTTGATGCGAGCGGCCGTCACTTGCCCGATCGCGCCCTCCTCCAGGAGACTCCTGATGCGCTGGTGACGCGCGTTGAAACGTTGATAGTGACAGATTGTCAGCATGACCCCGTTTGCTTGGCAAGCATCGATCATGGCGCGCGCCTCGCCGGTCGTCAGAGCCATCGGCTTTTCGCACAGCACATGCTTTCCCGCCTCCGCCGCCAGAACCGTCTCCCGCGCGTGCAGGTGGGGCGGCGTGGCTACGTAAACGGCGTTGACTTGGTCATCTTCCAGGAGCGCTTCCACGCGGTCGTACGCACGCTGCGCCCCGTGTCTGTCGGCAAATCGCTGTGCCGCCTCCTGCTCGCGCCGCGTCACAGCCGCCAGCTCGTGACCGGGCGCGGCGCCGATCGCCGGCGCCATCTGGCTCTCCGCGATCTTTCCCGCTCCGAGGATGCCCCAGTGGACAGTCATGCCCCGCCCCTCATCGTCCCCACCGTTATCCGCTTGTTGGACCGAGGAAGGCTTGTCACCGTTCCACCGCCTCTTCGCGGCCGCTCTCCAACGCCCGCTCAAGCGCCGACGCCACCCGGATCGCGGCCAGCCCGTCTCTACCGCTTACGATCGGCTCCCACTTCCCTTGCACCACGCCCACAAAATGGCTGAACAGGGACCGGAACATCCCTTCCTGCCGCCCATGCAATACGGGCGTATACCCAATATCGGGATAGTCCGGCTCTCCTCCGACGTGATAGATCGCAACCGAGTTCTCATGGCCCAACACTTCAGCCGCGCCCTCTCTGCCGTGTATGCTGAAATGCTCAGCCTGCGAGCGTCCGCTGAAACCCGGAGTGCTCCACGACGTCTCCAGTACGCCCACGACCCCATTGTCGAAAGTAAACACGGCGATGATAAAGTCCTGCTGTCCCTTCGCCTTCTCCCGAGAGTACGCCTTTACGCTCGTGATCGGCCGTCCCACAGTCCACAACATCATGTCGATGTCGTGCGGCGTCAGCCAGTACGCCAGCGAAAACTTTCCGAGCACGCGTTCTGCCGCAAGCTGAACTGTGTTGCGCCGCGAATACAGATGCATTACCTCACCGATCTCGCCCGCCGCCACCGCCGCGCGCATCGCCGCGTAGGGATGGTCGAATCGCAGGCTGTGGCAGACCATCAACTCCACGCCGGCTCCGTCGGCTGTCTCTACAAACTTCTGCGCGTCCGCCGCCGAAACCGCCATCGGCTTCTCTACCAGGACATGCTTGCCCGCCTCCAGCGCAGCCAGCACCGGCGCCGTATGCATCCACTCCGACGCCGCCACCACCACCGCCTCGATCTCCGGGTGCCTGGCCAGCATCGCCTCGTGTCCAACATTCGGATATCCGGGGACGCCGTACTGCGCCGCAACCTCGTTGGTAGACCCTTCACTCCTCCCGGACACCGCGACCAGGTTGGTCTCGCTCAGTTCGCTCGCCAGCCGCGCGTACACGCGCCCCATCCGCCCCGGGCCGACGACTCCAATCTGCAAAGGTGAGTTTGTCATGTAATGCTTGCTCTCATTCTAGGCTTGTTAAGTTTACCGGCTATCGAGCACGGGTTACTGCCCAAACTTGCTAATCTGAACTGTGCGTCCACCCTCTTCAGCCGAGCGGACCAGCGCCGCCATCATCGCCATCACTTCGACCGACCAGGCGACCGGAAACGGTGGTTCGCCGCTTTCAGCCATCTGGATAACTCTCGCCAGTGTTTCAGTATAGAACCGGCTCCCGTCTACGATATCGGCCTCACCCCACCCCTCCGCGCCGAACACGGCGCCGTGATAAAGGCCCGGTGTCTCGTGGAGCAGATTGACCACCCCCTGCCGGCCATCCGCATACTGGACGAGCCCGATATCGCACCGGTCGGTGCGGCGCGTCGTGACCGCCTCCGCGCCGCCCCCCAACAGGGTATGCAACAGTTCGACTGCGTGGATGCCATAGAAAAAAGGATGCAATGCCCGCGGGTCCGGGAAGTCGCCTGCCGCTGCGCCGCTGACGACCGCGCAGTTCAGCGCGCCAAAGGCCGCCATCCTTTTCTGCAACTCCATAACCTCCCCTGCAAAGCGCAGCGCCGAACACGACATCAGCGGCACATCCCGGTCCGCGGCCAACCTGACCAGGCTGTGTACGTCATCCATTTCGTTGGCAAACGGTTTGTCAACGAAGGTCGGAAGGCCCGCCTTAATCGCAAGCCGGGCATGCGGCGGATGGTCTTCACCATAGCGGTTGACCACCATGGCCAGATCCACGTCCGTCAGAGCTTCGGCCGGCGTCCCGACCACTTCCGGAATTTGCCACGCCTGCGCCTTCTCCCGCGCCTGGTCCGCATCCTCCCCCCACAATTTGACCACCTGCGCCCGTCCATGCAACGGGCTGTCCGGCGGGTTGACCAACTGAGTCCACGCTTCGGTATGTGTGCTGTCCGCTCCGATCATTCCGATTCGTATCATTTTTCTCCCTCTGGGCAGTTGTTCCTGTTTTTCGTCGATTCGCAGCCCGGCTTCGCCGCAAACACGCCAAAACCGATTGACAGCGAATTCCCCTGTTCGCTATACTTTAGCTGCAAACTTCAGCAATGCCGGCCAGTCGTCCGCCTGCGACCGCGAATGCCCGAAACTCGAAAAGGAGTTCTCCCCATGGCCCTGACCGACGAACAGAAAGTTTTCTTCTGGGAAAACGGCTATCTGCCTTACCACCGCATCCTCTCTGACGAAGATCTCACCGCTCTGCGCAAGCGCAGCGAAGCCATAATCAGCGGCGAACTCAACCACGTGCCGCCCCGCTACATTCAGTTCGAAGCCAAGTTCCGCGACGGCCTGCCCGCCGACGTCGAGCCGCTTGACGCCGTACGCAAAATGACCCAGCTCTGCTACTTCGACGACGTCTTCGAGCGCACCGCCCGCAAACCGGAAATTGTCGATGTAATCGACGACCTTATAGGGCCCAACATCAAGCTCTACACCGATCAACTGATGATGAAGCCCCGTTTTCACGGTACGGTCACCGACTGGCACCAGGACTCAATGGCCTGGCAAATGTTCGCGCCCCAGGAACACATCAGCTGCTGGGTCGCCCTTGACGACGCTACCATCGACAACGGCTGCATGACCGTCATTCCGGGCAGCCACAAATGGGGCCCCATCGGGCCTGAATACAAGAAACGCTTCCTGGACAATCCACTCGTCAAAGAGCCGGTGCCCGTGGAGCTGCCCGCAGGCAGCTGCATGTTCCACCACGGCCTTAACTTCCACCGCACGGGCGCCAACTCCACCCCGCACCGCCGCCGCGGGCTCGCGCTCCACTACATCCGTTCAGAGACTTTGTACTTCGGCATAGAAGACGAAGAGGCCCGTCTTCTCACCGAATGCGAAAAGCCGCGCGGCGAGTTCCGCTTCTTGCTGATCCGCGGCAAGGAGTACCCCGGCAGAGTCTAGTCGACCGGCAACGCTTGCGCCGCCAAAACTCACGGCTGTCGCCGGCTATATTTCTATCCTCCGGCCCGTCCGCGAAGACTCATACGCGGCATCGAATATCTGCAAAATGTGGTGAGCGTCTTCGATGCTCACCACAGCCTTCCCTCCTTCACGCACGGCCCGCACAAAGTCGCTCACATACTCAAAGCCCCACTGCTCCGCGTAGACCGGCCGCGGCGCCGGCGGCATGTTGAAGCTGCGCTCCGGGGCACCTTCCCACTCCGGCGCCGCACTGCTCACTGTCAGCAGGCCGTCCCCAACCGGCCCCCACGTCGCCGCACCCAACTGACCCCGCACCGCCATAAAGGTGTCGTTGCGCGGACCGACGCCGCTCAGCAAATACCCCATATGCAAACAGGCATGAACGCCGTTCTCGTACTCCAGCGCCACAGTCGCCGCGTCCTCCACGCCCTCTTGTATCTCATCCGTGCGGCGGCTGCACAGCGCCGTCACCGAGCGCACCCGCGCCTGCGCAAACATCTGGAAGAGCGTCAGCCAGTGCCCACCCTCCATATGCAGAATGCCGCCACCTTCAGTCTCGCGGCGGTACATCCAGTGCTCCGGCTCCCGCAACCCCTCCGCAACCTGAATCGTCACCAACCGCGCCTCCATCGCCAGCAGCTTCCCCAGGACCCCCTCGTCCAGACACCGGCGAATCTCTTGCGCCACCGGATGCCGCGGCCAGGGATAACCGATCTGCACGACCAGATTGCGTTCCTTGGCCAGTTGACAGACCGGCAGCAGCTCCGGCGCCGTACGCGCCGCCTGCTTCTCAATAAACATATGCTTGCCGGCCTCCGCCAGCCGTTCGGCAGCCCGCGTCGCCTCATCCGGCGGCAGCATCACCACCGCCGCATCAAACCCGTCCCACTCGAAAAACTCACACAGGTTGTCGAAAATTCGGGCGTCGGGATCGTGCCGCGCCAGGCTTTCCAGCGCCGCCGCCTCATCCGCATCCCACTCGCAGTAAGCCGTAATCCGGGCGTCTTGTTGCCCATGGAACGACTTGATCAACCCGTGATTGCCCTCAGGCTCCAGCCCGCCCGCATGAATCCGCAGGCCCACCACCGCGACGCGCAGAGGCTCTGAACCGTTCATAACAGTACCGTCTTCCCCTCCGCCGCCGACGAATGGGCAGCTTCTATGATCTGAAGCGATTTGATAATCTCCTCCACCTTGTAGCCGGAGCTTCCCTCCCCGCGAATCGCCGCCGCAAACGCCCGGATCGACGCCCTCCCTTCCGAACCGTACCCGGGCACGGGCGGCGAAGGAAATTCAAAGCTGCGCGTGGGTGCGCCCGACCACTCCGGATGCTCGCTCTTGATCGTGCATACTCCCTCGTCCACATCCCACTTGATCCATCCCAGCGACCCACGCAGCCCAATCGAAATCTCCCCGTCCCCCGACGTAAAATAACCCGCATGCAGGCTCCCGATCATCCCGTTGTCAAAGCCCAACGAGACCGCCGCCGCATCCTCGACGTCGATATCATGCCCACCAACATTGGCCTCGATCGCCGCAACCCGCGCTACTTGGGCGCCCGTCATGTATACCATCAGGTCGAACCAGTGACAGCCCAAAAAGTTGAGAATCCCCCCGCCGGCATTTTCCCGGCTGAAATACCAGTTAAGCGGATCCCGTCTCGCCACGCTCGACGTCAGAAAACGGAATTCAATCGAATACGGCTTCCCCAGCAGTCCCGCCGCCCACGTCTCCTTGATAAGGTTCGCGATCGGGTGAAAGCGCCACGTATAGCCGCACGAGAAATGGAGACCGTTTCGCCTCACGGCCTCGGCGACGGGAATCAGCTGGCTTGAATGCACTGCGTACGGCTTCTCCCCCCACACGTGTACGCCGGCCTCAGCCACCTGCTCCATCCACGATGGCATATCCTTCAAATACGTCGAGACCATCACCGCATCCGGCTTCCCCAGCGACAGGAGGTCCCCCAGGCTGTCGTAAAAGGGGACATCCTGGACATCGGCCTTCAGGTTCGGCTTCACTCCTTCCGGGTCAGGATCGTAAAAGCCGATCAACTCGATCTCGTCGGACAACAGCATCAGCGTGTCCCGGTACATGTTCGCGTGCATCAACGAAACACCGGCCTGCGCAAATCTTAGCTTTCCCATAATTGACGGTCTCTCCAACTGCATTGACGAAGTTGCTTGTCCTTTGAACGACCGCCCACCGCGGGCGGCCGCTTCTCACGTTGTAGCCCAGATTTCGTCTGCGATAAGACAGGAGCTGAGCGGCCGCCCCACAAGCGGAATCCAGTCCTGGCGCGCATACAACTCTCCGGGAACGGTCTCCCCATTCACGTCAAGGCCGGCGCCGTTCGCAACAATAAAGAGACAGTACGTGTACAAGCCCGATCTCCCCGCGATGCCGTGATGCACAAAGGGTTCTTCCAGATCGGTCCACGCCGCCCCTACGGTTCCGTCCGCACTGTCGATCGAATATCCCAGCCGTTGCCGCATATCGCCGCCGCGGCCAAAACGCGCCGTGATGATCCGTGTCCCACATGCCGCCAGCGAGTTATCGCTGTCCCGGTACATCCTGTTGTACATCCACTCCGCCATTTCCGGGTTGTCCGTATACACTGCGCTGGCCGGCGCCGACGGCATGCACGAAGGATCAATGTGCAAAAAGCCCGCGTGCCCACCCCCGGCAGGGCTGTACTCCGTCTGAAAGAGGCTGAAACGGGCGCAGTCCTCCTCCGCGCCCGCCAGCCGCAGATACAGCAAATAGTGAATCCCGCACCAGATCGGTGTCTGGTCGCTCGTTTCACGTGTCATTAACTGCCCCCCGGCCACTGCTGTTTGCGGAAATGTCCAAATACTTTACGCACCGCGGCCGCTATATCAGCCGCGTCCTCATCGTCAAGGCTTGGCTGCATCGCGAAGCTGAATCCGCGCCGCATCAAACGCTCTCCATTCGGACAGTCCACCAACCGGTAGTCCACCGGTTTCTCCCGATTGTAATCAAACGGGAAACGGCTGCGTCCGTAACAGTTCGGCCCGGACAGGAATTCATTGCGATAAAGCGGCCCTTCCTTGCCCGACCCAATGTACGGGCCGCCCGCGGGGACGCCCTCGTGGTTGAGCGCCTCTGCAAACTCCCACGCGTCACACTTCATTTTGTCCGTGTCCAACGTCATTCCCAGTACCCAATGCGAGTGCCTGTCTCCCTCCCGCACCCGTTGCGGCGTTATCTCCTCGATATCCGCTACCTGGTCCATTATCTGCTGTGCGGCATGGATCTTCTTCTCGATATAGCCGTCCACTTTCTTCAACTGCGCAATCAGGACCGATGCCATCAGGTCATTCAACTTGTAGTTGGGCGCCAGGAAATAGTTGGCGTAGGGCCGCCCCTCGAAAGGCCCCCCGTTACGCGGCAGGGCGCAATCGGAGAAGATCAGCGCCCGCTCCCACAACGTCTCGTTATCCGACATAATTGCGCCGCCGCCCCCTGCCGAGAGATGCTTTCCCCCAAAGCTGAAGCCGTTGATGTCCCCCATCGAACCGACCACCTTGCCCTGGTATTCAGCAAAGTGCGCCTGGCAGCAGTCCTCCAACAGGAAGATCTTATGCCGGTCTGCGATCTCGCGCAGCGCCGCCATATCACACGGGTTCCCGTAAAGATGTACGGCGATAATGGCTCGCGTCCTCGGCGTTATTTTCGCCTCGACGTCCGCCGGGTCCAGCGTAAACGTGTCGTCAATGTCGGCAAAGACCGGCACGCAGTTGTGCAGCAACGTGCCGATGATGCTGCCCCCGGAAGTCCAGGGCGTGACGATGATCTCATCCCCCGGATCCGGATTGATCGCGCCGACGCACGTATGCATCGCCGCCGTGCCCGAAGTCACAGTTACCACGTGGGCGACACCGTGCCGTGCCGCGAACGCCTCCTCAAACTGCCTGACTTTTGGCCCCTTGCCCAGCGCCCCCGACCGAATCACCTCCGTAAGCGCCTCGATATCCTCGTCGCCAAAATAATGGCTGGGTCCAAAGGGAAGGGTTCGGACCGGCGCACCACCATTCATCGCTAACTGTTCGCCCATGACAACCTCTCTCCTTCGCGCATGACTTTGTCCTGTTCGCTTTCGCCTAGCAATCCCGCTATGATTCCCACCAACTTCGCCGCATCGCGCGGCAACAGGAACTCCTCCTTATCTATCGTAATTCTCTTCCGCCCTCTCTCCAGGAGACCAAACTGCCAGACCGGCCCGGCAGTGATCAGACCGAATATCTGTGTCCGCACACCCTTGACCCTCTCAACCCCTGCTGCGCCGCCCCGTGCGGGACCGCTGCGATGGGCCTTCCGCGCCCGCCGCGGATGAACCGGTTCGACCGTCGGCATTGCCAGCTGCTCACTCAGAGCGACCATCTGGACAGCCAGCTTCCCGAATCCTCGCGCCAAGTCCTCGTTCAACACACCGGCCACAACAAGGTCGTTCCTGCCTCGCAGCAGATAGTCGACAGTACCGCTCAGCCTCCCGCCCGTAACCGCATACCCAATGTTCATCTTGAACCTGACCTCGTCGAGCGCAGCGAACAGCAGCGGCGTCACGTAGAACGCGCGCACGGTCGCTTCATTGGTCATTGGCACAAAGGGTAACCGCTCCCGCATCTGCGCGCGCATCTGCTCTACCTGCGGCGCAAGACGCGGGACCTCCTTGGACTGTAATTGCAAAGGGGCGCTGCGACAGCGATAGCCTAAGTTGGCAAGTATCTCTTCAGTCTCTAAATTCGGCTCGAGGACCTGGGAAAACGTATAAGTAGCTCCATCTTGGAGTACCATGAATCTACAGCCCTGGCAGACCGTTTCCGGCCCACAGGCCAGCCTCAGTCGTGTGGATGACGCCGTCCACCCGCGCTGCACAAAGCGGACGGAACCGTTGCTTCGCTTCCCAGGAAAAATAGAGTCGGCGCTCTGACCGCGGCGCAATTTGCTTCCATCCTAGCAAAGCGACTGTCGTATGTCAAAGTGGAGCAAAATGAGCGTGTATCTCGAAATCGGCGGGTATCTCAAAAGGAGGACCAACTACTGCAAAACGACCTACCTCAAACTATGACTGCTTCCGTCCTGAAATTTGGCAACACGTCTACCCTGTTCTATTATTTCATCGTGCCCGAACTATCCGAAATCTAACTGAATTCCCCCTAATTGCACTGCTGCGCCGTCCCGCAACCCCATTCATTCAGAGGAGACAAGATATGTCCAAACTTCAGATGCCTTCCCATCAAAACATGAGCCGTCGCGACATGCTGCGGCTTGCCGGAGTCGGCGCAGCTGGCGCCGCGCTGGCTGCCTGTGCCGCCCCCGCGGCGGCGCCGGATTCAGGCGGCGATTCAGCCCCCGCTATGGAGCCGGTCACTGTCATTGCCACCACCTCAATGCCTGTCAACACCTTTGACAACGCTCTTGATCGTTCCTTGGACAGGATCCCCGACATCGCCATGGAGGTCAACGCCAACGGCTGGGGCGAAGGTGGCTGGGATGGCTACTCCGACACCCTGCTTACCCGCATCGCCGGCGGCGAACAGATCGATGTCATCATGATCGCCATCGAAGGGCTCAGATTGCTCACCGCCAAAAACGTCCTCGTCGCGCTCGACGACTTCCTGGCCGCTGATGCACCCGCCAATGAGATCCTGCAGAACGATGTCCACGTAACTCTGCGAGAAATGTTGCAAGTTGACGGAAAACAGTTCGAATACCCCTTCTCCTGGAACAACATGGTTATGTACTACAACACCGCCGTTTTCGAGGAAGAGGGCTTGGAGCCGCCGTCGACCGACTGGACCTGGGACGATTTCCTGCAGACCTGTCTGCAGGTCGCCAACGTCACCGGCGGCGCCGACGACCGCTTCGCCTATTCATTCTGGGGCGCCGGCATGTTCGGAATGGCCGCCTGGTACTTTAACAATGACGTTTCACCAATGTCGGACGACTGGATGGACTCCAATTTGCTCGACCCCAAGGTCGCCGAGACTGTTCAGTTCATGGCCGACCTGATCCTGGAGCACAAAGTCGCCCCCAACCCTGAAGGGTGGGACGAATGGGCGCAGTTCCACGCCGGCAACCTCGTCATGCGCACCTGCGGCCGCTGGTGCATCGGCGGTTCCCTCGAAGCCGAATTTAACACCTACGACATCCAGTATCAGCCGCACCAGGCCGGCCCCCTCAAGACTGTCGCCGGTACCGACGGCTGGGGCATCTCCAGCTCCACCGAGAGTCCGCAAGAGGCCTGGGAAGTAGTCAAATTGCTTTCCGACACAGACACTTCGATTGATATGGTGCAGCTGGGCGGCAACATCCCCGCACTCCGCTCCGTCGCCGAGATGCCGGTCTTTGCCGAGTTCGGTCCCCCCAATACTGCGCTCTTCTATGAATCTCTCGACTTTGCCGCAACAGTGCCTTCACCCACCAACTTCAACATCGTAGAGCCCATTTTGAACCGCAACTACGCCACGATTTGGAATGGCGAACGCACGGTTGAAGAGGCGCTTCAGGCCGCCCATGATGAACTGCAGCCCGAAATGGACAAGCTGAAGCAGTCCTGAATCGGCCCCAAAATGAAAAGGCAGGTTGCCAAGCAGGGGGAGGAAAATAGAATCCCTTTGACTTGGCAACCTGCCCATCCTGACCTGTCCGGGTAGGAAACACCATGACTTCAACAGCGCTGTCTGACGACAGAATCGACAGACAGGCCAATCCCCAAAAGGGGACCACTCTGGCGCGGCGTGAGGCATGGGCGGGCTATCTATTTGCAACACCTGCCCTGTTGGGGCTGCTCGTCTTCACTGCCCTGCCTATCGTCGCCTCTCTTGTCCTCATCTTCCTCCACTACGACCTGCTGACGCCGCCAAAGTGGGCCGGCGTTGAAAACGTCACCCGTCTCACGTCCGATTCCAGGATGTTCAGGATCTACTGGAATTCTCTGCGGCTCACGGTCGGCGCCACTTTCCTCAATAACGTTCTTGGGCTCCTCCTGGCCGTGGGCCTCAACCGGGCCATGCCCTGGGGCATACGCTATCTCCTCCGAACCTCCATCTTTTTTCCCGTCATGACCACCACCGCCTCTCTCGCCGTCGTCTGGCGTTTTCTCCTGACCCAGGACAGAGGCGTCGTCAATTTCCTTATCGGCCAGATCGGGCTGGATCCCGTGCCCTGGCTCAGCAGCTCCGCCTGGGCACTCGCCTCGGCAATGATCTATGATGTCTGGAAGAGCTGCGGCTATCTGATGGTCATCTATCTGGCCGGCCTCCAGGGCATTCCCACTGTCTACTATGAAGCCGCCCGCATCGACGGCGCTGGCTTCTGGCAGCAGTTTCGCAACGTTACTCTCCCCCTCATCTCGCCCACTGCCTTCTTTGCCATCGTGATCTCTCTCATCGGCGCTTTCCAGATTTTTGACAACGTCTGGGTACTCACCGAAGGCGGCCCGGGGGACGCCTCCCGCGTTATCGCCATGTATATCTACGAAAAGGCATTCCGCGGCTTCGAAATGGGCTACGCCTCCGCCGTTTCCTTTACTCTGTTTATTATTCTGATCACGCTCACGATGCTGCAGTTCCTGGGCGCCCGCCGCTGGGTTCACTATGAATAGGGGGATTCCCTATTCCCCTCCATCCTGCATCACGACCTAATTCAGAACACCGCGCCCATGGCAACGACCACTGGTTCCTCGGCAAGACCCATTTCGATTCACAAAGAGTACAGAAAGTCAGTCTGGCTCCATCTGGGCGAGGCCTTCTTGTGGGTTCTCCTGATCGGCATCGCAGTCATCGAAATCGCACCCATCAGCTGGATGTTCTCGACCTCGCTCCGAGATCCCAAGAACTCCTTCGACCTCCCGCCCGACTTCTGGCCCACTGCCCTGCACTGGCAGAACTATCTTGCCGTCATCAACTCTCCCGACATCGAGTTCATGCTGTTCTTCTGGAACAGCCTCAAGATCGCGCTCATCGTTACCGGCGCCCAGCTCCTAACCTGTTCAATGGCGGGCTACGCCTTCGGCCGCCTGCGCTTTTTCGGTCGCGACATCCTCTTCGGTCTATTTCTGGCCTCATTGATGGTCCCCGCAACCGTTACCCTGATTCCTTCCTTCATCATTATCCGCTCTCTTGACCTCATGAATACGCACTGGGCCCTCATTCTCCCCAGTGTTACCAGCGCATTCGGCGTCTTCCTGCTCCGACAGCACTTCAAATCATTGCCTGAGGAACTCCTCGACGCCGCCAAGATCGATGGCGCCGGCTACTTTCGCATCTACTGGCAGATCCTGCTCCCGTTGACCGGCCCCGCACTCTCCGCTCTCGGCATCTTTACCTTTCTCGCGTCGTGGAACAACTTTGTCGGCCCCCTGCTCTTCCTGCGCGACTGGGATAAGTTCACCTTCCCCATTGCCATCGCCACCATCCGCGGCTACATGGGCTCCGGCAATCAGTCCGAAGTCCTGGCCGGCATCATGATCTCGATTTTTCCCCTTCTCGTCTTCTTTCTGTTGGCGCAGCGATGGATCGTCCAGGGCGCGGCCATTACCGGGCTGAAGGGATGACCGCTCAGCAAGGCGTTACCCCGAGCACATACGTCGTTCAAGTCGGGCAGACATTGTGGGAAAATCTGCCCCAGCTACTTTGGGGAGCCTTCCTGTTCGGCCTCGTCTGCATCCCGGCCTCATTCCTCTTTACCCTGGGGCTTTTCATCCCCACACTACTAGTGGCTTCCATCACCATCGGGCCGGCCTGGGCCGCACTTCTGGCCTTTGAACTACGCCTCCTGCAGGGAATCGTGCCCCGCCAGTTTTCGCTTTTTAGCGACTTTCGTCTGTGCTGGCGTCGCAGCACACTGTTAAGCCTATTGACGATCTTCCCTCTGCTCGCTCTGGTGACAACACTGCCAGCCCTTCGAACGCCTCCCATTGCGCCCATCGTTTGGATAGGTCTGGGAGCCGATCTCCTGGGTTGCGCCGTCATGGCAACCCTGTCATTCTATGCCTTTCCCAGCCTGGCCCGTCAGCCTGAAAGAGGCATCCGCGCCTGTATACGCGACGCACTGATCCTGGCCAGCCGCTATCCCGCCAACAGCCTGGGCCTACTGGCGATAGGCATTCTGTTTTGCTTCTGTATCGCCTACATCAGCCCGGCCTTGCTCCTGTTCCTGCCAGTTGCCTACGCCCTGTTCATCACTGCCAACTATCTGCTCGTCATCCAAAAAGAGGCCCCGCCATAAATCAGTCTCTCAATCCACCAACCACTGCAGTTCTGACCACTGAAGCCCTGACCACTGCTGTTCGGAGAATCAAATGGAGCACTTCGTCTACCGCAACGAAAAAACGAACCAGATCAGCTTTCCCCTCGGCGGCATTGGCACAGGTTGTATCGGCCTGGCCGGCAACGGACGCCTGATCGACTGGGAGATCTTCAACCGCCCTAACAAGGGGAGCGTCAACGGCTTCTCCCACTTCGCCATCCGCGCTGAAAAAGACGGCGAAGTGACCGACGCCCGCATCCTCCACGGCAACCTGCATACTCCCTATCAGGGAGAGATCGCCGCTCCAATCTTCAGCACGTTCGGCTGGGGCCCCCGCCGTGAATACCTGACCGGCCTGCCCCATTTCGAAAGCGTCGACTTCCACGGCCAGTTTCCCCTCGCAGAGCTGTCATTTCAAGATGACACCTTTCCCGGCCAGGTGCAGCTGACCGCCTTCAATCCCTTCATCCCCACCAACGAAGACGACTCCGGAATCCCCGCCGCCTTCTTCGAATTCAACGTTACCAACACAACCGCAGCCGCGCAGTCCTATACCATCGCCGGCGTACTCACCAACCCCCTGCCCGCCGGAAACCTGAACACAGTCAAGGCCAACCCTTGGGGCCACTCCCTGCACCTCTCATCGGACAGCCTCCAACCCGATGATACCGCCTACGGCAATCTGACTCTCGCCACCGACGCCGCGCCGGCCGGCGACGTCGACCTGAGCTGGCAGCAATACTGGTTCCGGGGCGCCTGGTTTGACAACCTCGAAGTCTACTGGAAAGACCTTACTACGCCCGGGCCATTCGAGAACCGCGTCTATGACACCAGCGAACGGCAGGCCGCAGGCGCTCGCTTCACCGACCAGGACACAGGCCTCCTCGCCGTCCATCTCCCCGTCGGCCCCGGCGAAACGCGTCGCGTCCGCTTTGTCATCAGCTGGAGCTTCCCCAATTGCGAGAACTACTGGAAGGAAGAACAGGCCGGCGCGATGTCCTGGAAAAATTACTACGCAACCCGCTGGCAGGATTCAATGGCGAGCGCACAATTTGCTATCGAGCAGTGGCCCCGCCTCTATGACGAGACCAGGCGCTTCCAGGAAGCGCTCTTCGCCACCACCATACCGCTCCCTGCCCTCGACGCCGTCTCTGCCAATATCTCCATCCTCAAGTCTCCCACCGTGCTCCGCCTCGAGGACGGCACGTTCTACGGCTGGGAAGGCTTACACCCCGACGAAGGCTGCTGCGAAGGCAGCTGTACACACGTCTGGAACTACCAGCAGGCCCTCCCCTTCCTCTTCCCCGCGCTCGAGCGCACCATGCGCACCGCCGACTACCGCTACAACCTCCTTGAAAACGGCGCCATGCCATTCCGTATCCAGCTTCCACTTGGCTCCGAGCCCTGGCCCTTCCGCCCCTGCTGCGACGGCCAGTTCGGCGGCGTCATGAAGACATACCGCGACTGGAAAATCAGCGGCGATCACATCTGGTTGCGCTCCATCTGGCCCCAGGTAAAGAAGTCTCTCGAATATGCCTGGAGTCCCGACAACATCGACCGATGGGACCCCGGCAAGTCCGGTGTGCTCACCGGCCGCCAGCACCATACCCTCGATATGGAGCTCTTCGGCCCCAACTCCTGGTTGACCGGCTTCTACCTGGGCGCGCTGAAGGCCGCCTCCGAAATGGCCGAATCGGTAGGGGATGTGGCAGCCGCTTCCGAATACCATGCGATCTTCGAACGCGGCAAGGCCTGGGTCGATGAAAACCTCTTCAACGGTGAATACTACATACAAGACGTCAACCTCGCCGATCGCGCCCTCGTCGAATCCTACGGCCCCCAGGATGACTCCCTCAAGGGCGGCTCCGCTCTCGATGCCTACTGGAACTCCGAACACAACGAGATCAAATACCAGATCGGCAAAGGCAGCAGTATCGACCAGGTGCTGGCCCAATGGCACGCCTCCCTCTACGGACTTGGCGACCTCCACGACCCGGAACAGGTCAAACGGGCCTGCGCCGCCATCTACAAGTACAACTTCGTTCCCGAAATGAGCCAGGTCTACAACCCCTGCCGCATCTACGCCCTCAACGACGAAGGCGGCCTCGTCATCTGCGCCTGGCCCGACGATGTCGAAAAGCCGCTCATCCCCGCGCCCTACTCGCAGGAGACCATGAACGGCTTCGAATATGCCGCCGCCTGCCACATGATCATGGTCGGCCTCGTCGACGAAGGCATGCGCTGCGTCGAGGCCATCCGCCACCGCTACGACGGCGAGCGCCGCAACCCCTGGAACGAATTCGAGTGCGGCAACAACTATGCCCGCAGCATGGCGTCCTACGCCCTCCTCAACGCCTTCTCCGGCTTCCGGTTCGACATGGTTGACGGCTCCCTCGGCTTCCATCCCGTCCAGCCCCGGAACGGAGAATTCCGTTGCTTCTGGTCCCTCGATTCCGGCTGGGGTCAGTTCCGGATGACGCCGGAAAACTGTTCCCTGGAAGTCCTTTACGGCTCCCTGGACCTCCGCACGCTCCAACTGCCCTTCCTTTCCGCCGGCGTAACAGCCGCCGTCACCATTGACAATGAGCCGGTCGCCTTCCGAGAGCGGGACGGCGGTATCAGCTTGCAGACAAAGACCCGGATCCACGCCGGACAGACGCTCCAGGTCCTCTACTCGTGAGCCGCCGTCTCTTCGCGGGAGCCAGTTACGCACGAGGCCAATTACATGCCACCGGATCATAAAAAATTCCCAGGAATTCTCACTGTCGATGAACTGCGCGCCGCCGTCGACGAGGGCTCCATAGACACCGTCATCCTGGCCTCACCGGACCCGTACGGAAAACTGGTGGGGAAGCGCCTCGACGCCGCCTTCTTCCTCACAGACGTCGCGCGCGGCACCCATGCCTGCGACTACCTCTATTCCGTCGATATGGAAATGGAACCGGTCCCCGGCTACGATTTCTCCAACTGGGAGCTCGGATACGGCGACGTTCATCTGGCGCCCGATCTCGCAACCCTGCGCAAGCTGTCCTGGCTCGACCGGACCGCCCTCGTAATCTGCGACGCGCAGCTGGAACCCAGCCATGCGCCTGTATCGGTAGCGCCCCGTTCGATACTGCGCAGGCAGCTTGAACGCCTGCACGCCCAGGGATTTGAAGCCATGGCGGGCTCGGAGCTGGAATACTTCCTCTTTCGGACATCGTATCTGGACGCGGCCCGCGACGGCTATCGGAATCTGACCCAGGTCGGATGGTACCGGGAAGACTACCACCTGCTGCAGGGATCGAGGACCGAAGACCTGAACGGCGCATTTCGCCGACATCTCGCCGCCTCCGGCGTCCCCGTCGAATCGACCAAGGGTGAGTTTGGAAGGAGCCAGCACGAGCTCAACATCCGCTACGCGCCGGTCCTGGACATGGCCGACCGTCATCTCCTCGTCAAGCAGGCCGTAAAGGAGATTTCAGACCGGCTCGGTTGCAGCGCTACCTTCATGGCCAAGCCCGACGCAATCGAAGCCGGTTCAAGCTGCCACATCCACGTCAGCCTCTGGAACTCCGCAGACGGAGAACTAAGCGGCGCCTTTCCCGGCGAGGGAGACCTCTCCGGCATCGCCTGCTCCGACCTTTTCCGCTGGTTCCTCGGCGGCTGGATGCACTACGTGCCCGAGCTGATGGTCTGCTTCGCCCCGACCGTGAACTCATACAAGCGCTTCCAGGCCGGGAGCTGGGCCCCAACGGCAATTGCGTGGTCCCCCGACAACCGCACTGCCGGCTTCCGTGTCGTCGGCGCCGGGCCCAGCCTGCGCATCGAATGCCGCATTCCCGGCGCCGACGTCAACCCATACCTCGCCTATGCAGCCGTCATCGCCTCCGGTCTGACCGGTATCGAACAACGGATCGAGCCCCCGCCCGCCTTCATCGGCGACGTCTACGCAGCCTCCGGCGAGCAGCTGTTGCCCCGCACACTTGAAGAAGCGGTCAGCAATTTCAAAACCAGCGACCTCGCCCGTGACGCATTCGGCCAGGACGTCGTCTCCCACTACGCACATTTCTTCTCCACCGAAGCCGAAGCCTACCGCCAAGCCGTCACCGACTGGGAACGCAACCGCTACTTCGAACGCATCTAGTCGCCAACGACCCACAAGGGAGACAAAATGACCCACCTCATCAACCTCACCGAACACCTCGCCCAGGACGGCTACAACTACGCCTACGGCATCTCCGCCTTCGACCTCACCGGCAACGGCGTCCCCGACCTCATCACCCCGGACACCGAAGTTGGCCTCTACTGGCTTGAAAACGACGGCCGCGGCAACTTCACCAAGCACATCATCCACGAACGCTCTCCCGAATGGCTCGAACGCCACCAAGTCGCCGACATCAACGGCGACGGCCGCCCCGAAATCGTGTTCATCGACAACGTCAACGGCTGTCTGCTCTACTTTGAATATGAGGGAGACCCGCGCCTGCGCAGCTCATGGCGCACCCGCTACATCGACGAAGGCACCCTCACCGGCGCCTACGACGTCGCCGTGGCCGACTTCACCGGCAACGGCGCCCTCGACGTCGCCGCATCGACCTGGCGTAAGGGTAACCAGTTCGTCTGGTATGAAAACAGCGACGGCCACTGGATCAAGCACATCATCGAAGACAACATCGGCGAGCCCCGAGCGATTCACGCCGCCGACATCAACGGCAACGGCAAGACCGACCTCCTCGGCAGCGCACGCATCGCCAATCAGGTCATCTGGTATGAAAACACCGGCGACCTCGCGAACCAGCCCTGGATCAAGCACATCATCGATGACGCCCCCCAACCCATCCACGGCCACCCCGTCGACATGGACGGCGACGGCGGCCTCGACGTCGTCATGGCCCTCGGCATGCTCCCCCCTGATGACCCCACCGGCGTCCCCTTCGAGCATCACCAGATCGTCTGGTACGAAAACAGCGGCAACCCGGCCGACTGCCCCTGGCGTAAGCACATAATCTGTGAACGATTTCCCAACGCCTTCGAAGCCATTGCCGCCGACTTCGACAACGACGGCAATATTGAGGTCGTCGCCACCGCTTGGCACGAGACCGGCCGCGTCGCCTACTTCAAACACCGCGGCGACCCCCGCGGCCCATGGGACATGCAGCTCCTCAAAGACGGTTGGACCAATGCCAACATGGTCATCGCCGCCGACATCAACGGCAACGGCCGCCTCGACATCGTCGCCGCCTCCGAACGGGGCAGCAACGAAGTCCGCTGGTGGCGCAACGAAGGCCCATAACCACCATTTCCCCATCCATCCCCCAACCCCTGTCCCCTGGATCACGGCAGTTCTGACTACCGGGAGCTGCCGTCACATTTTTTTCCTCCTTGACAGACCTCCCGCCTTTCCCTAAAATGCCCAACAGATTCCTCAGTTCGGACCCCTTGCAACGGCGCAATCCGGAATAGACCTGTGTAATTCCATTTTCCAAAGGAGAAAGAGACATGCGTATCAAACGTAACTGGTTGAACTTTACCCTTCTGTCCCTCCTCTTGGTCTTCGCCCTGCTCGTCGGCGCCTGTGCCGCGCCGGCAACCACCGGTGACGGCGCCGATACCGCCATGGAGGAAGCATCTGATGAGGCTGCCGATCTGCCCGGCATCCAGTTCGCCGTCAATCCGGACACCGTCGACTCGGACCGCCTCCTTATCCTCCCGGGACGCACACGCTTCGGCGTCGGTATGTGGGGTGGCATGACCGCCGGCAACTGGAACTTCGGCAGCGAATCCTTCTACATGGTCGAAATGCCGCTCATCTTCATGGGCCCCATGGGCAACACCACGCCCACGCCCTGGCTCGCACGCCGCATCGAGCGCGTCGATGACAACATGGCCATGGAGATCGAGCTCTACGAAGACGCCGTCTGGAGCGATGGTACACGCATTACCACCGCCGACGTCGCCTATACCTTTGAGCTCCTCTACCACGCCGATGCCGACTACTGGCTCGGCGATGCCAAGGTCCTCTTCCCCAACATTACCGGCGGCCAGGACTACTTCGAAGGCAAAGCCGACTCCATTTCCGGCATCAAGATCATCGACGACTTCAATATGCGCATCGAAGCCGACCACCCCATCGGCCTCGTCTGGCGCCCACTGGCCTTCCTCTCAGTTCTGCCCAAACACCATTTGAGCCAGTACACCGCCGCCCAGCTGTGGGGCGGTGACTTCCCCGATGCCTGGGTCCCCGAAGTCACCAGCGGCCCCTACCGCGTCGTCAGCTGGGACGAGGAAGCAAAAGTCCTCGAGCTGCAACGCAATGAAGACTGGTGGGGCAATGCCATCTACGGCAAGCCCGGCATCAAACGCTACGCCGAACACTCCGGCCTGACCCTAGACAACTTCCTCGCCGGCGAATCCGACATGGTCAAGGTCGGCGCCAGCGACTATGAAACCGTCAGTGACCTCCCGGATACCGCCATCCATCCGCGCACCTTTATGATGACAGGCTACGGCCTCAATCGCGGCGATGACCGCAAACTGTCGCGCAAGGTCATGGACGCCATCGCCTTTGCGGTAAACCGCGAGCTCTGGGCTGAAGTCCTCTACTTCGGCTTCGGCCAACCGGAAGACTCCGTCTTCGGGCTGCGCGGCCATCAGACCGCGAACGAGTCCTTCTGCGCGGACTGCGACGCAGGCCTCGTTGTGCCGCGCTCGTTCGACCCCGAAAAGGCCAAACAGCTCCTCGCCGAAGCTGAAGCCGAAGGCGACTGGGATCCCAATCGCGTTCTCATCCTGCTTGGCGGCGCAGGCGGTGACGCCCCCGTCCTCCTCCAGCAACAGCTGGCCGACATCGGAGTCCAGACCGAGATTCTCGCCGGTAGGGAACTCCAACAGGAGCGCACAAGCAGCGGCGACTATGACATCAGCATGGTCGGCGGTTGGGTCTCCAACACCCTTCGCAACTGCGAGTACTGGGTTGGCAGTTGCGAAGAGGATCTCTGGCCCGCCAACTACCACTGGTGCAACGAAGAATTCAGAAGTATGTGTGACGTCGCCATGGGCACCACCGACCCCGACGAGAAAACGCGCGCCACCCAGGCCTTGATGGAAATCTACTTCGAAGACGGCCCAATCTGGGGTGTCACCCAGATCGCCGAATTCTACGTGATGACCGACGCCCTCGGCGGATTCATCCCCGAGGAAGCCTTCAACTGGCTCGGCACCTCCGGTGAGAAAGGTGTGGCCAGCTGGTACTGGATCGAGTAGGCGTCCTGCTAAAAGTGAACAGAGAAGAGGAGAGGGAACCAAGATTGATACTCTCTCCTCTTCTCCGTCTATCCTCGTTGAGGAGGATCCAATTCTGTTCGACGACCGGCTGCCGCGGTTGACTGCTCGCCGGACTCGATGGAGACTGCTGATCAGGCGACGTCTTGGGGTGGCCCTTCGTGGATTAAGAAAAGGAACAAATCTTGACCCAATACATCATCCGCCGCATCCTGGTGGCATTCCCCATGCTCATCGTCATAACCTACATAAACTTCGCCCTGATGCGCCTCGCCCCCGGCGACCCCACGCTCTTCATGTTTGTAACGGCTGAAACCCAGGGAATGACACCCCAGCAAGTGCGGGATCAATTGGGCGTTCAGGAGGCTTACAAAGGGCGCGCAGAAGATGCAGGGACCAGCAATAGAGACTATTTGCACGAAAGACTTGGGTTGAACGACCCCATCCACGTGCAGTATTTCCGCTGGCTGAGCAGGGTGGTGAGAGGAGATTTTGGTCGCGCCATGCGCACCGCCGAGCTCATTGGACCGGAACTAGCCGTGCGCGTCCGTGTAACCGTGCGCCTGACGGTACTGGCAACACTGCTCAGCGTCGGCATCGGCGTCGTCGCCGGCTCGCTCTCGGCTCTCTACCAGTACTCGACCTTCGACAACGTCGTCTCCTTCATTACCTACATCCTGATCAGTGTGCCCGGCTTCCTCTTAGCAACCTGGGTCATCATCATCTTTGCAATCAGACTGGGCTGGTTCCCTGCCGGCGGCATGTACAACCCACGCACAGGAGGCGACTTTTGGAACCGGGTCTACTATCTGATCCTGCCAGTGACGGCGATGGGGGTCAGCGGCTCGGCCGGCCTCATCCGCTGGACGCGCACCAGCGTTCTCGAAACAATGCGGTCCGACTATGTCACCGTGGCACGCGCCAAAGGCCTCAAGGAGCGCATCGTCCGCAGCCGCCACATTTTCCGCAACGCCCTATTGCCTATCCTGACCATCGTTGGTCGCAGTATCCCCTTTGTCATCGGCGGCTCTGCCTTCTTCGAAATCGTCTTCAACTACCCGGGCGTCGGCATGTGGACCGCAAAGGCAGCCGAGACCAAAGATTTCTCCATCATGATCGCCACGATCACAGTCACAGCTGTCCTGGTTATCCTTAGCAACCTGATCGTGGACATCTGCTATTGCTGGGTCGATCCGCGCGTTACCTATACGTAGGACCAGTCTATCGGAGTGAAATGCGAGTATGAGCGCGCAGAACGGGAACTCCTCGGATACGGCTCAGGCTGTCGCCCTCGAAAAGCCGTCACTGGCCGCCCAGAACCTCCGTCTGTTTATGCAGAATCCTGGCGCCGTCGGCGGCGCCGCGTTCATGTTGGTGATAATAGTGTCAGCGATTCTAGCCCCCTGGTTGACACCATTCGAGCCGCACGAAATCGATGTCCAGGCCATCCGCAAACCCCCCAGCGCCGACCACTGGCTGGGAACGGACCTCACCGGCCGCGACATGCTCACCCGCATCCTCTACGGCGGTCGCGTTTCGCTCCTGATCGGTCTCGCCGCCGTCATTATTCGCACCGTCATCGGGCTGATTGTGGGTTCGCTTTCCGGCTACTTCGGCGGCGTCGTCGACTTTTTAGGCCAGCGCATCGTCGACATTATGATCGTTTTCCCCGATATCTTCTTCCTTCTCATCGTGATCGCCATCATCGGCCCCACACCTTGGACGCTCCTGATCGCTCTCGGCTTCTTAAGCTGGCCCTTCGACGCCCGAATCTTTCGCTCCCAGGTCCTGTCAATTCGCGAGCTCGACTACATCCTGGCCGCCCGCTCCATCGGCACCACCACCGGGAGAATCGTCCGCCAGCACATCACGCCCAATCTGATGCCCCTCGTGCTCGTCAACATGACGCTCAATATCGGCGTTGCCATCATCGCCGAAGCCGGAATCAGCTTTCTCGGCCTCGGCGTCCAGCCCCCTACGCCCAGTTGGGGCAACATGATCACTTCCGCGAATAACCTCTCTCTCATTCAGCGCTTCTGGTGGCTGTGGGTCCCGCCAGGAGGCGTCCTGGTCGGTACCGTTATCTCCCTGAACCTCATCGGCGACGCCTTGCGGGACATTCTTGACCCCCGCTGGCGCGCCTCATAACTGCGGCGGACAGGTCCGGACTGCGCCGCAATTCATCCGCAAACCCAGTCAGGAGATCGACCATGCAGCACGGCATCCTCTACAAACGTCCCGGCCGCTATTCGCTTGGCCCCGTCCCGCAGCTCCTGCCCGATGGTCGCCTCACCGTCGGCGTCGTCTCCTCCCCCTTCGCCGACCATTACGGCCTCGCCGACTGGATCGTGCTTGTCTCCGACGACCAGGGCGAAACCTTCACCGAAACAACAGACCAAACAATCCCTCTCGGCTGGCCCGGCGCCCTGCCCCGCGAGCAGTACGACCGCTACGCCGACGTCCAGCCCGACGGCAGCTACCTCGCCGCCGGCACCGTCGGCTTTGAGTCCTGGCCCATTGAGCGCGCCGCCGAAGCAGAAGAGCTTGGCCTCACCGCACGCCCCCACCCCAACAACACCGGCAACGATCTCCTCATCGGCATGCCCAAGCTCTTCGTTATGCGCTCC
Organism: Caldilineaceae bacterium; assembly: GCA_022821545.1. GTDB lineage: Bacteria > Chloroflexota > Anaerolineae > Caldilineales > Caldilineaceae > Bin5. The sequence continues at coordinate 132,005 of JAJEDJ010000001.1, forward strand.
CGCGACCAGGGCAAGACCTGGGACCGCCGCGACTGGCTCGTCCCCGGCTTCAGCTGGATGACCGCCTTCCCCCGCTGGACCCGCCTCCAGGCCGGCAACATCCTCCTGCCCGTCTATGCCAGGGATCAGGAGGGCGACAGGGGCCAGGTCTTCGTCTGGCGCTCCGATCCCGACGGCGACAATTGGCGCCTGATCCCTCTCTCCTCCAGCGTCTCCAGCGTCACCGGCGACGAGACCTGCTTCATTGAAGCCGAGCCCGGCAAGGTCCTCGCCCACATCCGCCACTCTACGCCCGGCCACCTCACCAGCGGCTATCTGCTCGAAAGCTGGTCCGAAGACGCCGGCCTCACCTGGTCCCAGCCGTTGCGCACCGAAATCAGGGGCTATCCACCCCATCTTCTCCGCCTCCAGGACGGCCGCATCCTGTGCGGCGTCACCTACCGCTGGGAACCCATGGGAATCCGCCTCGTCCTCAGCGAAGACAACGGCAAGACCTGGGACACCGACAACACCATCGTCATGCGCGACGACGCCGGAACAGCTTCCCCCATGTGGCCCGACTACCCCAACCACAGCGGAGGCTCCGACGTCGGCTACCCCATAACCGTACAGTTCGACGACGGCAGTCTCTTTACCTGCTACTGGATCACCCTCGAAGACGGTATCTGCCACGCCGCCTACACAAAGTGGCGCCTTGAGGATATTTGAACGCCGCAATCTGTGAACGTCGTTCCGGACCACTGGCAGGAAAGGAAACATCCCATGACCAGCGCAAAACTGGCGATTGACGGCGGCCGGCCGCTGCGCACCCAGCCCTTCGGCCCCAAATGGATATTCGGCGACGAGGAACGCCGCCACCTCATGGAGGTTATGGACAACGCCACCGACGGCTGGCGCTCCGGCTTCAAGGTGAGGGCCTTCGCCGACGCCTTCGCCACTCTCCATGGCTCCCAGTACGCCGTCGCCACCACCACCGGCACCGGCGCCATCCACGCCGCCGTCGCCGCCGTCAACCCCGAACCCGGCGACGAAATCATCACCACCCCCACCACCGACATCGGCTCCGTTCTGGGCATTATCCTCCACAACGCCATCCCCGTTTTCGCCGACTGGGACCCGGAGACGCTCAACACCGATCCCGCCGACGTCGAGCGCCGCATTACTCCCCGCACGCGCGCCATCCTCGCCGTTCACCTCTACGGCAACCCGTGCGATATGGGGCCGATCCTGGAAATCGCCCGCGCCCATGATCTGCCGGTCATCGAGGACTGCTCACAGGCCCACCTCGCCGAATACCGCGGCCAGCTGGTGGGCACCATCGGCGATCTCGGCTGCTTTTCGCTCGGCGGCAAAACGCTCACCACCGACCAGGGCGGCATGATCATCACCAACGACGAGCCCCTGGCGCGCCGGGCCATGGGCTTTTCCCGCAAAGGCTCGGAAATGGACAGCGCCCTCCGCAGCTCTCTGGCGCCAACCTCCTTCCGCCGCGGCGGCAACAAGGGCTACGCCTTCCTCGGCGACTTTCACCCCATGACCGATCTCCATGCGGCCGTCGGCCTCGCCCAATTCGACCGCTGGCAGGAGGCCACCCGCGTCCGCCGCATGACCGCCGCCATCCTCGACGAAGTCGTGCCCCGGCTTCCCGGTTTCAAGATCCAGAAAGTCCACCCCGAAGATCGCAGCGCCTACTACACATACGCCTACACCGTCAATGAGTCCGAGGCCGGCGTCTCCTCCGACGACTTCGCGGAAGCCGTCCGCGCCGAGGGCATCCCCGACTGCTACGGTCCCTACATCCAGGGCCGACCCCTCTACCGCTACCCGATCTTCGCCGAAGAGGATACCTACGGCCAGTCCCGCTACCCATTTGTAGACGAGCAGGGAAACCGCCGCATCGACTATGGCAAAGTCCACCTGCCCCACATCGAACGCGAGCTGCCAAAGACGGGATTTATCCTGTTCCGCAACTCCTACACCGAACAGGACGCCAAAGACATCGCCGCCGCCATGCGCAAGGTGGCCCTGCACTACGCCGAACAGGCGGCAAACTAGAACCGAAGGGGAAAAGCCGTGGACAGAATTGAAAACAGGGACGGCTCGACGCTCATTCCCATCGCGGGCGGCGATTTCCTGATGGGGACCGACCCGGCCGACGCCCAGAAAATCGCCGACGAATACGGTTGGCGCCTCACCCGCCTTCGAGATGAAAGCCCGGCACACCCGGTCCGCCTCGATCCCTACTTCATCTGCCAGTACCCGGTCACCGTCGCCCAGTACGACCGCTACCTCAAGGAGACCGGCGCGGTACCACCCCAGTGCTGGGACGACCCCCGTTTCACAGGACCCAACCAGCCGGTTATTGGCGTAGCCCACTGGGATGGGCAGGCCTACGCGGAGTGGGCCGGACTCCGGCTGCCTACCGAAGCCGAATGGGAGTTCGCCGCCCGCGGCCCTGACGGACGGCGCTGGCCCTGGGGAAACGAGTGGGACCCCAACCGCGCCAATACCCGCGAATCCGGCGTCGGCCACACCACCCCCGTTGACCGCTTCGCCGATGCCGGCAATGTCAGCCCATTCGGCGTCTGCGACATGGTCGGCAATGTCTGGGAATGGTGCCAGGACCGCTATTCCGACGACTTCTACACCTTCAGCCCGCAGGCCAACCCCATCTGCACAAAGCCTGTCGTCCACTATGACGCCCACAATGTGCTGCGCGGCGGCTCCTGGTACAGCATCGCCGAGCGCGCCCGCTGCGCCGCCCGCTACGATCGCTTTCCCCAAATGCAACGGCGCCACGTCGGCTTCCGCTGCGCACGCGACGCCTGAAATCCGGCCGGATGTCCTTCACACAAGAGAACGAAGATCCGCCGGGGTAAGGAGAATGTCCAAATGATAGGAGTGATCCTCAATCCGGAACAGCCTCGCAAGGGAACAGGCGACCTTCCCCCTTTTGCCGCCCCCTATATCAGCGAGATATTGCGCCATGCCGGCATCCCCTTTTCACTGCTGCCGCAGGAGGCCCTTGCCGGCGAATCTCCCTTGCCCCGGCTTCTCATTCTGGCGCAGGACCTTGAGCTGAATTCAGAACAGAAGGCGGGCGCGGCAGAATTCGTTCACGGCGGCGGCCTTCTCATCGGCAACGCCGGAACTTCAGGCATGGACGAACTCTTCGGCGTGCAGACCGTCCGTCTCCTCGAAGAGGGCTATCTTCAGCCACCGGTCGCGGCCCACCCTGTGACCGGCAGCCTGCACCGGGAAATCCATATCTTCGGCGGCGCCATGGTCAAGGCCGTAGCCGGCAACGCCCTCGCCCAAGTCGAACCCATCCAACCTCCGCCGCAGGCAGGCGGACCCGCAGCCGATGCCGTGATTACGCACGCCGCCGGTCGCGGCCGCACACTCCTCTTCGCGCCCGACCTGATAACCTCCGTGCTCCACATCCATCAGGGCAAGCCGGTCGTCCCCATCCCCCCGCGCGAATCCTCGGGGACCCCCGCCGGCTCCATTCTCGACCCGGACCGGGATGGCGATCTGATCGAAATCGACGACATCGACGATCTCTACTACTCCGGCGGCATCCCCCTCCAGGACGGTCGAACATATTACAACCAGCGCATCATCGTCACGCCCATGGCCGACGTCCTGCGGGAACTTCTGCTGCGCGCCGTATTCCACCTTCTCAGCAGCGCCGGCGAATCCCTGCCGCTCCTCTGGTACTGGCCGCGCGGGCAGACCTCGATGGCCCACATGTCCCACGATACCGACGGCAACCGTCCTCTCCTGGGCTGGTCTCTCTTCGACCTGCTCCAGGAACTCAACGTGCCGTCGACCTGGTGTACCATGCCCGTTGCCGGCTACGACCGCTCCTTCTACAAGGCGCTAATCGAATCCACCTCCGAAATCGCCCTCCACTACGCCACCGGCAACGCCCCGGTGCGCGAAGCCCCCCGCTGGAGCCAGATGGACTTCGACTGGCAGTACGATACGCTCTCCTACGAGACCGGTCTATCCAACATCGTCTCCAACAAGAACCACGGCATCGCCTGGCAAGGCCGCCTGGAATTCTACTACTGGTGCCAGAACAAGGGCATCCAGCTCGAACACTCACGCGGCGACAGAGGCTTCACCTTCGGCACCTCCCACCCCTGGTTCCCCATGGAGGACGACCGACCCAACGGCGATTTCCTCGACGTGCTTGCCCTGCCTTTCCTCATCCAGGACTTTACCGTCGTCTGCCCGCACGGCTTCATGCGCCCCCTCGTCGACCAGTGCCACGCCGGCTACGGCGTCGCCCACGTCCTTTACCATCCATCCCACGTCGAAGACCCGGAATGCGAGCGCTCCATCCGCGAGACGGTCGCATACGCCCGCAGCCTGGGCATGGAGTGGTGGACCAGCGAGGAGATCAACGCCTGGGAGCGCTCCCGGCGCCGCGTATCCATCGCTCCCGCAGGAAATGGCGCATCAGACAGCGCATCAGACGGAGCGTCCGCTTCGGAAGGCGCCTACCGCATTCAATCGCCCGACAGCCTTAACGAAGCGACTCTGCTCTACCTGCTTCCCGCCAGCGGGACCGCAGCGTCATCCGCCGCGCTCGACGGCAAGGCCGTTGACGCCCCCACGGTGGAACGATACGGTCATCGCTTCGCCCAGGTCACAGCCGACCTCAACGGCGAGCACGATCTCAATATATCCCTCGCCGGCGGGACAGACTGACGACGTTTCATACGTCAGACAAAGGATGGAACCATGGCTGAAAATGCAGCGGACTGGATCGACAGCGCAACCGTGGACCTGGAAGGCATAAGCGTCACGCTCTCCCAACCCAGACTGATAGGGCGGCGCAGGAGCTACTTCTGGTTCCCCAATCTCTGGACGATGCCCAACGGCGATCTCCTCTCTACAATCGCGCCGGTGCCGGACATTCATCTCTCGGGCGTCCCTTACCTGGTGCTCTGGTCCCAGGACGGGGGCCTGTCGTGGAGCGAGCCGTTTGTCTCCTGCGATGGAGGGCAAACGCTTCTCCATCTCCACTCAGGCGACAGCATCCTCCTCCCCTATGATCTCCGTCCCCGACCGCAAGGGGTCGGCGCGCCGCACAACCACTTCCCGGCCGGGCAGCGCGTCTTCGACTATGTACCGACCGGAGTCGTGATCACCGGAATGCCCGCGCCCGTCCCTCTGGTCGTACCCGGCCTCGACGTCGCGGCCTTTTCTTTCAACGGCCAGACCCTCTGGCTGGAGGACGGCACCTACCTCGCCACCGCCTACGGCCACTTCGAAGGGGACGACCGCGACTCCATCGTGGCCGTAGAGTCCACCGACGGCACGAACTGGTCCGTGCGCTCAGTCGTCGCCGACGCCGCCTGCCCGGTGCCCGGAAGTGGAGGACCAAGCGAGTCGGCCATCTGCCGCCTGCAGGACGGACGCATCATGTGCGTCTTCCGCGTCGAAAGCAAACTGCCCTTCGGCCAGACCTGGAGCAGCGACGAAGGCCGAACCTGGACACCCGCCGTCACCATGTCGGGCCCCTTCTCCGTGCAGCCGAGCCTGGCGGTGATGGATAGTGGCGCAGTCGCTCTTTCAGGGGGCCGTCCCGGCCTCTATCTCTGGCTCAACGCGAACGGGGATGGGCAGGACTGGCGCCAAATCGACATCCTTGCCCACCACAACAGCTGCAAACCCCAGGAACAGATCCTCTATTCCGAAGATCTCTCTCGCCAGAAGACCACGGCCTACACCGAAGTGGTTGCAGTCGACGAGCGCACGCTTCTCTACATCTACGATCGCGTGCCCAATGGCTGGCGCCGCATTCCCGAAGACATGGATGATACCAACAGCGTCTGGCTGGTGAGGGCTACGGTACAGCAGTAGGGAGAATCGGGAACCCCCAAACTCCCGAGACAGCCAGCCGAACGAAAAGAGAATCCGGAGAGACAATCCTTGAACTCCGACCACATCCTTGACATTCGTTCACTTCCCGGTACACGCGAAACCATCGCCTACCAGGATGGCGGCCTCTTTCCCGTTCTGGCCTTGACCCGCGACGGAGATGCCGTCGCCGTGCTCCGGGGCGGCGCCGGCCACATCGGCCGCGAGGGGCGTATGGAATCAGTGCGGTCGCTCGATGGGGGCCTGACGTGGACGCAGCCTAATCTGCTTGCCGACAGTGAGGACGACGACCGCAACCCGGCCTTCGGCCTTTCATCCCAGGGAACGCTCATCCTCCTCTACCACCGCCAGCACAACTACGACGCCGACGGCAACTACCTGGGCGGCGTCCGCATTTCCGACCGCAAACCTGTCGCCCTGATGGCAACCCGCTCCTTCGACGGCGGCCTCACCTGGGAAGAGCCATATCCACTGTCGATTGAATCCCTGCCCACCGGATCGCCTTACGGCAAAATCGTCTCGCTCGAAGACGGCACGCTGCTGGCGCCCATCTACAACAGCCAGCACTGGGCAGACGAGCAGAGCGGCCAGGATTTTGACTCATCCTACCTGGTCCGGTCCCGGGACGATGGCCTGACCTGGGGGGAACCTTCCCTGATCGGGCACCGCAAAAACGAGACCGCCCTCATCGCATTGCCCGGCGACGACCTCCTTGCCGTCTTGCGCGACGACGGCGCACAGGGACTGCACAGTACTCTTTCCCAGGACGGCGGTTTCACCTGGTCGGATCCGGTCCAAATCACCCAAGCCCGTCAGCACCCCGCAGATCTTGTACGCCTCTCAAACGGCGACATCCTGCTCACCTACGGCAACCGCAACCCGCCGCACCGCGTCGAAGGGCGCATCAGTCGCGACGGCGGACGGTCCTGGCTCGATATCCTTCTCACATTCTCCGGCCACCTCTACGGCTACACGGAAGAGGAGTCCCGCCGCACCGATCTGGGTTATCCCTCCAGCGTCGTCCGCGGAAACGGCCAGGGCGTCACCATGTACTACTACAATCCATCGATGCGGCTTGCCGCTGATGCCCGCCAGAGCGCCGGCAACCCCCTCTATCAGCAGTTGGGCTATTGCGCCGTCGCCGTAACCTGGCGCGAAGAAGAGTTGATTGCGGCGGTCGAAGACGCGGTCAGCGGGCGCTGATTCAGCTCCCGCTGACCGTCACACCCGGCTTCCCAGGTCAGTGCGGGGCGCGTCGTATGTAGTCACGACAAAGTGACGCTGAAACGAACCGACGTCGTCCTGCGGCGGGATGTTGACCTGAAGCATGGTAAAGCCGCCGGCTGTGTGCCAGCTTTCGTAGCCATCGCTTGACGAAAGGGGAAGCGGGCGTCCGTCGAGCCAAACTCTCCGAATGGTCGAACGATTCGGCAACCGCAGGCGTAACGCAAGACCCCGGCTGGCTGTCTGCAATAGCGGCCCCTCTTTCGTGCCCGCAGTCGGCTTTATCTGATCGCAGCGCAAACTTCGGAAACGGGAATGCCGCTGGCACAGGGCGCGGATGTCGGACAGGTCAATCCCCATGTCGTCCCCTCTTTGCTGGAGAAAACTGTCGATTTCCATGGAGCGCCAGCGGTCATAATCTTCAGGGTCCAGAGAGAAGGCGCTGAGGGCCATGCCCACCGGCTCATTTACCCCTCTGGCGATGACAAACTGGTTCGAATGCGCCCACAGCTGGACGCGGCTGGCGCGGCGTTCAGCCGCGCTCTGTCCATACGCCGCCACAAAGGTCTCGTCCTGTTGGAACATGGTGCGGACGGGATAACCGGCGACGGATTCAGTCCGCCACGGCTGATTGCCAAGCTCGAGCATCCTTTTGCAGCGAATCAGCCCGCTGTGGGGATGATGGACCTCCATCGTATTGGCGAGCGTATGATAACGGTGATAGGCATGGACGCAGGACGTTATGCGCCGGCCTGAGTAATACGAATGGTGGATATTGTCCGGCAGCCAGGGCAGAATTCGCTCCGCCTCCTCTTCGCCCCGGTCCTGGGGGAATCCTGCAGACTCCGCGGCCCGGTTGATCTCCTCGATGAAGAGTCGCGAGTGGCTGCGATCAAACTGACTGGTCGTCCACGAAAATCCGTTGCTCTCCCCCATGCGATACTGCCAGCCAAATTCAGTCCCGTGAAGAGAGCAGAACAGCTCCGGCTGCATTCGGGCGAGAACCTCTGATACGGCCCGGGACTCCGGCTGCGTAGGCTCGCGATCCAGGGAGAAATCCGCATAGAGGTTTACGTCATTCACATTGTTGAACCGCAGATCCTCCCACGAATCAGGGTTGACCACCGGCATCAGGCCGATCCGTTGCCAGCGACGGATTCCGGCGGCAGCCGGCGTAACCAGCCAGCGAGCCAGTTCCAGTAGCGCCAGGCTGGCGCTGCGTTCCTGCCCATGCTCTTGCCCAACCATCAGGACGCGCTGTTTGTCTTCGTCGCCGATGTCCTGGTCCGTGATGGTCAAGAGCCGGATCGGTCGTCCCTGCACCGAGTGTCCGGCCTTCTCCAGGGCAACCGAACGCGGAAACACGTCCTGTAACTCCCTGTAAAACGAATCCAGTTCCGGGAGGGACGGGTAGGAGAGCAGATCACCACTGTCCGCAGATCCTTGAGACCAAACGCGAGGCGTCCAGTTGAGATTCACGAAGCGTCCTCTCTATTTGCCTGACTGCCGCGGATTCAGCGCGTCGTTGAGACCGTCCCCCAGGAAGTTGATGGCCAGCGTCACGATTCCCAGCACGATGGCCGGTATGGCGATCAGATGCGGCCACGTTCGCCAGGATGGCATCGATCTGTTGATCATGGAGCCCAAACTGGCGCCGGGCGGCTGTATGCCGATACCGAGATAGCTGAGTGAGGCCTCGAGAATCATGGCGCTGGACATGCTGAAGGTAAAACTCACTATCACAGGACCCAGGGAATTGGGAACCAGGTGCCTGAGCATGATCTGCCTATTGGTCGCCCCTACGGAACGGGCCGCAAGTACATAGTCCTGCTCCCGCAGCGAAAGAATCTGGCCTCGAATCAGACGGGCTTCGCCGGGCCATGAGATAAGCGAGAGAGCGCTGAAGACGATCAGATAGTCCACATAGATCGTGTTCGTCAGGAATCTCCACCCCGTCTGGTCCTGCAAAGCCGCCATCAGAGCTTCCAGCGGCTCGGCAATCGAAGCATTTATCAGTGCGGCAAAGAGTATGGTGGGGATTGTCATCACGACGTCGGCCAGGCGCATTATCGTGTTGTCTACCGCCCTGCCCGAATAGGCGCTGACGGCGCCAAGTGTCACACCAATGACAAGGGTCAGGAGAGGCACAAGAATCGATATGAGTACCGCCGTGCGCATGGCATGCAGCAAGCGGCTGAAGTAGTCCCGGCCGACGTCGTCAGTACCCAGCCAGTGCTCTGCACTGGGAGGCATGCCAATCAGTTCAAGGTTCTGGTCCAGGTGGTCGTAGGGCGCGAGGTACGGTCCTGCAAGCGCCGCGGCATAGGTGAAGAGAACGATTATCAGGCCGATCAGGGACAGACGGTTGCGGAGCAATCGCCTGAACGCGTCGCTCCACAGTCCTCTCCGGCCCGCTTCCGGCCTGTCGAGTTCTCTTGCAAGAAGCCCGCGTCCGGCGCCCGGCCGCGACTGCTCAGCCTCCTGCTGCGAGGGTTGGTTCGTCACAGCGTCACCCTGGGATCCAGGAACGGGTATACAAAGTCCACGATGAGATTGCTCATCATGATGAGGAAGGCCCCAAAGAGTGTGCAGCCCATCATAAGAGGATAATCACGTTGAATGAGCGAGGTGACAAACAGGTTTCCATAGCCGGGAATGCCGAAAATCTGCTCGACAAATACTGATCCCGTAATCAGACCCGTGACGATCAGCCCCAACGACGTCACCACGGGCGTAATGGCGTTGCGCATGACATGCCCCAGAATTACCTGGCGCTCCCTTAGCCCCTTCGCCCGCGCCGTGCGAACGTAATCGTTTTCAGCCACTTCCAGGATGCCGACTCTCATCTGGCGAACTACGACCGCCAGGGGAAACAGGATCAGCATCAGGGTCGGCATGATCACATTCGGGTGCGCGATACCCTTCCAGCCGTAGGGAACATTCATTACGTCAAGCCTGAGAACCAATATGATGAACAGCAGAGGGGCGAGAACATATACGGGAACAGTGCGCAGGAAAAGACTTCCTCCGACAATGAAATAGTCCACCGCGGTGTTCTGCCTGACTGCCGCCAGGACGCCCAAGGGTATACCGGTAACAACCAGAACGACGAATGCCAGTAGCCCCACCTGCGCAGAAATTGGGAAAACCTTCAGAATCATCCCCAACACGGGGCGGCTGCGAACGATCGAGTCGCCCAGATCGCCCCGGAGAACGTTGCCCACATAGCGGATGAACTGCACGTGAAGCGGCTGATCAAGGCCAAGTCGCGCTCGCGCCCGTTCCACCATCTCTTCGGTTGCGACCACCGTCTCCATACTTTCGTACATCATCTCGATGGGGTCGCCGGGCGCCATGTGGCCCAAAGTGAAGATGATTACAAGAACCACCAGAAGCAGCGGAATGATGCCGAGCACTCGCATAATCAGGTACTTGAGCAATCTCTGTTCTCCTCCTCACCATCGTGGACCGGAGTCGTCAGGTCTGTCTACCGCCTTCGCTGTCCTGAGCACCCCCGAAGACCGTTCAGGAAACGATAGCGACCATAACGAAGAGGAATCTCGCGCCGGCTGTCGCGAGATTCCCAGGTCAAATCTTCGACTCCAGTCAAAACAGGCCTCTGGCAACAGCCAGGTCTCGTCGATCCCAATAGACCGGGCAGCCGGAAGGCTGGCTCTATACATGAGCCAGCCTTCTCTCCTGTCACAGCAGCCAGACAACAGGCTAGCGCTCCGTCACAGTTACCTCTTCGATGTTGTACCAGTTGTTGTACCAGGTACCCTCCAGACCCTGGACCCAGGGCTTGGCGTGCCAGGAATAGGAAACAACGAAGAAGGGCTTCCAAACGTAGTCTTCCAGGTAAATCAGCTCTGCCTCGTGTACCAGTTCAAGGAAGCGAGGATCATCGCGACTGATAGACATGGCCTCGTCGAGGAGCGCGTCCACTTCAGGATTGCTGTAGCGGATTCTGCTCATGGCATTCCCGGTGTAAGCGGCGCGCCACACGGCATGTCCCGGATCCGGCAACGTGCCCCAGCCAAAACCGCCCATGTGAACAACGTCCGCCCTGGCATCGCCGCGCGCCCAGTCATTCCACCATGGTTTGGTTTCGACGTTCGTTATCCCCAGCGTGTCTCGCCACATCTCCAGGATCATTTCCATGCCGCGCACCCACTCGGCATCCGGTGTACCCAGCGCCAAATTGAGTTTGGGCAGGTTCTCGGCCGAACCGTAAGTGGAGTTCGCCAGCTCCTCCTTCGCCAGTTCAGGATCGTACTGAAGCGCGCCGGCCATTTCGAAAATCTCGGGGCGATGACCGGACAGGCCGGGATAGATCGGGCCGGCCGCCGGATCCTTGGTGTCGCCGTAAATTACCTGCACGATGCGCTCGTGATCGATGGCGTGAATCAACGCCCGCCGCACCATCGGATCGTCCATCGGGGGCAGATTGGGATTGAATCCCCAGATGTTGCTGTACCTGTAGTTCATCGGCACGACATCCTCGGGATACTTGAGCGATAACGCGTCTCCAGCCGCGCCCGTGAATATGACGATGTCGAACTGGTCGTTCTCATACATCAGGCTGAGCGTTTCTTCAGCAAGCACCGAAGTTACTTCGACCCGTATGGATGCCTTGTTCTCTCCCCAATAGTTCGGGTTGGGAACGTAGACGTAGCTCATCACGTCGTCATCCCATGACTCGATCGTATACGGTCCAGTGACCAGCGGATCATTGGTCCACCACTCCCCGTTCAGATCCGCCCAGGCCTGTTCGGCCTTGGCCGTGGCCGAGTTGTAGTTGGCAAGCACCTTGTATACGAAGAGGGGATCGGCCTCTTTCAAATTGATCTCCAAAGTGAATTCGTCGACGACGACCAGGCCTTCCATCTCGGTGGCAGTGCCTTCGCGCACCGCATCGTAACCCACAATGCCGGCATAGTTCGGCGGCACCCATCCGGACAGATTCTCAGGATTCACCACATACTCAAACCAGGCTTTGATGTCGCCGGCGGTGAACTGACTTCCATCCGACCACTTGACTTCAGGATTCACGTGCAGTGTGTAGGTCGTCCCGTCTTCACTGACATCGTACGACGTGCATGTTCCCGGCGTCAGATTCGCGCCCGGGTCGGCAACGAAGGGCGGCAGCCATACATGCTGCATGATAAAGCGGCCAAACCCTCCTTCCCGGGCCGGGTCAAACGTCTTCATACTCTGAATCATGCCGTAGCGAATAACCTGCTCAACGGCAGGCTCCGCCGCTTCCTCAGCGTCCGCCGCTCCCGAACCCCCGGCGGCCGGCGCCGGCGCGACACATGCTGCAATCAACAGCCCCAAGAGGACAATCAGTATAGGCAATGGATAGCGTTTCATCTTGGATATTTCCCCCATAACTGTGAATGTCTGTCGAAGGATCTCCCGATGTATTCACACGCTTGCGGCCGAAACACTGAATCGCAGAGACCGAAGGCTGCCCAGACCCAGTTCACGATTCATCACGCACACATCTTACCGGCATGACACCTCCAAGTTTCTTATCTCGAGATGAAGCGGTCGGTCCGGCGGTACCCGGTACCAACGCCTCAACCGTTCAGGTCCCAGTCCTGAGGATGGAATCCCGAAGTCCGGTCCGCCGCTGAATCGAATACCGCGGTCACCACGTGAAAGTCCTCCACCTTTCCCGGTGGAATGTTGACCTGCACGATGGTGCCAGGATTGTGATAAACAAAGTAGCCGTCGACGTCCGACGGCTCCATAACGTGTCCATCCAATCTGAGATGTTTGAAAGTTACGTCGGGGTGGGGAAGGCGAAGCCGGATGGCAAGGCCGTTTCTGATCGGTTCCGCCGGTCCTTCATACTCGACCTGGGGCCACGTTACCTGACGCGATACCGACATTCGGAGAAACTCGTCCAGGGCATCGCCGTCAAAGCGAGGATTCTGCTTGAGCTTGGCAAACATCGGCTCCAGATTGGGTTCGTTCAGATTTGGCGCGGAGGACTCCTCCCCCGGCGCATAGAGGTTCCGGCTTTCCGGGGTCGTTGAGACAAAGGCGACGATACCGTCACGGGCCTCGGGCCAGCCGCAGGTATGCGAGATCTGAGGCAGCTTTCGCCACAACTCAACCCGGCTTGCCCGTCGTTGCGAAGCCGTCTTGCCCCATGCAGCGATGGCTACAGAGGAGCGGCAGCTGACCTGGTTGGCGGGGTAGCCCGGGTAGGGTTCCTCCCGCCACACCTCATTCCCTACCTGTAGCAGCCGGCGCAGACGCAATACTGCGCTTTCCTCCCAGCCGACCTCCATCGTCTGTATGATGCTATGGTATTGGATGTAGGAATAGAGGCCGCAGACGACCTTCGGCGTTGAAGTACTTCCGTAGAACCAGCGCTCGACACCCTCGACCGGAACTGTGGACAGCATCTGCCCGGCACTCTCTTCGCCCCGGGTTGTCAGATAACCGGCATCTTCCGCCGCCCGGTTCATCAGGTCGGGAATCGCCCGCCAGTAGCCGCGGTACAGGTTTGAAGCCCAGGATATCCCGGTGCTCTCGGTCATGGTTGACTGCTCAAACCATATGCCATGCACGTCCTGATGGACTTCCGGCCGGTACCGGTCCACGACCTCCTTAACGGCCATCGCCTCAGGTTGATTCTCAGGGTCCAGGGGGCCGTCCCACCCCCATCCTTCATAGACCCAGCGGCTGCGGCCGGCGAAAAACTCGGCAACGTCAATCAGCTCTCGATCATAACTCTCCGGTTCGCAGGCCGGCATGATGAGCACGACTTGACGCCGCCGAATCTCCTTCGCCAGTGGGTCGTCGCCGATGAGCCACTTTATCAGTTGGAGCAGGCCGGCCGTCGTCACCCTCTCAACGCCGCTATGCGTCGAAGTAAAAAGGGCCACCTGCTTGTCTTCGTCGGAAACATCAGTCTCGCTGATGCGACAAAGCAGCACAGGTAGCCCCTTCGGTGTTCGACCTACTGTCTCGACCTGCATGATACCAGGCCGGGCAGCCGCCCACCGTCTCAGCCCTTCCTCCATCTCCGCTATACTTGGGCCAGGTGTTGGACCCAACTCTGGACGCTGATGAACGTGGCTCATGGGTTTTTCCTATTTGGGCTATAAGTTCAGGTAGTCGCTACTCTCTGTTCGTTCCTCCCGTATGCCTGGTCCGGATCTGCATCCACACTGGGTCAAGTGATTGTTACTTCACCCACCGGAGACGGTTCAGCCGTTAGGCAGGCGCAGCTTCGTCTTGGGTATCGATCTGAAATGCCTCGACGGCATTGCGCCAGAAGATCCCTTCTATTTCGTCCCGGGAAAGTCCCGCGATCTCAGCGGCCTGTTTCATGGCCATAATCTGTTCGTAAATGCAGAGAACCGGACGTGCGTCCGTATGGGCAAAGCTGAAGTGCGCTTCATCGGGCTCAACCTGGTACCAGTATCGCCCGAAGGGAACGTATTTGCCGTGAAAGAAAGCTGAGTCGACACCATCCGACCCGTAGAAGATCCGTTTCAGATCTTCCTCTCGGAACAACGTCAAGAAGGGAGGCATGGTCGTAACCGCCGACAGATCATACCAAATATTTGGCAGGTCCCGCAAGCGGTCGATCGCCTCTCGAATTGGCCAGTAAGTGAAGCTGCGGGCGCAATGGGCAAGGATCCATCTGATGCGGGGGTAGCGGCGCGTCGTGTATTCTTCGAGGTCCGCCAGGTTCTCCTCATCGGCGCAGCCCCCCGGCCGCGACAGATGCATTGTGACCCAGAGGCCGCGGTCGTTGGCAAGCTCCATCTGTTCGTGCGTCAGAAACTCGTGAATCCGGCAGAGGTCCGCATCACCGGTCGAAGAAAAGACCCGATAGGGCTTGAGGCCGATAAAGCCGGCCCGCTTGATGTCTTCCTCAATGCGAGAAATGTTACAGGAAGGAGTGACCAGGCGATTGGCCCGCGAAGAGGGGTCCAGGGCGACTTGCCCGGCAAGCATGTCGGTATGCTTTTCAACGTCGATGCCGATCTTGGGCATCCCCAGGAGGAGGAAATTCATGCGCCGGCCGGGGAACATGAGACGGCCCCACGCCCGCAGTGTTTCCAGATCGGCGTACGATCGTGTCGTCGCCGGCGCGTCCGGCCGCATATCCGCCGCATCGAACAGGTGGCAGTGGGCATCAAACACGCGTTGAGGGACGAAGTCCGCCAGCTCCTCCTCCCAGAATTCGCGATCGGAATCACTGTAGTCCATGAACTGACCTCCCGCAGGCTGCATGATGGAGACACAAGCGGCTCGCCTGCCCCTGCCAGGTTCTTGGTGTACTCCAGCCAGGTCAAACGTGCCACCTCAACGCAGTTCAGATTCCCAACAGGCGCGCCGCGTTCCCGCCGCAGACCAGCCGCTTGGCCTCATCAGAGATGTCGGCCGTTATGATCTTGCCCAGCTGCGGGCGAGAGTCCATCAGGGCGATATCCGATCCAAACAGGACCCGGTCGGCGCCGGCCTCGTTCACCAGTTGCTCGATAACGCCCGGCGTGCGAAAGGTAGAGCAGGTCTCCAGAAAGATATTGGGATAGTCCTGCGCCGCCTTGATGGCAGCCGCCCGCGGCTCTGCGACATTGCCTGCGTGGCCGGACACGAAGTTGGCGTTGGGGAATCTGGCCGCACAGTCTGCCAGCAAGCCCGGGTGGGAATGCGGGTCTGTACCCGTGTGGAAAATGATCGCCAGTCCGCGCGCATTGGCGAACTCGTAGATCGGATGCCAGATCGGTTCGTTCAGGTCCCACTGTGTATAGGGCGGGTAGAGCTTGATTGCGACCAGGCCCAGCTCATCTATCGCCCGGGTCAGTTCCGCAACCATGCCTTCCGGCATCATCGGCGACACATAGGCGAAACCGACGAAGCGGTCGGGATGCTTGGCCACGAATTGGGCCGTAATGTCGTTGCCGGTCGTGCCGTCAGGGTGAAAGATATTGAAAACGCAGGAGACGTCGATACCCACTCTGTCCATTGCGCGCAGGATCAGCGCCGGATCGTCGACCCCATTGTAGCTGTCGAGGCGGCCGGTATGGCCGTGAAAGTCGATCACTCTCTGCTCTTCAATCATGCCGGCCCTCTCCCTGTAGAATGCGTAGCAGATTCCCCGCGCAGATCAGTTCCAGCTCCGACTCACTGATGTCGGTATGGTGAAGGTAATAGAGCATCGTCCCCATGGCTAAGCGGTCATACCAGGAGCCGTAGACAAAGCGCTCCGCCCCATACTCGCCGCAGAGCGCCTCCACCTCCCCCAGCGGCTCGATCCGGCTCAACTCCAGGTAGGAATTGGGCAGCGTTGTCATCAACGGCCGCACCCACAGGGCGTGGCTGTAGTGAGCGCCCACCAGGACCGTGACCAGCTCCGGAAAGGCGCTCAAGGTCATCGCCAACTCGTCCGCATCGGCATCGGGCAACGGAATCCAGAGGGGGATGCGGTTGTCGCTCAGCCACGTGAGCATAGCCCCGCACGACCATGGCCTGAAGGGCAGCCCGACCGAGCGCGCATTGTGCAGGCGGACGCTGTGGACACGCCCCTGTTCGTGCAGCGCCTGCACCTGCGCCAAGGAGTCTGGCGTAGGCATGATCGACCACTGGGGAAAGAGGCGGCTGTCATCCAACCACGCTTCAAGAAAACCATTGCCGTCAAACGGGCTCACTTCCTCCGTCTGGGCGTGGTAGATGAGCGCCTTTTCAACCCCGTGGCGGTCCATTTCGGACAGCAGCTGGTCGCGACTGCGGCAAGGCGAGGGCTGATAGTGAAGGTCGCCCACACGGACATTCGCATCGAAAACGGGGACACGCGGCTGGAAAGTGAACTGTATAGACATAAGTCTTAACCCTGGTCTGACAGTTTTGAACGGTAGTAGTCGCCGACCTTCTTGATCGCCGTGCTGAAATCGGCCGCGTCCTGGTCGGTGTAGGAGGGGCTCATCGGAATCACCACCGCCGTCTCCAGGAAACTTTCCCCGCCCGGCAGCGATATTGAGCCGTAGTCCATGGCTGCGGCCTTCTCGCCGGCGTAGGAGAAGTCAGCCGTTCCATAAGCGCGCTGCTGGGCCATGACCGGGTACTTGTAGACCGGATAGACCATGTAGGGCGAGTTGGCCGGCACACCCTCGGCCTGCAATGCCGCCGCAAACTGCTCTGCCGTCGCACCCATGACCGCAGCATCAACGTGAAATCCGTAGACCCAGTACGAGTGCGTAGCCTCCGGCAGGACCGGCTGCAATGAGAGACCCGCTTCGCCGTCGACAACCTCATTCAGGTGGTTGGCGACCCACTGCTTGCGGCGGACCGCGTCGGTCACCTTTTTGAGTTGGGCAACGCCGACTGCGCCTTGCAGGTCGGTCATGCGATAGTTGGGGGCCAGATAGTAGTGCTCGTATACCGGGCTGCGGGGGTTGCCCTTGTCCGCAAACCATTTCAACCGTTCGGCCAGATCGTCCCGGTTGCTGATGACCATGCCGCCGTCGCCGGTCGTCATGTGCTTTCCGCCAAAGCTGTAGCAGCCGAAGTCCCCCCACGTACCGACCGGCCTGCCGCCGTACTCTGCCAGCTGAGCCTGCGCGCAGTCCTCGATCAAGAAGAGGTTATACTTGCGCGCGAGTTCAACATAGGCCTCCATCGGAGCAGGATTGCCAAAGAGATGCACGACAATGATCGCCTTGGTTCGTTCGGTGATCTTGGCTTCGACATCCGCAATGTCTAGGTTGCCCGTCCTGGGATCAATGTCGGCGAACACGGGCACGGCGTTCTGGTAGAGGATGCCGATGATCGTGCCCATATCGGTGATGCTCGTTGTAATGATCTCGTCGCCCGGGTTGGGGTCGATTGTGCCGACGGCGGTATGCACGGCAGCGGTGCCCGACGTAACCGCCTGGGCATACTTGACGCCGTTCATCTCGGCGAAGTCCCGCTCAAACTGGTCAACCTTGTTGCCGCTGAGCCGGTTGAGTTTCCCGGAGCGGATCACCTCGATCAGTTCGTTTATCTCCTCTTCGCCCATGTCCCACTGGGGGCCAAACGATCCGCTCCGCACAGGCGGGGAGTTGCGTTCGATTGCAATGGCCATTTCAGGATTCTCCTTGTTATAGTTCGACCGGGTTATCCATTCGGTCTGTGAGCGATGCAGGTCGTTTCGGAAGAAACGTCCACGGCATCAGGATGATCCACGCTCAGGCATCAGTCCAGCCTGAAAATTCGTCGCGCGTTCTCGCGGAATATGAGATCGGCCTCTTGCTGCGTCTGAATCGCGTCAACATAGGCGCCATACTCAAACCACGGCGCAAAGAGAGGCTGGTCGGTGCCGAACAGAATCCGTTCCGGCCCCAGGATATCCATCGAGCGGCGGATAGTGCCGGCGTTGATGCCGCTGCTGCAGAACTCGAAGTAGACGTTCGGCAGATCCACGACCTGGCGCGCGCCCTCTACATCGTCCCCGTGCGCCTTGATGATTACCAGGTCCGGATTGCGCTCCGCCGCCGAACGCACGCCCGGATAGGGTGAGCCGCCCTCGTCCATGTGGATCTTGACCGGCCGGCCGAACTTCGCAATTTCGTCCAGCAGGTCCTGCATCCGCTTGGTCGCCATGTTGCCGCCGAACGGGCAGTAGAGTTTCACCCCCACGAATCGGGAATCCTGGAAGTAGCGTTCCATCTGTGCAACCGAACCGGCCAGGTCGCGCGGGTCAATGGCGATGTAGCCGCGCAGATTGGGATAGCGGTCAAGGAAGGCCTGCGTGTCGGCGTTCCCCTCACACATGTCATAGTTGATGGCGTTGTAGGAGGAGACAAATGTGTACTGGATATTGCAGCGCTCGGTCATCTCCGGCACGTTCGTCTCAAAGCGCGTGTTGAAAGGCTCTGCGCAGTGGAAGCCGGATACATGGGCGTGAATGTCGATGATCGGCTCGTCCGGCAGATCCGCCTCAGCCTTGATCATTTGCGGCTCCGCCGGCAGATCCTCGATGTCCAGATCGAGCAGGCGGAGCGCATTGGCTCCCAGGATCGCCTGCCTCTGTTCATCCGTAATCTTCGCCATGAAGATCTGGTTGCGCAGCGAGCGAATCGAATACTTGGGGGAGTTGCTGCCATAGAGCAGCCTGTCGCCGATTCCGGCGTCCACCATCACTTCCAGCCCGTCCGCCAGGCAGAGCCAGCGAATCGCGGCGTAGACATTGGGGTACACCTGCATGACCGTGATCAACTCGCCCATGTGCGCATAGCTGACCTCGTTCATGACAACATTCACGTCATGCCGGTGGCAGACCTCGGCCACCTTGCGGATCCAGCTCAGGGCTTCAGGGGATCCCTTGAAGTCAACGATGACCGGCAGTCCGGCCTCCCCGACCGCCTTCACCATATGTTCAAAGACCAGTGTCTCCGGGCTCCAATTCTGCGGGCCGGGTGCGAACCGGATTGCAACGCAACCGCCGTCGACGCAGGCCTGCAGGTCATCCCGCCAGTTGAGGAAGTAGCGGGGATCGAGCGTACCTACTGCCAGGAGGCGAGGATGTTTGGCCGTAACCTCCAGAGTCTCGGCGACGGCCTCCGTGTTGATCTGGTTGACAAGGCCCCGCCTCGATGTCGTCAACGTCAGCGTCGTATCGTGCTCCTCCGTCTGACTAAGCAGCGCCTCCAGTGTTGTATCCGGTTCGGGGATCTGATTGACACTGAATTCAGAAATAAAGTCGATAGCGTACATGGTTGTTCCTTTCAACCGATCTGGTTTGAGGGGCGGCTCCCGCGACTTCTGTCCGCGCCGGCCACTTGCCTCAGGAAATCCTGCAAGATGTACTGCTACAGCCTGCTCTCTTCAATCGCCTTTTCGAACGCTGACACGAGTCCATCGATGTGCTCGTTCTCCATCGGCAGCGAGAGCGCATTCATTGACAGCCCCTGACTCAGGAAGTAACCCTGGTTGAGGAGAGAAAGGAATACGCGGTGGGACAATTCACCGTCGTTGTCGGACAGGCTCCGGTAATCGACGAGCGGCTCAGCGGTGAAATAGACGCTGAACAGAGAACCGAGCACGACAGCCTGCAGGGGCGTGCTGATGCGGGCGCCGAGGTCCTCCAACCCCGCGCGCAGGCGTTCGCCCAGTCCGTTCAGATGCTCGAAGGCGCCGGGCGTTAACTGCTGTAAAGTGGCAAGTCCTGCCGCCATCACCACTGCATGGGCGCTGAAAGTGCCGCTCTGGAAGAAGCCGGTCGGTTCGCCGCTGCTGTCGAACAGATCCATAATGTCGGCACGGCCGCCAAAGGCGCCGACCGGGAACCCGCCTCCCACCAGCTTGCCGAACGTCGTCAGGTCCGGGCTGATGCCGTAGTATTCCTGGGCGCCGCCGCGGGCAACGCGAAATGCAACCACTTCATCGAGAACCAGCAGCACGTCGTTTTCCTCGGTCACCCGGCGCACGGCCTGTACGTACTCCTTGCGGACCGGCAGGATACCTGTCTTGGGGTCGAGAATCACACAGGCCAGTTCGTCGCGGTGACGGCGAACCAACCTCTCCAGAGCTTCCTCGTTATTGAACGGCAGTACAATCACCTCGGAGGGGGCGTTCGGAGACATGCCGCCCGCAGTCGGCACGGAGTATGGTTCATCTGCGGGGCCCGCCTTGTCCAGCGGCGGAGCAACGCTCACCTCAACCAGGTCATGGCTGCCGTGGTACCCGCCTTCCATCTTGGCGATCCTGGGCCGCCCGCTGAACCCGCGCGCCAGCCGGATCGCGTGCAAGGATGCCTCCGTTCCGGAGTTGCAAAAACGGACTTTTTCCAGGGAGGCCACGCGGCTGCACATCTCCTCCGCCAGGGCCCCTTCCGCTCCGGTCGGCGCTCCGAGCGCGATACCCCTGGTGAGCTGTGCCTCGACCGCCGCATGTACGGCGGCGTTGTTGTGGCCCAGGATCTGACCGGTGTGGTGGTTGGCAAAATCGACGCGCCGCCGTTCGTCGATGTCATAGAGATAACAGCCCTCCCCCCTCTGCATGGTGATGGGATAGGGAGCGTAAAAGTAGGCCCCTTTCGCCCCGCCCGGCATCGACTGGCGGTCCCTCTCGAACTGCGCGCGCGAGCTGGGCGTTTCCGAGGTATAGGCTTGTTGTATTGCCGTTGCAGTCTGAACCATTGTCCGTTCCTCGCTCCTTGAAGGTCCCTTCTTCAACCGTGCGACTAAGCCGGGTTCAGGAACAGCTTCCCGATTTCAGCCTTTCGTCTCGTCAGGGATTATTCGAACCAGTAGCTGTACAGCTCTGCATTGGTCAGGCTAAAGCGCAGCCGGACCGGCCCGCCGGCAGGATCAGGCATCCCGCTGTGTTCGCGCCAAAGAACCTGTTGCCGGACGCTGTCCTCACTCACGACGGCAGCCTCTTCGGCGCCGTAGCCGGGCAATGGCTCACTGTCGACATCCAGCAGCTCAACCCTTACCTCGCCGTCGTCCGCGACCGCGTTGAGATAGAGATGCTCCCCTTCCCAGTGGAATGGTTCGGTGATTACGGAGCCGCCCTCCTTAACGTCGTTCAGCGAGACGAATCCGTCCCGCCGCAGCACGGCCAGACAGATAGCGGCATGATCCGGGTCCCATTTCGGCGGGAGACGCCGGAATTTCACGCCCGTGTAGTAGAACCAGAGCTCGTCGTCGCGAACGACCGGTGAGGAAGGGCCGAGCATCTGCAGGGTGTCGTAGGCGCCGCCTCCCAGAGGCGACGAGTCGAGAAAGGGCCGCCGGCTGCCCTGCCGCAACCACGTGTACATATCCTGGCTGCTGGCCAGCTGAACGTGGTGGAAGCCGTCGTGATTGCGGCCGTCAACGGAGCGTCCCACGTGGTGGAACATGGAGGCGAAGCCGATGTAACGGCTTTCGTACCGCGATATGCTGAAGTTGTAGACGTCCACGCCGTGCTCTTCCGGGTGGTTAACCACCGTCTGTTGCAGCGCGGGACTGGCAAGCCGTCGCGCAATGACTTCCCGCGCAAGATCCTGATCTTCGTCGTCCGCCTGAAAGACCAGCTGCGGTTCGCTCCACTGGTGGAAGTCCTCGCTGGTGGTCACGGCGTGGGAGCGTCCATACGTCCCCCGCACTTTGACCGTAGCGATGAAGCGGCGGTTAACGGCATCAAAACTGAAATTCGGTTCATCGCCGGAGAGGATGGCCGGCGTGTCGATGCGCTTCCATACGATCCCGTCCGGCGAAACGGCGAAGATGATCGAAAGATCGGGCTCCATGACGAAGCTGATGGCCTTGAAGCGGCGGGCGGGATCGGGGTCGCCGGCATCGTAGACTACGCCCAATACCTCTGAAGAGTGGTCGTTCTCAAGGGGAATGGCGACATGGTTGTTGTCGGTTGATCCCTGGTATTCCCAGCGACCGACGGTTGGCTGATACCAGTGAAGCCCGTCGCGGCTTTCGTGGTAGGAGGAACGCCCCTTATACCAGTCGATTTTTGCCCCGATCGTCCAGAACTTCCAGAGATTGGCCTCGGGATCCCATACGGGCGCGGTCCGCGTCTGCGGCCGGTAGGCGGGACCGCCGTCCGATCCGGCTCGCAGCGCCATGTGCGGGTCTGCACGGATGACGGCGCCCTTCTTGTTCGGCTGGTGAAGGCTCTTTGCCAGGCCCTTGATGCTGGCGACGTCGGCGTTGTCGAGAAAGAGCTGCCTTTCAAGGCGGGGGAATTTTCTGATTGTAAGAGATGTCATGGCACTCCTCCTCTATTCAAACCAGTAGCTGTATAGTCGGGCGTTGCGCAACCAGATTCGTAGCTGGACAGGGCTTGCGGCCTCTGCCGGCATGCTTTCCTTTTCGCGCCAGGTGGCGGGCAGGTACACGCTGTCCGTGTTCAGTGGAATCGAGTCTTCGCGCCCGTACCCGGGCAGCGGTTGACCCGTTTTGTCCAGTAGCTCGCACCGGATCTCGCCGTTTTCGGCCTCGGCGTTCAGATAGAGCCGCTCCCCTTCCCAGCAGAAAGGCGCGGTCGTGAGAGCGCCTTCGCTTTCACCGGCGTCCAAAGAGACGAAGCCGTCCCGCCGCAGGGTGGCCAGACAGATGGCGGCCCGGTCCGGGCCGGCCTTGGGCGGCTGCCAGCGATGCCGGATGCCGGAGTAGTAGAACCAGAGCCGGTCTCCGCGGACCACGGGGGAGGAGGGACCCAATATCTGCATCGTGTCAAAGGCGCCGCTTCCCAGGGGCGACGGGCCGATGAAAGGCTCCCGTTCGCCGAGCCGCCTCCAGCTGCGCATGTCCCGGCTGCCCGCCATCTGTACGTGATGAAAGCCGTCATGGTTGCGGTCGTTCCAGGCGCGGCCCGTATGGTAAAACATGGAGGCGAAGCCGATGTAGCGGCTCTCGTAGCGGGAGATGGAAAAGTTGTAGACGTCAACCGCGTGTTCTTCCGGGTGGTTGAAGACAGGCTGTTGCAGCGTAGAGTCGGCCAGCCGCGCGGCGATAATCTGCCGCGCTTGCTCCTGGTCCTCTTCGTCCGCATGGAAGACCAGCTCCGGTTCGGTCCAGTGTTCGAAATCCTCGCTGACGGTCAGGGCATGGGAGCGGCCGAAAGGGCCCGGGACTTTGACCGTGGCGATGAAGAGACGTTCTTTCTCATCGAAACTGAAGTTGGGTTCGTCGCCCGAGGCAATCGGCGGAATGTTCACCCGCGTCCAATGGATTCCGTCCGGCGAAACGGCGAAAAGGATGGCCAGCTCCGGCGCCATCGTGAAGCTCAGTGCTTTGTACCGCCGGCCCGGGTCCGGGTCGCCCCTGTCGTACACGGCTCCAAGGATCTCCGCGGTGCAGCCGTCGCCCATGGGGATATATACGAGATTGTTCTCGCGAGTGCCCTTGTATTCTGCCTGGCTAACTATGGGTTGATACCAGTGGAGTCCGTCGCGGCTCTCGTGGTAGCCGGACAGGCCGGCTATGCCGTGCAACTCCTCCGGCGTAATGCAGATAGTCCACAGCTTCCACACCGTCCTCTCGGGGTCCCAAACCGGCGCGCTGCGGATCTCCGGTTTTCCCCCCAGGGCAGGCTCGCGCCGAATGACAGCCCCCCGCTTCTGAGGCTGATGGAACACGCGGCGCAGACCGTCGATATGCGCGACGTCATCGCTATCCAGGAAGAGCTGCCGTTCTCCCGCTGGAAACTGCCTTTCTTTATGGCCGGTCATTGCTACTTCTCATGCGAGAGAATGACACTTTCCAAGCGGAAGAATGGTCTGTTGTGCGAGTCCATCGAGCAGACGGACAAAGGCCGGGAGAGGTCAGTCCAGATGCTGGCGCGGGTCGAAGGCGTCGCGTAAGGCGTCGCCGAAAAAGTTCATCGACAAGACGGCGAAGGCGATCGCGGTCGCCGAAGGAAGCCAGCGCCAGGGCAAGTTCTCCAGAATCGGGAGTTGCAGGGCGGTGGTCAGGGTCTGCCCCCAGCTTGGCGTCGGCTGCTGCACGCCCAGGCCGAGAAAACTCAGACTGGACTCCGTCAGGATGGCGCCAGCCAGCCCCAGGGTGGCGGCCACGACCACCGGCCCGACGACGTTGGGCAGAATATGACGAAAGATGATCCGCCGGGTCGGGACGCCGACCGCAACTGCGGCGATTACGAAGTCCTGGCCGCGCAGGCTGAGAAACTGGCCGCGTATCAGGCGCGTCATGCCGGGCCAGCCAAAGATGCCGATGATCACCATGATATTGAAGATGTTGGGGGGCAGCACCGAGGCCACTGTAATGATCAGGAGAAAGGTGGGGAAACACATGATTATATCTGTGAAACGCATGATGACGTTATCGACGTGGCCGCCGGCATAACCGGAGATGCTGCCAAGAATGAGGGCGATCGAGGTATAGATGCCGACTGCGACAAGGCCAACCGAGAGCGAGACGCGGGCGCCGTAGACCAGGCGGGCCCAAACGTCCCTGCCAATGGCATCGGTGCCCAGGATGTGTTCGACGCTGGGCGGCTTGTTCTTCATCTTCAAATCCATGGCCGCCGGGTCGACGCCGGCCAGCAGGGGCGCGAAGATGGCGGCGATCACCAGGAGCGACAGCATAACCAGGCCGACCATGCCCAGCTTGTGCCGGAACAGCCGGCGCCAGAATCGCTGCTGTACGGAGTCCCTGCGGGGCGCGTCCAGCGTATCGGAAAGCTCAGAGGCGGACATCGACCAATTTCTCCGATCCTGATGGCGCCTGCCCAGGACAGTGACGAATGTGTAGAAGGGATACCATTGGATTCTCAGCAGTTCGGCGCGTCGCGCCTGGAACTCTTGCTACTCGTAGCGAATTCGCGGATCGGCAAACGCATAGGTGATGTCGGCGAGCAGGTTGCTCAGCAGCACGACGAGCGCGACCATGAAATTCACGCCCATGATGACGGGATAGTCGCGTGAATAGATCGCGGTCAGGCTGTATGTTCCCATTCCCGGCCAGGCAAAAATCTGCTCAATGATGACAGTGCCGCCTATCAGGAAAGGGATGTCCAGGCTTATTATCGTAATCAGGGGAATGAGCGCGTTCCGCAGGGCGTGGCCCAGCAGGACAGCCTTTTCGGCCAGCCCCTTGGCGCGTGCGACCGTGATGTAGTCCTGGCGGATCACGTCAAGGAGGCTGCTGCGGGAGTAGCGCATGAAACCGGCCATACTTCCCAATCCCAGGACCAGAGCGGGCAGGAACATGTGGTGAAGGCGCGTCAGAATCGACGCCTCTTCGCCATAGTCTGTAATGCCGGAGGTAGGGAAGAGACTTATCTTCAATGAGAACAGAAAAATTGCCCCGATCGCAAAGACGAAGCCCGGTGTGGATATCCAGATGAAGCCAAGCAGCGTGAGCGTCTGGTCGACCCAGGTGTACTGCTTGACTGCGGAAAGTATGCCCAGGGCGGCGCCAAACAGGATGCCAAACAAGAGCGAGGTTGCAGTGAGCTGAAGGGTAGCCGGCATCCTCTGGAGGATTTCGTCGCGGACGGGCGCTCCCGATATCAGCGACCTCCCCATGTTGCCCTTCCCCAGCTCGCGCAACCAGATCAGGTAACGGACCGGGGCGGGTTGATTGAGGCCGTAGTTTTCGCGCATCGACTCCAGCTGCTCCGGCGTGTAGTTGACAATCGCCAGCGGCGGAATCAATGCGTCGACAAAGTCGCCCGGCATCAGTTCGGTGAATATGAAAGTCACCATGGTCAGCCCCAGGAGAATGGGCGCTGAGATCGCCAAGCGGCGCAAAATGTAGGTTCGCAAAGCTATGCTCTCACAGGCGGAGGAAAGACAGACGGAGGAAAGAAGGAGAGAAGCAGAGAGGAGGGAGACGCCTCTCTACTCTTCTCATTCTCTCCATAAAGTCGTTAACCCGAAACAGACCAATTGACCGCGTTGGCGAAGCCGTTACTCCACGGATAGTAGCGGTTCCAGAGGGCGTCCTCGTTAAAGCCCTGTACCCGCTTGTTGACTGCCACCGGGCCGATGAACTGCAGGAAGGGCATCATCGGCAGTTCGTCGTTAAGGCGCTTCTGGATCTCTTCGTGAATCGCCATGCGCTCTTCAAGGTTAACCGTGGTCGCGGTCTGGTTGAACATCGCCTGTGCGTCCGGGTCGCCCCAAGGCGTGCGGCAGCGCTCGGCATCGGTGAAGAATGAGTTGTACTGCTCGGGGAATGAGAAGCCCCACCCCTGGTAATACATTTCAAAGTCACAGGCGCTCTGTGTTTCCACGGCCGAAGTGCCTTCCAGGTATTGGAGTTGCGTCTCCACTCCGACAGCCTTCAGGTTCTGCTGAATCGCGGCCATGATGTCCTGGTGCAGGGCATCGCTGTAATACCAGTTGACGCGCAGCACGTTGTTCGGGTCCCAGGTACCGTCGGCTTCGGCGGCGGCCAGCAACTCTTTTGCCTTCTCAGGATTGTACTCGTACTCGTTGAGGCCGTCGGCCAGCCAGGGGCGCATCTCCATGTACGAGTTGTAGGGAACGCAGAGGCCGGAATACAGACCTTCGCAGATCCCCTCACGGTCGATGGCGTAGGCCAGGGCCTGGCGCACGCGCTTGTCGGCGAGAACCGGCGATTCATAGTTCAGGAGGAAGACGCGAATATAGTTGCGGTTGACCAGGTGGACGTCCACATTGTCCAGTTCCAGTGACTGTTCGTAGAAGTCCTGCGGGACGTTCCATACATCCAGTTCGCCCTTCTGCAGCGCGATGAACTGGGTGTCGGCCGCGCCGAAGTTCTTGAAGATGATGCGCTCGAGTTTGGGCGCGCCGCCGTAGTAGTCCTCATTGCGCACCAATTCGACGAACTGGTCGCGCTCAGCGCGTACGAATTTGAAGGGGCCGGAGCCGATGTTCAGTTCGGGTGTATACCAGGCGGGCGCGTGGTGCTCAACGATGTCTTCAGGCGTCACGGCGTTGAAGATGTGCGCCGGCAGAATCTGAAGGTCCGTCGTGGCTGAAAGGTGCCAACCGACGTTCGTTTCTTCCAGTTCGAAGACGACGGTGAAGTCATCCGGCGCGTAAGCGCCCGGCAACTCATCGCTTACGC
Organism: Caldilineaceae bacterium; assembly: GCA_022821545.1. Taxonomy (GTDB): domain Bacteria; phylum Chloroflexota; class Anaerolineae; order Caldilineales; family Caldilineaceae; genus Bin5. Next base: position 159,658 of record JAJEDJ010000001.1, read on the forward strand.
CATCATAGAAGTCCTGCCCACCCTTGAGGGCGCTGATCCAACGCCGGGGATTGATGTTGGTGGCTTGCGTCAAGATGAAGCGGACCGTGCTCACCACATCGTTGGCGGTGACCGGCTCGCCGTCGTGCCACTTGGCGTCCTCGCGCAGTTTGAACGTGTACACGGTGGCGTCGTCGGACACCTCCCACTCCGTTGCCAGGTTCGGGTGCGTGTCGTTGTTGCGGTCGAGGTCAAACAGGCGGCTGTGGGTCAGCATGGCGGGCGTGTTGCTGCTGTAGCCGTATTGGTAAGTCGGTCGGAAGGGGCTGAAAGTCCCCCAGGGGGAACCTGTGGAAAACGTCATCGTTCCGCCGTCCATAGCGGCAGCTTCTTCGGCCGGCGCTTCAGTTTCAGCCATGGCCTCGGGCTCGTCGCTCGGCACGGCGGCCGGCACGCAGGCGGTCAGCATGACGCCAGCGGCTGCCGTCGCTGAGACGCTCAGGAAATCACGGCGAGAAAGTCTCGACTTTTTCATGGTTTGACTCCATCTGGTTCTTGAAGCTTGAATGAGAGGTGGTTCCGTCAGTAAGATTCCGTCGAAGTAGAAAATCTTGGGAGTGTGTCAGCCCCCGATTTTGTGACCCGCTTTTTCGCCCTCCTTAGACCGTCATGGTTCGATTGGCGATTTCAATGCGTTGACTACGCTATATGAAGAGGTTGGTTTCACTGCCCCGCACTTCACCCCCCAATCGCAAGTGCGGCTGTTGCATCCACCTTTGCGAAATCACGACGGGGCATCAAGAGACTGCGGTAAAGGCTTGCGCCAGGGCACGCGACCAACCGTCGATGGTGGCCGCAGTTTAGCACTTACAGGTGGTCATGTCAATGATCGGGGATTCCCGTTCCTCTCCGGCAAGCTCCGGAATCCGGCTCAATCGCGGCTACGTGTCTCCGAAGTCGATTTGGACCTCTCCCAACCTGATCTCTCCGGTTGGAAGATACCTTCTGTCCACCGCGTAGTCCACTTCCGCGCGTCGAGCGTGTGGACCGCCTTGCTGTGGGCTGAGCGGGACGATTTTCAGAGGGTGCAGCAGGAGGATTATGTCGATATTGACATCTCGCAGGACGCTGTCAATATCGCCCCAACCATAGACCTCAGTCAGGTCGCGGCGGGCGCCCAGACAGAGCCACTTGTCAGGGTCCGGCGCCAACGTTATCGTCTGCTCCGACCAGTCCGGCGTCACCTTGAAGGACTCCGCTGTCATTACAAAGTTGATCGCCCTGTCTCCCACGCGCGACTGGCAGTGCAGCCTCAGCTCAGCGCCCTGCAGATCGACATCGCCTTTGAGCCGCAGGGTAAGGCGGGCGTTGCGGAAGTCGCGAGGGTAGCCGCCTTCGATAAAGCGGTTCCCGCCCAGAAGCGGCGCATAGCTCTCGCCGGGATTGTCCTGGTGGGCCGTGTGCAGAATGAACAGGAGATGAAGGTAGCCGCCGCCGGGCGGGGCATGGTTGGAGTCTATACCCCAAGGGCCGCGCGAGACCAGGGCACCGTCTTCAATGACGGCCGGCGCCGGCCGGCCAGGCCCCAACCAGGCTATCCAGCCGCCTGCGCCATCTTCGAAAGTCTCGCGGTAGGTCATGCTTGCCATCGTACGCAGTCCTCCGGCGGTCAAAGGGAAATGCTGACGGCACGGCCGGAACCTGAAGATTCCTTGGCCGCCTCGATGATCTCCAGCATATGCACCGAGTCCTCGATTGGCGCCGGCGCGGGCGCGCCGCTCTGCGCTGCGTCAAAGAAATCGCGGAAAAGCTCTTCCGCCATGACGCCGCCGTAGACCGGCGAATGGGGAATCGTAAAACGTTCCTTGCGTACTCCGCCCGTGTTCCAGCCGCGCGCTTCACTGAAGAGAGAGTAGGTTGCAGTATGCTCGACTTCACTGCCTCCCGACGTTTCCTCCTGGGGTTCAAGATACGGCAGGATGGCGAATCCTTCCGTACCGCGCATACCGATGTAGAAGTCGTAGGCGGCCTTGCCGCCCCGCAGGTGGTAGCCGGCCTGGAAAGTGCCCATGCGGCCGCTCTCGAACTTCAGAATCAGGAACCCTGTATCCTCTACTGCGACTTTCTCCGGGTTGAGGTTGCCCACCATGGCCATCACTTCTACGACTCTTTCCTGCATCAGATAGAGGACCAGATCAAGGCAGTGGCAGCCGAGCCAGGAAAGGATGCCGTGTCCGGCCTTTTCGGGATCGAATGAATAGGTAGAGGTGTCCCGGTAGAGCAGAAGGCCGTTCAGCATCTTGCCCTCGATGGTCATCACATCGCCGAGGGCGCCTGCGGCTAAAGCGCGCTTGAGGCTGAGCGTCATGGGGTGGTAGCGCCACTGAAGCATGGCCCCCGCGGTCAAGCCCTTGCTGCGGGCGAGCTCGGCGACCTTGCGCAGGTCTTTCGACCGGGTCGAGGCCGGCTTATCGTAGAGGACCGGCAGGCCGGCACTGACGACCTTTTGCATAATCGAGGGCGCGTGGTCGGGGCGCGCGCACATGATCACTGCGTCAAGATCGGTACGTTGCAGGAGCTCATCTACATTGGTGTACTGGCCGACCACGCGCGACGACTCGCCCGCCAGGTCCTCCACGTCGACCAGGTCGGTTGCGGCGCAGACATGGATCTCCGCGACCTCGTCCAACTGTTCCAGCACGCTGACGTGCCCGAGCTCATGTCCGTGGGACGAAATGGCGCCTATAACCAGCTTCTTGTCGTTTGGCATCGTATTCCTTCTCACTCACGCGGCAACGGCAACTCGATCCTGGCGCTGCCCTGCGTCTGTGAAATAAGCGCTGCCAGCATGATTTCCAGGGACTCCCTGCCCCGGTAGGGGGAGGAGCTGCTGGGGGCGTCATGCAACACCATAGCGGCCATCTCCTGGACCGCCGGAATCAGGTTGGCGCCAAAGGGATCTATGTAGCTCCTCCCCGGCGGCGGCGGCACCTGAACCGGCGTGCCTTCCTTCTCTTCCGTCTTCCAGGCCGTACAGTGCTTGTCGGTCAGCCAGTAGCGACCGTTCGGGCCTTGCAAATCATACTCAAACAGCTGGGGCGTCAACTTGGCGCTGTTGACGATTCCGCGTACGCCATTTGCGAATTCAATGATGATGGTTGAGCCGGGATCATACTGCGGGTCCTTGCCGCCCTTGCCATCGTAGACAGGGCCGTAGTCTTCGAAGCCCTGCTCGTGTGCGGCTATCACCCAGACAGGCGAAGCGTTGGCGAAGAAGCAGACACCATCGATCAGGTGCGTGCCGTTGCGAAAGAGCATGGAGCGGCGACCGCCCATGTGGGCCACGATCCGTGTCAGCCCTCCAATCTCACCGTCCCAAACCGCTTTCTTGACGCCCTGATATGACGGAATCCAGCTGCGCGTGTGGTCCACCGACATCTTCGTGCCATTGGCTTCGATCGTTTCGATAATGCGGTCGGCGTCCTCAATCGTCGTGGTCAGGGGCTTCTCGCAGATCACGCCGCGGATGCCCGCGTTCGAGGCGTCGCAGACCGGGTCTGCGTGCAGGTGATCCGGCGTCGCCACGCTGACAACGTCCAGCCGCTCCTCCTTGAACATTTCATGGTAGTCGGTGTACTGCTTGATGCTGCCGGGGGGAAGTTCGGCTCTCTCAAAGAAGCGCGGGAAAACTTCGGGATTGAGGTCGCAGATAGCCACCAGCTCGTACTCGGGCGCACGCGCATAGGCGTAGCCATGGGAACCGCCCAATCCACCTCCAATTACGGCCGCGCGCAGCTTTGCTTCTGACATGGTAACTCCTTGTCGTACTGTGACTTTGCTTGGTGTTTTCTTATTTCCGGGGATTTTGTCGGCTCAGTTGTCAGGGAGATTGGCAGCGTTCGGAGTATTACCCGCTTTGCCGCAGCAGCCCGACCGTCGGTGAGAAGGCGATAGCGATGGAAACGCCGGTCAGATCGAGCGTTTCGACCGGGGATTAAGGGCGTCGTTAAGGCCATCGCCAAGGAAATTGATGCCCAGCGTGACGATCGCCAGGGTCAAGGCAGGAACAGCCACCAGCCAGGGACGGTAGGACCAGCTGCCGATGTTGGAGGCGATCATGTTGCCCCAACTGGCCTGCGGCGGCTGAACACCGATGCCGAGGTAGCTGAGAGAAGACTCGAGAACCATTGCGCTGGAGAAGCTGAAAGTCAAGGTGACGATGACCGGTCCGATGGCATTGGGCAAGAGATGCCGCAGCGCGATCTTCAGTTCCGAAACGCCAACCGACTTCGCCGCCTCGATGTACTGTTCCTCGCGCAGGGAGAAGATCTGGCCTCGGATCAGGCGGGCGTAGCCGGGCCAGGAGACAAAAGCCAACCCTCCAAAGACGACCAGAAGGTCGAGCCAGGTCGTATCTGCGAAAAGAGGAAAGCCGCTGGCATCGTAGATGTTCTCTGCCCAGGTTACAACCGGCTCCTTGATAGAAACGGCGATCAGCGCCGCCAGAAGCAGGCCAGGCACGGACATCACGATGTCGATGATGCGCCCGGTGATGTTGTCGGCCAGCGCGCCGCCGTAGCCGGCGATGGCGCCGATGATGACGCCAATGATAACACTGATAAAGGTTGTGAAGATGGCGACGAGCGTAGCGGTGCGGGCGCCCCAAAGGACACGGCTGAACAGATCCCTTCCAATCTCATCGGTGCCGAGCCAGTGGTCCGGGCTGGGCATCTTGGCCACATTCAGCAGGTCCTGCTCGGTATAGGAGTAGGGGGCGATATAGGGGCCGAACAGGGCGGAAATCAGCAAGAAAAGGGTGATAATGAGACCGATAATGGAGAGGCGATTGCGCAGGAGCCGTCCCACCGCATCCTTCCAAAGCGACCGCGTTCTGAGAGCGCTTTCCCCGGCCAGCTGCTCTCCCAAGCTCCCGTTCGACAGTTTTTCGGTACTCTCGCTCATCTATTGATGGTCCTGACTTTCCGAGTTGGGCGGCTGCGGCAGTGTATGGGTGCGGCCGCCTGCGATGAATGTTTCACAGGTCCGGCTACTCAATTTTTATGCGGGGATCGAGGAATGGATAGATGAGATCCACGATAAGGTTTGTGAGAATGATCATGACGGCGCTGACCATGGTAACGCCCATGATGACCGGGTAGTCGAAGCCGCGAAAACCGGCTTCCGCGACACCACCAAAGCCGGGAATGGCAAAGATGCTGTCGAGGAAAATGCTGCCAACGATCAACCCTTCGGCGATGAAACCGAGCGTGGTGACAACCGGAATCAAGGCGTTGCGAAGGATGTGGCGAAGAATGATGCGCCACATGTGCAGCCCCTTCATCTTGGCCGTGCGGACATAGTCCATGGAAAAGACTTCCAGCACGGCGGCCCGCGTCTGCCGAACGACGACCGGCAATGGTCCCAATGCCAGGATGAAGACAGGTAGAATCACCTTGGACTGGAAGAGGCCGTCCCAGCCGCGAGGCACTCGCATGATATCGAGCACGAGGACGAAGAGGACCAGGAGCAGCGGCGCCAACACAAAGACCGGTACGGTTCGAAAGCCAAGCGTTCCGCCAACAATCGTATAGTCCAGCCAGGTATTCTGTCTGAGCGCGGCGATACAGCCCAGCGGAATACCCAAGATGGTGGTTACAACGGCCCCGGCCAAGCCGAGCTGGAAGGAGATGGGAAAGGTCTTCACGATCATGCGCAGCACATTGCGCTGGCCATTGATGGAGATGCCCAGGTCGCCTTGCATCAGCCGCCCTAACCAGCGCGTGAACTGGACCCAGTAGGAGTCGTTCAGGCCGTACTGGTCGCGGATCCTCTCGATGACCTCTTCCTTGGCGAGCGTGTCGAGCGTACCCTCGAACTGGGTCATCATCATAGCGACAGGATCAAATGGACTGATCACGGTGAGCGTGAAGGTGATGAGCAGCACCGCGATAAAGGTCGGAACGGCGATGGCAAGGCGCTTAATCGTGTAAAAGAACATGCTGCATCTCCTCAGGGATGCAAGTCAGGGAAGCAGAACAGGGCGGCAAGACAGGGCGGCAAAGCAGGAAAGCAAAGCAGTGTGAGCTGCCGCCGCGAGGGCCGCTGGCTTTGACGGCGGCAACTCACACATTGTTTGGTTGCCAGCTATCGCTTCGCAACATACATGTCAAGCAGCGAGGTCCAGTTGTTGTCCACGTTCGTATCAAAGCCAACGATCCAGGGCTTCGTGTTGTATTCGTACAGGTCCCAGATCATGGGGAGCAGATAGTAGTGCCCCAGAATACGCGACTCGACTTCCTGGACGAAGTCACAGTATTCGGGATCAGCGGACGAGTGAAGCGCCATCTCGTCAACGAGCGCACCCAACTCTTCATCCACGATATTGATCTGTCTGGCCGGATCGCCCAGGCGCTGATAGAAGCCGTTCATCCATTCCGAGGAATCCGGAATAACGGCGCCGGAGCTGCGGCGCAACACCTGTACCTCTTCGCCCTCCTGGCCCCAGGCGTCGATGCGGCCCGGGCGCATCTCGACGTTGGTGATGCCCAGGTTGTTCTTCCACATTTCCATCATGATTTCGGCCGTGCGGATATAGTTGGGCGACTGGCCGTTCGTGGTAATGCGGATCTTGGGCAGGTCTTCCGGCTCGCCATACTTGGAGGCGGCCAGCTCCTCTTTGGCCAGTTCGGGATTGTAGCCGAAATCCGGCCAGTTGTCCGCCTTGTAGCACTGGATCTCCGGCGTGAGGTGGGTCTTCATGACCCGGTCGCTGCGCGCCCCTTCCCAAGCCGCGTCGATCGCCAGGTCCCAGTCAACCGCATGCACGAGCGCGCGCCGCACATTGATGTCGTCGAACGGAGGCAGAGATGTATTCAAGGTGTAGAAGAAGTTGGTGGCATAGGGGATCAGCGTGAAACTCTCCGGATTGTCGGCGCGCAGCGGCTCGCGGATGTTGGTGAGCCAGTGGGCGACGTCTACCTCGTCGTTCTGCCACATGATGAAGGAGACGTTTTCGTCCGCAGAGGCCTGACCGATGATCCGCTCAATGTAGGGCTTTGTGTCGCCCCACCACATCGGGTTCTGCTCTACTTCATACTCCTGCGTGTCCGGATCCCAGACTTTGACCTTGAAGGGGCCGTTCACACGGGCCGTGCCGTCGGCGGCCCACATCTCGCCACCCTCCAGAATGTCTTCCAATTTGACGATCGCGGTATTGTAGTTCGCCAGCGTGTCGATCAGAATCGGCTTCGGGGCGACCAGTTTAATCTCCAGGGTCTTGTCATCCACCGCCACCAGGCCCGGAATCTCGTCCGCCTCGCCGTCAACGACGGGCTGGATGCCTTCGATCAATTTGATGGCGCTGTAATTGAACATGCGGCAGCCAATGCACTCAGGGCTGACCGCATACTCCCAATACACTTTCACATCATTCGCCGTGACGGGCGAGCCGTCGGACCAGACGGCGTCGGGGTGGATGTGGATGGTGTAGGTCAGCCCATCGTCGCTGACGTCGTAGCCGGTTGCCAGCCAGGGATTGGCCTGATGTTCATAGTCACGCAGGAAAAGCGTCATCCAGATGTGCGAGACAAAAGGTCTGCCGAAGCCACCTTCAGAAGCGGGATTCATGCGACTGAAGTTGCGCGTCACATAGCGGATTACCTGCTCCTCGGCCGCGTCTTCGGGCAGCGCCCGGCCGGTCATCTCTTCACCCTCGTCCATTGCGGCAGTCGAACCCGAATCAGCCGGCGCCGGCGCGGCACAGGCCGAGACAGCGAACACAATGACAAGCAAAATAGACGCAAAACTGAATATGTGGCGTTTGCCTTTCATCGGTCTCATCCTCCTATCGCTTGTGTCCAAGCGCAAACTGCCTGGAAAAGGCGGAAGAGGGGTGGGAATCCCATTTCAGTCCCACCCCTCTAACCTTCAATCCATCCTAGCGCTCTGCAATGTAGATGTCGAGCAGCGTCGACCAGTTGTTGTCGACGTTGGCGTCGAAGTTCTTGACGTAGGGCTGCACGACATATTCGTACAGATCCCAAATCATGGGCAGGAAGTAGTAGTGGCTGAGCAGCTGCTTTTCGGCTGCGGAGACCTTGTCGCAGTAGTCAGCGCTGGCGGGGTCGAGCGTGAGGAGTTCGGCCATCATGGCGTCCAGCTCATCATCCACCAAGCCGACATCGTGCGGGGCCTTGTAGTACTTCCAAAGGCCGGTGATCATGGCGGCAGGGTCGGGAATCGTGGCGCCCCAGCTGTTGCGCTGGACGTTGATGAGATCAGCTTCCTGACCCCAGGCGTCGCTCCAGCCCGGCCGGATCTCGACGTCGGTGATGCCGAGCACGTTTTTCCATTGCTCCGCCATGATTTCAGCGGTGCGCAGGTAGTTGGGCGACTGGCCGCCGCTGGAGATGCGGATCTTGGGCAGGTCTTCCGGGCCGCCATACTTGGACGCAGCCAGTTCCTGCTTGGCCAATTCCGGATCATAGCCAAAGTCCGGCCAGTTGTCAGCTACGAAGCAGGGCAGCTCGGGCGTGAAGTGGGTCTTCATCACGCGATCGTCGCGGGAGCCTTCGTAGGCGGCGCTGATGGCCAGATCCCAGTCGACTGCATGGAGGAGCGCCCGGCGCACATTGATATCGTCCAGGGGCGGCTTGCTGCCATGAAGAGCGAAGTAGAAGTTGGTGGCGTACGGGATGAGCACGAAGAGGTCGGGATTCTCGGCGCGCAGCGGTTCACGGATGTTGGTGAACCAGTGGGCGATATCGGCCTCGCCATCCTGCCACATAATGTAGGTGATGTTTTCGTCGTTGGACCACTGGGCAACGATGCGCTCGATATAGGGTTTCTTGTCCCCCCACCAGTTGGGGTTCTGCACGATCTCATACTCGCGTTCATCCAGGTCCCAGACTTTGATCTGGAAAGGGCCGTTGACGCGCGTATCGGCATCGGCAGCAAATTCATCGGCGTTGACGTCTTCCATCTTGACGAAGCCGGTGTTGTAGTGGGCCATGCTGGCCATGAAGGTCGGGCTTGGGTCAGCGAGGGTGATCTGAAGCGTCTTGTCATCGATGGCGGTCAAGCCGGAAATCGTGTCGGCCTCTCCGTCAATGACGGCCTGCGCGCCCTCAACGACGCCCAGCCGCAGGTATGTCCAGCAGCTGATGCAACTGGGGCTGAGCGCCCAAGACCAGAAGTCGATGGCCTCCTGCGCCACAACCGGGGAGCCGTCCGACCAGTGGGCATCGGGATTGATGTGGATTGTGTAGACCGTATTGTCGTCATTTACTTCCCAGTCGGTCGCCAGCCAGGGATGCAGATCGTGGTTGCGGTCACGCAGGAAGAACGGCATCCACATGTGGGAGATCCAGGGGCGGCCGAAACCGGACTCGGAGGCCGGGTTGAGCCGGCTGAGGTCGCGGGTCACATAACGGATAACCTGCTCTTCGGCGGCGTCGTCGGGAAGCGGCCTGCCTTCCATGGCTTCTCCCTCATCCGCCATGGCCGCGCCGCCGGAATCAGCCGGGGCAGCCGGCGCCGCGCAGGCTGAAAAGGCCAGGGCGACGACCAGGAGAAGGGAGGCCAGATAGAACATGCGAGTTCTGCTCTTCATAGGGAAATTCCTCCAGAGGTGGCTCGATGGTCAGACGAGCAAGATGAGTAAAGAAGAGGGGTGAAAGACAGCTACATCCTTCACCCCCCAGAGTACACAGCTTACTTCTCGGCGACGTAGATGTCGAGCAGGGTCGCCCAGTTGTTGTCTACGTTGGTGCCGAAGTTCTTGATATGAGGCTTGACGCTGTAGCCGTAGGGATCCCAGATCATGGGGATGATGGGATAGTGGCCGAGCAACCTGGCCTCGGCCTCCTGGACTTTGGCGCAGAACTCGGGATCGTCGCGGGACATGCCCTTGAGGGCGTCGATCATATCCGCCAGTTCGGCGTCGGCGGCAGCGCTGCCGGCCTTTTCGGCGTTCCCGTAGTTGTTAAAGTGGCCGGCCAGGAAGTTGGGCGGGTCGGGAAGGATTGCGCCAAGGCTCTGGCGGCGCACATTGACAAGGTCGGCGTCCTGGCCCCAGACATCCAGCCAGCCGGGTCGGATTTCGACGTTGGTGATGCCCAGGTTGTTTTTCCACTGTTCGACCATGATTTCCGCGGTGCGGATGTAGTTGGGGGACTGTCCGCCGGTGCTGATGCGGATCATGGGCAGGTCTTCCGGTCCGCCGTACTTGGAGGCGGCCAGCTCCTGCTTGGCCAGTTCGGGGTCGAAGCCGAAGTCGGGCCAGTTGCCCTCTTTGTAGCACTGGAGCTCCGGGGTCAGCAGCGTTGACATGAACCTGTCGTCACGCGTGCCCTCCCAGGCTGCGGAAATCGCGGGACGCCAGTCGACTGCGTGGACGAGCGCGCGGCGCACGTTCACATCGTCAAGGGGCTCGACACCGGCCCAGAAGGTATAGAAGAGATTTGTGGCGTAGGGAATGACGGTGAAGGTGCCTTCTTCCAACTGCTCGCGCACGTTGGTGAGGAAAAAGGCAATGTCGACCTCGTCGTTCTGCCACATGATGAAGGAGATGTTCTCATCGGCGGAAGGTGTAGCGATGATGCGCTCGATGAAGGGCTTTTTGTCGCCCCACCAGTTGGGGTTCTGCACGATCTCAAATCTCTGCTCGTCTACGTCCCAGTCCTGGATCATGAAGGGGCCGTTTACGCGTGTGTCGGCCGTGGCAGAGAAGCTTTCGCCGGTGATGTCATCGACCTTGACGAAGCCGGTGTCAAAGAGGGCGACGCGCTGCGGGAACAGCGGATCGGGGGCGCTCAGTGTGACCTGAAGGGTCTTGTCATCAACGGCAACGACACCTGAGATCTCGTCAGATTCGCCGTCGATGACGGCCTGCGCGCCCTCGATCAGGTCGAAACCGGTGAAGAGAGCGAGGTAGCAGCCGGCGCATTTTTCAGGATGCAGACCGTACTCCCAGTACTCTTTTGCATCGCTGGCGAGAACAGGTGAACCGTCGTTCCAAACAGCGTCCGGGTGGATATGAATGGTGTATACGCTCTGGTCCTCGTTGGCGTCGATGCCGGTCGCCAGCCAGGGCGACAGGTTATGGTTGGCGTCGCGGAGGAAGAAGGGCATAAACATGTGGGAAATAATGAAACGACCAAAGCCGCCTTCCGCCGCTGGATTCAGGCGGCCAAAGCCGCGAGCGACGTAACGGATAACCTGCTCTTCGGCGGCGTCGGCGGGTAGTTCGCGGCCCATCATTTCGCCGTCATCAGCCATGGCGGTGTCGCCGGTGTCCGATGCAGCCGGGGCTGCCGGAGCAGCGCAAGCACCGAGCACGACCGACAGCAAGATGAGCGCAGAAATCGCGAAGCGGAGATGCCATTGTCTCATGTGTCGTTCTCCTTATGAAGTTGGTGGAACTCAGGTTTTTGGCGCCGCCAATGGGGACGGCGGTGGATAAGACAATCTTTACTTGCGCAAGCTTGATATATCAGAGCCGTCAACTCTTCGGACAGTCGAATTCACCGCAGTGTGGATATTCGGCGGACGATCCGAAAGGGCAAAGGCTGCTTGCCACAGAAGGTTCGCGCGGCGGTGCGGGAGCCAGTGTGGGCGGCCCGCGCGACCGCCGCAACTATGCCAAATGGCGGGCTCGTTGTCAAGTTTGGGCAGGGGCCGCGCGGTACCGGATCAGTGGCGGCGTCGGAGGGCGTCGGCCTGTACGACGGTTGTAGCAAGGTAGGCGTCGGTATCCTCCGGGGAGAAGCGGGCGGGTGAAAAGGCGGCGACATCGACGCTGGGGGCGTCACCTGCGGCCAGCTCGGCCAGAAGCAGACCGGCCACCGGACTGTAGGCGAAACCACCTGAATGGAAGGCGGCGCCCACGACCAGGCCGGGAAGTTGGGGCAGCGTGCCCAGGACCGGCTCACCGTCAAGCGAGAAGGAGATCAGCCCGACCTGCTCGGTCTCCCAGCGGGTGGCGGCCAGTTTGGGGACGAGAGGCGACAGATTCTCTGAGAGACGGCTGCGAAGACTCCGGGTAGCCGCCAGCCCCGACATGTGAAAGCCAAGATCGGCGACGCGCTCCTCCTCCCTGTCTTCGGTCTCCCCTCCGGCCAGTATGCGGAAGTCGGTTGTACGCAGGCGCGCCGGGCGGATGTAGCCGCCGTAGGGGTTGGCGTTGATGGCCGGGATCGAAAGGCGTTCTTCCAGTTCCGAGGAGACGTACCGCTGGTGGACAAAGGATTTTATGGGCAGGCGCACGCCGCACAGGTCCATGAACGCCGCGGTCCAGGCGTGGACGGTGGAGATCACGACGTCGGCCTCCAGCACGCCAATGGCGGTCTGCACGCCGGAAACGCGGCCATTCTCGATATGCAGACCGCTCACGCGGGCGTTCTCGCGTATTTCAACACCGAGATCGCGGCAGCGTCTGGCCAGCGCCGGCACAAACTCATGCGGCTCGCTGTAGCCTCCCAGGGCGTCGTGGAGTCCGATCAGGTCGTCTTCAGGCGTCAGGTCGGGCCAGCGGCGGCGCATCTGCGCAGCGTCGAGGATTTCGTAGGCGAAGCCGAGGCGATCATACAGGGGGAGCAGCTCTTCCCGTTCCGGCCAGGACGCCGGGTCGAACAGGTTCAGGCAGCCGACGTTCTGGAAACGGTAGCCGTACGGTTCCAGGTCTGCGCTCAACTCCTGGTAGAGGCGGAGGCTGATCATTCGCGCCAGGACGCCGGTCTCCGACCAGAGCAGGCCGGTGATGATGCCGCCGGCACGGCTGCTGGAGCCGTCGCCGACCTGGCCTTTTTCCAACAGCGTGACCTTGTCGGACTGCCTGCGCGCCAACTGGTAGGCGGTGTTGAGGCCGATTGCGCCTCCGCCGATGACAATGTATCCAGGCATGGTTTTGGCTTTGACGTCCTCTTCAGGTTGAGTTACTGCGGGCGGCAATGCGCTATAGGCTGCGGGGACAGCGTATCATGTCTTGTCTCTCCGGCCAATGGCGAGGAGTGAGGGGGACTGCGAGGAGAGAGGGGAGAGGAGTGAGGGGAGAGAGGGAGGAGGGCGCTGAAGGATTTTGCCGCCTTTAGTCACTATTTGACACTTTTTTGACACGTTTTGCAGGGGGGACTTTCCCGTTCCATTCGACGGTTCAACAGGGGGTGCATTTGGGGATTTTGACAAGTTTTGACAAGTTTTGACAGACTTTTGGGGGGACCCCCCCTTTTTTCATGCTGTGGTTCAATCGTGAGAGCGCTGAAGGATTTTGACACGTTTTGACACATTCCGGCACGTTTTGACATATTATGATATATTCTGGCATTTTCGTTGGGGAGTCTTCCGTTTCATTCATCGGCTCAATAGTGAGAGAGAAAAGAGGGAACGGTGAAATATAGAGTACGCGAAGAGGGCCGAACCGGCGCCGCGCAGTTGTGAATCTTCGCGAATTGTCAGGACGAGTTGGAATCCGTAAAATAGGGTACATCATTTTCGCTGGGAAATAGTGGAGAGTCTGTAACCTTTTTCGGAAAAGCAAGAGAGGCAGGAAATTGAGCGAGTTCGTTCTAAGCTCCTCCAGGATCAGGGTCTGGAGGCGGCCTGAAGATCATCCTTTGCTGAGACAGACCGATACGGCGCATCCAGCGTTCCAAGGGAAGTTGAGTGAGCGGTTTCCGCCGTCGATCGCGGAAGGATTGCCAAAGGTCCTCAGCGAGAATTCCGAGGATGCCCGCACCTGGCACTATTTCAGTCCCTTGCTAAGAGACGAGCCGCAGAGGTCTCGCGTCCTGACCCAACTCATACGGCAATCGTTTTTTGGCGCGGTGCCGCCCCAGGTCTTTAAGGACATTCCTGCGGCGAAGCTGGAGTTTTGGCCGAAGCTGCCACCGCCTCCAAGCCGGCCGCAGGCGGAGGGCGATTCGGAGCCGGACGTTATGATCACGCTGGGGAAGAGCGCGGTGATACTGGTTGAGGCCAAGTGCCATTCCGGCGTAAGCGAGTTCACGAAGTTCGACCGCAAACGGGACCAGGTGATCCGCCTGATCGACGTCGGTTCGTGGTACGCTCGCCAGCATGGATTCGATTGTGTCTGTTTCCTTGTCTTGCAGTACGGCGACGCCCAGACTAATGCCGAGAAGATCGTCAGCCGCTACGCAGGCCAACCGGAGGCGATCCAGAAGGCGCTGCCCTATCGGGATGATTTGACTGAAGGGGAGTTCAGCCGGCTTGCGGGGGCAGTGGCGTACGTTCGGTGGCCTGATCCGTTGTTTTGAGGAAGCATTGAAGATGCCTGGCTGTGTCAGGCTGGTCTTCGCCCAGCATACGAGGAATGGCAGATGACGCGTGAACGACCAATGGCAAAAAAGGGTAGTAAGAAGTGGCTTCAACTTGCGGTCAATGACTACCCTGATGTCTTATTTGACCTCGTGGTTCCGAATTTGGCTCCGAAACCAACGAGAATAAGTTGGCGTTCTCCCTTGCGATCCGATGGATTTTCCGAATACCGAGACAAGAAATTTATTGACAAACTAGGGCTGAAACTGGAAGATCGGCCCTTGAAGAGTTTCTGGCCTGGCGGTGGGCCTCGTTGGGATGCGCTCGGCAGAACTGACATCTCCCAAATATTGCTTGTTGAAGCAAAGGCCCGCGTAGGAGAAATAAAAGAGCAAGGGACCGACGCGTCTGGAGATTCAAGAGAAAGAATAGATTGCAGCCTTAAGGAAACGCAGAGATTCCTTGGTGTTGACACGACAGTAGATTGGTCGAAGTATCCCCACTATCAGTTCGCCAACCGCCTCGCACACTTGTACCTTCTGTCCGAAAAGAACTGCATTGATGCCTACCTTCTGATGATATACTTCCTCAATGATGAAGTTATGGGGGGGCCGGATTCAATAGGCCAATGGGAAGCCGCTATCCGTACACACCACGAAGGCATGGGCCTGCGCCAAGACCACTGCCTGTCAGACCGGGTCATAAACCTCTATTTGGATGTTCGCAAATTGGGAAAAGAAAATTGACGAGCTTATTTGATGGCACATTCGGGAATGAAGATCCTCGGGAGATTTACAGTTTGATGGAACGCAATTATCCTGGCGCTCCTTGTTCCGAATCGAAGAAACTTTGGCTGCATCGGCGCAGATGCAATATCCGTGCTCACAATCCATCGTCTGAAACGATTCTTGAGAGAGCTGTCGCTAATCTTGCGGAGTATGGCCACATGCCCTTGTGGTTCAATCAGTGTCCGGTAGCGCCTGGGATTGTTGACCCTTATGATGACAATAATCGTTGTGTCGATCTGGTTTACTTGGCCGAATCAAGTAGAATTGTGCGACTTGTCGAATTAAAGTGGATGAGCAATGATCCCATTTCCGCATTGGCGCAGATTCTCAGATACGGTGTCGCGTATATCTTTTGCCGCGTCCACAAAGATGAATTGCCACTCGAAGGTCGGCCTTTGATGGACGCTCACCAAGTCAATTTGGAAGTCGTGGCGCCACTCCGATTCTATGGTGGTTATGATGAGAGAGACCGCTACGCGAGTGTTAGCAAATCCCTACACGAGTTTGCCCGTTTCAAGACCGACGGCGCGTTGTCAATGTCACTGAGGGCGCTTGCGTTCCCAAAGGAGTTTGAGGAAGTGCCGTTTCAGAACGGGCAAGAGGTCAAGGAGAAATGCTTCACTGAAGAATTGACCACTGAAGGCCGAAAGGTTCGCGTTGCCTTTGAGAGGCTTACTCCAGTATGGCCCAACTCAAATGAATCGGGAGAGTAACAGCGATAGACCTTCGCATCGGACTCATCAACTGCGGCAGCTGGACACGCATGGCCTACGTGCCAGCGACAGGCCGCGACCGCGCCGAGTGGCGCCACGCAGCAGCGGATTCGCAGCGAGCGGATTCGCAGCGAGCGGGGAACAGGCATCGCTGTATTCTCCAACGCCGAAAAGCTGTTGAGCGGGCCAGCGGTGGACGCGGTGTTCATCGCGGTCTCCGAGGCTGCTCACGAGGAGGCGCGGGGCGCGGCGCTGGAGGCAGGCGCGCCGATGTTCTATGAGCCGCCGCTCGCCAGCAGGCGGGACCAGGTGATTCGCTAGCTTGACGTCGGTTCTTGGTACGCCCGTCAGGTTGTCTTTGGTTGCGTCTGTCTGCTTGTCTTGCAGTACGGCGACGCCCAGATCAATGCCCAGAAGGTCGTCAATCGCTTTGCCGGTCAACTGGAGGCAATCCGGAAGGCGCTGCCCTACCGGGATGATTTGACTGAGGGGGAGTTCAGCCGGCTTGCGGGGGCACTGGCCTACGTGCGGTGGCCGGATCCAATGACATGAAGTGGTGCAACGGCCTGCCTCAACCTCCTAAGACTGACGTTGGCCCCACATCGGACATGGGGCACTGCTACTTCAATTTGCAACTTCTGTTGAGTGAACTGTGCTTCCATTATGGTAGCTTTCCTGCATCCCAATAACAGCCCTTAGTGTCTCTAAATGAAAAACCTTACAGATGGTTTCCCGCGTCTATGAAGGCACGCAACAGGCTTTGATCGCCCTCTGATTGAGAGGCTCTGGATGCATCGCATTATCGATCCGCCCAAAGACCAATGGGACTTGCTGCCAACGCCACTTACCGCCGGCGAACGTCAGGTTGCCGAACTGTTTGATGCCAAACTGCCTTCTGAATGGGAGATGTACGTACAACCGTATCTCAATGGCTTAAGACCTGACTTGGTTCTTCTCAATCCATTCGCGGGCATCGCGGTGTTTGAAATAAAAGATTGGACCTTGGAGACTCTACAGAATGCGGTCCGAAGTTCCTCAAACAAGCACCCAATTCGCCAGATAACGCTCTACGAGGAAGAAATCTACGAACTCTACTGTCCGCGCCTGAATGATAGATATGGAAAGGCTGCAATTACTGCCGGTCTGATTTTCACGAAGATCCCTCAAGAGGAAGTTATCCGTATACTCTTTCCTGCCCAAAGTGAAGGAATGAGGAAACATCGTGACATATATCCAATTTCAGGATCGGAAACTGTCTCAGAAGGGAATGTCGGCGCTTTGTTCCCTGTATACAGAAGATGGGGGGAGAAAAGGCCCTCGGAGTTTATGACAACTGATACAGCTGCAGACGTCAGAGGATGGTTGCACGAGCCAGGTTTTGGCCAAGATCAGCGTAAACCTATAAGACTCAATTTGGATCAGCAGGAGATCGCAAGAGTGCGAACAGCTTCCGGCTTTCGTCGAGTTAAAGGACCGGCGGGGTCGGGAAAGAGTTTAGCCCTCGCTGCTCGCGCAGCGGAGCTTGCAAGTCAAGAGAAGCAAGTTCTTGTATGCACGTTTAACATTACATTAATGAACTACCTACGTGATCTTGTTGCTCGATATGTCCGAACCGTTATAGGACAACGAAAAACACGACGGAAAGTCCTTCGGAGGCAGATAGAGTTCCGCCACTTTCACGGATGGTGTAAGTGGATCTGCATGGAGGCTGAGTTCGAAGAGGAATACAGTAGTCTCTGGACTCAAGATCAATCTAAAGAAGTACTAAACACTGACATGGCAAATCTAGTGACACAGATCTATTCTGACTCTAGTATTTGTGAAAATCTGCCGAAGTATGATGCTGTCCTGGTCGATGAAGGCCAAGACTATAGACTGAATTGGTGGCAGACTCTGCGAAAAGCGGTAAAGCCTGGTGGCGAAATGCTTCTTGTCGCCGACAAAACGCAGGACGTCTATGGAACTGCAGCAAGCTGGACTGAACAAGCAATGAATGGAGCAGGCTTTAGAGGCCGTTGGAAGGAACTCAAGAACAGTTATCGATTGCCAGATAAACTGACACCAATCTTGAATGTTTTCGGAGAAGAATTTCTTTTGCCCTCTGGTGTGGACGTCGACTTGCCTGTAGCTACGCAACTAGAGCTCGAAATTGAAGATCCGCCCGATTTGCGATGGGTGCAGGTGCGTTCGAGAGACTCATTAACCGAGATATCCTTCGAGGAAGTGCGGCGGCACATGCAGCTCCTGCAGGAAGATACAGCAATTCCCGACATTTTTTTTCTGGTGCAAGACAACAGTCTGGGGCTCAAGTTGGTTGAGAGGTGCGGTCAACATAACATTAGTGTACTGCATACCTTTGGGATGGACGATTCATCGGAGCATGGAGTCGACAGCATTCGTAAGAATGAAGATTCCCGCCGACGGAAACTGTCTTTTTTCTTGGGGGATGCGAGGGTCAAAGCGACAACATTGCATAGCTTTAAGGGCTGGGAAGCGAGACATCTGGTAATACAATTCAACAGAATAGAGTCCCCTGAAGATCGGGCACTGTTTTACACAGCTCTCACCCGCCTGAAAAAGCATCGAAATGGGGGTAAGCTCACCGTAGTTTCGTCAAGTCAAGACCTTTCCCATTTTGGCAGAATCAACTTTCCGGACTATCTCGTTCGTTAGTTGCCGAGAGGGATATCTACATTCTCAATGGCGGAAGTGCGAGAATTACGACACGTTTGCATCAATTGAGCACACCCCTCACTTACTTTGTGACCACTATTCGTCGAAGGAGCGAAATATGAGTGTCGAAGCGGAATGGATGTCACGTGTTGAAACGCAGGTGGAAGGTCTTAAGGAAGAGACAAGCAAGTTGCGGGGGGTGCAGCTGGACCTAGTGAAAGAAACATCTGAATTGCGGGGGGCGTACGACCACTTGGCTACGAAGGAGGATGTGGCTAATTCCACGTTGACACAGGTCAAGTGGCTGATTGGCGTCGTGGCCGTGCCGACTGTGATAACTTTGATCAATATGATAATTCAGCTTACAGGCTAAGCTCTCAGGGCGCGCCAGGACGAGGAGAGAGCGGAGAGGAGAGAGGAGAGAGAGGGGAGAGCAGTCTCTCAATCCTCACTTCTCTGACCTCACTCCTTGCTTTTAGGGAGAGAAACCGCGATGGAACTGCGAGTGGGACTTATCGGGTACGGCGGATGGACGCGGATGGCATATGTGCCGGCGCTGGGGCGGGACGGGCGCGCCAGGATTGTTTCGGCGGCCGCGCCGAGCGCGGCTACGCAGGAGCGGATTCGCAGTGAACTCGGATCCGACGTTGCGGTCTTTGCGAACGCCGAGGATCTGTTGAGCGGCCCCCAGGTCGATGCTGTCTTTATCGCCGTCTCCGACGCGGCGCACGAGGAGGCGCTCGCCGCGGCGCTTGACGCCGAGGCGCCGATGTTCTATGAACCGCCCCTCTCCAACAAGCGGCGGCGTATTCGGCCAATGGCGGCCAGGCTGCTGGCGGCTCCGCAGGTGACCCACGCGGACCTTGAAATCGGTTTTATCCCGGTCTTTGTGGAGGCGGCCAGGCGGGTGCGCAACGGGCTTATCGGCCAAGTGCATTCGGCATCGGTCCGATTGCAGTCGAACTGGGGCGCGGACCCGGGGGCAGACCTGAGTACGCTCAACCACATCGCCCCCTGGTACGTGGATACTCTCAACCGCATCCTTGACGCAACACCCTCACGGGTCTTGATCCTTGAAGGCGAGGGCCTGCCGGGACGCGCACAGCGGCAGTGCCAGGGACTCTACGATTATGGCGGCACGTGGGGAACGGTACAGGTCAATCTGGGCTGCGTGGTTGATCTGGAAACGACTGTCGAAGTTAACGGGGAAGACGGCGACTTGATTGTTGATCTCTTCTCCGGCGAACTGCGCCAGCGCACACGCAGCCGGAGCGAATGGTCGGTGGAGCGTGTGGCGGAGTCCGAACCGCGCGCCGGCTGGCCCGGCATGAACGAATGCGTCACCGCTTTTCTTGACGCTGTTGCCGGCGAACCACTGATTGAAACGGAATCTGCCGCCTCCGAAGGCGACAGACTCAGAGAAGCGCCAGGCACCGGGCCGCTTCCGGCGGACGCAAGGTCGGTCGCCCAACTTCACCTGACAGGGATGGCAGCCGAGGCGTCGAAGGAGAGCGGCGGCTGGGCGGAGATAGAAGGTATCGACTCTCTATGAGCGGCAGGCGCCCCGCAGTCCCCTAACTCTCACGCGGTCTGATGGACAGGGAATACGTCAGACGCGATCCTCTCCATCTGATCCTGAATGGCGCCGGCGGTGGGCGCGGTGTTGAAGTCGAAGAGCATGTGCTCGACGCCGGCTTCGGCGTAGCGGCCGATGCGATCACTGACCTCGGACGTTGACCCTCTGAGAATGGACACTTCGGGATCGGCCTGGTCGCCGAGTTCGGTGCGGGCATGGAACACGACGGTGCGCGGCTCGCCGTTCGCCCAGGCGCGCATCTTGGCAACGCCGGCGGCGACCTCCTCCGGCTCGATGTGGATCGGATGCCAGCCGCTTGCCTTCGTCGCCGCGCGCCGGATGGCCGCGTCGCTCAACCCGCCGATCGTGAACGGCGGTCCGCCAGCCTGCGCCGGTTTCGGCTCGAACGCGCTCTCCTCGAAGTTGATCCACTCACCCTGGAATGACGGCTCGTCCTCGCTCCACAGGACGCGCATCACGTCCATCCACTCATCCATCATGCGGCCGCGCTTTTTGAAGTCGGTGCGCAAGTAGCGGTACTCGTCATCCATCCATCCCACGCCGATGCCCAGGATCAAGCGCCCGTCTGAGTACTGATCAACCGCGGCCGCCTGCTTTGCAGCCAGGATCGGATCGCGCTGCGGCAGCACCAGTACGGTCGTCCCCAGCGTAATCTTCTCGGTGACGGCCGCCACGTATCCCAGCGTGACGAAGGTCTCGATCATGCAGTAATCGCTGAATCTCTGATGCACAAGCACGTGGTCGGCGGCCCACAGGGAGTCGTAACCGGCCTGCTCTGCCGCCTGCGCCACCTGGTGGACGGCTTGCGGCGACTTCGCCGGTCCGTGGCTGGGAAGAAAGACACCAAATTTCATCGTGGACCTCCTTCTTGTTTCTCGTTCTCTTCAGATAGATATAGGCAGTGTGGGGCGAATTCAGCGGTCGGGAAAGAGCCGCCGCGCCGCCGGCTGATCAGGCGTTCCCGGGAACGGGGATTCCCTGAATTGCCAGCTCGTGTTCCGGCTTGAGCAGAAAGACGTGGGCGTCGCCGATACGCCTCGCTTCGGCCAGGAGATAGTCGAAGCAGGCAGCGCGTACTTCATCACAAGCGGGATCATAGAAACGATTATGCAACTCGTGGGGGTCGTTCTCCAAGTCGTACAGCTCGCACAGATCAGTCAGGTTCCAGACCAGCTTCCAGCGCCCGTCGGTCACCATGCGGGAGGAGTAGTGCCCCCACGGGTCGCCGTGATACTGCGCGTAGTGCATAGTGCGCGGCCAGTCGGCCTCGCCGGCGGCCAGCGGCAGCAGAGACTGCCCGTGAAGGCTCCGCCCCGACAAGCTGTCCTGTTCCGCACCCGTCATCAGGTGCAGACAGGTGGCCGTCGCGTCCATCAGGTGAACAAAGGAACTGTTGCGCGACGCGCCGCCGTCCCCAGGCGGCTTCAGAAGCATGGGGATGCGGTAGGTCTCGTCATACATATAGGCGCCCTTATTCATCAGCCCGTGCGACCCGGCCATGTCGCCATGATCGGCCGTGAAGATGATGGCGGTATCTTCATAGAGGCCGAGCTGCTTGAGCGTTGACACGACGTCACCGACCATCGCGTCGATCAGCTCTATGTAGGAGAAGCAGCAGGCCAGCAACTCCTTCAACTCCCGGTCCTGTTCCTCAGGGGAGAGACCGCCGGCTTTTGACTCGTTCAAGAGGCGGATTTTCCTCTGGTTGATCGGTTTGCCCTCAAAGGTGTCATGGCGATTGGGCCACATTTCGATGTCGGCCGGGTCGTAGCGAATGCCCCATTCTTCCGGCACCATCCAGGGAAAGTGGGGGCCGGGGAAGGAGCAGGTAGCGAAAAAGGGCCTTGTCGCGTCCCGCGTGCGCAGAAATTCCTGCGTGTAGCGGGCCGCGACGACATCGGGGAAGCCCTCCATGGCCACGTCCAGGGTGCCGGCTGTACCGCGCCCGACGCTTTGAACAAGGGGTGCGATGCGCGTGTTGGGGTGCCAGTGCGAACTGTCCAGAAAGACTGGCCCGCCTGCGTGCGGCTGGTCGTGGGTGTGGTGAAATCGGGAGTCGAAGAGGTCCTGGGCGGGGCCGATGTGCCACTTGCCGAACCAGGCCGACTCGTAGTCGCTCTGATCGTCGACCCAGTCCTGCAGCATGGTCACGTCAGGCCGCAGGTGTTCGCAGTAGGAATAATGGGGGGTCGAGTTGTTGAACATGTGATGGCCGTGGGGGTAGAGGCCGGTGAGCAGGCTGGCGCGGGCGGGCGAGCAGAGAGCCAAGGGCGTATAGGCCCTTTCAAAGACGCAGGAGTCACCGGCCAGGGCGGAGATGTTGGGCGTTCTGACCAGTGTCTGCCGGTAACAGGTCAACAGGTCGATCCGCAGCTGATCGCAAAGGAGGATCAGGACGTTGGGTTTGCTGGCGCTGGCCATACCAGTTGCCTTTCGTTGGAATCAGAGTCCGGCCGTTCCCTGTGCCGCTATTTCGACTTGCGGCAGCAGCAGGCGCAGCTGCGCGTCGTCGGTGCGTTTCGCCTCCGCCATCAGATAGTCGAAGCAGCGGGCGCGTACATCTTCGTATTGGGGATCGTAGAAGCGGTTGTTCAACTCGTGGGGATCGTTTTCCAGATCATACAGCTCGCAGAGGTCGGTCAGATTCCACACGAGTTTCCAGCGGCCGTCGGTCACCATGCGCGCCGAGTAGTGACCGTACCAGTCGCCGTGGTATTCGGCGTAGTGCATGGCCCGGCCCCAGTCGTCGTTTCCCTGCATGAGAGGGAGCAGTGACTCTCCGTGCAGGTTCTGGCCCATCATGCTCTCCTGTTTTTCCCCGGCCATCAGGTGCAGGCAGGTCGCGGTTACATCCATCAGATGCACAAACGCGGCGCTGCGGCCGGGTTGGGGCGTTCCCGGGGCCTTTAGCAGCAAGGGGATGCGGTAGATCTCGTCGTACATGTAGGCGCCCTTGTTCATAAGGCCATGGGAACCGGCCATATCGCCGTGATCGGCCGTGAAGATGATGGCTGTTTCCTCATATAGGTCCAACTCTTTGAGTGTTGCCACCAATTCGCCAACCATCCGGTCGATCAGCTCCAGATAGGAGAAGCAACAGGCCAGCAGCTCCTGCAATTCCCGGTCCTTCCTTTCCTGCGTCTGTCGGGATTCCCCGTCCGGCAGCGGGCGCGCCGCGGAAGGCGGGAGGCCTTCCGCGCGAACGTCCTGCATCAGGCGCAGCTTTCTCTGGTTTATCGGTTTTCCTTCAAAATTGTCAAAGCGGTTGGGCCACAATTCGATGTCAGCCGGGTCATAGCGAATGCCCCATTCGTCCGGGACCATCCAGGGGCTGTGCGGCCCGGGGAAGGAGCAGGTGAGGAAAAAGGGCCTCGCGCCGTCGCGGTTGTGCAGGAACTCCTGGGCGTAACGGGCCGCGACCACATCAGGGAAGCCCTCCATCGCCACGTCCAGCGTACCTGCCGTACCCCGCCCGACGCTCTCCACCAGGGGTGCGATGCGCGTGTTGGGATGCCAGTGTGAACTGGTCAGAAATACGGGGCCGCCCTCGTATGGTTTCTGCGTATGGTGGAAGCGGGAGTCAAACAGGTCCTGGGCAGGGCCGACGTGCCACTTGCCAAACCAAGCCGACTCGTAGTCGCTCTCATCGTCTACCCAGTCCTGTATCATGGCGACGCCGGGCCGCAGCTGCTCGCAGTAGGAGTAGCGGGGAGTCGAGTTGTTGAACATGTGGTGGCCGTGGGGGTAGAGGCCGGTGAGCAGGCTGGCGCGAGCGGGCGAGCAGATCGCGCAGGGCGTATAGGCCCGCTCGAAAACACAGGAATCCTGGGCCAGGGCGGAGATGTGCGGTGTGCGCACGAGCGTCTCCTGGTAACAGCTCAACAGATCGATCCGCAGCTGGTCGCAAAGGAGGATCAGGACGTTGGGTTTGCTGGCATTGGCCATACCAATTGCCTTTCGTTGGAGTCAGAGTCCGGCCGTTCCCTGTGCCGCTATTTCGACCTGCGGCAGGAGCAGGCGCAGCTGCGCGTCGTCGGTGCGTTTCGCCTCCGCCATCAGATAGTCGAAACAGCGGGCGCGCACATCTTCGTACTGGGGATCGTAGAAGCGGTTGTTTAGTTCGTGGGGATCGTTTTCCAGGTCATACAGCTCGCAGAGGTCGGTCAGGTTCCACACCAGCTTCCAGCGGCCGTCGGTCACCATGCGCGCCGAGTAGTGACCGTACCAGTCGCCGTGGTATTCGGCGTAGTGCATGGCCCGGCCCCAGTCGTCGTTTCCCCGCACGAGAGGGAGCAGTGACTCGCCGTGCAGGTTCCGGCCCATCATGCTCTCCTGTTTTTCCCCCGCCATCAGGTGGAGGCAGGTCGCGGTCACATCCATCAGATGCACAAACGCGGCGCTGCGGCCGGGTTGGGGCGTTCCCGGGGCCTTTACCAGCAAGGGGATGCGGTAGATCTCGTCATACATGTAGGCGCCCTTGTTCATAAGGCCATGGGAACCGGCCATATCGCCATGATCGGCAGTGAAGATGATGGCGGTATCTTCATATAGATCCAGCTCTTTGAGTGTTGCCACTACGTCACCGACCATCGCGTCGATCAGCTCCAGATAGGAGAAGCAGCAGGCCAGCAGCTCCTTAAGCTCCCGGTCCTGTTCCTCTGAGGAGAGACCACCGGCATTTGCCGCGTTCAAGAGGCGGATTTTCCTCTGGTTGATCGGTTTGCCCTCAAAGGTGTCATGGCGGTTGGGCCACATTTCGACGTCGGCCGGGTCATAGCGAATGCCCCATTCGTCCGGGACCATCCAGGGAAAGTGAGGACCGGGGAAGGAACAGATCGCGAAAAAGGGCCTTGTCGCGTCCCGCGTCCTCAGAAGTTTCTGCGTGTAGCGGGCCGCGGCCACATCGGGAAAGCCCTCCATCGCCACGTCCAGCGTTCCGGCGGCGCCGCGCCCGACGCTCTGAACAAGGGGGGCGATTTGCCTTTTGTTGTTCCAGTTCGTGGTGTGCAGGAAGACGGGCCCACCTTCGTAGGGCTCGTCTTGCGTATAGTGGAAGCGGGAGTCGAACAGGTCCTGGGCAGTGCCGACGTGCCACTTGCCGAACCAGGCCGACTCGTAGTCGCTCTCCGCGTCGATCCAGTCCTGTATCATGGCGACGTCGGGCCGCAGCCGCTGGCAATAGGAGTAGCGGGGAGTCGAGTTGTTGAACATGTGGTGGCCGTGGGGGTAGAGGCCGGTGAGCAGGCTGGCGCGAGCGGGCGAGCAGATCGCGCAGGGCGTATAGGCCCGCTCGAAAACACAGGAATCCTGCGCCAGGGCGGAGATGTGCGGTGTACGCACGAGCGTCTCCCGATAGCAGGCCAGCAGATCGAGGCGCAGCTGGTCGCAGAGAAAGATCAGGAGATTGGGTTTGCTCGCGTTGGCCATGTACATTCCTCTCCCGTTCAAGGGGTCGAGGATGCGCCAATAGACTCTGTTGGTGGAATCGTTCTCGAAAACACCGCCCTTCCAGTTTTGGCGGGCCGTTTAACGATCCCACGGGAAGGCGCAGGTGGGCCGGTTGGCATAGCGCGCCATCCGGATCTGCAGTGTGCTGCCGCAGCCGGGCCCAAGCCGCACGGTGAAGTTGTCGCCGTCAACGGCAGTCGTTTCTCCGTGTTGGGTTACGCTCGCGAACTGATGCTCGCCGTAGGCTCCCCCCTGGACGACAACGGTGCGCGACTTCAGCTGATCGGTGTTGACCAACGTCAGCGTCATCTCGTCGTCACTCATGCTATCGACCAGGGCGCCGACGTCCTCGGGAATGCCGGCCCTCTGCCGCGCCGGATCGAAGTAGCGGACGCGACAGTGAAGAGGAAAGCCCAGCCGCTCCGTGGGCAGGCCGCCGAGCATGAGCTCGGTCAGCCGGCTCACCATGGCGGGATTGAAGCCGTTCATGTCGTCAGACATGCGGGTATCGGGCGAGCTGCTGTCGGCGCGCACCTTGCCAATTCTCTCTCGCACCTCCGCCAGGTCTTCCTGCAGGGCAGCGACCGGATAGTCCGGGTTGCCTCCTTCCAGAAACTGCACCCACTCGTTCTCTTGCACGCGCGGCAGGTCGGCCCGATCCATCGACCAGTAGTAGACTTCCAGCGCCCCCGTGTTGAACGGTTCCGGCGTGTAGTCGTACCAGCCGTCGTCGCCGTGCATGTGGGGATAGAGCGTCCGGCCTCCCTCCGTTTTGCTATTGGCGTTGACGTTGTCGATGACGCCGCGCCACGTGTCCACGTAGCCCTGGTCGCCGGTCATCAGCAGGCCGTTGCCGAAGCCGTAGTGGACGCGGTGCAGGAAAAAGGGCCGGTGGGCCAGCTCCCCGGTCTGCGGCACGGTTACCGTAAATCCCCAGCCATAGACGCCGCCGTACCACTTGCCGTCACTGGCTCCGCCGATGCTGCCGTCCAGCCCGACATTAGTGGGAGTGATGCCACCGTTCGCCGCGGTCCGTTCACACCAGGCATCGATATAGTCGACCAGCCAGTCCTTGTACTTGGCGTCCCCGGTCTGCATGTAGGCGTTGAAGGCCAGCGTCGTCGTCGACAGATTGAGCGGGTGGTCGCCGACCACGTCGTTGTAGTCTTCAAAGTGGGCTACCATTTCGGTATAGCTGCGTTCGCCGTGACCGGGCTTGAAGCGCCCTTCGATTTCAAGCGAATCGCCGGCCCAGTCGAGGCCGGTCGACTTGCGCATCATCGGGCCGCGGCTGCCGTTGAACATGCTGCGAATGACGCGGTGTTTGGGGTCATAGTTGTGCGCTTGCGGATCGCTGCCCATATAGAAGCCGGAAAAGCGTTCCATACGCTGGCGCGCCAGGCGGTCATACGGGTCCGACAACGGCTGCAGGAAGAAGACCGAGAAACCCTCACCGTTGTGCATCCAGTCGAACATGACGGGAAACTCTTTGTAGTACATGCCGTCGCGGGCAAACGGCACCTCGACGGTCTTGGTTTCAGTGTACTGGCGGAGATGGCCCTCCCAGCCTTTCTTATAGAGCTCCAGAACATGGTCGGGGGCGCCAAGCGCGTGCAGCATGGTCCAACCGGCCAGGTTTTCGGCGGCGTCATCCGGCCCGTCATCGCCGCCCCAGCGGGGAACGCAAAGGAGGTAGCCGCGCTCGTCAAAATAGCGGTCGTAGAACTCTTCGACGGCCGCAGTCTGGTTGCGAATCAGTTCCCACTCCAGAAGCGCCCAATAGGGAGGGGGCGTGGGCGTGTCGATGGAGATGATTGGTGTGCGGTTTCCTGGTTCTGGCATGATCGGTGCGGTTGTCCTCTTGTGTGGTCAGACCTGCGGCGACAGGTCGTCGATTGCGGTAGGGAGCCGGTTACTGTCTGCTGCTGCCTGCTACTGTCTATTTGGTCGGGTCCAGGGCGTCCTGCAGCCCGTCGCCCATCAGCGTGAAAGCGTACATCGCCAGCGCGATCATCAGGCCCGGGAAGAAGGCCAGGTACCAGTGGGACTGGATGGCGCTGAGATAGTCATTGAGCATACGGCCCCAGCTGGGAAGCGGCGGGTTTATGCCAATCCCCAGAAAGCTCAGGCCGGACTCGCCCAGAATCGCGCCGGGGATGCCCAGCGTCACGCTGACGATAATGGGAGACAGCGTGTTCGGCAGCAGGTGGCGGATGATGATGCGATAGTTGGGAACGCCAATGCAGGTCGCGGCCAGAACATAGTCCTGTTCGCGCAAGGAGAGGAACTGGCCCCGCACGAGGCGCGCAATACCCATCCAGCCCGTGACGGCGAAGACGAAGAGAACGTTGCGAAAGCCCGGCCCCAACACACTGATGATCAGGATGCCGAGCAACAGATTGGGAACGGAGTTGATGATTTCGATGATGCGAATGAGTACAAAGTCGACGGCGCCGCCGTACCAGGCCGCGACCGCGCCATAAGGGAGGCCGATGCCGAGAGCGATGAAGTTGCTGATAAAGCCAATCGCCAGCGAAATACGGGCACCGTAGATGACGCGCGTAAGAATGTCGCGACCGAAGGGATCGGTGCCCATGGGGTGTTCAAGCGAGGGGAAGAGCCACGTCTTGTCGTATTGCTGGAAGTCATAACCTTCCGGCGCCAGCAGGTTAGCGAACAGGGCCAGGAAGACCAGGAGCAGGACGAAAGAGAGGGAGATCATGGCCAGCAGGTTGCGGGAGAAGCGGCGAGCCGCGTCCCCCCACAGGTTGCGAGGCCGCGAGTCCAGGTCGAGGGCCAGGGCGGCAGCCTGCGCGGCGGCGCTGGGGCGGTCACTATTCTGCTGCGACGGGGAGGTGGAAATGGTAGGTCTCCTTCGCGCCTATTGCGATCGCAGGCGCGTCTTACATGGTGCCGCCGACACGAATGCGCGGATCGACCACGCCGTAGAGCAGGTCAGTGACGAGATAGGCAATGGCAATGGCAAAGGTCCACAGCAGGATCAGGGCCATGATCACCGGGTAGTCCCGATTGTAGAGGGCCAGGGTAATCTGACCGCCAATGCCGGGAATGCGGAATATCGCTTCGATGAAGAAGGAACCCAGGAGCAGGTTTACGATCATCGGCCCCAACAGTGTGACAAGCGGCAACGACGCCGAGCGGAAGGCGTGGCGCAGCACCACGGCCCGTTCCCGCAGCCCCTTGGCCCTGGCCGTGCGCACATACTCAGCTTGCATCGCGTCCACCATGCTGGCGCGCGTGAAGCGGGCCATGCCGCCGATCTGGCCGACCGCATAGACGAAGGTGGGCAGGATCCACTGCTTCGGTTCTCCCCAACCGCCTGAAGGCAGCCAGCGCAACATGACGGCGAAGATGATGATGCTCATAATGGCGATAACAAAGACCGGGGTGACAAAGGTTGTGATAACGACAACGTTGGTCAGATAGTCCAACCAGGTATTGGGGCGCAGCGCGGCCAGAATTCCGAGGCCGATGCCGATCGGTATGCCGATCGCCATTGCCGAAAGGCCCAACTGCGCAGTTGCAGGCCAGGAGCGGCTGATGAAATCGGTGACCGGCTCGCCATAGCGGAAGGAGATGCCGAAGTCGCCGCGCAGGGCCGCCCACATGTAGCGGAAGTACTGTACATAGAGCGGTTTGTCGAGGCCGTACTTGGCCATCAGTTTTTCGCGGATGTGTTCAGGGATTTCCCTGAACTCGGATGTCGTCGGCATGGCGTCGAACGGGCCGCCCGGAATCGAGTGAATCATGAGAAAGATCATGATCGATACGATAAAGAGGACGCCGACGATGCCAGCGAAGCGTCCCAGCACATAGCGCGCCATCCGGGCCTCCGTCTATTGAGAGGAGAGATTGATGCAGCCGGTCATGCGCGAACCGCTGCGCACGCTGCGTTCAATGCCCCGCCATGGGGGCGGGGCCTGCGGCAATAGCAAGCGCAGCGGTTTTTGCGCTTGAGCTGGAGGAGTGAGAAGGAACGCTTCCCTCTCACTCCTCCAGCAGGAACTGTTACTCGGTAATGTAGGCGCTATCCAGGAGCATCATGTTATAGACGCCAAGTGTGCCGTCGTCGGTGAGGGTCAGCCCTGAAACGTAGTCTTTGTACAGGACGGCCTGTACCGGATTCATGACGAAAACGCCGATGGCGTCACGCGCCAGGATCTTGAGGGCGTCGTGGTAGAGGTCGCAGCGTTCGGTCGACATCGCCATGGGACGGGCGGTGTCGATCAGGTTGCGGTACTCTTCGTCGGTCCAGCCGGTGAAGTAGGAGGCAGCGGGATCGTCCCACCAATCCACGAAGTTGCTCGGGTCGATGAAGTCGGCGCCCCAGCGATTGAGGGCGACTTTCAGCTCGCCGTTGCGCATCTGGTCGACATAGAAGGCGCGCTCGACGTTCTGCGGGGTGAGCTTAACGCCCAGGTTGTCGGCGAGCATGCGCTGGATCGCCTCGGCTTCGCGGATGAACTCACCTTCCTTGGTGTAGATCGTCAGCTCGGGGAAGCCCTCGCCGCCGGGGTAGCCGGCCTGCGCCATCAGGTCGGCAGCCAGTTCAGGATCGTAGTTCTGGAACGCGATCAGTTCGGGGTCGTCGTTGCGCTCGCAGGGGAAGTCCTTGGGCAGGAAGCCGTGCGCGGGAATGCAGGTACCGCGCATGACGTTGTCGCACAGAGACGTGCGGTCAATGGCGTGCGCGAATGCCTGGCGCACGAGGATGTTGTCGAAGGGGGGCGTGCGCTGGTTCATGTAGATGTAGACGCCGCGGTTCATGACGCTGATGTAGGCCTCTTGGCTCAGCTGCGGGTCCGCGAGTACCTGTACAAGGTCATCGCCGGTCACGCCGACGCCGCCGTCGATGTCGCCGGCCTGATACATCTGCAGCAGGGGCGCGCCGACCTCAGGGATGATCACCTGAACGCGCTGTTCAAAAGTGGCCGGGTAGCGTCCCGTGTAGTGGGGATTGGGCGTGAAGATCACGTTTTTGCCCCGGTTCCATTCGGCGATGCGGTAGGGGCCGTTGCTCGGCGCGGTGGCGGGATCGTTGGCCCAGTCGTCACCGTGCTCCTCCACCATGTGGCGGGGAACGGGCGCCGCGTGCCAGTTGATCTTGAACATGTAGTAGGGGATCGGCACCTTGGTGGTCAGCGAGAAGGTATAGTCGTCGATCAGCTTGACACCCAGCTCTTCGACGTCGACCTCGCCCTTGTTGTAGGCTTCGCCATTCTCAAGGTCGAAGAGGAACCAGGCGTATACGTTGGCCATCTCGGGGTTGAGATAGCGGCGGAAGCTGTAGACCCAGTCTTCGGCGGTGACAGGGACGCCGTCGCTCCACATGGCATCCTGGCGCAGGTGGAAGGTCCAGGTGCGGCCATCTTCGGAGAGCTCCCAGCTGTCGGCCGCGGCCGGGTGCCAGTCGCCTTCGGGACCCATCTTGGCCAGCTGCTCGATGGTCGACTCATAGGCGAAACCTTCGTACTCATTGCGCATGGTGTCGAAATGCTTGCCTTCAATGCCGGCGGAGCGGAACACCTGCCGGTCAAGAGGCGCGGCGTCGTCAGGCAGGGTAACGCCGCCTGTGCTGACAGTCTCCATCATTTCCTCTTCGGCCATCTCTGATGCAGGCGCGGCTGCCGGAACACAGCCTGCCACCATTATCAGAACTGCCAAGAACGCGACAATCGGGGCGAATCTCTTCATAACGGTCATTCTCCTTGCTAGGTGGATGGAAAGAGAGGATATTGGGCTATTGTCTGAGGGATTGTGCAGAAAATCGCGGGAAGTATACCGCTTCCGGCTGGTTTGGTCAAGAATCTAAGGTCCCCGCGCGGACGATCTTTCGGCCAGGCGACTGAAGAACGGTTGAAGCGCTCACAATCGGGTCTTTTGCCGGTGTGAACAGGGGGATTCTACCCAGAGTTGCCGAGCAAGTCAGGAGATCGCCCGCAGACCGGTGACCAGCCGCTCAAGGTCGTCTCCGTTGTTGAAGACATGCGTGGATACGCGGATCATGGCTCCGTCCAGTTCCAACGGGGCGACCAGGACTTTTCTCTCTTTCAGATGTTCCTGTATCTCCGCTGAACTGTAGCCGCCGAGACTGAAGGTGACGATGCCTGACGACTTGCCGTAGGGCAGGGGCGTGTGCAGCGTCAAGCCCGGAAGTTCCCGGAGGGAAGCCTTCATGCGGTCGGTGTAACGGGAGATATAGGAGAACACGTTCTCCCAGCCGATCTCGGACCAGTAGTCGAGCGCCTTGCCGAAGCCTATCTGGTCGGCCAGGTTGCGCGTGCCGAACTCGAAGCGTTTGGCCTCGTCAAGTAATGTGAGGCCGCCCACGAGGTCGAAGTCCTTCTGCGAATGGGAGCCGATCCAGCTGGGCTGGATCCAGGGGATGCGGTCCTTTCTGACGTAGAAGCCGCCGGTGCCCTGGGGCGCCATGATGTATTTGTGTCCGCTGAAGGCGTAGAAGTCGCAGTCGAGCGCGCGCACATCGACGGGAATGGCGCCATAGGCCTGCGCGCCGTCGAGCAGGACGGGGATGCCCCGCGCGTGCGCGAGGTCGATCAGGGCCCGCGCCGGCAGCCGCTGGCCGGTGCGGCGGCAGACATGGCTGATGGAGACGACGCGCGTTCGTTCGTCGAGCAGTCGTTCGAATTGCTCGAGCATCTGCTCTTCGTCGTGGACGACCTCGAGGAAGCGCAGTTCTATGCCGTAACGAAGGACATGGCTGTACCAGGTGATACGGTTGCCCGGGTGCTCCTTGTCGCTGAGGATTACGTTGTCGCCCGCCTGCCAGTTGATGCCGTTGGCGACGATGTTGATGCCGATGGTGGTGTTTTCGCCCAAGACGATCTCGTCGCTGGCGGCGTTCATGGACTGGGCGACTTTGGCGCGCGTCGCCTCGAATCCGTCCAGCATTTTTTCGTTGATTCCCGGGGCGGCGCCGCCGGAGTTCTGGAAGTGCGCCCAGCGGTTGGTCTCTTCGATGACCGGCTCCATCTTGGGGGAGAAGCCGCTGCTCTGGAAGTAGGCGTATTCGTGGGTGATGGGGGTGAGGCGGCGGATGTCGGAGAGTTGGATTGTCATTGGGGTTGGCGTTTCATTGTGGTTGGTGGATTGGGGCGTCGTGGTAAGTGACTGGGGGCATACAATATCGTCTGTCGGGCTGTCGAGTGTTTAGGCTGGCGTTTTGCCCCGTCTCGGGCGTGAAGGCATTCAGGGTGTGGACAGCTGATCTTGGGTGTCCGGTGGGTGATTCCGATATTACCAGGGCTAGACCTCGAAATGCTTTCTAACCTCACCCTGGCCGACGAGGCCGGACAGGTTGGTGTAATTGTTGTTTTCGAATCGGACACGTCCGACCACGATGGCGGCATGGATATTTGCTGAATTCGCTAATTGATAGACATCTGACGGGTGTGAGCTAAACTGTGCGTCACTGGATTCCCACAACTCACTTGGGATGAGGGATTCATTGGCGCACTTGTCCGCTTCACTTTCGAGCGAGTTTGAGCCTGCGTCGGAAAAGTCTAACTCATCGACGAATAGTTCGTCAGGGTTATCGTCGAGGTGGAGGCTTAAGTGGGCCAGTTCGTGCATAAGTGTGAACCAAAAGTAATCGAGTCGATCATAACGCAGAGTAAGACCGATTACGGGTTGTCCGTCGCTAAGACGGAATGCCGCTCCATCCAGGTAGGTCTTTTTCAGGTGGCGTTCGATGACGAGATTGACCCCGTATTCGGAGAGGCGTTTCCGGGCCAGGAGCGGCCCATCGTCATGTACGCTAAGGGCCGCCACCTTCCGCATAAGTTCGTGTGTAATGGAACCGGACACGTAGGCGCCGGTTGTGGGATTATCGCTGGCAACGTTAGCGACCCGCATGCACCATGCCTGAACCGCATGATGGTTAGCGTCAGACTTCCCTCTGTACTTCCCTGATTTTCTCAAAAGAACTGAGGAGGGGGCGGGGATGCCTTGTTCGAGTCGGGCTAACTCGATATACATTTCTTCTTTCCGGTCTTTCCAGTCGTTCCAAGGTGTGACCCATCCCTTCCTTCTGATTTCATTCCACGGAAAGCGATTGATCTCATCTTGGTTCACGTCCGGATGAAAGTCCTTGTTCGGTTCTCCCAGCAACACGTCGGCCGGTATTTGAAACATTTCGTGCAGGGAACGCTTCATCGATAGGGTCAGTTCGCGTCGTCCTGCGAGCACGTCACGAGCCTTGTTGATACTGCCGAAACAAGGAGAAATGTCCTTTAGAGACAGTCCTGTTTGGTCCATGTGGAATTCGATGGCGGACAGGGCGTCGGGGAATTCAATGGGGTAGTGTTCGTCCTCATATGCTTTCACGCGTTCGATAAGGTCTGGCAGTTCGGAGCGCGATGGGTCGTCGCTCTCGGAATTCAGAGTTTTGATAAGCCGGGCCATCGTGCTTTCGTATTCTTCTTCGGTTGTGATCGGGGTTGGATGTGTACGCACTTGGACACCTCTTTTTTGGTTATGCCGCTAAGTCGTCACATACTGCCTTTGCGTCAATCCGATCGTATTCGGAGTGAGTTCCGATCCAACAAACTTGGACAACGCCGTTCTCAAAGTAGAACTTCACAATCAGCCTATAGCGATTATTCTTGACATTGAATACTGCCTGACCGCCGCCAATCAGCCTTATCTTAGGGAATTCATCACGAAGTTGGCTTGATGTGCAAAAGCAGTTGTCTTCGATTTTTCGGCACCAGTTTTCGAGATGCTTCTTCGAGTCGGTGCGCCTACCCCAAAACTGCACGAGCTTCTTCTTGTAAATCAAGACCATGTCTAATTCATTTCTGCAGGTGAGGGTTGCCAGAGGCAACGCTTCATTATAGATCATGGTGGGAAGATGATGTGAAAACTGGGCCAGGCAAGCCAAAGTCTGCCGGGAAAGGCCGCTGCTCCGGAAGTAGGCGAATTCGTGGGTGATGGGGGTGAGGCGGGCGGATGTCGGAGAGTTGGATCTTCATTGGGCTAGAGTTTCCTTAGCTTAATTGTCTGTTCGGCGAAGTGGTTTTCGGGGCCTTGGAGGTAGAGGAGCAGGCGGCCGTCCTCGGACGTTAGCGGCTGCCGCTCGACGCCGTTTACTTCGATATGGACGCGATCGCCAGGGCTGTATCCCTGCACGACCAGCCCCTGGTAGCGGATGACGTAGGCACGGATGGTGAGCTCGCCCGATTCAGGAGTGTACCGTACGTCGATGAAACGCATGCTTTTGCTGTTGGCCTGGGCGACGAAGGGGTGAGTGGCGCTGTCTTCCAGGCGGATTGTGCAGGATGCGCCCGGTTCGAGACGGGGCAGGGTAAAGAAACGGTTGCCTACGATGTGCGCCAGGTTGCTGCTCCGGGAGGCCGGGCCCTGGCGCATTTCGAGGCGCAGCGACGCGTATTCCGGCTCCGGCGCCGCCTCGGTCTCGTCGGAAACTGCACCCGCGCCCAGTGCGTCCGGCCCCTCCTGCTCCGGGGCCCCGACCGGGACCGCCGTTTCCACCATCAGCTCCTCTATCGTTCCAGCCGTCGGGTTGTGCGCCTCGATCGTTTTCCCACCGTCGGTCACGCGGAACTGGATATCTTCGTAGTCCTGCATGCGCTGGTAGATCTCCCGCTGGGTCGCCTGCCAGAAGTTGAGACGCTCGGCGCGGCGGATGCCGTAACACATCCAGTCGAAGGTGCCGCGGCCGTTGTTGTAGCTGGGATCGACGGTGAACAGGGGGTGATACTGGAGTTGGTATACGCCGTCTTGCAGGGCGGTGTCGGGGTCCCGGTCTTTGCTGTTGGGCCGCGCGTAGACGGCGTCGATCACGTCCGGCGGCGGGTCGTACTCGTGTGTCATGTCCCAGCCGCGCAGCTGGCGGCACTCTTCGGTCGTGCTGACAACGCCGTGGAAGGGAAACCAGAAGCCGGGGCTGGCTATCGTCGGCGCGGTGAGGGTCTGGTAGGTGACCACCATGTCACCGAGTTGCGGGTTGGGCGTGCGGTCGCCATATTCGGCCATCAGATGGAAGTGGAATGTTCCCAGACCGAGGAAGTGGGGCAGGGTCTGGTAGAGATAGTCCATGGCGTCGATCATTTCGGGGTAGACGCTGTAGCCGCCGTGGCGGCCGCCGGTGTAGAGACGGACGCCCAGGTTCTTTTCGGATTCGATGACGTGGCGGGCAAGGTTGGCGCCCATCATATACTTGGGGGGAGACTCCTGAATGGCGTCGTTGTGCAGACCGATCTCGATGAACTCGCTCTTTAGAATCTCCCGCACCCACTGCTGGTCCATCTCCGTTGTTGTCGCTTCGGGAGAAATGTTCGCGTCAAGAAGTGTGTGGGTGGCTGGAATGAGGTGCTCCTCCTGGTAGCGGAGCATCGTCATGTCCACCGACTTGTCCGGGTCGTGGCGGATGTTCATGACGCCGTCGTAGCTGCCGAAGGTACGCAGGCGGGTATTCCAGTGCCGTTCCTGGCCGCATGACCAGAGGACGCCGCGCAGCTGGTAGAGCAGAGTTTCGGCCCAGTTGAAGGGATTGAACCAGCGCCGCACTTCCTCAGCGTTCAGATGGGCCTGCCAGATGCCGCCCACGTGCTCGAAGAGCGCGTTGGCGATGAATAGGCTTTTATCGGTTTGAACGATACCGGCTCCAAGTCGCTGCAGGGATGCGGAGTCCGGTCCAGAAAGGTCGCCGCCGACTTCCAGCAGGTCGGCCAGAATTGTGGCGCCGGCTGCCGCTTCAGCTATAGATGACTTGAAGCCTTTGTAGCCGGAGATGTACCACTCCTCCCACTTGGCGCGGTCGCCGAAGGGGCTGGCGGCGTTCCACTGCCAGGCCGTGTATCCTTCCGTGCGGGCCGGTTCCAGGCTTTCGAGACCGAGCAGTTCAGGCGGCAGGTTGGTTGGCCCGCTCACGCAGAGAAAGGCATCATCCCCTTGCAGCCAGCGTTCGATGGCGTCTATGGCCGCCGCGGTCAAGCTGTGTGCGCTGGGCAGGAAGAGGAGCGAGATGTCGGACAGGCGGTCGGACAGGAGGTCGTCGCCGATGAAGCTGTGTTTGAGGTTGAAGCGGTTGAGGGAAGCTGAGACGGCGCTCGGCGCGAGATAGGCGTACTGGCCTTTGAGCCAGTTCTTTTCCTGTCCCCACGCGTCCTCGAATGTGTAGACGGCCCCGGCGCGCTGCGCCTCGGCGGCGTTGGCGCGCCGCGTGGTCTCGCTCCAGAGAACACCGACATTGGCGGAGAGTTCGGTTCGTTCAGATGGCACTGATGGGAGCTCCTATAGTGGTTGCGACGCTTGCGGGCGTCCGGTCCGCCGCTCTTGAAGGGGCGTCCTGCCGGGCGACCGGGGTTCAGTTTTGCAGCGTCATCTTGGGGTCGAGGGCGTCGCGCAGCCCGTCGCCCAGGAAGTTGATGCACAACAGGGTCACAAAGAGAAACATGCCGGGAATCAGGGCGAGCCAGGGCGCGGTCTCCATGAACTGTTGGGCGCCGATCAGCATCTGGCCCCAGGTGGGCGTCGGCGGTTGTACGCCCAGGCCCAGGTAGCTGAGGCTCGATTCGGCGATGATGGCGAAGCCCAGGGTCAGGGTGGCGTTGACGATGACGGGCGCCAGGGTACTGGGCAGGATATGGCGGAAAACGATGCGGCCGTTGCGCGCGCCGGTCATGCGCGCCGCCTCCACAAAGTCGCGTTGCTTGATCGAAAGGATCGTGCCGCGCACGATGCGCGCCAGCCCCATCCAGCTAAAGACAGAGAGGATAAGAATAATGCTCCAAACCGACCCGCCGCCGTAGCGGGAAAGAATCAGCAGGAGCGGCAAGCTGGGAATCGAAAGCATGATGTCGGTGAAGCGCATGAGCACGCTGTCCAGATGGCCGCCGAAATACCCTGAAGTCGAGCCGATCACGACGCCGATCAACAGGCTGACCAGCGAAACACTGAAGCCGACAAAGAGCGAAACGCGTCCGCCTACCATGATGCGCAAGGCGATATCTCTGCCCAGTTCATCGGTGCCGAAGTAGTGTTCGGAGGAGGGCGCGATCAGGCGCGAGCGCAGGTCCGTCTTGGAAATCGAGTAGGTGGAGAACAGTGGCCCGGCGACCGAGTACAGGATGATCAGCCCGAAGACGATAAGGGCGGCGAGCGCGACGCGGTGGCGTCGCAGACGCTGCCAGACATCCTGCCAGTATGTACGGGTCTGCTGTTCCCGGATCAACTCGCCGGCCATGTAGGTCTCCAGTTTCCCAAAAACCTCAGGAAGCCCGCTTGTTTGGGCGCCTGGACAGTGTCGCTGAAGCCGGGCCGAATGCACTCATGTGTAGACCACCCTGGGGTCGATGAAGGCGTAGAGAATGTCGGCGGCGAGATTGAAGAGGGCCACGAGAAAGGCGAAGATCAGGAAGACCGCCATGGCGATGTTGAAGTCATTGTTGATGAGCGAGTCGTAGATCAGGCGCCCCATGCCCGGCCAGGAAAAGATCGTCTCGGTGAGGACCGCGCCGCTGATGAGGCCGGGGATGCTCAGCGCGATCAGCGTGACCATGGGGATGAGGGCGTTCTTGAGGGCGTGACGGACGACGACCCTGCCCTCGGCCAGGCCCTTGGCGCGAGCGGTGCGCACATAGTCCTCGTGGATCACCTCCAACATGCCGGAACGCATGTAGCGCATCCAGCTCGCCATGCTGAAGAGGCTGAGTACGATGACCGGCATGATGGAATAGCGCAGGACTGTAAAGACGCCGGCGTCCTGTTCCAGGGAATAGTGGCCCCCCGGCGGCAACAGCTTCAACTGCACGGACAGCAGAAGGATCAGGATCAGGCCAAACCAGAAGACAGGCATGGCGATCCCGAAAAAGGACAGGAAGGAGAAGAAATAGTCCAGGATCGAATACTGCCGCAGCGCGGTGTATACGCCGATGGGGATGGCAATCAGAAGGCTCAAAACGAGGCTGGAGCCGGTAAGGACCAGTGTGTTCAGCAGCCGGTCCGGAATGATGGAGAGGACCGGTCGATGGTAGATACGCGAGTAGCCCAGGTTGCCCTGCACGACCTGCCACAGCCAGCGTCCGTACTGCTCATAGATCGGCCGGTCGTAGCCGTAAAGCTTCTTGATGTGCTCGACGTGTTCGGGAGAAATGTCCGGGTTGCCGGCCAGGAGCAGGTCGAGAGGATCACCCGGCGCCAGTTTGAGCATCCAGAAGACGGCCACAGTGATGATCAGCACCGTGGGGACCATCTGCAGAAAGCGGCGCAGAATGTACTGGCTCATGGGCGGCAGTTCGCGGCGGCGGCGTCAGCCGGCAGCCGCACGAGTTGACGGCTGCCGGTCGGTTGGCCGGGGCAGGGCGGGCGGCGACGTGCCGCCAACTCTGCTCGCAAGTTACGGCGTTTACTCCAGTTCCCAGGTCTCTACATTCCAGCCGAGCATGGCCTGATCGGCAGGCTGGTATCCTTCCAGTGCAGTGTTGACGGTGGCCACGCGCACGTGCCAGTAGATCGGCAGGACGGGCAGCTCTTCGGCCCAGATGGCCTGCTGTTCGCGCAGGAGCTCGTAGCGCTTGTCCTGGTCGAGCTCGGCGTCGATCATGTCGATCAGCTCTTTGTTGCGCTCGTTTTCAGCCCAGGTGTTGCCCTCGGCGAAGAGCTGGTCCAGCTGTGCGGCCGATTCGCCGGGATACCAGAAGCCGCGCGGTTCGACCCTGGCGTTGAAGACCCAGCGCCAGATCGCGATGCCTTCGAAGTTGGGCGGATCAAAGAGCGTCTCGGAGAAGAGCAGGCGCGCGGACACGGGATTAACCTCGGCCGTAATGCCAATCTCCTGCCACTGCGCCTGGACCAGCGCCGCAACCTGTTCGCGTGTGCGGTCGCCGGAGATGGTGGTGATGGGGATCTCCAAGAGGTTTCCGTCAGCGTCGGCCAGCTGGCCGTCTGCGTTTGGCGTGTAGCCGGCCTCGGCCAGCAGGCGAAGCGCCTCGTCGGGATCGTAGTTGTACTGGCGCACGTCCGGGTTGTAGGCCGGATGGGATGAGTTGATCCAGGAGTGGGCGGGCGGTTGCTGCCCCTTGAAGAGGGCGTCGTTGATCGCGTCGCGATCGACCGCGGTCAGAACGGCCTGACGCACCAGTTTGTCGCTCAAAGGCGGGCGGTTGACCTGGATCGTGGCATGCTCCAGCCACAGGGCCGGTACGAAGAGGGGGTCAACCTCGGGGGCTGAGTCCATGGCGTTGGCCTGCTCCAGCGAGAGCCAGCCATCGGTCAGATGCACCTGGCCGCTGGCGACGCTGACGGCGAGACTGTTCAGGTCGGGGATGATGCGGTAAAGGACCTCATCGATGGCGGGCGCTTCACCGATGTTGAAGTGGGGGTTGCGGACCAGGCGGATATGGCTGCCCGGCACCCACTCTTCCATCATGTAGGGCCCGTTTACGACCGGCTTGATGGCAACCTGTTCGATGTTGCCGAAGTTTTCCCAGACGTTGCCGCCCTTGGCCTTGGCCTCTTCCCACAGCGGCCGGTAGACATGCTCAGGAATCACGTGCGTGCGCACTTCCTGGTCCGGGAACAGGTTGATGCCGCGATAGTGGAGAATCGCGGTGTAGTCGTCAACGATCTCGATGCTTTCGACCGGGAAACTCTCGGAATAGTAGATGTAGTTGGGATCCGAGGTGATTTCGAAGGCCATGGCAAGATCGTGGACGGTAATCTCCTCGCCGTCGGACCACTTCAACCCCTGGCGGAAGTTGTAGGTCACCTGCATGGCGCCCGCCTCTTCGTCAACGACCCAGGTGCCGTCGGCCTGGCTGGGAAGCGACTCCAGGATTTCGGCGAAGGGCTGATTGTCGCCGCCAAAGGCGATTGGTTTGCGCCACATGAAGGACATGACGTCCGAGCCGGTGCGCGTCGACCCCCACATGATGAAGACGTTTTCGGGCTCCTGCGAGGTACCGACGACCAGTGTCTTGGGGCCTTCCTCTTCCATCATTTCGCCGGCAGGCTCAGCGGCGACACAGCCGACGATGAGAAGGCTGAAGATGAGGACGGCCATGTAGACTGCGTAACGCTTCATGGGTTCTTCTCCTTTTGAGGGTGATGTGATGTCGGGTGGGACGAAAGTTTAGCTCGATGCGCTCCAAAGGGAGGACAGAATGGGGCGCCTGTGATTGGCACGCGTAGAGCGAGAGTTGGCAGGTGGAACGGCGCCGATTGTACCGCAGTTTCGGCGGTCGTGTCCATCATTGTCACTGTCACATTCCCGGTTGCACCTGCAACACGGTCACGCCCATTTCGATGTACTTGTCCCGCTGTTCTGCGGTGGCGGCTCCGAGGCTCACTTGTACCGTGCTGTCGCGGGTCTGCTCCAGGACGTGGCGGATGCACTCGTCGACGGTTTGGAAGGGACTGTGGGGGAGGCTTTCCATGCTGAAGCGCAGGTCGTTCGGGCCGAAGGCGAGCAGGTCGATGCCGGGTTTGGCCAGTTTGCGGGCGTTGATGACGGCCTCGACCGATTCCAGCTGGATGGCGAGAAAGCCGTTGCTGTTCCACCAGTCGGCATAGGCGAGGCGATCAATGGAGGCCGGGTCGGTCGGCTTGCCGAAGGCGCTGAGATTGCGGCGGTTAACTCCGCCTGAGCTGCGGCGCCCTACTTGAGGATAATAGAAGTAGGAGATGGCTTCGTCTACCTCTGCCGTCGTCTGAACTTCTGGCACCATGATGCCGGTCGGGCCCAGGTCGAGGAAGCGGCCGACGAGGTAGGTGTGACGCGTGTGCTGGATGCGAAACTGAACGGGAATACCCAGTTGTTCGGCGTGGCCGCAGAAGTTTTCCAGGTCGATTTCGCAGAAGGCCGAATGCTGGCTGTCGACGTAGACGAAGCTGTAGTCGCCTTGTGCGAGTAGATCTTCGAGCTGGCTGCGGTTGAAATGCACCGGGGCGCCGACGCCGAGGATCAGTTCGCCGCGGTGGATTCGTTCTTTCAGATTGGAATTGTCTGCCATGACTATGCCTCCCTCAAAACTCTCTGTCCAACATTCCCACCGGGACCTCTATGAGCGTCGGTTTGCCGTTTTTTCCGGCGACGGCTTCTGCCAGCGCGGTTTGCAGCGCGTCCGCGTCCTCGGCTCGAACGCCGTGCGCGCCGAAACTTTGAGCCAGCGCGACGAAGTCGGGGTTGTGCAGCCTGGTGCCGAGCACATGGCCATCGAACTCCTCCATCTGGGCGCGGAGGACGTTACCGTAGGCGTTGTCGTTGAAGACGATGGCGACGGCTTCGATCCCGTACTGAACTGCAGTAGACAGTTCATGCACGTTGTAAAGGAAGCCGCCGTCGCCTGAAAGCGAAACGACGGTCCGTTCCGGGCAGGCGACTTTGGCGCCGAGGGCGATCGGATAGGCGCAGCCCAGCGTGCCGTGCGACGAACTGGTCAAGTAGGCGTGCGGCGCCCTGGGCCTGAAATAGTTGCGGCTGTAGTAGCCCATCTGGTTCATGCCCTGGATTACCAGGCCGTCGTCGGGCAGGGCGGCGTGGATCGCCTCCATGAAACCCCACTGCGGCTGCAGCTGGGTGGAGGGGTCGAAGCGGGCCCCGTTGATGGCCGCGACCTCCTCCTGGACGGCCCCGGCCTTGTCGGCGCGGGACGGCCCGGCAGCGGCAACGGCCTGGTTGAGCGCCATCATTACGGGATAGGCGTCGCCGTGGATGGCGAGCTGTTCGTTTTCCGACCTGAATTCGGACTCGTCCACGTCGATGCGGATGACCTTCTGGCCTTCACCACTTGCGTAGTGGCTTGTGCCGACGGCGAGGATCAGGTCCCGACTTGCCAGCCAGCTGCGGAGCGGCTGAAAGCGCATTTCGGCCATGCCAAGGGAGAGCGGGTGGCGTTCCGAAATGGTCCCCTTGCCCTGCCTCGTGGTAACGACCGGAATCTGGAGGTAGCCGGCCAGTTCTGCCACCAATGCGGCCGCCCTGGCGCGCATTACGCCGCCGCCCGCCCAGATGACCGGCCGCCGAGCCGACACCAGAAGTTCGGCCGCTTGGCGAATTGCCTGCTCGCCGCCTGCCTTTGGCTGCTGCGGAGCGGCGGCAGGCCGTGCGAGGCCGACCTCTTCGGTGGCGGCGAATACGGCGGGCGGGACCTCTATCCCGACGGGGCGCGGCCGCCCGGAACGCAACTGCACAAAGGCTTCTTGCACAAGATCGGGTATCTCTGCCGGGCTCTGCGCGCGTCCAACCCACTTCGTCAGCGGCCCCAGCCATGCCTCTTCGTCGAGTTCCAACCCCTTCTTGCGGTGGTGTTGCCCCCCCGTCACGACCAGTATCGGCGACGAGGTGGCGTAGGCGGTGGCGATCCCCGACATGGCGTTGAAGAGACCAGGCCCCTCCACCACCAGCGCGGCGGCAACTTCCCCGCCGGCGCGGGCATAGCCGTCCGCCATGTAGCTGGCCGCCTGCTCGTGCCGCACCGCGATGTAGCGGATGCTCGGCGTCGTATACAGTGCGTCTATCGCCTCGTACTGCCCCGCGCCGGGCACGCCGAAGACGACGCGCAGGCCTTCCGCGGCCAGCGACCGCACGAGGGCTTCCCCTCCATTCATTCTCGCCATGAATCAAGTTTCCTGACAGTGTTTTTTCAGTTCGGCTACGATGCTTCTATCGGTGCTTCTATCGGTGTTCGGACCTCTTCAAAAGGGTCGTCAGGGCAGGGCCGGCACTATCTCGTTGGCAAGGGTCTCCATGGAGGCCAGCCATCTCTCCTTGTCGTCCCAGTCATGGGCGATCATCAGGAGCGTGCCGAAGCCGCCCGTCTCTGCATAGAGTTCATGCAGGCGGCGCAGGCACTCCTCCTTGTCGCCGATGATGCAGAGGTTTTTGAGCATGTACTCCACGGTCACGTCTTCGTCGGGCATGTCCGGGTCGCCCTTCAGAACGCTGAGCATGTTGGCAGAGTTGATCAGCCAGCGCAAGTAGGCCATTGAACCTGCCAGCGCGCCGTTGCTGGCCCGTTCCCAGGCAGCTTCGGTGGTCTCGTCAATGAAGATGCTGCGCGAAACGCGCCAGATTTCCCGGTCGGGCGCAGGCCGCCCTGCATCAGCGGCGCCTTTGCAGTAGGTCTGCCAGTGTTCGGAAAGCGTGGAGGCGGCCACCACGTTGGTGCTGATCGGCATGTAGCCGCGTTCGCCCGCCATGTAGGCCGCCCTCGACTGGCCGCGAATGATGCTCATGCCAACGGGAGGGTGCGGCTTCTGGTAGGGCTGCAACAGCTCGCCGATTCCAAGCTCCGGGTTTCCGCCTTCAAGCTTGATATGGTAGAAGTCCCCCTCAAAGTCGAAGGGAGGGTCGGTCTGCCATAGTTTGAGGATCATGTCGATGCTCTCGACTGTCATCAGCCCCTGCGTCGCCGGATCGGGCAGATCGAAAAGCCCCCAGTCGGTTGGCACACCGCCCTGACCGAAGCCGCAGTTGATGCGCCCGCGCGACAGATGGTCCAGATAGGCCAGGCGCACGGCCACATTGACGGGGTGATGCTGCGGCAAGATCGAGACACCGCTGCCGAGGCGGATATTCTTAGTGCGCGGCAACACATTGGCGATGAAGACATCGTTCGACGGGATCGGTTCCCACGCCAGCGTGTGATGCTGGCCGATCCAGGCCTCCGTAAATCCCAACTCGTCCGCCCGCACCACAAACTCGATGTCCTCCTCGAATCCGAGCGTACGGTCCTTTTCCGGCGGATGCAGCGGCATCATGAATGTGCCCAGTTTCATCTTCCTGCCCCCTTTTCCCCTTTACTATCTGTC
The DNA here is from genome assembly GCA_022821545.1 of Caldilineaceae bacterium. GTDB lineage: Bacteria > Chloroflexota > Anaerolineae > Caldilineales > Caldilineaceae > Bin5. The sequence goes on from JAJEDJ010000001.1 coordinate 203,943, forward strand.
AGTTTACAATCTGTCAGTTTTCAGGCGAACCCCTACTGTAGGACGGCTTCAGATCGAGAGCCAGCTCTCTGAACTTCTCGATGCGGTGCAATGTCACCAGGTTTGTGTCATGCTGGTTGAATCCTCCCTGCGAGGTGCGCGAGATTACCAGCAGATCCTCGCCCCGAATGAGCTGCGAAGCATAGCTGAACGCCTCAAAAATACTGCGGCTCATCGCCACGCAGCCGGCCTGGAACCAGTTCAGTGCGTCCAGGCTGTACATCAACATCAGGATTCTGCGCTCGTTGCCCGGCGGGCTGGCGAATCCCACTGCGCGCAGCGGTTCCCGTTCCTGCCAGGTGTCGGTCGGCAGACAGACCGTCGTCCAGAAGAGGCCGCTCTCCTCGTCATGCAGGATGTGGAATTTGCACTGCGCGCCGGGCATCGGATAGAACTGCACGAAGCGATAGTCGAGCCTCTCGCCGTCGTCCTCCAGGCTGCAAACCGAGGCAATTCCCCCCGTGGTATGCCCGTCGATGATCGTGCGCAGCAGCACACGCATCTCCCCCCGCACGTCGATAATGTTGCCCTCGATGAAGCAGTCCTCCACCACTTTGTCCGCCGCGCTGGCCTGGTATTTCCGCTGGCTGAGCACGTCCGGGACGCCCGGAAAGCGGACCTTGTTGGACATGCGCCACGCGGAAGGGTCGAGCAGGTCACGCGACAGGTCGCCCGCCACCACGAGCGACTCCCACTGGCTCCTGCCGACGGCGTCATCGCCGACCGGGCAGGTTTCGAAGGCACGATAGACGCGCCCCCGGCGGAAGAGAATGCTGGTGGGGGCGTTGTGATGACGTCCGCCAAACAGTTGCGACGGTTCGCTCCAGCTTTCGGCCCCGTCTTCGGACCGGGCAATGACGATCTCCCGGCTCAGCCGGCGGTTCCCGATACAGTAGAGCGTCTCTCCCACTGCAAAGAGTGAAGGCCAGATTATGTCCAGCGCCGCGGTCTTGCGCCAGCGGTTGCCATCGTCGTCGCTCACCAGGATTTCGAGCTGATCAGGGATTTTTTCGACGAGAGGCTGCGGGCGGAACCACTCATAGCTGGCTACCAGGCGGCCCGAAGGCAGCTGCGCAAGGCACGGCGACCCGGTGTACACAGTGTCCGGGTCGGGCGACTCCGCCAGAATCTGATAGTCGCCGGCAAGAACCTTATTCATCTGCCAGCCTCCGGATTGTCAAACGGCGTGGCATGCGACCCAGTGGCCGGATTCTACTTCCCGCCACTCGGGCACTTCGTGATCGCACGGCTCAAAGGCAAGTGGACAGCGGGGATGAAAGCGGCAACCGCTGGGTGGACTGATCGCGCTCGGCACGTTGCCTTGAATGACAGTGTGTTCGCGCTGCCGTTCCTGGCGAGGGTTGGGCACAGGCACGGACAGCAACAGCGCGTTTGTATAGGGATGCAGAGGGTTGTCAAACAGTTTTTCTTTGGGCGCCATCTCCACGACGCGGCCCAGGTACATGACCGCCACTCTGTCGCTGATATGGCGCACAACGGCCAGGTCGTGCGCGATAAAGAGATAGGTGAGATTGTACTCTTCCTGCAGGTCCTGGAGCAGGTTGATGATCTGGGCCTGAATCGACACGTCCAGCGCCGAGATCGGTTCGTCGCAGACGATAAATTCCGGTTCACACGCCAGCGCGCGGGCGATGCACACGCGCTGGCGCTGGCCGCCGGAAAACTCGTGCGGGTAGCGGAATGCGAAGGCCGGATTCAGTCCTACGTCGTCGAGCAGTTTGGCGATTCGCTCCTGCGCCTCCTGCCCGGTTGCCAGTTCGTGGAGCCAGAGCGGTTCGCCGATAGCGTTGCCGATCGTCATGCGCGGACTGAGTGTCGAATAGGGATCCTGGAAGATGATCTGCATCCGCCGGCGCAGTGGCCGCATTTCCTTGTCAGAGAGTCCAGTGACTTCGGTGTCGTCGAAAAAGACCTTCCCCGAGGTTGGTTGATGCAGTTGGAGAAGCGTAAGACCGGCGGTCGACTTGCCGCAGCCGGACTCGCCCACCAGCCCCAGGGTTTCACCCCGCTGAACGTCAAAGGAGACTTCGTCCAGCGCATGCACCGTGGCCTTGGTCTCGCCATAGGCGCCGATGCGCACGGAGAAATGTTTGGTCAGATTTTCCACCCGCAAAAGGGGGGCGCCGTTGCTACTCTTTGTTTGGCTCATTTCCCGGATATTGAGACAGGTAAGGCGTACAGTGTGAATTCTCCCGCTAACCGCCGGCAATTGCAGTGTCAGTCTCAGTCTGGACTTTCACGTCGCGAATATCGACCCAACAGGCCGCATTGTGCCCTCTGTCACTGGCTTCGGCGACCGGTTCCAGCATCGGATTTTCCGTCCGGCAGCGATCGATGGCATAGGGGCAGCGGGGATGGAAGGGGCAGAAGTCAGGCAAGTCAACCAGGTCAGGCGGAGAACCTCCGATTGTCGTCAGCCGCGTTCCCGTTTCGCCGCCCAAACTGGGCAGCGCGCCCATGAGTCCGACCGTGTAAGGATGTCGCGGGTCCTCGAACAGCGCGTCAACCGGCGCCTCTTCGACGATGTAGCCTGCATACATGACGATGACCCTGTCGGCGATGCCGGCGACCACGCTCAGATCGTGCGTAATCCAGATCACTGCTACGCCGGAGCGGTCGCGCAACTCCTTGACCAGCTCGACGATCTGCGCCTGGATTGTGACGTCCAACGCAGTCGTCGGTTCATCGGCGATGAGAACGGCCGGTTCGCAGGACATCGACATGGCGATCATCACCCGCTGGCGCATACCACCCGAGAACTGGTGCGGGTATTCCCGCAAGCGCGCCTTACCGTCGGGAATGCCGACCATTTCCAGGAGTTCGGCGCTGCGGTCGAGCGCATCTTTCTTGCTCATGCCCCGGTGATAGATCAGCGGTTCGGCCATCTGGGTGCCGATGTTGATGAACGGGTTGAGCGAGGTCATCGGGTCCTGGAAGATCATGCCGATCTGGCCACCGCGTACGTCACGCAGCTGGCGCTGGTCGATCTGCAGCAGGTCTTCGCCGCGCAAAAGAACCTGCCCGTTTTCGATGCTGGCCGCGGGCGGCAAGAGTCGGACCAGGCTGAGCATCGTTACGCTCTTGCCGCAACCGCTCTCGCCCACCACGGCAAGTGTCTCGCCCTCCTCCAGCTGGAATGAGACACCGTTTACGGCGTAGACGTGTCCCTTACGCACGCGGAAGCGGGTTTGCAGCTCTTGTACATCGAGGAGAACGGACATAGTCGATGCTGACGTTTCCTTCTGCATTAGCCGGAGGCAAATGACCGGCGGGCAGCAAACGCGCCGGCCCTTTCAAACAGCCTTAGCCGCCCCACTGGCGGGGATTGAGCGCATCATTGAGGCCGTCGCCCAGCCAGGCAAAGGAGACAGTGATCACCGCCATCATCACTGCCGGACCGACAAGAAGGTAGGGATGCGTCTGCCACATACGCAGACCGTCGCTGATCATCTTCCCCCAACTGGGAATGGGCAGCTGCACACCGACGCCGAGAAAGCTGAAGGCCGATTCGAGCACCATTGCGCCCCCCATCCCGGCGCTGACCGCTACAATCAGCGGACCCATAGCGTTGGGAATTACGTAGCGAGTAAGGATTCGCCCGGTCGGCATGCCCAGGGCGCGTGCAGCCAGCACGTAGTTTCGGCTGCGGATCGACAGAATCTGGCCCCGGATCAGGCGTGCGTATCCGGGCCACTGGATCAGCGCCAGCGCGCCGAAGACCAACACCAGGTCCACCCACATCGTCTGGCGGAAGAATGTGTTTTTGGTGGCAAGATACATCTGCTCCATCCAGGCTTCGAGCGGAACTTTCAGCGTCAGGTTGATCACGATAGCCAGCAGCAGCGCCGGCATCGAACGCGTCACGTCCGTCAGCCAAACGACCAGCATGTCGACGCGTCCCCCCAGGTAACCTGCCAGCGAACCCATCACCAGCCCTACGATGAGGCTGATTGCGGTCGAAACCAGGCCCACCGAAACGGCGGTGCGTGCGCCGTAGAGGATGCGGCTGAAAACATCGCGTCCCAACTCGTCGGTACCCAGCCAGTGTTCACTGGATGGGGAAGCCAACCGCGCCGTAAAATCCTGCGCCAGGAAATCATAGGGCGTCAGGTATGGGCCGAAAGCTGCAATGAAAAACAGGAGTACAATCGGCAAAATGGCCACGACGGCCAGACGATTGGCCGCCAATCTCGCCACTGCATCCCGCCAGAGATTGGTGCGGCTGGCCTCGGCTATTTCGATATCGCTAGTTGCCGTAATTTCCTGGGTCGTCATTCCTCACCGCTTGCCCGTTTTCTATTCGTGCCCTGCCCCAAAGTGCATCCCGGTAAACTCGTTCAAATTTAGAAGCTTGATTTCTACCTGTTGCCCTGAGAACACTAATCTTCGACGCCGGTCATGGCCTGGGCCGCCCGCGGATCCAGCAACGGATAGGTGATGTCCACCAGCAAGTTCAACGCCATCACGAGGAAAGCGCCGATCAACGTGATCGCCACGATTACGGGATAGTCTACACCGTAAGTAAAGTCGATGGTCAGACGGCCCAGCCCGGGGATTCCAAAAATCTTTTCTACGATGATTGCGCCGTTTACGATTCCGATCAACATCTGCCCCAATACCGTAACCACCGGAGTAAGCACCGGCCTCAACATGTGACGGACGATCACCATGAACTCCGGCACGCCCTTGGCCCGCGCCGTCCGCACATAGTCCTCCGACAAAACCTCCAGCACACCCGACCGCGTCTGGCGAATGATGATCGCGATCGAGCCGAACACCATGACGAACATGGGCAGGATCGCCTTCTTGCTGAACAGGCCTTCCCAGCCATAGGGCGTCGTCTTCATGATGCCCAATCCCAATACCAGAAAGACCATCAGCATCGGCCCGACGACATAGCTGGGTACGCCGCTGATAAAGAGCGCGGAGCCAAGTATCGAGTTGTCTATCCAATTGTTGTGGTTGAGGCCGGCTAATATGCCTAATGGGATTCCCAGGATCGCCACCAGGATCACCGTAGCGATCCCGATCTGGAACGAGACGGGCGCGGTCGCTCCGACCATGTCATTGACAGAGCGCCCCGAGATTACAGACATGCCCAGGTCGCCTTGCACCAGGTGCCAGGTGTACTCCCCGAATTGCACGAGGAAGGGGCGGTCCAAGCCCTTCTCCCGGCGGATGGCGTCCAGCCGCTGGGCGTCATAGGTCACATCACCCTCTTCGCGCAGGAACATCAACTTGATCGGATCCCCCGCGCCGAAAAAGGCCAAGGCATACACAGTCAGCGCCAGCAGCAGCAGTGCCGGGATCCAATAGAGAATGCGGCGCAGGATGTATTGACCCATTGATATTCCTTCAAGGCCGGAACCAGGATTCCGTATCGGGAATGCGGGTACCGGTGTGGGGCGAAACTGCCCTCAAGTATGGTACGGGCTTGACTGGTATACGCGGGCAAAGGCGCCAGAGGGTTCTTGACGCCCTTGCCCTTGCATTACTACGACATCAGCGTTCGCTGACAGTTACTCCATATGCTCGATGTAGATCTTCCAAGGCTCGACGAACTGAGCATCGGCGTTGCGCCTGGTTCCATGAACCCAGGGCATCGATCCGCCCTTGACCGAACCACCGCAGCCAGTGCCAATCGGAATTACCATATATTGGTCGTGGAACATCTGCTGCGCCTGCTGTGACAGGGCGATGCGGTTCGGATCATCGGCTCCCAGGGTGACTGCCTCTTCGATCAGGGCGTCCACCTCAGGGTCGGCATAGCCGCCCATGATGTTGCGGGCTAGGTTGGAAGAGGAGTGCAGCGAACCGAGCAGCATCAACGCCGCATCGGGAACACGCACGCCTGCGCCATCGCGGAACAGAGCGGGCGCGCCGGGGCCTTCCCAACTGTCAAACTGCGGGCTCATCTCAATCGCCGTGATGCCGAACAGCTGGCGCCACTGCTCCGCCATGTACTGCGCCAGCACCTCGGTCCCTGGGCTGCTAACGCCGGCCAGAATCATCTTGGGTACGTCGGCCGCGTCAGCATATGCGGACGCTGCCAACGCTTCCTTGGCGGCCTCAGGATCGAAAGGATGCGGCACGAAGTTGGGATCGGCGCCGGGCAATGCTCGCAGCGGCTCACCCGTCGGTACCCAGCCGCTGCCGTCAGGGCTGGACAGGTTGAAGATCTGCTCTCTGTCTACCGCCAGGATCAACGCCTTGCGGAAGTTGATGTCACTGGTCGGCTCGATCGTGGGATTCATGAAGAAGCCACCGATGCCGGGGGCCTGTCCGCATTCAAAGTAGTCCGCTCCCAGCAGCGCCTGTGATGCGGCGTCGTTGGGCGGCCAACCCTGGTCCAGTTCTTCATTGGCCAGCATGGTTGTAACGATCGTCGTGTCTTCAATCGACGTGACCGTAAGTCTGTCCAACATCGGCTCCGCTACCCAGAAGTTCGGATTCTTCACAAAGGTGACCACACCCTTGTTCAGATCCATCTCATCGGGCATAAAGGGGCCGCTGGTCACAGGGTTGTTCTTCGGGTGCCACCACTCGGCAATCTCGAAGCCGTCCTCGCCGATTGCAACCGAAGCCTTGACCGGGCCAATCAGGTTCGTGGCCAGCTTCTTATGGAACAGCGGGTCCGGCCCTTCCAGCGTCACCTGCACGGTGCTGTCGTCAAGAGCGACCACACCGGGCATCTCCATCGCCTCGCCGTTGAACACGTCCTCAAAGCCAACTACGCCGGTAAGGAACAGTGTGACGCGCTGATGCGTGGTAGCGGGATGCGCGATCAGATTCCAGGTGGCCACCACGTCCTGCGCAGTGATGGCGCTGCCATCCGAAAAGACGGCGTCCGGGTCGATCTTGAAGGTCCACTGCGACATGTCCTCGTTCGGGGTCCATTCGTTGAAGACATAGGCATGCAGTTCGCCATGCTCGTCAATGTACATCGGCCCGGCGTTCCAGAACGCCAGGTAGTGCATGTTCCAGCCGCCACCGCGCAGCGGCGACCAGTCCTGCGCGAAGAAGGGAATCGTCGCGCGGAAGTGCATCTCTTCCATCATCCCGTCATCGCTGTCAGCGGCCATCTCTCCTGAATCGGCCGCCGGCGCCGCGGCCGGCGCTGCACAGGCCGAGACGGCAAGAACCATCGCCATCAGCGCCATCACGATGATCCACAGCTTTGGAATCTTGCGTGTTGACAACATCAACGTCTCCTCCTTGAAAGTGCTGGTGTATGAAAAAAAGGTAGGATTGAAACCAGACTCGAACGAGCTGTACGAGTGGTGTTCAGGCAAAAATCGGCCCAGCGCACAGTAGTGGCAAAGATCTCTGTCTGGGAATGGCGTATCAGTCTGGGACGAACTGTTCTGCGATGTGATTGGGCGGCACTATAGCATTACAAACGCTTCATGTCAAACGTACTTTCGGCGTTGTGCAAAGGGTGTCAAACTGGTGTAGGATACCCGTAGCCGGTCCACGAGCGTCACAGTGGGCGGGGGGACGCCGCTAATCCATCCGCAGACGAACCAAGAGTGAAATACACAATGCAGATCACCGACAGCGGCATTCTCAGCCGCGGCCAGCCCGGAACTTCCCGCGCTATCTTCACGTTTCCCACCGTCATCTCCCTCGACAGCGGCACGCTTTTGGCGACCTACCGCACCGGCACAACCAAGGATTCGGACGACGAAACGGTCGAATTCGTCCGTTCGAGCGACGGCGGCCGCAGCTGGAGCGAACCCTGGAGACCGGTCGAAAACCCGACCCTGGACGGCCTCTACGGCTCGCTGCGCGTCCTCTATATGACTGAACTGGCGCCAGGCCACCTGCTGGGCGCGACCATGTGGATCGACCGCACCACCTGGCCCGGCGGCGGCCTCTTCAATGAGGAGACCGAAGGGTGCCTGCCAATGCAGGTCCTCCTGGCCGATTCGATGGACGGCGGCGAGACCTGGTCTCCCTGGCGGCTTGTCCCCATGCCGGAAGAGATCGGACCGCCCAGCCTTACGGCGCCGGTCCTCAAGCTTGCCGACGGATCGCTGGCGTTGAGCATCGAGACAAACAAAGAGTACGAAGACGCGTCACCCTGGATGCAGAAGGTCGTATTCATGCACCGCCACGATTACCAAGCGTCCTCTTCAAGGCCGGACCCCGCGGGCGAGCCGGGCGCAGACCCGAACTGGGCAGAGCCGGTCGCGGCCGGCGAAGACCCCAGCGGCCGCATCTTTAACTGGGATCTGCGCTGCGGCGTCGCCCCCGACGGACGCGTCGCCACCTTCTCCTGGACTTACGATACGGTGACGGCCCGCTACCTGAACATCCACCGCCGCATAAGCGCCGACAGCGGCCACACCTGGACCGACGCCGAAGACCTCGGCTTCGCCGACCAGGCCGCGCGCCCGGCCATGCTGGCGGACGGCCGCGTCCTTCTGCCCTACGTGGACAGGTTCGGCAGCCGCTCGATCCGCGCCCGTATCGCCCCCGCGATCGACGCCCCATTCGATCCGGCAAGCGAGGTCGTCATCTACAGCCAGGAACAGGACCCCGGCGACCAGAGCGACAGCACGAGCGAACTGCTCAGCGAGATGAGTCTGTGGACCTTCGGCCTGCCCTATGCCGAGACGCTGGTCGACGGCACGGTTCTGGTCGTCTACTACGCAGGGACGGACGACGCCATGGACATTCACTGGACCAGAATCGACCCCGGTCGCGCCTGACCCAACCAGCTACCAAACCAGCGCCGTCTACGGCGGCGCAATACATGCTGTCACGCAAAGGAATTGACATGCGCAAGAGCAAGATGCTTCAGAAGTTCCGAAATGACGGCTTCGCCCGCGTCTGCGGCCTCGGCCACTACCTGCCCTTCTATATCCGTTACGCCGCTCACTACAAGTTTGACGGCATCTGGTTTGACCTCGAACACCGCCCCATGGACGCCCGCGAGGTACAGGCGATCATTATGATGTGCTATCATAACGACATTGACTGCATGGTCCGTCCCCCTACCCTGGAGCGAACCAAGCTGTACCGGTACCTTGAAGACGGCGCCAGCGGCTTTCTGATGCCCCTGATCTCCGATCCCCAAACTGCCTCAGACGTGGTCCAGGCGGTCAGGTTCCCGCCGCTCGGTAACCGCGGCATGGACGGCGCCGGTCTGGATGGGGATTACGGTATCGGCGTTTGGAATCCTGAGAGCAACTACAACGCCGATTCCAACCGGGAGACTTTCCTCATCACACAGGTAGAGACCCTTCAGGCAGTGGCCAACGCCGAAGAGATCGCCTCCATTGACGGCATCGACGGCCTGTTCATCGGGCCCGCCGATCTTTCGCTGCGTATCGCTACGCAAGGGAACGGCGACTTGACGATGGAGAAAGCAATTGATACCGTCGCCGCCGCGGCCGCGAAGCATGGCAAGGTCTGGGGAATCACCGCCGCCTCGGTTGACGAAATCAAGCGCTACCGCGATCAAGGCGCGCAGATTGTGCCTTGGGGCGGAGACTTCAGTCTGATGAACGTGCTGAAGGATTGCAGTGAAGATTTGGACGGCGTGCCGGGCGCATAGTTCCTGGGCGCATAGTTCCTGGGCACAAGGTTCCCGCGCGCAAGCGCTCCCGGCGATAATCGTGAAAGGCAGACGAGCATGAAAATAGCAGTCCTGCATGGCCCGCGTGATCTGCGAATCGAAGAGCAGGCGCTGGACACAAGCCGGCTGGCGGACGACGAGATTTGGGTGAAGACCCGAATCTCTGCGCTCAAGATCGGCACCGACCGCGGCAACTACGAAGGAGCGGACCAGGTGCCCGGCGCGCCCGGCTATCCCCGCTGGGTTGGCGACAGCAACCTGGGCATCGTGCAGGCCGCCGGCAGCATGGTCACCCGCGTGAAGGTCGGCGACCGCGTGGTCACCCGCGCCCCCCACCAGTCCGAATACATTATGCCCGAGTCGCAAAGCCTGGTCGCCATACCCGAAGGCGTCGCCGACGAGGATGCCGTCTACGCCCACCTCTACGCGCTCAGCGCGCACTGCTACCACAAGGCACAGTTCCGGCCCGGCGAGAATGTGGCGGTCGTGGGAGTGGGTGTTCTGGGCCTGGGCGCGATCGCCCTGGGCCCGCTCTTCGGCGGTCGCGTTGTCGGCATCGCCAACAGCCCCGTTCGCATCGAAATGTCGGAACGAATGGGCGCGCACGCCAACTTCCTCTACAACGATCCCCAGCTTGAGGAGAAGCTCGACGAGTTCACCCGCGGCCAGGGCATCGATCTCGTCATCCTCACCGCCAATCCCTGGCCCGCCTTCCGCACGTCAATGGAGATCGTCCGCCCCGGCGGCCGCGTCTCCGTCGTCAGTTTGCTCGGCCGCGGGGAGCCGCCGCTGGACTTCAACCCGCTCGCCATGGAGCTCTTCTACAACAAGGGCACATCGGTGATCGCCGTTTCCGAGCGGGCCGGTTATCTCTATCCCAGCGGGGGATCCGACCCCTACAATACGGCCGACCGCTACGCCTGGGACAACATCGCGGACCACGTCGTTTCCCTAATGGCGGACGGGCTGCTCGAACCGAGCCGCCTGATCACACATCGCTTCCATTACAGCGAGATGGTCGAAGCCTACGAAATGGCCTACCATCGCGAGAAGAATATGCTGGGCGTGATCTTCAACTGGCAGGAGTAGGAACTGACCTCGTGACGCGGGCCCGCGCCCGTCCATACGAATACGGAGGCCACAATGACCTCGTTTCCAAATTCCGCCCAACACAGCGTCTCCCGCTCGCTCGACCTCTATGAGCAGGCCGGCGAGTTGATCCCCGGCTGGACACAGCTGATCAGCCGCCGCGCGGACCAGTTCGCACACGGCGCCAGCCCCATTTACGCGCAGCGCGCCAAAGGCTCCCGTTTCATCGACGTCGACGAAAACGAGTATATCGACTGGATGAGCGCTGTCGGCGCCATCATCCTGGGGCACGCCGATGAGGTCGTTGACGCGGCGGTGAAAGCGCAGATCGACCGCGGCAGCCTCTTTTCCGCCAACAGCCCGCTCGAAATCGAACTGGCCGAGGAGCTCAATGCCACCATTCCCAGTTCGCAAATGGTCCGCTACGCCAAAGGCGGCGGCGATGCCTGCGCCATAGCCGTGCGCATCGCCCGCGGCGCCACCGGCAAGGACAAGATCCTTTTTTGCGGCTACCACGGCTGGCATGACTGGTACCAGGCGGCCAACTACGGCGTCGACCCCGAAAGTGGGGAGTACCCCTTTGCCGGAATCGAACCAATCGGTGTACCCAAGGCCCTTGAGGGCACCGTCGTCCCCTTCGTTTACGGTGACCTGGAGATGCTGGCCGCGCTTCTCGACGAACATGCCGGCGAGGTCGCCGCCATCATGATGGAGCCGGCCCGATCCGAGCTGCCGCCGCCCGGTTACCTGGAAGCGGTAAAGCAGCTGGCTGCCGACCACGGCGTTGTTCTCATCTTTGACGAGGTTTCCTGCGGCTGGCGTATCGCCGTCGGCGGCGTGCAGGAGGCTGTGGGCGTAACACCCGACATGACGGTAGTGGCCAAGTCGATGTCCAATGGCTACCCTATGGGGGCAGTGGTCGGCTCGCGGGAGGTTATGGAACCGGCCAAGCACATGTTCATTTCGAGTTCATACTGGAGCGACAACATCGGGCTGGCCGCTTCGCTCGCAACGATACGGGAACTGAAGAGACGTGAATCTCCCCTGCGCTTCAAGGAAATTGGCGAGAAGCTGCGCACTGCACTCAATAAGGCAATAGATGAATCGGGATTGGACGGCGCCTGCACGGGCCTGCATACCGGTCCAACCGTCACGCTCAACACGCCTGACGACGTCGATCCCCGCAAGGTCTCTACTCTGTTCATCCAGGAGATGGCAAAACGCGGCGTGCATTCCTATATGAGCTTTAAGGCTACGCTCTCGCACACAGATGACGATATCCGCCTGACCGGAGAAGCGGCAGCCGAGGCCCTCCAGGTCGTTCGCGCCGGTTTGGAGAACGGCAGTATCGACGACCTGCTCACCGTCAATCTCAAGAAGGAGCCGTTCCGCCGCCAGGTCCGATAGGTTCATGCCTCAATGGGATGACCTGCAAAGGAAAGGGGCCACTGGATACCTGCCATGTTTTCACACGAGTTTAAGGAAGCCGATCAGCAGTTTCTCGAAAGGGAGATCCTCCCCTTCCTGCCCGACCGCATAATTGACGCACACGCGCACCTCTTCAGTCACGAACACTACCCGGGCGGCACTGTCCCCGCCGGACTGGCAGCGACGCCGCCCCGCCTGGGCCTGGCCGAGTTTGAACGGTACTCGGAGTGGCTGCATCCGGGCGGACGCGTGGTGGGCGGCCTCTTTTTCGGACTCGCCTTTCTCGGCGACCGGCAGGCCAACAATGAGTTCATCAGCGCAGAAATCAGTGGCGCTTCGCCGCTGGCCGCCAATTCGCGCGGGCAGCTGATCATCTCGCCCGACATGGACGCCGAGACCATCCTCGACGAGGTGCGCCGCCTGGGCATGACCGGACTCAAGTGCTACCACACGATGGCGCCGCTGAATCCGCGCCTGGGCACGCCCGAATCCGGCGCCGGCGATTACACGGCCGCAGATCCGACCTGGACGGCGCCGATTGAAGCCTATTTGCCCGAGGAGCAGGCCGCCGCGGCCGGCACACTGGGGCTGACAATTACGCTGCACATGGTGCGCGATCGCGCTCTCGCGGACCCGGTCAACCAGGCTACGATCCGGCGCTACTGCGAATCCTATCCGGATATGCGGCTCATCCTGGCCCACGCCGCCCGCGGCTTCAACCCGTGGCATACTATTGAGGGCATCGAGAGTCTGCGCGGCCTGGACAATGTCTGGTTTGACACGTCCGCCGTGACCGAGGCCGGCGCGTTCGAGGCCATCGTGGAGACGATGGGCCACGGGAAGCTGATGTACGGGACTGACTTCCATGTCAGCCACGTGCGCGGCCGCTGCGTTGCCCTCGGCGACTCATTTCACTGGCTTTACGCCGATGAGATGGACCTCGACGAGAAGCACATTTCACTGCAGCCCGTCCTGATCGGCCTGGAGTCGCTGCGCAGCATTCGTCTCGCCTGCGAGCGGTTGAAGCTGAGCGAGCGGCAGGTCGAGGACATTTTCTACGGCAATGCCGCCGCGCTCCTGGATATCCAGTAAGGAGGAGGATGATGCAGGTACTGTCCCCGCCAGAGCAGATCGACTTCGCTCACAACAAAGAGCTGCTTAACCGCTACCGATTTATCGAGTATGAGACGCTGCGCATTCTGGCCGCCTGGCTGCCCGGCACGGCCAACATGGACTGGAAACTGACGATGGGGCGCCTGCTCTGGGAAGATGCCCAGCATGTTCAGTATCTTTACCAGCGGCTGCGTGAGATCCAGACACCAGCCTTTCGTCCGCCCGGAGACGGAGCGCTCGAACACCTTATGGCCGAAGCGCTTCACGCGCCCAGCGAAGCCGACCTCCTGGCCGGCCTCTTTCGGGTGATCAAACCGGCCCTTGTCGACACCTACCGCTGGCACTGTGAACAGACCTTCGCCAACCCCGACGCGCCGACCCTGTACGCGTTCAAACACATTCTGATCGATGAAGAGGCGCAACTCGCCTGGGCAGAAGAAACGCTGGCGGACCATGAACCCGGCGAATGGGAGACTTATGTCGCCCACCTGCTTGCGGCAGCCGGGGGCGTCTCCGGCCGCGAAGACCGGCAGGAGGAGCCTGCGCCGGCACCGTGCCGCACGACGTTCGAATGCCCTCGCGACGCCGCCCGCGACAGTCGCTTCAGTCTGGCCAATCGAGACGCAGGCAAACGGATTACGGACGTCGATCAAGCAAACCAGCGGCTGCGGGACTTCGAGAGCTACAGCCAGGAGATGCTCGCCGCCGAAACTGTCGCGCTCATTATCCATCTGTCACCCGGTATGCCCTGGGCCTTCACCTACGACAGCGCCCGGCACTGCTACGACGAGACCCGGCACTGCAAGCTGGGCATCGAGTGGCTGGCCCAGCACGGGCGCGACTATACCAAGGTCCCACAGAACACGCGTATCTACACCTGGCGCAGCCAGTATGATGCCGCCACCCAGTACTGTCTCCTGACGATGGGCAATGAGACGCACGCCTTTCCCCACCGCCACGAGCAGATGGCCGCCTACGCCGAAACGGGCGACCGTCTCTCGGCCCAGTTCGTCAGCTACGACATGGCCGACGAACGTCAGCACGTCGCCTTCGGTCATAAGTGGTTGCCGCAGCTGATGACCCAACATGGGATCGACAGGCCGGTGGACGAGTTCGTCAAGGAGACGGTAGCCCTGTGGGAACGGGAGTACATGTCGGGCAAGCTACCCATCCATGAAGCGCCTTTGACCGAAGCATAGATACCGAAGCATAGATAGCGAAACATAGATACCGAAGCTATAGATACCAACGTCTGTTCCAGCCACCGGCCCCGAGCCGTTCGTTTCAGCCCATGAACCGCAGTCACTACCGCACCCTTGGACGGACCGGCCTATCGGTTTCTCCAATCGCCCTGGGCACAGTTGAACTGGGGATGGATTATGGCATCCCCGTTCCCGGCCAATATGGCCGCCCCTCCTCGTCCGCCGCCGAACGGCTGGTGGGCGCGGCGCTGGACGGCGGCATCAACTTCATTGACACAGCCCAGGCATACGGCAACAGCGAAGCGGTCCTGGGCCGCGCCCTTCGCGGGCGCCGCCAAAGGGTTGTGCTGGCTACAAAAGCGACAGTGCAAGCCGGTGGGAAGACGTTGCGCGGCGAAGCCCTGCGGCGCGCCATGCTGTCCGGCCTCGAGAACAGCCTCCGTTCGCTGCAGACCGACTACGTCGACATCTGGCAGATCCACAACGTCGACGCCGAGCTGATCGAACAGGCCGACCTCGTAGCCCAGGTCTTCTCTGAAGCACGCGCCAACGGCATGATTCTCTGGCGCGGCGGCTCATTTTACGGCCCCGACCTACCGCTCGCAGCGCTGGAACTGGAGCTGTTTGACGCGATTCAGGTCACCTATTCGCTCTTCGATCAGCGCCTGGCGACCAGGGTCTTTCCCACGGCCAGAAGGAGAGGTGTCGGGGTAATGGTGCGGTCGGTCCTGCTGCAAGGGGTCTTGACCGAACGCGCGGACTACCTGCCCGACTGGCTCGAACCCTTGAAAGCGCGCTCAAGGCGATTCCGCCAGCTGGTCGGCGGCGCGGTCAGGCGTCCCCGGCAGGCAGGCGGGCGCGGCCTCACGCCGGCGAAGGCGGCGATCGCCTTTGCGCTGGCCGAACCGCGCATCGGCTCGGTGCTCGTCGGCATGCGCACCGAGGCGGAGCTCGAAGAGAATCTGGAGGCGGCGAGCACGACGCTTTCGCCCGACCTGCTCCACGAACTGCGCCAGCTTCGGGTCGACGATCCCGAGCTGCTCAACCCGAGTTACTGGCAAGCCGACCTGCTGGCCGCAGCGAAAAGGATGCAAAAGGGCTGACCCTGGGAAGCTGGAATTTCGATGGGAACAGGTTGGGGCGGCGGGCTCATGCGAGTCCGGGACGGATCGTAATCATTCAGGAATGTCAGGAGGTATAGAAGATGGAATTCCGCCAGTTAGGCAACTCCGAACTGAGCGTCAGTTCAATCGGCCTGGGCAGCGTGACCTTCGGCCGCGAAATCGATGCAGAAACGTCCTTTTCGATCCTCGACTACGCCGTGGACCGGGACATCAACCTGGTCGACACCGCCGAAGTCTATTCCGCGGGCGGCTCCGAAACGGTATTGGGACAGTGGCTTGGCCGCAACGGCAACCGTCAGAAGGTGGTGTTGGGGACCAAAATCGCGCCGCCATTGGGCCGGGAACGCGTCCTGCAGTTCGCGAACGATAGTCTGCGCCGGCTACAGACAGACGTCATCGATCTCTACCAGCTCCACGCTTACGATGCCGGCACGCCCTTCGAAGAGACGCTGGAGGCCCTAAATACACTTGTAGAACAGGGAAAGGTACGCTACATAGCCTGCAGCAACTTCGACGCCTGGCAGCTCTGCAAAGCGCTCTGGATCGCGGACGTGAAGGGCTGGGCGCCCATGGTTTCGGTGCAGCCCAACTATAACGTCGCCATCCGTGACATCGAGGCCGAACTGCTGCCCTTCTGCGCTGACCAGAACATCGGCGTAATCTCCTACAGTCCGCTGGGCGCCGGCTTCCTCACCGGCAAGTACACCAAGACGTGGACCGCGCCCAAGGGGACCCGCTTCGACGTCATGCCCGACCACTGGGATATCTACGAAAACGACACTTCAATGCGCCGCATGGAGGCCCTGCGCGCAGTGGCCGCGGAGACAGGTATCTCGATGGTGCAACTTGCGCTGGCCTGGGCAATCGGTCAACCCGGAATCACCTCAGTCCTGATCGGTTGCCGCAGCACCTCCCACGTCGACCAGGCCTTTCAGGCCGAAGAGATGGGGCTGACGAAGGAGCTGCGCGACAGAATCAACGCGCTGGGCTGACAGCACGGCTTTTCCAATCTGCCTTTTCCAGACTGCGCAGTACCAGCCTACCAATGTTGTGTCCCACAGGGGGAAGAAGACAATGAAGACTTATCGCGCCGCTGTAATCGGTTGCAGCCGCATGGGCGGCTTCATCGACAACGAGGTCGTCGGCTACGCCAGGATCGCGCTGCCTTATTCACACGCCGCCGCATATACGACCTGCGACCGCACAGACCTGGTCGCCTGCGCCGACCTGCGCACAGACGTCATGGCAGAGTTCGGAAAGCTGCACGGTGTGCCCGCGGAAGGACAGTACACGGACTACCGCGAGATGCTCGCCAAAGAGGAGTTGGACATCGTGAGCGTGGCAACGCAGCCGGAGCCGCGGGCGGCGATCGTCGTCGATTGCGCCAATCAGGGTGTCAAGGCAATCTATGCGGAAAAGGCAATGGCCGCGTCAATGGCCGATGCCGACATTATGGTCGAAGCGGTCGAGGCGAACGGCGCCATTCTCAATCTCGGGACCAACCGGCGCTATGACACCAAGTACGACCGCATGAAGGAGATCATCGACAGCGGCGAACTGGGTGATCTTCAGCAGCTGATTATCTACAACGTCGGCCCCCTGTTCAATAACGGCAGTCACTTTCTGGACCTCATTCTGAGGCTCAACAACGACGAGCCGGCCGAATGGGTGCAAGGCCATCTGCCTGACGGCGACAGCATGATTGACGGCGATGTCCTCACAGGCGACCCGCAGGGCGAGGGAATAATCCAGTTTGCCAACGGGGTGAAGGCGTATGTTCTGCTCACCGGCCGCAGATCAGAGATTGAAGCGATCTGCTCCATGGGAACGATAACCGCATTCAACGATGGGAGTGAATGGCAGGTGCGCAAGGCAGAACCGGTTGGCCTGCGCGGACGCGACGAACTCCAGATCGCGCCGGCGCCCGAGACGCCCTCAACCAGCTCTTCATTGCGAGCCGTCCAGGACCTTGTCCATGCGCTCGACACGGGGCAGCCTCCAAGAGGCGGCGTGCGCGCGGCCCGCGCCGGCAACGAACTGATCTTTGGCTTCATTGAGTCTCATCTTCTGGGCGGGGCGCGGGTATCCCTGCCGCTCGCCAAGCGCACGACCCGCATGGCGCGAGACCATACGCCGCGACAGCCCAAGTATAGGGCTGACTGAGTGAGGGAGAGTACCTGCTTGCTGACCGGTCAATTTTACCGGGCGGTAAGGTCACCGGTCAGCGCAAATATGGTTTGGGATTTCTTTCAACCTCGGCCAGGAGCGTGTCGACGTAGCCTCGGATCCCGAACAGCCGGCATTCGGCGTCCCCTACTTTTCCACGCCGCGGTCCCCTAGAGCCTTCCCAGAACGCGCCCAGTTTGACACGATCCAGGGCTGGGAATCCCGGCTGGCGCTCTTTGTCCCGGCTGCGGGCGCGCAAAGTGCGCCAGTACATCGCCTCGACCAGATGAACGTAGGTCGAAGTGTAGTAGTCCACGCCCAGCATGAGCAGCTTTCCACCGGCCTGATAGGCCCTGTACATGGGCGAATGCAGGCCGAATGTTTTGCCCCAGGGCCTGCGGTCCCAATGGGAACCGTACCCTTCCTGACGAAGATGACCGCCGACAAAGGCTTTCGCCCCTTTTCCGCGCGCCGCTACCGAGTGAGAGTAGTGGTCTGAACGATAGACGCCCGGCAGGCGACGGAACTGCTCCGTTATCCAGCCGACTGTAGAGGGCGTGTTTTCGATGTCCCACGTTTCAGCCCGCAGTTCCCACTTTACCAGGTTGAAGGAGGGCATCAGCAAGAGTCCTTGCGGCCCGATCGCGGTCTCCAAGGCCTGGATCACGCTTTCAGCCCCGCCCTCGACAGGTCCCAATGATTTGAATGAGGAGTGAACAAAGAGGGTGTCGCCCGCCGCGACGCCAAGGCGCCGCAGGTCGTGTGTCAGATCGCGGCTGCTATAAGGGCTCATGTCAAGACAGAGTCCGCGAGGAACGCGAACCCCTATCCATTACGCGGTTTGATTCAGATAGGTGAGGCTTTTCTTGCGCCTGATTTCGTCTTCGGACATGGCGGCGATCAACGTGCCCCAGTGTCTGGGCGGCGTCCTTGGCTCGCCGGTGAACTCGAAGCCTTCCTCGTTCAGGCGCAAACTGGTTCCTTCCAGGCCACCATAGCCCAGCTGTTCGCGTGCGGCGATCATCTTCCGGACCGCGGCCAGTGCGCGGGCGTCGAACAGGCCCATTCTATCTTTGAGTTTCTGAATTCTGTCCTTTTGGCCGTAGCACTGGAATTGCGTTTCGGCATTCAGGTAATGTATGTAGAAGGTGCGGCGCAGGTCGCCGGTGCGGTTGCCAGCGGAGCCGTGCGGCGCGGAAATGCAGTGGAAACTGACATCGCCCGGTTCCATTTCCACCGGCACTGCGCCCAGTTCGTCGAACAAGGCGTCCTCAGAGTAGTTTTCCAATTCTACGTGGCCGACCAGGTGGTGGCCAGGAATTACCCAAACACAGCCGTTCTCGACCGTCGAGTTGTCCAGGTAGATGTCGGCGTCGATGTTTGGAACGGGATGCGTTACGGTCCAGGCGGGATCGCCGTAGGGTGGGTCCTGGTGCCAGTGAATGGGCAGGTCGCCTTCGGGGATTTTGCAGACGAAAGAGTCTACGGCAGGCATGAAGGGGTGGCCGATCAGCTGGCCGAAGCATGACAGCAACGTCGGGTTGACGGTCACCGCCTGGAAGATCGGATCCCGGTCCCACATTCTTTCGCTGCGAAAATAGGTTGGGATGCCGTCGGCGTTGGCGCGGTAGCGGTGGTCGGTCTGGGCGGTGTCCGCTATTCCCTCCTCCACGACACGGTCGGCTGCTGCGCGCAATGCGGCCAACTCTTTGCCTTGAAAAACGCCGCGGGCAACGATTATTCCGTCGCGGTGAAACTGATCGATCTGTTCTTGAGTAAACATGCGCCTACCCTCCTTTCAAGAGTGCATCACGTTCTTTCGTCGGCGTTGCCTTGAAAAGGATGGCGCAGGCTAAGCCGCCCGCGTCAAAAAGGTAAGGCTCTTCTTGCGCTTGATTTCGTCTGCGGACATGGCGGCGATCAAGGTGCCCCAGTGTCTGGGCGGCGTCCTCGGGTCGCCGGTGAACTCGAATCCCTCGTCCATCAGGCGCACGCCGCTGCCTTTCAGGCCGTCGTAGCCCAGTTCCTTACGTGCATCGATCATCTTCCGGGCTGCGGCCAGGGCGCGTTCGTCGAACAGGCCCCGGTCCTTCTCCAACTGCTGGACGTAGCCAAGATGGCCGTAGCTCTGTTCCTGGACCTCACGGTTCATGTAATGCACGTAGAATGTGCGGCGCAAATCGCCGGTGCGGTTGCCGGCAGAGCCGTGCGGAGCGGACAGGCAGTGGAAACTGACATCGCCCGGCCCCAACTCGATTGGCACGGCGCCCAGATCATCGAACAGCATCTCCTCCGAATAGTTCTCCACTTCAACGTGGCCCACCAGATGGTGCCCCGGAATCGCCCAGACGCAGCCGTTCTCGATCGTTGAATGGTCCAGGTAGATGTCGGCGTCGATGTTGGGAATAGGGTGTGTATCCGGCCATTCCGGGTCGCCGAACGGCGGGTCCTGGTGCCAGTGGACCGGCACATCGCCTTCGGGGATTTTGCAGACGAAGGAGTCGACGATCGGCATGAAGGGATGGCCGACCAGCTGGCCGTAAAGGGCCAGCAGCGACGGATTGGCGGTCACCGCCTCAAAGACCGGGTCGCGGTCCCACATGAATTCGCTGCGGAAGTAGGTGCGGGAGCCGTCCGGGTTCGGCCGGTAGCGGTGCCCCTCTTCATCGACGCCCGCCATCCCCTCCTTCATCACCCTGTCTGCCGCCTTGCGCAGCGCGGCCAGCTCCTCGCCCTTTACTACTCCTTTGGCGACGATGAATCCGTCGCGATGGAACTGGTCGATTTCGGCTTGTGTGAACATGCGGACAGTTTCCCTACATCTTTATGCCGGACTCAACCAGCCCCTCGACGTAGAACTTACCGAGCACGATGAAAAGAATCACAAGGGGGATCGAGGCCAGCACATAGCCGGCGAAAAGAGGACCGCCAGATCCGAAATCGACGAGGTCGTTGGTCGTTCGCGACAGGCGGAACAGGCCGACCGAGATCACCTGCTTGCTCATATCGCTGATCGTGACCAGAGGCCACAGGAAGGAGTTCCACTCGGCGACAAAATTAAGTACGGAGAGGGTTGCGAGCCCCGGAAGGCTCAGGGGAAAAGTGATGCGCCAGATGAGCGACCACGCGCCGGCGCCGTCGCAGCGGGCCGATTCGTAGAGTTCCTCCGGTATGCCTGTGATAAATGCCCGCATCAGGAAGATGCCGAAAATCGGGCCGCCGGCGACGTTGGGGATAATCAAGGCCCAGCGCGTATTGAGCAGTCCGAGGTTGTTGTAGAGCATGTAGGCAGGTATGAAGGAAAGCACCCAGGGCACCATCAGCAGGGCAATAATGGCGTAGTAGAGCGGCTCTCGCAAGGGAAAACGCATGCGCGCGAAGACGTAGCCGCCGATCAGCGAGAGAATCAGCACACCCGCAAGACCGACGACGGCCACAAGCACGGTATTGATCATGTAGGCGTCGATCACGTCCCAGGCCGACAGATAGTTCGAGCCGCGCAATGGCAGACTCAGATTCCAGCGTTCCCAGCGGTACTGCAACCCGTTCTTGAAAGACAGGTTGATCATGATCACTGTCGGAACGAGCGAGAGAAGCAGCAGGAAGGCGATCAGAAGATGAAGGCCCAATTGGGACATCTGCAGCGGGCGGCGGTTGGGGCTCCTCTGTAGTTCGGTCGTCATGTCAATTTCCTGCAAATTCTCCGCAAGTTTTCACGTCTGAGCCTGGCGCGCATTGTAACGCCAGGTCCGCAATGCTCTACTGCCGCAGCTCTTCGTTCGTGGGCCGAATGCCCCGGTTTATTATGAGCGTTCCCGACATGGCAATGATGAACAGCAGGAGGCCAATCGCTGAGGAGTAACCGAATTTTTGGGCGCGGAAGGCCGAATGGAACATCGTCAGCCCCGGCACCATTGTCGAGAAGCCCGGTCCTCCATCGGTGAGAACAAGAATGTTCTGGAACGCGGTAATAGCATTGATTATGGCCAGGATCGCCAGCAGGCGTACCTGGCCCAGCACCAGTGGAATGTCGATGCGCATCACCCGGCCCACGCCGGTGCAGCCGTCCAGCGCCGCGGCCTCATATACCGACTCGGATATCTGGCCCAGCCCGCCCAGATAGATCAGTGTACCCACGCCCCACACCCACGGGAACCCGACAAACATGATGGCATAGATGGCAATACGATGCTCGCCCAGCCAGTTCAGCGCCAGATGCTCAAGGCCCATTGCCCGCAGCATGTCGTTGATGGGCCCGAGATACGGATCGTAAAGCTTCTGCCACAGAAGGACGGTTACGATGCCGGGAACAAGCATGGGAATAATGACCAGAAGACGGTACAGCTCCTTCAAGGCTGCTGAGCGCACAAAGAAGATCAGCTCGGCCATGATGAAGGGCATGACAATGCCGGCAAAGAGGCCAAATATCAACAGCTTGACGATATTGACCAGTTCATGCGGGGTTTCAGCGTAGGTGAAATATGTGATGAAGTTGTCGAGGCCGACGAATGTAGCCGGTACGCCGGGGCGCCAGCGGAAAAAGGCTCGAATGAGGCCGAGGATGGGCGGGTAGTAGACAAAGACGATGAGCAAGGCAAAGATCGGGCTGAGGAGCGCGTAGGCTTGCCAGGAGCGGCGAAACGCTCTCCAACTGAGAGGCGTAGCGACAGTCCTTCTCCTCCAAAGCCGGCGGCCGCCCGGCGCCGATTCTGTCTGCGTTGACTGCGCACTGCTCATGCAGCTGTTCCTTGTCCTTAGTCCGTCGTCAAGGGCGATTCAACGGGAATCTGAATGCGGTAATGCTTATCCACCTCGAACAGTCGTCCGACGTTGATGTCGATCACATGCGCGATCGTATCCTCCTGCAGATCATAGGGGCCGGCCGCATTGGGCGTGTACGTATACTCGGCGTAACCGTCTTCGTCGGTATAGTTCCACTCCGGGATAAGAAGCCCGCCCCCGGATTCAAGCCAGGCCTGCAGCAGAGCGTTGCCGCGCGGCTGACCGTTCTCAGTCACGCGCACGGTCAGAATGATCGAGCTCTTGCCGTCGGCGATGACCTTGGGCTGGTCGAACTCGCCGGAGATGGCAATGTTGCGGAGGCGTACCTGCGCCTGCGCATAATCTACCGCGATAGCCGCCAGCAGCAGTCCGATTGCGGCGAAAGCGAGCAGCCGTCCTCTTCCCATAATCGGCAAAAACCAGAGATTAGCGGTCAGGAGTCCGAGGAAGGCGGCCAATGCCCGACCAGAGCATTGACCACCGGGTCATACCGTTTCCTAGCTGTCGTCGGTCTGCTCCTGCAGAATCTCTTCATAGCGCTGCGCGCCGGCGGCAAACTCCTCTTCCTGCCGCTCGTAGAAGGTTGCTTCATCGATCTGGCCGGTAATCCATTCGATGAAGACCGGCCGCCAGCGCATGAAGTTGTCATTGTCCCAGTACCAGCCCTGGCCCCACCAGGCAATGGCGTAGTCATAGAGGGGCAACTTGAAGGTGGCAATCTCCTGCCAAATGGACCCGAGCGGCGCGTCCACTGCCGAAGAGATGCGGGCCTGGTTCTCATTGACAAGGAATGCGTTGTTCTGCGGTTCGGTAAGGAACATCCAGAAGTCGATCGTCTGTTCCAGATTGCCGTCCTTTTCGGTGGAGGACGCCATGGTGACAAACTCTGAACCCTGAATGGCGGTCAGCAGATCGCCGGGCACCGTTCCGTCACCGGCAGTGGTGCGCGGGGGGTCGGTTGCGCCGGGCGTGCTGTCCGTCGCCGGAATTTCACTGCTGTTGGGGAGCGGCGGCGGCAGGAAGCCTCTCTCGAAAGTTATATTGGGGTCATTGGCCATGCGGGAAAACTCCCACGACCCGGAATAACGCAGGCCCACGTTGCCCTCGCGCCAGAGCAGGTCGATATCGACCGTGTTAAAGCCGTCGATCCAGTAGGTTGCCAGCTCGTACATTTCCGCAAAAGCGCGTTTGTAAATCGGCGTATTGGGCCCGATGATGCCGGCGCGGTAGGCGGGGAGCGCCTCATCTACGCCGACGAATTTGTCCCCGTTGAGGTCCATATCGGGACAGATCGGTTGCATCATCGAGGGCAGGATCTGGAGTGCCAGAGGCCACAGGTTGCCGGTCGCCTGCTCAACCTGCCAGGGCGCCAGTCCGTCACCAGCCTCCTTCAGCGCTTTGGACACCTCCATTTGTGCGCCCCACGTCGATGGCGGTTCCAGGCCCATGCTGTCGAAGGTTTCCTTGTTGTAGGCGAGACCGACCTCGATGTTAGGCCAGATGTTGTCGATTGGAGCGCAATAGGTCATGCCGTCCGGCTGAACCAGCGAGCTCATGAAGGTCGGATAAAAGATGTCAATCCACTTGTCATAATCGGGCGCGTAGCGGTTGGGCTGGGCGAGGTAGTCGTCTATCGGCACTGCCCAACCATTCTGGACGGCAAAGTTGTGCGTGCTGCGCACCAGGTTGGGGGCGGTGCCCGCAGTAGCGCCGGCAGTGAGCCAGGCGAAGTAGTCCTCGCCGCCAGGACCCTCTTCGTACACGATCTCTGTGCCGGGGTTCTCCTCGTGGTAGCGCTCGGCGAGGATGCGGGGCGCGTTGACGACGATGGGATTTTCGGCCGAACGGCTGGTCCATTCGGTGGGCGTATAACTGCCGCCAATCCAGACGCGCACCGGGACGCGGTCAACGTCGGGCATCGCCTCTCCTGAATCGTCCCCTGCGGCTGACTGGTCGACTTCAACTTCCGCGGGAGCGCAGGCCGCGAGTAAGGCGGCGCCGCCGGTTGCGCCTGCCAGGGACAAGAATCCACGCCTGCTTAACTGTCGTTTTTGCATGGTCGTAACTCTCCTTGGGTGAAGGCTTTCACTACAGATGGGTACGATAAATGTGTACGATTGCGGAGTACGAGAACAATGTTGATGCGTGCGGGAGTGGTCGGGCGATTCGTTGGATCAGGCGAGAGGAACCAGGAAACCTCATCCTCCCAGCCGTGCCCGCGGAATGATAAACCAACGACTACTTTCATGTCAAGCGATTTTCATGTCAAACGATACATTCCCACCCGTCCGCCTCGGGCGGAACAAGAGCTGAGAGGATAATACGCTATTCCTCATTGAACTTCGCCCACACACTTTCCTCCACCGGCGTCGCCGCGGCACGGATGTTGGCCTCCAGCTGCTCCGTGTTCAAGCTGCCGATCGGATTGCCGTGGATGCGTTCTTCGCGAAGGCAGAACTGGATGGCCAGCTGCAGGAGGTCGATCCGTTCTTGGCGGCACCACTGCCAGATACGCCGCGCCGCGTCGACGTCCTCGTCGTTCCGGTAACGCCCCTGCTGTCGGGCCTTGTCAATATCGACGCCGGTCAGCAGCCCTCGCAGGATCGACCAGCCGTTCATTACGCCGACGTCGGCCGCGGCCGCCGCCGCCAGGACGGTCCCGGAGGCAGTCTGCCGGATGAGGTTGTAGTCATTGAAGCAGAGGATGAGATCGACGTCGCCGGTCGCGATCGCTTCCTGGTGAAAGTGGTGCTGACGCATCCCGTATCCCGCGTTCCGCACCAAACCCCTCGCCTTCAGCTGCAGCAGGCCGTCCAGTGTGCCCCCCTTGGCCAGAGTTGGTTCGATGCGGGGCGGGTCGTGGATCAGCATGCCGTCGAAGTAGTCGACGCCCAGGATCGCCAGCTGGTCCTCCACGTCGCGGATCACCCGTTCGGCGGAATAGTCGGCCTCGCCGTCACCGCCGTAGCCGCCCCACGGCGCATTTGAGTGGCAGCAGAGACGGCCTGTGATTATGACGTCCTCGCGCGGGATCTCGCGCAGGGCAAGACCCAATTTGCGCAGCGAGTCCCCGTAGCAGCGGGCGCAGTCAAAGTGATTGACGCCCAGCGACACGGCATGTTTGATCAGGGCAACCGCGTCCTCGTCGCTGACAAAGCCGAAGTGGTTGCCGAACCCCTGCGTGCCGAATGGAATGACCGGTATATCGAGTTCAGTGCGCCCGAGACGACGGCGGGGAACCGGAGGAACGGCTTGTGTCATGGTAGGTCTCCTTAGTCGGTTGCACGTGCGCACCACGCTATACAGTTGCGCAACAGGGCTTGAAAGGAAGGATGGCGCCAGACTTCAAGATTGTGGCCCGGCGTCACGACGCAGACACGGCCTTTGCCCTGTAAGCGGGTCCACCCGGCCGGCTGTCTGCCATGTTCAGATTCGGAGTGGAGGAAGAGATCCACGTCGGGATCGTTCATCTCCATCATGTAATGTTCGTCCTGGAGCGTGAATGGAGCGCTGCCAGCAGTAAGCGGGTGGTCTGCGAGGGGCGCGACGGTCACGGGGCACTGGGGCGGATGGCCGGTGAATATGCCTCCCATCAGACGGCAGAGAGATGGCGAGTTGTCGTAGAGGGCGGTCCCCGAATGGAGAAAAAGGACGGCGTTGCCTGCGGCGACATAGTCGACAAACGCCTGTCCCGTCTCCTCCGCGGCCCATGGTTCATGGTCCGCCCGCGAACGGTTGTTGGCCTTGGAGAAAATGACGAGCGGGTACTGATTCAGGCTCTCAGCGCGCCAGCCAGAGGGATCCTCCACCCAGTCAAACTCGAGGCCGCAGTCGTCCAGGACAGCCAGCCCGTCCCGGGTCAGAGAGGCCGGATGGGCGCTGTCGTCGCAAAAGACCAGGGTCCGCATACTTACATTCCTTTCGGCAGCTTTATCGAATTGAATGCTGCGTTGTGCTGAACCACTATTTCTGTGGATTATGACGAAGTGGGAGTCCCCGCTTCAGGACACTGCCGCCGACAAGGCTTCACTCCACAAAACCAGCAGGCGGACAAGCTCAGCGCGGTTGGACGCGCTATTTTCAGCCCCGGCAAGCGCCAGTACTCTTGCGCTGGGCGGCTCGTTCATCGGCACATGCTCGCCGGCCTCCAGCAGGTTGGCGATTGTTTCCAGCAACGCTACGCCCTGTTCGTAGCCGGCATCAGGCGCACCAAGCCACTCTTCCGCCTGGGCGAGTACGCGTGCGCCGGCTCCCTCCTTGTCCACGGCCGGGGGGATCATATCCGGCCCCCGGCGGCGGTAGAAACCGCGAATGGCGGCCGCGATGCTCGGGTCGCGTACCGTGCCGTCAGGATAGACGACGCCGTGAATGTCCCGCCAGCGACTCACGCCGATCATGAGTTCCCACAGATACCAGCCGATGCCGATCTCCTGGCAAAGTTCCAGCGTAACGTCGTATGGATTGGCCCGCGCCAGGCAGGCCAGTTCCGAAATGAAGAGAGGTTTCCGGCTGGCTTCAGCGACCTGAATGCCTTCTTCAATGTTGGCGCGTATGGCAGCCCGCGTCGGTCTGTAGTCGTGGAACGATAGAACATCCACATGGTCTACGACCAGCGCCAGCGTGGCGGCGTTGGCCACGCCAACTGTGATCGGATGGGCGCTGTCCAGGTCCTTCATTACACGGCAAAAATGATGAACGAAAGTCCATATGGCGCGGATGCGCTCGTCCCGCTCCGGTACATCCTCACCCACCCAGCTGGTGATGAGCGGCTCGTTCATGATGTCCCACATGGCCAGGCCGGGTTCAGGGCCCAGAGTCTGCACGATGTCGCGACAGTAGGCTTCGCCGGCCGGCCAGAACTCCGGCCCCAGCCGCTGCACGCCGGGATTGGGAATCCACTTGTTCTCAGTCGAATCGATTGTGGGGCGCGTATCGTCGAAACAGGAGTCCCACACAACCGGCATGACGCTGATGCCGCGGTCGCGGGCCGTGCGCACGAAGTGCGTAAGCCGGGCCAGGAAGCTTTTGGGATCGTGTTCGTAGACGACGTAGGCGAGGAAGGGACGGGCGCTGTTCAGCCCGAGCCGCTGGGCAAAGGTCAGCTCCCGTTCGACGAGGGCTTCGTCGTAGTCGCGCCAGAAGGCGATGTCGTTGACCGCTGTGCTGGGCACGTAGTTGAAGCCGCGCAGATGCGCGTAGGGTTTTAGTAGCTCCACTACTTTGTTCCTCTCGTTTAGTGAATCGGGCAGCTGTCGAGCGGCGCGATGGGCTCGCCCTGCGGGTCGCAGAGGAGCAGCTGCGCGGCCTGCGCTCCGGCAGGCGGCCTGCGCACGCAGTCGACTCGCAGCACGTTGAGCGGATTGACGAGCGCCAGAGTTTCCCCTGCCACTGCCCCTCCATCGCCGTCCAGCCAGTTGAGCTGAACATTGCCCAGATGGAAGAGGCCATATACGCCGGTAAGGCGGATTCCCGCGTCGATTGAATCGGCTTGCAATGTCTGATGGGCGCAGCCGGCGCGGGTCACGTTTACGATGGGGCCGGGGCAGCGTGCGACGTACCAGTCGATCTCGAGGCTCTGCGTTTCGCCGGGCGCCATTTTGCGCAGGGGTCCGAGGATTTCGGCCTCCATGTGAAAGAGATTGAGCTTGCCGAAATCGAGACCGGCCACGGGCTCGCCGTGACCCGTTGTCCAACACTCGACGGTGGCGCCGTCATCGGGATATTCTTCGCCAGGGAGGTGCGTAAAGCACTGACAGAAAGCGTAGTCGGTATCCCGGTTTACGAAGGCGATCCATCCAGCCGTCGAGTCGACGCCGATCTTGCCGACGCGGTAGAGATACTGCGCGCCCAGAAGATCGGGGCGCACATCCGGCTGCCACTCGGGGTTATCCTCCTCGCCAAACATGACGTTGTAGCCCCGCTCAAAGACGCTTTCGGGATTGGTGGGGATGTATAGCCAGGCCTGCTCACTGTGCGATTCGCCGCCGTCCGGGTTGCGGCGAGCGGCGTCGACCTGGACGACATCCCAGATACTCCAGCTGCGCTCCTGGTCGGAGACGTTCGTCATCTCAAGATGGAGACTGACGCGACCGCCGCCGGCATGGAGTGTAACCTGGCGGGAGATCCGGACGCCCGTACGCGGGTCCGGCTGGCTTGTCATGCGAATCGCGGCGGCGGCAGCCGACGAGTCAACGGTTTCCAGCGTGTAGGGTCCCGTATCCAGGACGGGATCGGGCGGGCCATGCCATTGTTCCGGGCCGTCCCAGCCCTGGGGCGCGGGCCAGGTCTTGCCGCCGCCATAGTTTTTCCAGGCGGAGATGCTGCCGTCCCCCATGTTTTCCTCGGCGGAAAAGAGCTTGCCGGCGAGATTGCGGTCGAACCACAGATAGGGGTAGTCCCCCAAGTCGCAGGCCATGATGCGGCCGCCAACATCCGGCACGGCGACCAGGCTCACCAGGCCGTTACTCAGCCTGACAGCGTCCCATCCATGAAAAGAAATATGCTGAATGCGGCAATCTGACACCGCGGCGCCCTGATCGGCCATGCAGATATTGCCTCCGAAACCTGGAAGAAAAGGGTGGTGAACCGAATTGACAGTTTTTTGACACGTTTCGTTAAGGACTTCCCCGTTCCAGTCAACGGTTCAATAGAGAGCATTTGGCGATTTTGGCAGGATTTGACAGGATTTGACAGGATTTGGCAGGATTTTTAATTTTTTTTCGGGGGCAACCCCCTTTCCATGCAGCGGTTCAAGCGTGAGAGCGCTGAAGGATATTGACATACTTTGACACATTTTCGGACGCTATGACGTATTATGTTATATTTTGGTATTCCCGTTGTGGATCCCCCCATTCCAACTCCGGACTCTCATTTCAGATCGGCAATCGACTCCTGCACAGCGGTGATCGTGTCCTCGATATCCTGTTCTGTGTGGGATAGCGTCAGAAACATCGGGTGGCCGGGATGCAGGTAGTAGCCGCGCGCCAGGCAGCCCTGTAGCATGGCGATGCAGCGGTCCTTGTCCTCCTCAGCCATCACCGGCGTTGGCATAGGACCCGTGCCGGTCAGTCGGTAGCCTAGCCCGCCCTCTTCACAGGCCGCATTTACGCCCTCGATCAGGCGGTTGCCGATCTTCCACTGGTAGGCGATGCCGTCGCGGCGCTTGACTTCGCTGATGACCGTTTCAATACAGACGAGGCTGGGCAGGTCGCAGTGGAAGGTCGCCGCCATCCAGCTGGACTGGCACTGTTGCGAGCCGAGGATATCCTTGCGTCCGGCGACGAAGCTGCCCGGATAGCCGTTGCAGCAGGCTTTGCCGAAGGTCGTCAGGTCGGGCGTGACGCCATAGTATTCGCCGGCCCCGCCAAAAGCCACGCGAAAGCCGACCTTGACTTCGTCGAAGATGCAGAGCGCGCCGTATTTATGGGCCAGGTCGACGCAGCCCTGGAGGAATCCTTCCGGCGGCCCGTCGCCGCGAATCGTCTCCATGATGAGGCAGGCAACCTGGTTGTCATTCCGCTTGAAGCTGTCCTCGATGGCATCGAGATCGCCGTAGGGGACTTCGATGGTGAGAGGAGCGATTACGGCGGGCGCGCCCTCGTCCTCGGTGCGCGACCAGTCATGCCAGCCGTGATAGCCGCAGCGGAGGACGGTGTCGCGGCCTGTATAGGCTCTCGCCAGCCGCACCGCAGCCGAGGTGGCAGCGCTGCCGCCAATCAGAAATCCGAGCATCTCTACAGCCGGGATCAGGTCTATCAGCATCTGCGCAACCTCGAGTTCTTTGGGGTGCGCCGTGCTGTAGATCATGCCCTCCTCCATCTGCGCCCGCACTGCCGCGTTGATGACCGGGTCGTTATATCCGAGCAGGATTGGGCCGAAGCCCATCAGATAGTCCAGATATTCGTTGCCGTCAACGTCCCAAAAGCGGGCGCCGGCCGCCCGTTGCGTGAAAACGGGATAGCCGAGTTCGAGCATTTCGTGGCTGCGTTTGTGCCCCTGGCAGCCGCGCACGATGAGCTGGTCGGACCGGTCGAGCATGGCCCGGGATTGTTCGATGTTGTATGGTCTGACGGGCATGAGGTTTGCTCCGGTTGCGAAAGGAGTAGCGCGCCTTACGATTGATCAAGAATTGGCAAGAATTGGGGTAGGGCGGACCTTGGAACACTGGTTAAGGCGTGAGATTGAAGAACGGGCAGAACGGCTACTTACTTTCGGTTAGCTAAACGCGCCGGGGTCGCCGAAGACGATTGGGCAGAAAGTTGGATCGTCGATGAATGCGGTCAGGCCTTGCCGCAGGTCTTTCTTCGGGCGGGCGTTTTCGGTCCGCATGTGGACAGCGAAACTACGTCGCGGCAATGAGGACAAATTTGGCCCGCTGCCATGGAATGTCAGCTTCTGATGAAAGCTGGCTCCGCCCGGCGGCAGAATCGCGGGCACTTCGCGCCATTCCTTGCCGTGCGCGTTGCGGATTGTCTCCCGCAGTGCGTCGTATTCTTGGGACTGAAAGTCACTCTCGGTCGAAAGCCCCCAACGGTGCGAGCCTGCAACAAAGTTCATCGGCCCGGTGTCAGGCGTCACATCGCTTAGCGCCACCCAAGCGGTGAAGAGCTCACTGTTCTCTTCCCAAGCGCCCCAGTAGTTGTAGTCCTGGTGCCAGCCGATGTTGGTGCGCGGCTGCTGACCAGGAAGTGAGGGCGGTTTGTAGAGCAACTGCACCCACCAGACCTGCACAGCGGTTGCGCCGGTAATCTCAGCAGCCTTTTCACCCAAGGCCGGATGCGAAACAAGCTCCATTATTGCCCGGCTGGCAATTTGAGGCTTTTCGATTTTGCAGAGGGCATTGGGATCATCGCCCGGATTCCAGCGCGAGGGGCGCGGCGGTATCCCGGTATCGTATTGTCCTGCGCGTATTGCGTCCATCCCGGCAATTGCCCGATCCACTACATCCTGCGGGATCAACGGCCCGGGACAGATGCAAAAGCCATCCTCCTGGTAAAGCTTTTGTGCCAGTGCTGCCTCTTCTGTCTGCATCCTTCATCCTCTTAACTGGGACATCGGCGTTGAACTGTCGACGATAGTTATAGACCGGAAGCTCGTTTCATCCCGCCAGCCGCAGCGCCTCCAGCGTCTCGTAGCAGGCGCCAAGCGGGTGGTAGTCGGTCTTGGAGGGCGGGCTCTTGAGGTCGTCGTATTTCTGATTGTTTGCGTCCAGAATGCGGTACCATCCGCCGTAGCGGTGATCCACAAAGTGCTTGTCAGAGTAGGTCCAGGCCTTGTCATACCAGGCCCAGTAGCCGTCGTCGCCGGTACGGAGGGCCAGGGCGGCCGCGGCCGCGAACGTTTCAGACAACACCCAGTAGTACCGGTCACGGTCGAGGATTACGCCGTCGGGGGTGAAGGTATAGTGCATTCCGCCGTTCTGGTCATCCCAGCTTTTTTCGAGCGCGACGTCGAATAGATGCCGGGCGCGCGGCAGCATCCAATCTTCGGGGCGGTAGCGCTCCAAGATCAGCAGCAGCTTGGACCACTCGGTGAAGTGGCCGGGCAGGTAGCCGTAGGGTTTAAAGAGGTTCTGCGGATCGTCCTTATTGTAGTCCCAGTCGTGCGTCCAGTCGGTGCCGTAGTGTTCCCAGACAAGCCCGTCCGCCTTGTCGGCCAGGTCAACACAGATGCGCCGCGCCAGCAGGTGGGCGCGATCGAGGTAACGCGACTCGCCGGTGGCCTCGAAGGCGGACAGCATCGCTTCACACATGTGCATATTGGCATTCTGGCCGCGGTAGGGATCGACGGCGTTCCAGTCGCCCGCCGCGATCAGATCGGCGTAGAGCTGCGCGTCGGGCTCCCAAAAGCGCTGCTCCAGGAGTTCGTATGTTTCGGAGGCAAGTTCTGTTGCGCCGTCAACGCCCGCCTTGGCCGCGCAGGCCGCGGCCAGGAGGACGAAGGCGTGCCCGTAACAGTGAAGGTCGCCGTCTTCGACATCGCGGCCATTCAGTACCCAGGCGAATCCGCCGTCCGGCTGGCGGTGCATATTTTGGAGACAGCGCAGCCCGTGCGCGGCCGCGTCGCGGTAAGCGGGCTCCTCGAGCGTCAGGGAAGCAACGGCATAACAGTAGACAAAGCGGCAGGTGCCAACCAGGTGCTTGGTCATGCGGTCGAAGACAGAGCCGTCGTCGCGCATCTGGTTGATGTATCCGCCGTACTCGTTGTCGATGCAGGCCGGGTGGTAGAAGGAGATGATGCTGCGTATGTGGTCGCGCAGGAAGTCCGGGTCGCGGTATGACATTATCTGTTCTCTCCTTGACCGGTTTGCGGCCGCGTGGGTCGGTACAGGGTCGCGCGGTCAGATCCAGGGGCCCCAGGGATCACACTTCTTCAACCTGCCGCCAAGCGCAGAGTAGACGTCGGGCAGGTCGAACTGCTCCAGACAGTTCTCAATGAAACACGATAACGGCCAATTGTGCAAGGGATTGTCGATGAGAAGCCGGTAGCTGGGGAGGTAGTGGACCAGTTCGCAGGTGGGTTGCGAAGGGTGCAAAAGCGCGGCCAGCGCCACCGGCAGGGAGCCCAGGCCGCGGCCGATCAGATTAACGGAAGCGCCCCCATCTTCGAGGCAGTCGATTGTACGCAGGAGATCAAAGACCCGCCGCCCCAGATAGCTCTCGCCCATCATGCTGCCGAAGCTGGCGTAAAGATAGTCCGCTCCGTAGGGTTCGAGCAGGTCGCTGGAACCGCAGGTAGCGGGGAAGCTCTGGCCGACGCCGCGCAGGTCGACGGCGAGGATACGCTGCCCTGCGGTCAGGCGCCGCTGCAGCCAGGGCAGCGCGGCGCAGTCTTCCTCGCTGGACAGATGGCCGACGAGGAGAGAGACATCGCCCTGAGGCCGGCGGCACTGGTTTTCCAGGTCGCCGAACATGGTCAAAACGGCCTGAATGCCCGGTTCGGTTTCGATGGCGAACTGGTAGCCCTTGCCGGTCGCAGCATCCTGTCCCCCACTGCGGCGGAGGAAACGGTGGTGGGGCGGCGAGTCCGGCAAGTCGATATTCAGGCGTTTCCTTACAGCGTTTTGCAGCTCCGCGTATTCCAGGCGAGGACGCTGCGCCTCCAGGTCCTTGGACCGCGCCTGCGTGAAGCCGAAGATCTTCCTGCTGCCGAAGGGGACCACCTCGCCCCCGGCGGCGTTCAGCTGTGTCGCCGGGATCTCCTCCATCTCCGGTTCCCGGCAATCGACGTCCAGACCGGCATGCTTTATGAAGAAGCGGTACATCGCCTCGCGTGCATGTTTATGGAAGCCGTGATCGAGGTGACCCACGCTGATTTCGGTGGAGTCGGGGGAGCCGAGCAACGTATGGATCTTCTTCATTTCGGCATGGGCCTGCCTTGCGCCGCGCAGGTCAAAATAACAGTTCTCCTCGGCCAGGATCATGGTTGGGCGCGGCGCATAGGCCAGAAGCAGGTCGGCTTCGTCGAGGCCGAACTCCAATGCGCGCGGCGGGTTCTGTTCGGCATCAGCGGGCAGCTCGTTCTCGAGATTGCAGAGCCAGCTGGTGATATAGCAGTCGGGCGCGGCCATGGTGATGCGCGGGTCGAGCGCGGTCACCTGCGCGGTCTGTGTCCCGCCGCCGGAGCAGCCGGTAACGCCGACCCGGCTCGCGTCCGTTTCCGGCCTCGCCAGCAGATAGTCGAGGCCGCGGATCGCGTCCCAGGCGAACCAGCTGCCGACAAAGTCCCCGGTGAGCAACATGCGGTTGCCTATCATGTTGTGGGCGACGGTCGACCTGGGCCCGGCGTCTCCTTCAGGCACGCCCTCCTCGACGTAAAATTGGCGCCGCTCTCCCTGAGAGACCGGGTCCATGATGAGGACGGCAAAGCCTTTGGCCGCCAGTCCGCGGGCGAAGAACTGGTAAGGCCCGTAGGCTTTGCCCGTATCGGAGTGTCCGCACAGTCCGAGGACGCAGGGCAACTCGGCGTCGAGCTGCGCCGGCAGGTAGAGGTTGGCGCTGACCAGGAAACCGGGCCGGCTCTCGTAGACGACCTTTTCCAGGCGGATTTCGCCAAGATCCAATGTTCCGGTCGTCCGCGCGTTCAGGTCGGTCCTTGCCGGAAGCGCAGGGAAACAGCGGGCAGCCTTGGCGCGCACGTCGTCCACGTATGCCTCGGCCTGGGCGCGCGTCCGGACGGCGTCCAGCCTGGCGGCCCGATCCTGCAGGATGCGGCGCACACGGCCGACGGTATACTCGTGGACCATGTGCCCGTAGCGATTGTTGTACATGACTGGATTTCCATGAATGGATGGGTGAGGGACAGTCTAACCCTTGATGCCGTTCGTGACAACCCCTTGCAAGATAGTGGCGAGGGAAAGAGTGAGGAGTGCGGAGAGCAGCTTCTCTGATCCACGAAGCCGCTCACGAGCTTCGACACGATTGACCAACTCCTACTTACGCGGTATAAGTGTGGCAGACCCTGTATAAGCGACAAGGAGACCGGAATGCCCAGCCCTTTCCCCGGTGTGGACCCATATCTCGAATACGGTGGACGCTGGCCGGACATGCACCAACGGTTGATCGCTTACACTTCTGAATGGCTTCGCCCGCAACTACGGCCGAAGTACGTTGCACGCATTGAAGAAAGAGTAGAACTGAGGCCAAAAGGCAGGAAGTTCATAGCCGACATTTCCGTTAAGAAGCGATCGAGACGACTGTCGGAGACGCAGGTTGCTTACGGATCTCTGGTCGCCGATGAGCCGCAGACTCTCAGAGGATTGGATGAAGAGAGGCGCGTTTCTTTCATTCAGGTTGTCAAGGTTGCGTCAGGGGAAGTGGTCACGCTCATTGAGGTCCTGAGTCCGTCAAACAAGATTGGCCAGGGACGAAAGCAATATATCGAAAGGCAGGATGAGATTCTCGATACTCCTGTAAACCTCGTTGAGATCGATCTCCTGTCCCGGCCAACAGCAACTTATGCGCGCAACTTCGAACTACATTCTCCCGATGACTGGCGTTACCTAGTTAGTATCAGTCGACCCCAGCGGCGTACAAGCGTGGAAGTATATGCATTCCCTCTAAGAGAACGGTTGCCGCGTCCAAAGATTCCCTTGTTGCCCGAAGACGGTGATGCCGTGCTGGATCTCCCTGCCGTATATGCGCGCTGTTACGAGGTCGGAGACTATGGCCTGCTGCTTGACTATAGCAAGCCGCCGCCGGTTTCGCTGAGCAAGGCCGAAGAAGAGTGGCTGGAAGCGCTGCTTTTGGAAAAGGGCTTGCGGACGGCGCCGGCGGATGCGTAGTCCTGAAGACGGGCTGACTCGCACTCTGACGCGCCCTAAGCGTCAGAGTGACATCTCCCAGGTCTGGACATTGGCGACCGTCGCGCTGCCGGCTTCGACGGCGAATCCCAGACGGCCGCCCGGCACGTGGTCCATGGTGTAGCACTGGATGTGCTCGTCGTCGATGTAGAGTTCGACGTGGGCATCGCGCAGCAGGAGCCGCCAGCGCGCCGGTTCGCCGGCCGTGAATGGGTGTGGCTTGGCATCCTGCATCTTGAATGAATAGCCGTCGTAGCGCCCGACCGCCACGCGTCCGTCGCTCTGCGCGAACAGCAGGGTCCCTTCGTTGACCGTCTCCCCTTCCACAAACAGACCCGCTCCAGAAATCGCGGCATTGGAAGCGTGCATCGTCACCTCCGCCTCCAGTATGACACCGCGGGCAGTGTCGTACTTCGCCGGCAGGATGGCCAGGCCCCCTGTTTCCGCGCCAAGCCGGGCCTGCCCGGCCTCCAGGGAACATGCTTCTTCCTGCAGGGCGTACAGCTGGCTTCCTTCCAGGACGACAGGCATTTCCCTTCCCTTCAACGCCTCGTTGCCGGTCCACCAGTGCAGACTCAGGATGCCGTCTTGGTCTCGTTGCACCGATTTCAGAGGCGAGAAGTAGATGTCGTCGGGGCCGGCGTGCCCGCTGCGCGGAACCGTGTGGTGATTGAGCAAGAGTTCGTCTCCGCAGCGGTAGAAGCGGGCGAAGTATGTGTAAAGGATGGGGCTGCTGCCAAGAAACGGGGCCTGCCCGGGGTCGAGCAGGTAAGGGCCCTCCTGGCTTTCCGAATTCAGCACGAACATACCGCCCTCACCTGCAGGCAGCCGGGAACGCTGGCGCGCGCCCAGCGGAGCGGCGCCTACGCCCAGGAGCATGTAGTGGCGGTCGCCGAATTTCTCGACCGCGCCGACCTCGACGCGGTCCCCCCAGACACCGGTCTCGATCACCGGCGGCGCGGCGCGAAAGTGGCGGCCATCATCAGAGACGACACAGCCAGCCGTCCCGCATAACCCGGCGGGACCGTGCCGCGCCACTGCGGTCAGAAAGCCGATGTAGCCGTCGCCCTCCTCACGCGGCAGCGCCCAGATGCAGTCCCAGCGCGGCCTGGTAAAGGTTGGGTCGTCGTGGTACCAACGTGAGTCGGCCCGGCAGATGTACTCTTCGTCGGGAAGGCGCGTCCAGTGCAGAAGGTCGTCCGACTCGGCGAAGAAGATCTCCTGGATGCCGGCGCGTTCCTCGGAAAAGTTGAGCATGAACTTCTCCCCCGCGCGCCAGACCATGCCGGTGCCCAGCCAGACGGCGTCGTCCGCCTTGTGGATGATGGGGCCGCGGTCGTCGAAGTGGACGCCGTCGTCGGAAACGGCCACGCTCATGCCGTCCCAGCGTACGTCTGCGCGCGAGTTGTGCAGGTAGAAGAGGTAGTGTTTGCCCTCATGGTAGTAGAGCCAGGTATCCCACATACGCGCGACAATGCTGGGTTTGAAGATCATTTTCGGTTCCTTTCCGGTCGGAGCTGCGATAGTTGAAGGATTACAGGCTACCCTTTTACGCCCGTTATCACGATGCCCTGGATGTAGTGCTTCTGGGCAACGAAGAAAAGGAGTACGGGCGGCAGCATAGCGATGAAGGAGACGACCATCAGTTCGGACCACAACACGCCGTGGGCAGCCCGCAAAAAAGAGAGCGCGATCGCCAGCGGATAGGTCTCCATCCTGCTCAGATAGATCAGCGGTCCCAGAAACTCGTTCCAGGACCAGGTAAAGGCAAAGATGGCGGTGATGCCCAGGGCAGGTTTGCTCAGCGGCAGCAGGATACGAAGGAACAGCCCTATGACGCCGCAGCCGTCGATGCGGGCGGCGTCGTCCAACTCCCTCGGGATCGTGGTATAGAACTGGCGCAGCAGGAATACAAAGTAGGCGTTGGCGAAAAAGTGCGGAACGATCAGAGGATTGTAGGAGTTGATCCATCCGATCCTGGAAAAGAGTATGAAGAGAGGGATCATGGTTACCTGTTGAGGCAGCATCATCGTACTCAGGACGATGAAGAAGAGTACACGGCTACCTCGAAAGCTCAGGCGGGCGAAGGCAAAGGCGACAATCGCGTTGGAAAGGACTGTACCCAACGTGATCATCAGGCTCATGTACATCGAGTTGCGGACAAAGACCAAGAATGAAACGGGGAAGATCGTCACCGCTCGAACATAGTTCGACCACACGAACGGATCCGGAATCCATATCGGCGGGAACTTTGTAATCTGGTGCGGCGGCTTGAGCGAAGTGGAGAGCATCCAGGCAAGGGGAATCATGACAATGATCCCTCCGGCAATGAGTAGAGTATGAATCAGGAAAACCTGGGTTCGCCGGGCCCTCTTTACGCTCGTACGTGCAGTCCCGACACCGATTGCCGCGCCGCTCATGACCGCTGACCTCCGATCTCCGTCTCATAATAGACCCACGCTTTGGACGATCGGAAGAGGATCAATGTGAATACCAGGAGGATCAGGAA
The DNA here is from genome assembly GCA_022821545.1 of Caldilineaceae bacterium. Taxonomy (GTDB): domain Bacteria; phylum Chloroflexota; class Anaerolineae; order Caldilineales; family Caldilineaceae; genus Bin5. The sequence continues at coordinate 242,299 of JAJEDJ010000001.1, forward strand.
GAAGATCCAGGCGTAGGCGCTGGCGTACCCCATGCGATACTCCCGGAAAGCGACCCGATAGAGGTACAGAACCATCATCATGGTGGCATTGGCAGGTCCTCCTTTGCCCTCCGTCATCACGTAGACGTTTGTAAACACCTGCGAAGACCAGATGATCTGCGTTACGACGACGAAGAACAGGGTCGGGCTGATCATCGGAATGGTAATGTTGCGGAAGCGCCGCCAGATGCCGGCGCCGTCGATGGTGGCTGCCTCGTAGAGTTCGGTCGGGATGCCCTGGAGCCCGGCCAGAAAGATGAGCATATTGGAGCCGGCGCCCCAGACACTCATGATCACGAGCGCCATCTTGGCCGTTTTTCTGTCGAACAGCCAGCGCGGCCCCTCGATGCCAAATAGCGACAGCGCCCAGTTGATCAGCCCGAATTCGGGCTGAAACAGCCACAGCCACAGCAGCGAAGCAGCGATGCCGGGAATTACCGCAGGGAGATAGTAGACGACCCTGTAGGTGGGCTGCGCGGAGATGTTCTGGTTGAGCAGAATGGCGATGAAGAATCCAACGCTGATCGTGAGAGGGATACTGAGGAAGACGTAATAGGCCGTGTTGTAGAGCGTCGTCCAGAAAAGCGTTCGCGTCGCGTCAAAGGAGAGGAGTTTGGTGTAGTTCTCGAAGCCTATGAACTCGAGCGTGAACAGGTCGGTCTCGGTAAAGCTGAGGCCCAGGGAAGTCAGCATGGGGCCGAGAATGAACGCCAGGAAGCCAATCACCCATGGCGAAACCAGGAGATAGGCGATCAGCTCTTCCCTCTGGCGCAATGTACGTCGCGACCACACAATAGTTGACTTACTCTTCCCAGTTTGGGGTTGAATCGGGTCGGGTTCAACCTGCCGGAACCCGACCCGAATTTTGCGGAATTGCCAGCGTGCGATCAGGCGAAAATCTCGTCGATGCGTTCCACGATCAGATTGACGCCTTCTTCGAGTCCGATTTCACCGGTGATCCAGATCTGGTCCCAGATTGGACCGAAGACCTCCGAGTTGACCTTTTCGTTTTCCTGGAAGGCCGGGTCGAGGCGTGCGTCATCCATGATTCGTGAGAAAGCCGCCACATCATACCCGGCCTGCGCCCCCATCGAATCTACGTCCCACACTTCCCCTGCCACGCTGCGCCGCGTCGGCTGCAGCCCGACAATACTAAGCGCCATCGCCTTCTGCGCTTCCGGACCGGTCAGGAACTTCACCATAGACACGGCAGCGTCCGGCTCCTTCGTCAACTTGGCGACACCGTAGCCGTCGGCGAAGGTCAGGCCGGCCTTGCCGCCATCCGGCGAAATCGGAAGATCGGTAAAGTCCCAATTGAAGTCGTTCTCGCGAACGTAGTTGGTAACGGTCCAGCTGTGGGACTCAGCGAAGGCGACCTTGCCGGTTGAGAAGATGTTGTGCCAGCCGACTTCCGGGATGGAACCGGCAATCGGCGCGACCTGGTTACTGCCGTAGATGAGGTCGTGGTTATACTTGAGGGCGGCAATGGCTTCCTCGCCGTCCAGCAGGCACTTGGTGCCGAACAAGGGGGCGTTCATCCACTCGCCGCCGTTCATCCAGACGTAATGTTCCATGTACTGCTGGGCTACGTATCTGCCCCACTGGACGATGTCGCCGTCGTCATCACGTTTGGTCGTGGCATCGTAGGCAACCAAGTAGTCGTCCCAAGTCCACGTTCCATCCGGATAGTCGATGCCGGCCTCGTCCAGGATATCCTTGTTGTAGGCCATTGCCACCGTCGAGACATATTTGGGCATGCCGTAGAGCTTGCCTTCCAACAGGTGGGCGTCGAGTTTGGCGGGGTAGAAGTCTTCGAGGTCCGCCGGGTCGAAATAGTCGTCCAGCTGGAGAAACTGGCCCTTCTGCATCAGGTTGTAGTTCACGCCGCCCCAGACGAACATGACATCGGGGGCGTCGCCGGCGACCGCCTGCGTGTAGAGCTTGTCGGCGTAATCGGGCGATTCTGCGTTCTCGAATGTCACGCTAATGCCCGGATGCCCCTCCTCGAAGGCGGGGATGATCTCGTCGGTCCAGAAGGCGATGCCTTCAGGGCCGACCCAACTTCCCTCAGCAAGTCTGATCTCGATTGGCTCTTCGGCCATCGAGGCCCCCGAGTCGTCGGGGGCGGCTGCCGGCGCCACACAAGCGGCAAGCAGCCCGGCGCCGGCCGTCGTTGTTGACAGGCGCAAGAAGTCTCGTCGATTCATTCGCTGTGCCATCATTTGCTCCTTTAGCCTCTATTCCTTCAAGATTCAGTTGGAGAAGATCTACAAGAGTTACGCTCCACAGCTATTGCCATTGTCACCTCCGGGAGCGGCCGTCGAATCTGGCAGCTCAACTCTCACCCGCAACTCAACTCTCAAGCACAGTGGCCGACAGATTGCGAAAGAGTGTGGCGGCGGCGCCGATCATTCCGGAATCCGGGCCCATGGCCGCCGGCACAATCGGCAGCGCCCTGCTGTTTTCCGCCCAGATATGCGCCCGCGTCGAGGCGGTAAAGCTGTCCCAATACAGCCCTCCTGCCGATCCAAGGCCGCCGCCCACGACAATCGCCTCGGGGTCCATCACGTTGACCAGAAACGCAACACTGTTGCCGAGCGCCTCACCGGCGCTCTTGACAATCTTGACGGCCGCGGCGTCGCCTGCCCGGGCAGCGGCGGTTACGTCCTCGCCCCTTACCGCGGCACGTGTGTCGCGGCGGTTGTATCTCGCTACCAGGGCGGGGCCGCTGGCGAGCTCCTCGAGTATGGGATGCAAGGTTGCGCCGCAGTTGCCGCATTCCACCGAAAACGGACTGCTTGCCATGATCAAGGCGTTGCCGCGGGCCCCTGCATACGGTCGACCATCCTGGACCAGCGTACTTGAGATTCCGGTGCCTACGGTGACGTAGACAAAGAGCCGGTAAGGACGCCCTGCACCGTACATCGCCTCGGCCAGAGCGCCCGCTCGCACATCGGATTCGACGACGGCCGGCGCAAGTTGCGCGAATGCCGCCCGGACCGACAAGTCCTGCCAGGCAAGCGAATGGGAACTGGTGACGTTTCCCGCGGGATCGACGAGCTCGGGTACGCCAACACCGATGCCCAGCAGGTCCAGGCTCCGTTTCCCCGCCTCCTCCATCATCCCCCCGGCGAGGGCCAGGGTATCGCTCAGTACGGCTTCGCCGCCTCGTTGCGGCAGCGTATGGACAGTTCTGCGAGCGAGGACAGAGCCGGAAGGGTAGGCGACGAGACCGGCCGCGATCTTGGTGCCCCCCACATCCAGGCCAATGGCGCAGGCCGCGGGATCAGGGTTCCCGGCCATTGGAGAACAGTTCCGGAACGCCTGGCGAATACCTGGGCGCAATTCCGCAGAGAAAAGAGACGGGCGCGTCCGACATATTGTAGTACTGGTGCGGCGCGCCCTCCGGGACAAAGAAGCCATCGCCCGGCCTCAGCTCAAACCAGCGCTGCCCATCGTTTTCGGGCACGCGCACGTTCAGCGCGCCCTCAAGAAGGTAGAGGCTCTCATCGCCGCCATGCAGTTCAACGTCGCTACGCCGCCCCGCCAGCAGCTGCATCTTCGCGACCGTCAGATGCTCGGTTGCGGCCAGGATTCCCACCAGCAACTGCTGCTCCGCCCCTTCCAGCCGCCACAGCAGATCCCCGTCGCGCAGCGGCCGGATGGTGAAGTTCTCCCCGGCTTGCGCCTGCGCTTCCGGCCAGCGCCCGATCCACTGGTCCTGAGAGTACTTTGGCGACGTCAGATTCGGCTTCGTGCGGGCGTATGACCCCGACGCGCCCTGAGAAGGCGGCGGCGCGAAGAACTCGATGACGCGCAGCGGTTCAGGGCTGAAATTGAAGGCGTGATGCCACGTGTCGCGACGAAAGAAGGCCGCTTCTCCCGGCTGCACGCGATGCACTTCACCCGTCTCCGGGTTGCTCAGCGCCATTACGCCGCTGAGCACGTACAGCACCTCGTCGGCGGCGAAGATGGTACGATAGCTGTCCGAGTGTCGAAACGACCCGCCGGGCGGCAGGCCAAAGACCAGCTGGTGGATCTTGCCGCTGGAAACGTATATCCAGTCAGCTACCTCGCCCGACTCCTCGTCGCCCCAGAGGTGACGCGTCACAGTCTCATAGGGGATATGAGCCGGGCCGTCGAAGGTGGGTCGCGGCGAGGCCGAATAACTCATCAGCGCTGGGTCCTGTCGTGGACAAGGTGCTCCGCGACTTCTTCCCGGTCGTCTTCGAACGTCGGGGGCGTGAAGACGCTTTCGATGGTTTTCGACTGCCCGTCGCGACCCGATTCCTGCGCTTTGAGCATGATTTCAAGGACATGAAATGCATGTTCCGGCTGGACGATCGGGGTCTCATCGTTGCGGATGCAATCCACCAGGTGGCGGAGGCCGTCGGTCCAGGTCCAGAGCCGGTCTGCGCCTTCGTATATCTGCCAGGCGCCCACGTCGTTGCGCCACAGTTCATAGCCGGAAGGGTCCCAGTCATCGCCCATCATCTGGATGGTGCCCTGGCTGCCATAGACCTCAAGGGCAGGCCCGCGATACTTCTGCATCGTGAACCCCGTCGAAACAACGCCGAATACATTTTCGCCCCAGTCGATCAGGACGTGGGCATTGTCTTCGGCCTCCACCCGCATCATTTTGCCGCCAACAACCCGTTCGGGAATCGCCACGCCGGTCATCGCCATGACCCGTTTGGCAGGTCCCAGCCAGCCCGTCAGGCAGGTGATGTTGTAGACGCCAAGGTCGAAGAGCGCTCCGCCGCCTTCGAGGTAGAACCACGGCCTCCAATCCGGCCCGGCATGGCCGTAGCGGGCGCGCGTCATCAACACCTTGCCGATGTCTCCGCGGTGAATGTGGCGCCACATCGCCTGGTAGGTAGCGCTCAGGACGACGTGCGGAGCGCAGACCAGGAGCCCGGGGCTATGCCGGGCCATCTCGACGATCTCCGCCGCTTCATCCAGGGTCACGGCCATCGGCTTTTCGACCAGCACATGTTTGCCTGCCGTCAAGGCCGCGCGCGTGATCGGCCCGTGCTCCAGCATCGAGGTCAACACCATGACCAGGTCGACCTCTTCGGAGTCGATGACCTCCTCATAGTCGGTCGTGAAGCTGGGGATGCCGAGCCGGTCGCGGACGACCGGACGCACGTCTTCATTGACGTCGCAGGCGATCGTAACGTCGACCGCGCCTGCGGCCCGCAGCGGCTGGATCAGCCTCATGTAGGGGCGCTGCATCACGCTGCCGCAGCCGACGATCCCGATTCGCGTGGGTTGGGACATCCGAAATCTCCGTCAGTAAGAACTCCGTCGGGCGGTCGATCCGGCTTCCCCGAAGGCTACACGGCCGATGTCCGGATGTTGTGGCGGGCGTATCGCTTGGCCCGCATGGCCTGGTGCGCCTCGGGGGAACCGTCGTGGCTGGTGCCAAACCAGTGGTCGAAGGGGATGTCCATTTCGCCGTAGTTGCATTCGAAGTAGCGATGATGCAACTGGTGGAAGTAGGATGCCCCCGCCAGGTTGTACTTGCCGTTGATGACGACCGCCTCGAAACCGGCATGACCCTGGGCGGGCGTTAGCGCGGCGTGCTGCAGATTGAAGACTACGTGAATCGGGTGCGACGGGATGATCCAGTGAATCGCGGCGCAGCTGAAGTAGAGGATGTGTTCGATTGGGTGCATCGAAAGGCCGGACCAGGGCCCCACATTGATGTTGCGGTGATGGAGATAGTGCCCTGCCTTGTAGAGCGGCCCCCAATGCAGGAGCCGGTGAACCCAATAGAAGTGGAACAGGCGCCACAACTGAATGGCGCACATCAGGAGGACGAAATAGACGGGATGCGCGCGCGGATCGAGGTAGGGGATGTATTCGTTGGCATACATCCAGAGCGTCAACACCTCGTAGGCGGTCCAGATAGTGCCGCCGCTGACGCAACTCCAGAAGATGTTGTCGAACAGCTGGTTGCCGGCGAGGAACTGTTTCTTGCCTTTTGCCATCCAATCCTGGGTATACTTGAACTGGAGACCCTGCGACTTGCGCGCCCACAACCAGAGGTGCCATGCGCTGACAAAGACGATCAACATGACCTGGTTGCGCACGAAGATATACAGAATCCAGTCGGCGCTGAAACTGGTCATGCGGGACATCTCCGGCTGCAGATAGACGACTGTCAGCACGGCGACAAGCATATAGACCAGGTTCCAGGGGAAGAGGTAGTTGTAGAGCCATTTCGCCACCTGCACCGGATTGGGCGGCCAGGCGAAAATCGGATTGGGCAGCTTCACCCCTTCCGGCTGCCAGTTCCCGCGCGCGTCGCGCGGCATGCCATCGATCAAGCCATCCCTTTCTGCCGTAATGTCAGCCATGATCTCCCTCCCGGAGTCTTGTCTTCGCACTTGACAGTGACATTGTGTTTCCAATCACCTACATTTTCTTTCTGCTATATTCTACATAGTTGGCGCGGTTTTGCAATGACGGACAGTTGATCCAGGGCGCACGGATCAGTCATGCTCCTCCACCGGCACGCCGGCCAGGAGACCGCTGCGGTGCATGTCGACCCATTCGTCCAGAAAGACTTTGTTCCAGTGGTCGGTCAGAGGATGGTCGAGCATATCGCGGTAGACGGTCCACATGGTGACCAGCTCGTCGGCCCCGTCGCGAAAGGCTGCGTAGGCGGTATCCACCGAACGCACGAGCGCGGCCATGATGTATGGCCGGTCGTCCCATCCTCTGAACATGCCGGCACATTCGCGGATGAGCCTGGTGGGGTCGCCGCCCATTTCGCGGACAGGGTCGCAGAAGGGCAGGATGTGGTCGACACCGGCCTGGGCGACGGCCGCGGCCTGTGTCAGGGAGAAGACCGTTGTGCAGAAGGTCTCGACCCCCTCCTGTCTGAGAATGCTGAAGGCCTTGAGTCCGTTCAGTGTGCAGGGGATCTTGAGAATGATCTGCGGCGACATGTCGGTGAAGACCTTGCCCACCGCCAGCAACTCTTCGACAGAGTGGCCGTCGATCTCCATGACAACCGGTTTGTCGGTCATCTCCAGGTACGCCTCGGTCAGGGCGATGACGCTGCCGTAGGGCTTGGCGTACTGATTGAGGACTACCGTGTTGGTGACGATGCCCTCGATACCCAAGGGCATGAACTCCACCAGATCCGCCGGCGGTCCGGCCAGCCAGATTGTTGGACCGCGCCCTGCGGCGCGTGTACTGTTTACGAGCCCCTTCTCTTGCATAGTTTCTTCCTCGTTGGTATTGAATCTCTGTGAAATTCGTCTTATAAGGTCAATAGTACAGATTCTGCTTCATGTACACCTGTCCGCGGGCTACGTCTTCTAAGCACGGTAACGCTATCCCTTGTGTGATTCATCGCCCGGCGATAATCGGATGGATGGCGTGTTCCCAGGGGCCGCCGACCTCCATCTCTTCCGAGGCGCCGGCCGCGTCCTTGCCTCCCGTGAAGCGGGTATAGTCGGGGATGTAGATGATGGCGAAGGCCCGCCGCGGTCTGTCGGTGCGGTTGGGGCCGGCGTAGTGAAAGGTGCAGCCGTGGTGAAAGGTGACACCGCCGGCGCGCATCGGCATCGCCACGGGCTCGGGTACGCGGTAGCCCTGTTCTCTGAAGCGAGCGACGACGCTGTCGTCCTCTGCGGTAAGGCTGATCGGGTCCAGGCGGCCGTGCTTGTGCGTGCCCGGAACGAACTGCAGGCAGCCGTTTTCGACGCTGACGTCGTCCACCGCGATCCAGGCCGACAGCGCGCCGACCGGGTCCATGGGCCAGTAGGGCGCGTCCTGATGCCAGTTTGTCTGTTTGCTCTCCTGGCCGGGCGGCTTGATCATCGCGTGGTCATGGTAGATGCGCACGTGCCGGCAGCGGCTCAGCTGGCGTGCGTACTCGCCCAAACGCAGGTCAAACGCGATTTCCTTGGCGTGGGGATAGTCGGTCCACAGGTTGACCATCTGATTGAAAACGCGTTCATAGTCCTCGGAGCCGCGTCCGCCCATTTCGGCCCCGACGATGCGTTCGCGCTCGCTGGCGACGGCATCGTCCAGCGCGAGGCGCAGGGAAGCGATCTCCGCCGGCGAGAAGAAGTCGTGATACTGAATGTAGCCGTTGTTCTGGAAGAACTCAATCTCGGCGGGGTCAACGACAGTCTCGGTCATGTTTCCGTGTCCTGTTTGATTGGTGGATCTCCTGTCGGGAATCTCGCTCCCGGGCCTGTTCTCCGGACCGGCCGCTCACCGCGCATAGGGGTCCGCGGCATCGCGCAGGCCGTCGCCGACAAAGTTGAAGGCCAGCACCGCGATCACCACCAGCAGCCCCGGCGTGAGCAGCCACGGCGCCAAAACGACCGCCTGCAAGTTCTGCCCCTCCCGCAGCAGGACGCCCCAGCTGAGCGCAGGCGGGCGCATGCCCAGTCCCAGAAAGCTGAGACTGGTCTCGCTGAGAATCATCGCGGGGACAGCCAGGGTCAGCGAAGCGATAATGTGGCTGAGGAAGGAAGGCGTCATGTGGCGTATGATGATGCGCCCCTCCGACGCGCCGGCGAAGCGGGCCGCCTGCACAAAGTCCTCTTCCCGCAGCGACAGAAAGCGGCCGCGCACGACGCGGGCCAGCCCGGTCCAGCCGATCAGGGAGAGAATAATCGTGATGGCGAAATAGACGCGCGTAACCGGCCAGTCCTTTGGAATCGCCGCACTCAGCGCCAGCCAGAGCGGGATGCTGGGCATGGCCCGGATGAACTCGATGATGCGCTGGATCACGATGTCGGAGGTTCCCCCGTAGTAGCCGGAGATTCCGCCGATCAGGACGCCGAGCACGAAGCTGAGGATCACGCCCACCAGGCCTATCGAGAGGGAGATTCGGGTTGCCGCCAGCAAGCGGGACAGGACATCACGTCCCAACCGGTCCGCGCCCAAAAGGAAGACGGCGCCCTCGTTGCTTTCGAGCCCGAACAGGTGCAGGTCGGTCTCCATCAAGCCCCAGAATTTATAGGGGTCGCCATGCACCATGAACTTGATCGGATGCTTGACCGACTCGTCGACTTCAAAGATCTTGCGAAAAGTTTCAGGATCGCGTCCACTTTTCAAGCCGTATACGAAGGGCGGGAAATGGAAACCTTCCTCATCGAAAAACCGCAGCCGCTGCGGCGGCGCGTAGGCCGACTGCACGTCATGGCGCAGCGGGTCGTAGGGCGCCAGAAACTCCCAGGTAAGCGCCGCCAGATAGAGAAGAATCAGGACGACACTGCTCAACAGCGCCATTCTGTGGCGGCGGAAGCGCCACCACATCAACTGCCGCGGCGAAGCGACAAATATTCTCTCCCGTTCGCTCGGAACGTCTTCGAGCTCCGGATCGGTCGGAAGAATGGCGCCGGTCTCCCCGGCGAGTTCCTGCGTCACGGAATCTCCCTGCGCGGCCTGGAATCCCAGCGGTCAAGGCCTGTGCCCAAACGCCGGCTCACTGCGCCTCCATACGAATACGCGGGTCGAGGACGGCCAGCAACAGGTCCGAGATCAACGTGCCGACCACGGTCAGCACACTGAGCATCATCAGAAAGCTGGCCGCCAGGTACATGTCCTGGGTCATCAGCGCCCCCAGCAGCATGGGCCCGGTGGTCGGCAGACTCAGGACGACCGAGACAATCGTTGCGCCCGAAATCAGATTGGGCAGCGTCCAGCCGACCGTGCTGACGAAAGGGTTGAGGGCGACCCGTACAGGGTATTTTCGCACCAGCACGCGTTCCCTCAGCCCCTTGGCGCGTGCGGTTTCGACATAGGGCTTGTTCAGCTCGTCGAGCAGGTTGGCCCGCATCGTGCGGATCATCTCGGCGGTGCCGGCGGTGCCCAGGATGATCAGAGGCAGCCAGAGGTGGGTGATCATGTCGAGGAACTTGGCCAGGCTCCACGGCGCCGCCCGGTACTCCTGGGAAAAGAGTCCGCTCAGTCTCAGGCCGAACTGGTCGAAGGCGTACCACATGATCACGAGGGCGATCAGGAAATTGGGCAGCCCCAGACCGATGAAGCCCAGAGTGGTAAAGATGTAGTCGCCCATCGAATACTGGTTGACCGCGGAATAGACGCCGATCAGAAAGCCGACGACCCAGGTGAAGAGGATGGTTGAAATGCTGATGAAGAAGGTCAGGGCCAGCCGCTCCCAGATAAGCTGCTCCACCGGCACATTCCATTCGAAGGAGAAGCCAAAGTTGCCGCGCAGGATATTGGTCAGCCACTGCAGGTAACGCAGGGGGGCGGGCTTGTCGAGGCCGAACTGCTTGCGCAATGCCTCCAGCCGTTCCTGGTCGACGGGATCTCCCCCCGCCGCGAGGTTGGCCGCGTAGGCGTCGAGGTAGTCGCCCGGGGGCAACTCGATCACGAGGAAGGTGACGATGGTGATAAAAAAGAGCGTCGGTATCAGAAGCAGGATTCTGCGAACGATGAACGCGATCATTTCGCCTCTGACTCTGTGTGCCGGTCGGACGAGCTTGCAGTGCGCGGGGCGGTTGGCATTATATATGTTGTGGAACGGGAAAAGCAAACGGGTTGTCCCGGCGGGGGCAGCCTAGATGGCATGGCTTGAAAGGAGTCGCGAGTTTGACAACCGGCTAAAGTTCCCTATAATGCAGGCACCGGCAGCCGAATGGGCCGGTCGCAGTCCTCAGAACTGACTCCTAATCCACTGACTCCTGATCGATTGCAAACATGTGGGCATTTATCCTTCGCCGCGTCCTGCTGATGGCGCCTACCCTGCTCGTCGTCTCCGTCATCTCTTTCGTGATCATTGAGGCGCCGCCGGGTGATTTCATGGACTCCTATGTGAATGCGCTTTTGCAGGAGCAGGAGGCGGTCGACCCGGCTGAGATCGAATCGCTGCGCAAGCGCTATGGACTGGATTCGCCCACCTACGTCCGCTATTTTCGCTGGCTCGGCAACATCATGCAGGGCAACCTGGGCCGCTCGCTGGAATGGAATCAGCCCGTAAGCAAACTGATCGCCGACCGTCTGCCCTGGAGCCTTGCCATCTCGGTCGCCTCCTTTTTCCTTGCGTACGCAATCGCGATCCCGATCGGCCTCTATTCCGCCACCCGTCAATACTCGATCGGGGACTATTTCTTCACTCTGATCGGATTCATTGGACTGGCAACGCCAAACTTTCTTCTCGCCCTCCTGATCTTGTGGTACTACTTCGTCGCCACCGGCAACGTGGCCGTCGGACTTTTTTCTGACGAATATCTGATCGCGCCCTGGAGTTTCGCCAAGTTCATCGATCTCCTGAAGCATCTGTGGCTGCCAGCACTGGTTGTCGGCACAGCCGGCACCGCGGGCCTGATCCGTGTTATGCGCGCCAACCTGCTGGATGAACTGGAGCGGCCCTATGTGATGGTCGCCCGCTCCAAAGGGCTGTCCGAGGGCAAGCTGCTCGTCAAATACCCGTTCCGTATCGCAATGAACCCGGTCGCCAGCACGATTGGCTGGACGCTGCCGACGCTGGTGAACGGCGAACTTCTGGCTTCACTCGTCCTGGGTCTGCCCACAATCGCGCCGCTTTTTGTGGGCGCGCTGCTGAGCCAGGACATGTTTCTGGCAGGAAGTGTGGTTATGATTCTAAGCACGCTCACGCTGGTGGGCACTCTGCTTTCCGATATCGTGCTCGCATGGCTCGACCCCCGCATTCGCGGCGCCATCTGAGTATGAAGCCCGGCTGGGGAAGGCCGCAATAGACTGGGTAGAACTGCCATGGCCGTAATTGAAGAGAAGCTCCAGACAAGCGAAAGCGGCGTTGACGCCAGCGAAGAGGACCTGTCGGTCGCAACGCAATGGCAGCTGATCCGCTGGAAGTTCATGAGGCACAAGGTAGCGGTCGTTTCGCTGGTGTTGATAGCAATCTTCTACCTGTTCGCGATCTTTGCCGAGTTCCTCTCTCCCTACGACCCCGCCCATCACGACACAGACTATATGTTCATGCCTCCGCAGCGGCTGCGGTTTTTCGACGACGGCAAGTTTCAGCTGCGCCCCTTTGTCTACGGCATGACCTCCAAGATGGACGAAAACACGTTCAGGACGACCTGGGACCTGGACACAACCCAGAAATTCCCTGTCAAGCTGTTCGTACGCGGCCATACATACAAGTTATGGGGCCTGTTCGAGAGCAACATCCACCTCGTGGGCGTTGAGGAGGGGACGTTCTTCCTGATTGGCACCGACAAGATGGGGCGCGACCTTCTCTCGCGCATAATCTTCGGCGGCCGCATCTCTCTGTCGGTCGGCCTGCTGGGCATCGCCATCAGTTTCGTGATCGGCGTGATAATGGGCGGGTTCTCCGGCTATTTCGGCGGTGTCACCGACTTGGTCATCCAGCGGATCATCGAGTTTTTGCGCTCGATTCCTACTCTGCCGCTGTGGATGGCGCTGAGCGTGGCTCTGCCGCCAACCTGGACGGTCGTGCAGATCTATTTCGGCATCGTCGTCATACTCTCGCTGGTCGGCTGGACAGGGCTGGCGCGCGTGGTGCGGGGCAAGTTCATGTCCTTGCGGGAGGAGGAGTATGTGATGGCCGCCCAGCTCAACGGCTCGAACGAGGCGCGGGTCATCTTCAAGCACATGCTGCCCTCCTTCACGAGTCACATCATCGCATCGCTGACTCTGAGCGTCCCCGGCATGATTCTCGGAGAGACCGCGCTCAGTTTTATCGGGCTGGGCCTGCAAAATCCGGCCATCAGCTGGGGCGTGCTGCTTAAGGACGCACAGCGGATCATCGTGCTGGCTGACTCGCCCTGGCTGCTGTCACCGGGGCTGTTCGTCATCATCGCCATTCTCTGCTTCAACTTTGTCGGCGACGGTCTGCGCGACGCCGCCGACCCCTATTCATCGATTTAGACGGACCGCGGACCTGTCAAATGACCCAAGCGCCGCTCCTGTTAAGCGTAGATAATCTGGCCACACACTTCTTCTCCCAGGAGGGGATCCTGGAAGCCGTTGACGGCGTGTCCTTCGACATTCACGCGGGCGAGGCCCTGGGCATCGCCGGTGAGAGCGGCTGCGGCAAGAGTGTCACCGCCCAATCGATCCTGAGAATCGTGCCCGGGAACGGCAAGATCGTTATGGGAGAGATTTCGCTGTTCAAGAACGGCGAGTCGGTCGATCTGGTGCAATTGGACGATCGCGGGCAGGAGATCCGCCAGATCCGGGGCGGGGAGATCGCCATGGTCTTCCAGGAGCCGATGGCGGCCTTCAGCATGGTCTACACGATCGGGAATCAGATTACCGAGGTCATTCGCCTGCACCAGGACTGCAGTCAGAGCGAGGCGCGGGAGCGGGCAATCGAGATGCTGGGGCGCGTGGGAATGCCCAAGCCGGAGCAGACGATTGACGCCTACCCTTTCGCCCTGAGCGGGGGCATGCGCCAGCGGGCAATGATTGCCATGGCCCTCTCCTGCCATCCGGCTCTCCTGATTGCGGACGAACCGACAACGGCGGTGGACGTTACGATACAGGCGCAGGTCCTGGAGTTGATGAAGGACCTGCAGCGGGACATGGGAATGGCGTTGATCGTCATCACGCACGACCTGGCGGTCATTTCCGAACTGTGCAATCGGGTCATGATCATGTACCTGGGCAAGGATGTGGAGAGCGCGCCGGCCGACGTCATCTTTCGCGAGCCGAAGCATCCATACACAGTGGGGCTGCTGCGCTCGGTGCCGGAGCTGGGGGAAGGCCACAGCCAGGAGCTCGACCCAATCACCGGTTCCGTTCCCAGCCCCTATCGCCGACCGGCGGGGTGTCCTTTCCATCCCCGCTGCCCGGAGTTCATACCCGACGTGTGCGACGTCCACCTGCCGCCCCAGGTCGAGCTGGCGGGAGGACATCGCGTCCGCTGTCATCTGTATGTCCAGGACTGAAATCATGGCACAAGCAGATGCTGTTCATAGCGACGTGAACGCTGCCCACCAAGCCTCGCCCGGCCCTCACCACGGGGCAGACGGCGGCCATCCCGCCAGTTCCGACAGTGTTCTCGTCGTCAATGAACTACGCAAGTACTTCCCCGTCCTGCGCGGCTTCTTCCGGCGCCAGGTCGGCGAGGTGAAGGCGGTGGACGACGTCAGCTTTCACGTCGCTCGAGGCGAGACGCTGGCGCTGGTCGGGGAAAGCGGCTGCGGCAAGACCACGACCGGCCGTTGCGTGATGAGGGCGATCGAGCCTTCCGGCGGTTCCGTCCTGTTCCGCAAACGCGACGGCGAAGAGATCGAGATCACGGCACTGACCAAGTCGGATTTGCGCTCGGTGCAGCAACATATGGGGATGATATTCCAGGATCCTTTCTCCTCGCTCAACCCGCGTCTTACGGTCCTTGAGATCATCGGCGAGCCCTTTGTCACGCGCAAGTTGATCGGAAGCCGCCGCGAACTGGAAGAAAGGGTGGCCCAGCTTCTGCGCAGCGTTCGCCTGGACCCCACGTACATGCGGCGCTATCCCCATGCCTTCAGCGGCGGCCAGCGCCAGCGAATCGCGATCGCCCGGGCCCTGGCCCTGGACCCCGACTTCGTCGTCGCGGACGAACCGGTTTCGGCGCTGGACGTCTCCGTTCAGGCCCAGATTCTCAGCCTGCTCAAAGAATTGCAGACGGAGCTCCATCTCACCTATCTGTTCATTACCCATAACCTTTCGGTTGTTGAGTACCTGAGCGACAGGGTGTCGGTGATGTACGTCGGCCAGATCGTGGAGCTGGGACGCACCGATTCGATCTTCCGGCGGCCCCGGCATCCCTATACCGAAGCCCTGCTGTCGGCAGTGCCGGTGGTAGAGACGGGGAAGGCGGACCGGCGCCGGGAGCGTATCATTCTGGAGGGCGACGTGGCCGACCCGTCCAATGTGCCCTCAGGCTGCACTTTTCATCCCCGCTGCCCTTATGTCCAGGACATTTGCCGCGTCGAGGAGCCCCGGCTGGTCGATCTGGCGGGGGCGAACGGCAGCCAGCCCCACTTCGTGCGCTGTCACTTCGCGGAGGAGCTGGACCTGCAAGGCGTTCGCAGCTGACGGCAGTGATCGACTGCAGGTTCCGTTTGCGGGGCAACTTGCAGCCTGACGACATCGTCTTCCTTCTTTTTTCCAACGGCAAGAGGTCAATCAAAGAATCAGGAGGCGCGAATTTCACAAAATGACTGAGTTTCACAAAATGACTGAGCTTCGCAATCGTTATCTTTCACGCAAAAGGAGCAATACTGTGTCCCGTCGCAAACTTCCCTTCCGGAGCGGTGGCGTCTCCGCCGGCGCCAGGCTGGCGAAAGGCGTCTCCAGGCTCGTCCCCATCCTGATCATCCTTTCCTTGCTGCTGGCCGCATGCGGCGCCGCCGACGAACCGGCCGCCAGCGAAGAGGCCGCGCCTGCGGCTGAAGAATCTGCGCCCGCCGCTGAGTCATCTTCGTCAGAGGCGGCCACAATCACAGGCCCCGTGCTCTCCGACCCGCCCGCCGGCGCAGGTGAGCGAGAAGTACAGAGCGAAGTCTACAACACGCCTGCGGACGCAGGAGGGATCGACTCTTACCAGGAGGCGCCGGCGCTCGCGGAGATGGTCGCCAGCGGCAGCCTGCCCCCTGTCGAGGAACGGCTACCGGTCAACCCCATTGTCATCAAGCCTGAAGAGGCGGTTGGCAAGTACGGCGGCGCGCTGCGCAAGACCGTCGGCGGTCAGCGCGCGATGGGAGAGATGGGATGGTGGGTGATAGAGCCCCTGACTCTCCATTCGCCCAAGGGCGTGATCGTTCCCAACGTGGCCGAAGGCTGGTCGTGGAACGACGACCATACGCAGCTGACCATCAACCTGCGAAAAGGCATCAAGTGGAGCGACGGTGAGCCATTCACCGCCAACGACGTCATGTTCTGGTGGGAGGATATCATCCTCAACGAGGATCTGACGCCGTCTCCGCCAACGCTGCTGAGCCGCGGGGGCGAAATGGCCGGCCTGGCGATGGTCGACGACTTCACGGTCCAGTTTACGTTCGCCAAGCCCTATGCGCTCTTCCCGACCTACCTGGGAAGTTGGGGCGGGCCGCGCTCCGGACCGACAACCAGCCCGAAGCACTACCTGTCCAAGTTCCATCCGGACTACGTAGAAATGGCCGACATTGAAGGCATGATGGACGACGGCGGCTTCGACAACTGGATGGACCTGTTCGGACAGAAGAACGGCAGCGTCAACACCGACAAGCCGAGCCTGGCAGCCTGGATTCCAACGACCGTGCCGCCGAACCCGGTCGAGGTCTATGTCCGCAACCCCTACTTCTGGAAGGTGGACACGGCCGGAAACCAGCTGCCCTATATTGACGAGGTACACGAAATTCGCGTGGCTGACGCCGAAGCCGCGCTGTTGAAGACCATTGCCGGTGAGCTGGACTTTGTACGCGCCCTGGGCACTGCCAACATTCCGGTCCTGTCTGAGAACCGGGAAAGCGGCGACTTCCGCTTCGCTTACGCCAACTGGATGCCCAACGCCTACGGCAACATCATGTTCAACTACACCATCGACGACGAAGCGAAGCGGCAGTTGTATAACGACAAGAATTTCCGCCACGCTCTCTCCGTGGCCATCAATCGCGATGAGATCATCAAACTGATCTATAAGGGAGGCGTCTTCGCTTCGCAGATCGCGCCGCTGCGCGGCCCGCCGTATCATGGCGAAGATGAGCTGTTCCAGTCCTGGACCCAGCATGATCCGGACCTCGCGAACCAGATTCTGGACGAAATAGGCCTCACCGAGCGCGACGACGAGGGCTTCAGGCTGGGACCGACCGGAGAAGAGCTGTTGATCATCATCTCCGCGACCACTGCCTGGCCGTCGGAATCTCCCGAGTTGATGGAGCTGGTTAAGGGCTACTGGGCAGAGGTCGGCATCAATGCGACGGTGACCCCGGAGGCCGGTCAACTCTGGTACACACGCCATAACAGCGGCGAGCACGACGTGTCGGCTCGCGGCGGTCACTTCGGCGGCGGTCCGGTGCATCCGACCTTGAATGCCAATACCTTTGCGATGAGAGGCTGGCAGTGGGCGCGCGACTGGGCGGCCTGGCTGGACACGGACGGCGCTGAAGGCGTGGAGCCGCCGGAGGACGTGAAGCAACTGCGCGTGCTGCGGGACCAGATTCTGGGCGAACCGGACGAAGATACGCGTAACGCGTTGATGCGTGACGTCTTTGAGATCCACATGGACAACATCTGGTCGATCGGTCTCGTCGTCGACGATCCCAAGTTCGGCCAGCTGACCAACGTGCATAACCGGCTGCGCAACGTGGTAACCTGGTCGATCTCAGGGGAGTGGACGCCAACCATTCCCGCGCAGTGGTTCATCAACGAATAGGGATTACCTATCCCGGACGCGGGCGCGCAGGCCAGTTCTGCAGACGGAACAGTCGCCTTGCACCATCCGCGCCGGATGAGTGAATATGAAACGGGACAGCGGAGCCAGCAACTGGCTCCGCTGTCTTGAATCCGGGGCGTTTCAGAAAGGAGCGTGGCAGGCATGGAACACGACGCCAGCAAACATCTCGTCTACCTCAGCGGTGAAATGCTGCCGCCCGACCAGGCCAAGATCTCGGTCTTTGACACGGCTGTCACATTGGGCGACACGGTGACCGAATCGACGCGCACGTTCGGCCACAGGCCGTTCAAGCTGGACAGGCACATCGAACGTCTTTACAAGTCACTCAAAGTGAGCCGCATAAACGCAGGAATGGCGCCGGACGAGATGACCGCCGTAACATTGGAGGTGCTGGAGGCCAATCTGCCGCACGTGCCGCCGCATGAGGATGTCTGGATCGTGCATAATATCTCGCGCGGCATGGGCGCGGCCGCGGCCGACCCAACTCTGCAACGCTCCCCGGCCACCATCATCATCAACACGGCGCCGATGATTCTGCGCGACTGGGCAGGCTTCTACACGGAAGGCTGCCACGCCGTGACGCCCTTTAGCCGGGCCATTCCCACACAGGCGCTGGACGCCCGCATCAAGAACCGGAGCCGCCTCGCATATACGCTGGCCGAAGCAGAGGTCAAGCTGGTCGACCCGCAGGCGCAGAGCGTAATCCTGGATACGGACGGCAACGTTACCGAGAACAAGGGGGGCAACTTCTTCATCTGGGCCGACGGCATACTCAAGACGCCCCACGCGCGCGGCGCGCTCGCCGGCATCTCGCGCGAGACTGTGCTGGAGCTGGCCGGCGTCCTGGGCATTCCCACACAGGTGGTCGACTTCCAGCCCTACGACATCTACACGGCAGACGAGGCTTTCTTCACCAGTACGCCCTATTGCATTATGCCGGCCACAAAGTTCAACGGCCTGCCCGTAGGAGACGGGGCAGTCGGCCCCGTGACTCTAAGGCTGCTGAAGGCATGGAGCGACCTCGCGGGCCTCGACATCGTCGCCCAGGCCCAAGGTCATCTGTAGGGTGCAAGAGGGGAGATGAAGGGGGAACAGCTCAGGCGGCTGAACGAGAGCCGACCCTTTCAAACACGGTAATCTGCCAGAAGCCTTCCGTTTCCGCGTGGACCTGCTCCAACCCAGCGCGCGCAGCGATCGAATGCACCTCTTTGTGGGGATGCACGAATGTCCTGAAGTCCTTGCGCTTTACCTTGAGGTACAGATTGAACAGCCCAAACGCGAGGCGGACCCACCATCTTTCGCGCGGATAGCTCAGAGCGAGATAACGCTCGACCTTGCCGGCCGAGGCTCCCAGCAGCTGTCCCAAGTGGGGATAGCAGCAGATCACCCTGTCCAGGATCACGGCATCGGCTGAGCTGACGGCGGCGGCCGCGGCGGTAAAGTCGCCGTGAACATAATGCACCTTGCTCTCCTGGCCCAGCCGTTTTCCGATCTGCCGCGCCGCGGCGATGTAGGCGGATGAGGCTTCAACGGCAACCGCGCTGCCGGCGAGACCGCGGCGCAGAAGCTCATGATGTACACCGCCGGCGCCACTGCCCACGTCCAATACGTGAAGCGGCCGGCTGCAGTTCTCCAACAGGTATGCGATCAGGCGTTCGGCGCGCGTCTCCAGACCGTTGCGCACATAGGCGTCGGCCTCTCTGGACGCCCACTCCGTATCGAACATTCCTTCATAGTCGCCGAGTTCCGGCGGTTCGCAGCAGGTGCAGGGCATCGCTCCCCTCCCCTCCCCGATTCGACAGGCCGCTTGCCTTACCTCATTGGACCGGCAGTTCAGACAGTTCCTGCGGCGTCAAAGCGCTTCGACCGTATTCTCCAGAACGCCGAGTCCCTCGATCTCGCCCTTGATGCGGTCGCCGGGTTCCAGGCGCACTTTTTTGGCGTGGCCGACACCGGAAGGCGTGCCCGTGCTCAACAGGTCGCCCGGCTCCAGCGTAATGAACTGCGAGACGAAAGAGAGCGCCTCCGCCGGCGAAAAGACCATCTGGCCGGAGCTGGCATCCTGGTGCAGGGTGTCGTTTTGCCAGAGACGCATGCGCAGGCGGTCGGGACGGGGAATCTCGTCGCGTGTCGTAATCCACGGCCCCATCGGTCCGAACGTGTCCAGCCACTTGCCCACCAGCCAGTCAAAGAACCAGTCGCCATCCTGCTCGGGAAGTTCATTGCGGAAGGTCAGCTCGCGGGCCGAAATGTCGTTGAAGATGGTGTAGCCCATGATGTGCTCTTCCGCCTGCTCCGGCGTCAGGTCGCGGCCGCGCTTGCCAACCACGACGGCCAGCTCCAGCTCCCAGTCGGCGAAGCCGGTTGAAGGCGGGATACGGATCGGCTGCTTCGTTGCCGTAACCGACGAGGTAGGCTTGATAAAGAAGCGGGGTATCATCTTCTCCTTGCCTATGTAGGAGCCGCCGCCTTCTTCAATGTGGCTGGCGTAGTTTCCGGCCAGGCACATCAGCTTACCGGGACTGGGCAGGGGCGCGCGCAGCGTGACAGTGTGAAGAGGAATCTTCAGCTCCGGCCCGTTCTTGTTTTTGGCCCATTCAAAGGAAGCTCGGACACCCTCCATGCCGGCCTCACCGGCCGCCAGGAGAGTTATCATGTCCGCTACGGTGGCCGGATCGCCCAGGCGGCACGCCTCCATGGCGCCCTGCATATCGTAGATGTGGTCCCCGTCCACGACTCCGACTCGTTCGCCGGCATGTCCCGCATACGTCGCCAGTTTCATTTTCTCTTACCCTTTCTGTCAGTATGAATTCTTCGACTTCCAGCCGCCGTCCAGTATGGCGCTTGGGTCATCACCTTCCGCCGGACTGCTGCAAAAGCTTTGCCACGAGACCAGTCCAACCGGTCTGGTGGCTGGCCCCCAGGCCGCTGCCATTGTCCCCGTGAAAGTATTCGTGGAACAGAATGTGATCGCGCCAGTGAGGGTCCTCCTGCAAAATGCGTGTATCCCCGTTGAAGGGTCGTCCGTCCGACCCGTTGCGCAGGAAGAGCCGTATCAGCCGCCTGGACAGCTCTGCGGCAACCTCGTCCAGCGTCATAAAGACACCGGAACCTGTCGGGCACTCTACTTTCAGGGCGTCCCCGTAGTAGTGATGGAAGCGCTGCAAGCTCTCGATTATCAGGAAGTTGATGGGGAACCAGACCGGGCCCCGCCAATTTGAGTTGCCGCCGTACATGCCGGAGAGGGATTCCGCCGGTTCATACTGGATTTCGAAGGTCCGGTCGCCGACGTGAACGTGATAGGGATGCTTCTTGTGGGCCTTGGACAGCGAGCGGATGCCGTACGGAGAGAGAAACTCCTCCTCGTCCAAAAGGTAGCGCAATATGCTCTCCAGCTTGTCTCGCGACAGCAGAGAGGTCAGGTAGCGCTGCCCGACTCCGGGGGCGTCGATGCTGCTTATGGTCGAAGCCAGCCGCGGCCTGTTCTTGATGAACCAGTGGGTGCGGCGGTCAAATTCCGGCAGCGAGGACATCAGGCGCGGCTCCAGCGTTTCAACCGCCAACAGCGGTATCAGCCCCACCATGGACCGGACCTTAAGCGGGATGAGCGTGCCGTCGTGCATATGGAGCAGGTCGTAGTAAAAGCGGTCCTTCTCATCCCAGAGCGAGGCTCCGCCGCCGCGCTCTTCGTTCATGGCTGTGGCGATACGCAGAAAATGCTCGAAGAACTTGGTTGCCATGTCCTGATAGACGGAGAAGTTTGTCGAAATCCCGTGGTAGACGGAGTCCTGCTCGGCCAGTTCCAGGGCGATCTTCATCATCATCAGGCAGTAGAAGCCCATCCAGGCGGTCCCGTCCGACTGGTCGATGCGTCCGCCTTCGGGCAGGCCGGCGCTGCGGTCGAAGACACTGATGTTGTCCAGCCCCAGGAAGCCACCCTGGAAGACATTGTTGCCATCCTCGTCTTTGCGATTTACCCACCAGGTAAAGTTGAGGAGGAGTTTGTGAAACAGGCTTTCAAGAAAAGGCCGGTCCGGAATGCCGCTCTGGCGGGCATCGATTTTGTAGACTCGCCAGACCGCCCAGGCGTGTACGGGCGGATTGACGTCGCCGAAGTGCCATTCATAGGCGGGCAAAGCGCCGTTGGGGTGCATATACCACTCGCGGGTGGCGAGCGTTAGCTGGCGTTTGGCGTAGTCTGCATCGACCAGCGCAAGCGGGATGCAGTGAAAGCCGGTGTCCCAGGTGGCGTACCAGGGGTATTCCCACTTGTCCGGCATGGAAATCACGTCGAAATTGTGGAGATGGTCCCAGTCGCCGTTACGACCGTTCCTGCGGGATTCGGGCGCGGGCAAGATGGGGTCGCCCCTCAACCATTGCGGGATGTCGTAGTAGTAGAGCTGTTTCGTCCACAGCATACCGGCGAGCGCCCGCCGCTGGACGCGCAGCTCATCCCGGCTCAAACCCTTCTTCTGCACAGCTTCGTAGAACTCGTCGGTTTCGGCGATGCGCTGGCGGAAAGCCCTGTCGAAGCCGCGGCCAAACGGTTGTCGATGGCCCAGATTGGACAGCCGCCAGCGATAGACACGCGAGTCGCCTGCGGGTATGAAATCGAAGTAGTGCGCGGCCGCCTTGGTGCCCTCGTCCGCGGGATTGGTCGCTTCGTGTTCACCGTTGATGACAAAGCGGTGGAAGGCATCCTTTACGTAGGGGGTCCGATTTGTCATGCCGAAGAGCAGAGCCGAGTTGGTATCGTTTTCGGTGAAGAGGAATTCGCGGGCGTCTTCAGCCCAGAAGTGGTAGGGTCCCAGGACGGGGTGCTCGGCTTTCAGAGCCATGGCGCCGTTGGGTCCCGGCTGCCGGGAGAGGCGCGGCTGCTCGTTCACGTCGCCGAGGGGGCCGTTTTCATACCCCCAACTCCAGGTGTTGCGATACCACAAGGTAGGCAGCAGATGAAAGCGGGCGCCTTCCGGCCCTCGATTTGTTACGGTAACGCGAGCCAGAATGTCGTTCTCATCAGCTTTGGCATATTCGACCACTACGTCGAAGTAACGGTTTTCGTCGAAAACGCCGCTGTCCAGGAGCTCATACTCGCCGTCTTCATACCCGCGGCGCCGGTTCTCCTCCACGAGCTGACCGTACGGGAAAGCAGCCTGGGGATACTTGTACAGCATCTTCAGGTAGCTGTGCGTGGGCGTGCTTTCCAGGTAGTAGTAGTATTCCTTCACATCCTCGCCGTGATTGCCCTCCGGACCGGTCAGGCCGAACAGCCGCTCCTTCAGAATCGGGTCATTGCCGTTCCACATGGCGATGGCAAGGCACAGGTACTGATTGCGATCGCAGATTCCGGCGAGCCCGTCTTCGTTCCACCGGTAGGCCCGGCTACGGGCCTGATCGTGCGAGAAGTAGCCCCAACAGTCGCCGTTGGCGCTATAGTCTTCGCGCACTGTGGCCCAGGCCCGTTCGCTCAGATACGGCCCCCAATGCTTCCAGTTATTGGTGCGCATTCGGTACCATTCCAGGCGCTTGTGTTCGGCTGTTTGCGGAATGTTCAACCGCGAAAGTGTTCCGGTTCTACTCGTCACGAACGCACTCCGTTCTCAGATGTCGTTCTCAGATGTCGTTCTCAGATGTCAATTCGCCGTCCGCTGCGGCTGGACTCGTAAGCCGCGTCCACAACTTTGGCGACTCGTATGGCGTCCTCGCCGGTTGCCAGGGGTTCACCATTGCCCTGGCAGGCACTGATAAAGGCACGCAGGAAGGTCTCGCCGGAGGCGCCGCCGTAGGCCGGTGAATCGCCGAACGTGTAGTCAAATGTGCGTTGGGGCGCCGACGCCCAGCTGGGATGGGCGCTTTCGACATAGATGCTGCTCGGCGTGCCATTGGAGCTCCAGGTGATGCGTCCCAGGCGGCCGTTCACGCCGACGTAGGTGTCGTACCCGACGGCGTTGTGATAACCGCCCCCGCTCATGGACAGCATGTACCCGGCGTGAAGCGTGCCGACCGCGCCTGAGGCGAAGCGAAGGGACAGGGCGGCTACGTCCTCCACGTCGATATCCTCGCCGCTGCGCGTTGCGACCTGCGCGGCCACCGACACGATCTCGTCCTGCGTGATGTTCAGGATCTGGTCGATGTAGTGGCAGCCCAACCAGGAGAGGATGCCGCCGCCGGCCTTATCCTGGTTGAAAAGCCAGTGCCGGGGATTGCGCACCTGCACCTGGGTCGTCACCATGCGCATTTCGACGGATACAAGGTCGCCGATGAGCCCCTGCTCGACAATGCGGCGGGCATCCTGGATGGGCGGGAGTGATCGATTCTGGTAAAAGACGCCGAGCTTGCGCCGTTCGCGTTTGGCGACCGCCGCGACTTGCGCGCTTTCGACCGCGGTCTTGCCGATCGGCTTGTCGGTGATAACGTGTTTACCCGCTTCCAGGGCGCGAATGAAGACCGGCGGTCCCAGATCGTTGCGGAGCGCGCCGACGACAAACAGGATCTGCTGGCGGCCCAAAACGGAGGCCAGATCGGTCGTCGTGCCGCTGATCTTCTCGCCCTGGCTCTCGACGGTCGCCTGCAACAAGGCCTCGTCCTCGTCCCAGAGGGTGATGCCGGCAACCTCCGGCACTGCCTGCAGGGTGCGCAGGTGGGCCAGAGAGTGGGGATGGGATAACCCTAATAGAGCTGCGTGTACTTCCTGCATCGGTTCAGGCCTCCACGAAGATGTGCTTGGAAAGAGGTAAATTCAGCCCTGTTTCGCTATGGGCGGCGGAATCATGCGCGGTAGCGTAATTTGGCAGAATACGTTAGCATATCGTAAAGGTGATTCAACGGCGTGTCAACCTGCCGCGCTTCTCAAGGTCCGCAGCCATCGTTCGAGTTCCGAAACGCCCCGGGGGGAATCCAATGTACAGAGCAGCGGTCATCGGCCTGGGCCGAATGGGCAGTACGTTCGACGATGAGATTACGCGCGGCGGCTCCATCTTTCTTCCCTATTGCCACGCGCCCAGTTACGTTGCGTCACCGCACACAGAGCTTGTCGCGGGCGCCGACCTCCATGCCGAACAGGGCGCCATTTTCGCAGAACGCTGGGGCCTGACCGGTGAGCAGATCTACGGCGACCACCGCGAGATGCTGGCAGCCGAACGGCCGGACTTCGTCAGCATCTGCACGACGGCACGCCACCGGGCCGCAATCATCGAGGACGCGATCCAGGCCGGCGTCAAGGCGATCTGGGCCGAAAAGCCGATCGCGCTCAGTCTTGCCGAAGCCGACGCCATCGTAGAGCTCAGCACGCGCAACGGCGTTGCCATTGCGGTCAATTGTTCGCGCCGCTACAGTCCATTCCTGTCCGAAGCGCGGCGCATGGCCCGTGAAGGGGAGCTGGGCGAACTGCTCCAGATTACGGCCTACGCCGAGTGCCATCTCTCCCATAACGGCAGCCACGCGATCGACACGATGCGCTATCTTGTCGACGGCGACGTGGACTGGG
Source organism: Caldilineaceae bacterium (assembly GCA_022821545.1). GTDB lineage: Bacteria > Chloroflexota > Anaerolineae > Caldilineales > Caldilineaceae > Bin5. The sequence continues at coordinate 267,192 of JAJEDJ010000001.1, forward strand.
TATTCGGCGAGATGGAGTCTGACGAGGAGGCAGCCGGCGAGGAAGACCTGAAGGGCAACGGATACCTGGCCTTCGACAACGGCGTGCGGGGTTTCATCCGGGCCATGCCGACCGGCACGGCGCAGTGGGAGTTCGACCTCATAGGCACGGAAGGACGGGTGCGGTCACTGGCAAACGGGGCGGACACGCAGTTTTATCGCTGGGTTCCCGGCGGCCTGCGTGACGAGGGCCTGCCGGCGCGGGCGCCGTTTCCTCTGCCGTTAAGCATTCAGGGAACAGGGCTCACGGTCATCGCCGACCTTGTCGATGCAATGGAGACCAGTTCAGAACCGCGCTGCTCGGCTGAAGACGGCCGCAAGGCGCTGGAGATCGCGATCGCCCTGCGCGAGTCGCACCGGCAGGGCGGCCGCCGCGTGGACCTGCCCGTGGCCGACCGTTCGCTGCGCATACTGTCGGTCGAGATAGGCGGGGACGCGGTGCCCGCCCGCGTACGGCGGCTGCAACAGGAGCCCGCGGCCGCGTAGGAAGCAACGACCCGCGAGCCGAAGCGCACAGGAGAAAGGCTTATGTCCGAGAGCAGATTCCGCGCCGCCGTGATAGGCCTGGGGCGTATGGGCAGCACGTTCGACGATGAGATCAAGCAGGGGGGTCAGTTTTTCATGCCCTACTGCCATGCTCCCACCTACACGGCCTCCCCCCATACCGATCTGATCGCCGGGGCCGACCCGCACGCGGAGCAGGGCGAGATCTTTGCCGATCGCTGGGGTCTGGAACGAGGCCGGATATATGCCGACTATCGCGAGATGCTCGAGTCCGAAAGACCCGATTTCGTGAGTCTCTGTACGACCGCACGGCTCCGCGCCGGAATCATGATCGATGCGATCAACGCCGGGGTCAAGGCGATCTGGGCGGAGAAGCCGTTTACCCTCAGTCTGGCCGAGGCGGACGAAGTCATCGAGCTTGCCAACCGCAAGGGCGCCGCCATCGCCGTCAACTGCTCTCGCCGTTACAATGTCTTCTTCACGGAAGCGCGGCGCATGGTCGATGAGGGTGAATTGGGCGAGATCCTGCAGATAACCGCTTACACACAGTGCAATCTTTCCCACAACGGCAGCCACGCTATCGACGCCATGCGCTACCTCGCCACAGGAGACGTTGAATGGGTTTTCGGCGAGATGGAGTCGGACGAAAAGGCCGCAGGCGAACAGGACCTGATGGGAAACGGCTACATGGCGTTTGACCATGGCGCGCGGGGTTTTCTGCGCGGCACACCGACAGGCGCCGCGCCGTGGGAGTTCGATCTGATCGGGACGGAAGGACGGGTCCGTTCCCTGGCACAGGGGATGGAGACGCAGTACTACTGCTGGGTACCCGGGGGCCTGCGGGATCAGGGACTGCCGGCAAGGGCGCCTTTTCCATTGCCTACGAAAATACCCAGTACGGGACTGTCGGTCGTTGAGGACCTCGTAAACTGTATTGAAACCGGCAGGCAGCCCCGCTGCTCGGGCGAGGATGGCCGCAAGGCGCTGGAGATCGCGATCGCACTGCGCGAGTCGCACCGCCGGGGCGGTCAACGCGTTGACCTGCCGCTGGCCGATCGCTCCCTGCGCATTCTGTCGGGAGAGATCAGCGGGGATGCAGTGCCCGCGCGCGTGCGCAGAATGCAGCGGAATCAAGCTGCCGGATAGGACGGGTTGAGATGTGAACAGCCGGGGTCGCAGCTTCGCCGGCCGCAGCCTTCAGGAGCGATAACCATGTCACAGAACGTTTATCGCGCAGCCGTAATCGGTCTTGGGCGCATGGGCAGCACGTTCGACGATGAGATCAGGCAGGGCGGCCAGTTTTTCATGCCGTACTGTCACGCCCCCACCTACGCGGCTTCGCCCCATACGGAACTGGTCGCGGGCGCGGACCCGCACGCGGAGCAGGGCGCAATCTTCGCCGAACGCTGGGGGCTGGAAGACGGGCAGATATATTCCGACCACCGTGAAATGCTGGAAGCGGAGCGGCCCGACTTCGTGAGCATGTGTACAACTGCGCGTCTGCGCGCCGAGATCATGATCGATGCGATCAACGCCGGCGTCAAGGCGATCTGGGCAGAGAAGCCGTTCACGCTCAGTCTTGCCGAGGCCGATGAGGTGCTCGACCTCTGCGACCGCAAAGGCGTAGCGGTCGCGGTCAACTGCTCCCGCCGCTACAACGTCTTCTTCACGGAGGCTCGCCGCATGGTCGAAGAGGGGGAACTGGGCGAGCTATTGCAGATCACCGCGTATACGCAGTGCAACCTTTCCTCCAACGGCAGCCACGCAATCGACACCATGCGCTACCTGGTCGGAGCCGACGTCGAATGGGTCTTCGGCGAGATGGAGTCGGACGAAAAGGCGGCCGGCGACGAAGACCTGATGGGCAACGGCTACATGGTATTTGACAACGGCGTGCGCGGCTTTCTGCGGGGAACGCCGACCGGCGCCGCGCCGTGGGAGTTCGACCTGATCGGAACGGAAGGGCGGGTTCGTTCTCTCGCGCAAGGCATGGAAACGCAGTACTACCGCTGGGTCCCCGGCGGGCCGCGCGGCCGCAGCCTGCCGGCGCGGGCGCCTTTCCCCCTGCCGACCGACATCCCCAGCATGGGTTTTGCGGTGATCGAAGACCTCATACAGTGCCTGGACAGCGGCGCGGCGCCCCGCTGCTCCGGCGAGGATGGACGCAAAGCGCTGGAGATCGCGATTGCGCTGCGCGAGTCGCATCGCCGGGGCGGCCGTCGCGTGGAGCTGCCGCTGTCCGATCGCTCCCTCCGTATTCTGTCATCCGAGATCGCCCGGGACTCCGTACCTGCCCGCATCAGAAGACTCAAGGGTCGCTGGCCCTGATTCCCTTACCATTTTCCGCTCACACGGCAGCCCACAGTTCGATGGAGAAACGACCATGACTGACAGAACCTATCGCGTTGCAATCATTGGCCTCGGACGCATGGGCAGCACAATCGACGACGAGTTTCCCGACAGGAGCCCGCCCTACTCAGTGGCGGCATCCTGCAAGGCCAGCGAACGTCTGCAGGTAGTGGCAGGCGCGGACGTCGATGCCGCCAAGAGGGCGGCATTCTCAGACCGTTGGGGCGTCGACGCACTCTACGAGGACTATGTGGAGATGATTCGGCAAGAGGAACCGGACATGGTTGCCGTCTGCACGCGCGGCCACTTGCACGCGGAGATGGCGACCCGGTCCGCCGAGGAAGGGGTCAGGCTGATCTTCTGCGAGAAGGCGATTGCCTGTTCGATGGTGGAGGCCGATGGTATTCTCAAGGCGGTGCGGGAAGGCGGGTCGCTGTTCAATTCAGGCGTGCTGCGGCGCTTCAACCTGAGTTATCACCAGGCGCGCGACTTGATCCGGCAGGGCGAGATCGGCGAACCGAAAGCCGCAGTTCACTACGCCAGCACCAACCTGCTCCACGGTCATATCCACTCGATCGACACGTTGAGCTTCCTGCTCGACGATCCGAAGGTGGAGAGCATCTGGGGCGAGCTCAACTCGATCGATCATCGCATTCCGGACAACCGCCTGGATGACGACCCGTACGGCATTTTCCAGCTGACCTTTGCCGGCGGCGTTGCCGCCGCCAGCGTGCCCGCCGGCAACTGGGAGTTTGAGGTCATGGGAGAGAGCGGAAGCGTGCGCATATTTGACAACGGGACCACCCTGCAGCTGCGAAAGAACGACCCCGGCAAGACGCGCGTTGCGGTCAACGTACCGGTCGAGCCGGTACCCGAACACAGCGCGACCCAGTACTGCCTTGAAGACCTGGTCCTGGCGCACGAGGAAGGCCGGCAAACACTGGGCCCAATCGAAGTCGCTCACCACCTGACCGAGGTCTGCCTGGCGCTGGCGGAGAGCCACCGGCAGCAAAAACGCATCTGCCTGCCGCTCGAGAACCGTTCGCTCTACATCTTCCATCGTTGACACCTGTTCCATCGCTGATACCTGTTCCATCGCCGATACCTGCGGAACCTGAAGCCGGGGCCAGGCGTTACCTGATAGCAGGATTCACCAAGGTTGGGAGAACGACCATGAACAATGTGAAAGTCGACGACCGTGACTGGTCAGAATTGAACTTCGGACAGCACACTTATCAGCTTGAAGTCGAGGGCTACACCGTCCTTCCCGATCTGCTCTCCGCGGAGCATCTGGACCGCCTGCGGGAGGAGACCGACCGGCTGGACACGTTCGGCGTGGACTACAGCGTAAAGCAACAGGTGCGCCCGAAAGTCCAGTTTGCCGGCGGGGCGATTACTTCTCTGATTGCACATCCCCCCACGATCCGGTTTCTGGAACGGCTGTTTGGGGACGAGATTGTCTTCATGTCCTACGCTTACGCGCGTTCGGAGCCGGGTCATCCGGGCATCAGCCTCCACACCGACGGACAGCCCTACGGGTCGCAGATCTTCGGCTACGAGGGCAGCTGCCCGTGCATGGTGCGCGTGCTCTACTACCTGCAGGAACTGACGGAAGAGGTCTCGCCATTTCGCGTGATACCCCGCTCACACCTGGGCATGCACGCGCATGCCAACCCTTACGTGCGCTACGAGTCTCATCCCGAGGAGGTTATGGTAACGGCCGCGGCCGGCTCTGCCGTGCTGATCAACCATCGCGTTTTCCATGGGAACTTCCCCAACGTGGGCGACTATTCCCGCGAGCTGCTTGCCATCGCGTACCGACCGGCCTGGGCGGGGCCGGTCGAACCGGAGGTGGACCAGTGGCCGGCCGCAGAGCTGGATGCGCTGCCGCCGGAGGTCAAGGCTCTCTTCATCGACCGCAATACACGCAAATGGGACTTCGGCGGCGGCAACAAGCCGGCGAACATGGCCAGCGAAGCGCCCGGCATCAACCCCAGCCGCTGGGACCTTGACTGACGCTGCAGCCGCTGACGTGCGGCTGCTTGTTGACATTGACCCGTTTCGATCTTCAGCGGTCGGGGAAAGGAGGGCCGGATGCCAGTTCCGGCTGAAACCGTAGAAGTTCCCGAAATCCCGTGGCAGCCCAGCGTCGAACTGCCTGCGCGGAACAGCGCCGTAGTTGTCGTTGACATGCAGAACGACTTCGTCAAGGACGGGGGCGCCCTCGTGGTGCCGGACGCCGCCGCTACCCTCGACAGTCTGCAAGAGCTGCTGGGGCGCGCCCGCGGCGCCGGCGTGCGCGTCGCCTATACACAGGACAGCCACTTCGCCGGCGACCCCGAATGGGAGATCTGGCCGCGCCACTGCGAAACGAACAGCTGGGGGTGGCAAATCGTAGAGGAGCTGGCTCCGCAACCGGAAGACCTGGTCTGCCAGAAAAGCCGCTATGACGGGTTCTACGGCACCTGGTTGGAGCACTTTCTCGCCAACGTGTGGAATGTGCGTAACCTCGTAATCGTCGGCACGGTTTCCAGCATCTGCGTGCTGCACACGGCCGCTTCCGCCGGTCTGCGCTGGTTTTCGGTCGTCGTCCCGGCAGACTGCATATCGGCGCTTACGGAGTTCGACCAGGCGCTTACGCTGCGGCAGGTCTCCTGGCTCTACACGGGCAGCGTGACCAGAAGCGCGGAGGCCATCTCTTTCAGCACTGTTGCAAGTGATGATTGACCGGAAACGAGTGACTGCGCATACGCCCCCCCGCCACCCCGGCGCCGCCTAGTCATGCTTGCGCGCACTTTCGTCGCTTTCGATCTGGAGACTACCGGTCTGAACCCCAAGCGGGATGCCATCATCGAGTTTGCAGGCGTCCGCTTTCAGAGCGGCCGCCCGCGCGAATACTACTCCACCTGCATCAACCCCGGCCGCCCGCTCCCCATACGAATTCAACAGCTTACGGGTATCGGTCCCGCGGACGTGGCGAAAGCGCCCTCCATTGAGGACGTGATCCCTGAAATCGTGGGCTTCTTCGGGAACGGCAGGCAGGCCGTCGTCGCGCACAGCGCGGGATTCGACATCTCGTTCCTGCGTGCGGCCGGCGTGAAATTGAACGCGCCCGTTCTCGACACCTACGAACTGGCGACAGTTCTGCTGCCGGGCCAGGACAGTTACAGCCTGGGAGAACTGTGCCGGGCACTGGAGATTCCACTGGCGGCGGCCCACCGGGCAAGCCATGACGCGGAGGCGACTGCCGACCTGCTTCTTCACCTCCTGGAACGGATCAAGGCGCTGCCGGATTCGGTATTGGAGACGTTGCGCGAAGCAGGAAGCGGAAGCGAATGGGGGCCCATGCTCCTGTTTGAAGACGAGATGCGCAGGCGAAAGCACACGGGGCTCGAAGTAGAAGCTGGCGGCTTAACCAGGCAGGTCCGCAGCGGCGGCCCCCATCCGTCTGCTCTCGCGCCTAACCCTTCACCTCGGGAGATTGCAGACCGGTTCCTGGCCGGGGCCTTTTCAGAGAACGGGCCGCTGGCGGCGGAGTTCGACGCCGGGTCGGGCGCCGGGTTCGAGCGGCGCGACGGCCAGCTGCAGATGTCGCTTCAGACCCTGGACGCGCTCAACCGGGGCGATCACAGAATCATTGAAGCGGGAACCGGCACGGGGAAGAGCCTGGCCTATCTGCTGCCGGCCGCAGCCTGGGCAGAAAGCAATCAGAGCCGTATCGTTATCGCCACGCATACGCTGCCGCTGCAGGACCAGCTGCTGGAAAGGGAGCTGCCCCGTGCGGCCCAGGCGCTGGCGGAGGTGGACCCGGACGCGACCGGCAGGGGCCGCCAGGAAGTTCGGGCAATGGCCTTGAAAGGCCGCTCCCATTATCTGTGTACGCGCAGGCTGGCCCAGTGGTTGCGTTTCCCGCGCGGCGGCAAAGGGCTTTTTGCCGAGCCGCTGCCTCCCCTGGAGCTGCGGTTTCTGGCCAAGATACTGGTCTGGCTGCCGCACACACGGAGCGGCGACCTGAGCGAGCTTCCCATCCACGACCGGCAAGAGCGGGCGCTGATGGCGCACGTTGCTTCCCATGCAGACGAATGCAGCCTGGAACAGTGTGTCTTCGGACGTCCTTCCCCCCAGCATAACTTTCTCGGCGGCCGCTACCGTGACTTCTACCTGGAAGCGCACCGGCAAGCCGGTTCGGCCCACCTGCTGATCGTTAATCACGCGCTCCTGCTTGCCGATATTGACGCCGGCGGCCAGGTCCTGCCGGAATATGACAACCTGATCGTTGACGAGGCCCATCACCTGGAAGGCGCGGCAACCGAGCAGTTTACGCGGCAGACGGATCTGCGGGGGCTGGCATTCCTTCTGGATAGATTGGACGGTGCAGTCGAACAGCTGGCCGGTCGCCTGGAACAGGAAGATCTGCAAGAGGTTGCCCGCCAGATGGCAGCCGAAAACCGGGAACTGCGGACGCGTATCCCTCCCTTTGCCAGTGCGCTCCACGAGTTCGTTCTGCGTCACTCGGAGATCACGGCCGGCCCCCGCGGCGCATCCGGCTATCCTCAGCAGGCGGCGCTGGACAGCCGCATGAGGGCGCAGCCGGCATGGAGCGAAATTGAAATCGAGTGGGACATGATCAGCCGCCATGCCCGCCGGGTGCTGGGCCGGCTGACAGAACTGGCGGACCGGCTGGACGCGTCCCAGTGGTGGCAACGGGAAGACGGGTCCGGGAGTTCGTCCGCCGCCGGCAGTGGAACGGCATACGCTCTGCGGGAACTGCACTACGGCCAGACCGACCTCGCCGACCTCCTGCAAGTGGCGGACGACGTCATCCTGCGCCCCCTCAACCACCAGGAAGAGTCGGTCGCCTGGTTGGAGCTTCCGGCAAGCGGAAGGTCCTCGGCGGCCGGACCTCTTCGAAAGAGGCGCGGCGCGGATGAAGTCATTCTGCGAAGCGCGCCGGTGCAGGTGAGTGAGAAGCTGGCTTCTGAACTGTTCAGCAAGAAGCGCGCGGTCGTGCTGACAGGCGCGACCCTGCAAGCCGGCGATCACTTCGACTATCTGCGCGATCGGTTGGGGTGCTGGGACGCAAACGGCACCGTGATCGACAGCCCGTTCGATTATAAACGCAACGCCCTGTTGTACCTGCCCGGGGACATGCCTCCGCCGGACCATCACAACTATCAGCAGGCCCTGGAGCAGGCGATTCAACAGGCCGCGCTCGCGGCGGGGGGCAGAACTCTCGTCCTCTTTACCAGCCACAGCCATTTGCGCGCCAGCGCCGACGCCATTCGCACGCCGCTCGCCGCCGCCGGGCTGACCGTGATCCAGCAGGGCCAGGGCGGCCGCAGCCGCAATCTGCGCGACTTTCGGGCCAACCCGAGTTCGGTCCTGCTTGGCACAAGCAGCTATTGGGAGGGGATCGATCTGCCCGGCGATCAGCTGGTCTGCTTGATCATCGTCCGGCTGCCGTTCGCCGTGCCCACCGACCCACTCCACGCCGCGCGCAGCAGGCTGTATGAAGACGCCTTCCACGATTATGCCGTGCCGGAGGCAGTCTTACGCCTGCGCCAGGGATTCGGGCGCCTGATCCGCAGCGCCGCCGATCGCGGGGTCGTCGTTCTGTTGGACAGCCGTCTGTGGCAGCGCAGCTACGGCGATGTTTTTCTTGACGCGCTGCCTGATTGCACCAGGCGCCGGAGCCCGCTTTCTCACCTGGGCGAAGCGGTTCACGACTGGCTGAACAGACCGGCACAGACGCCCTCGACCTTTGCGCCTCATTTCGAGCCTGATGCCTGGGGACCTGTTGATGAGTGAGGAGCACGGCCCCGCCCGAAACGCGCCCGTCGCAACGCCACCGGAACGCTCGCTGCGGAAGGCAGGACGTCTGAAGGTCGTCCTCGACGCCGGGCCGGCTGTTCACCAGCGCGCCGGTCTGGCCCGGTATACTGAAAGCCTCGCGGCCGCGCTGTGGCGGCACTGTCGAGACGCGATCGACGTGACCCTGTTTTACAACAGTCATAGCGGCCATCGCCCCCCCGACTCGCTTGCGCCCATTCCCGCCCGCACTCTGGCGCTGGGCCAGTATCCCTGGCGGCTGGGCGTGCTGGCATGTCAGCTCTTGAGGGCCCCCATCGTAGAACGCAGGCTCGGCGCCGCCAGAATCTTCCATGCCACGGAGCACCTGCTGCCATGGACGGCGCGGCCGTCGGTCATGACGGTCCACGATCTGATTTTCGAGCGCTATCCCCAACACCACACTGCGGCCAACCGGGCTTTCCTGCGCGTGGCGATGCCTTTGTTTGTCAAAAGGGCAGATGCGATCATTGCCGTGAGCCGGCACACAAAGAAGGATTTACTGGAGTCGTATGGCACGCCGGCGTCCAAGATTCATGTCGTTGAGGAAGGTATCGAAGAGCGCTTCAGACCGGTTGACGAAGAGGAGATTCGGCAGGTCAAGGAGCGGCATGGGATCCGGCGGCCGTATCTGCTGATGGTGGGTACGCTGGAACCGCGTAAGAATCACCAACTCGCCTTTGAGGCGCTTGCCCGGCTGAAAGCGGAGGGACGGCCTCACGGCCTGGTCGTGGTAGGCGGGGGCGGCTGGCTCTTTGAGTCGGTGCGAAGCAAGGTGGAACAGCTGCAGTTGACCGAAGAGGTGCTTTTTGCCGGACGCGTCCCGGACGAGGACCTGCCGGCTCTATACAGCGGCGCGGACTGTTTCCTGATGCCCAGCCTATACGAGGGATTCGGCATCCCCGTGCTGGAGGCGATGGCCTGCGGCGCGCCGGTCGTGTGCAGCAAGGCCAGCAGCCTGCCCGAGGTTGCAGGGTCAGCGGCCCGTTATATAGGAGCAATGACCGGCGAGGGGCTGGCCGTGGAGGTCCGGCAGGTGCTGTCGAATGCGGAGGCCGCTGCGCAGATGCGAAGAGACGGCCTGCGCCAGGCAGCCCGCTTCTGCTGGCGAGACGCGGCCATGCAAACGGTGGACGTCTACCGGTCTGTCGCAGGGGGAGTTTGGGAAGCCGGCGCAACTCTGCCCGATGAGGAAAGACCATTCTCCTGACGGCTCTGGTCAGGCAGGTAGTCTCCTTTGACCGACAGGCAAGGGCCGACCAGAGCTGATTCTCAGAGCCTTCCCCGCCCTGGATCATCCTAATGAGCGTCTTTCAGACCATTGCCAGGAACACATACTGGAGCGCACTGAGCACGGTCGGCGGTCTCGTCATGGGACTGATCACCAGCATCGTCCTCGCCCGCGCTCTGGGCGCCGCCGTTCTCGGCCAGTACAACTACTGGCTTTGGCTTATCGGTCTGCTTGCACTGATAGCCTCCCCCGGCCTTCCACAGGCAATGACGAGATTTGGGGCCGAGTACCTGGGCCGGGAGGAGAGAGAAACCGCTTCGGCCATTTTCGCGAGGCTGCTGCGTATTGAGCTGACACTTGGCGCGCTGATTGCGGTCGTCGTACTTTTCTATGCGTTGCTCGTCCCCTCGAGCGATACAGCTGCCCTTGTCCTCGCCGCCATTGCTGTTCTGCTCGTCGTCGTGGAACTCTTCTTCCTGGCGGCGGCAAAAGGCGCATTGGACTTTCGAATCTTCAGCCAGGCCAGCCTGATCGGGGGTTTTCTCTACGGAGCCGCCGCGATTGCGATCGTTTCACTCGGCTACGGGATATACCTGCTCCTCCTTGCTTACATTGGGCGGCGCATTCTCACTATTCTCCTGATTGGCTGGAAGCTGCCGAGCTACTACACAGTGCGGGGCACAGAGGCGCTCACCATCCCGCCGGAGTTGCGCCAGCGCATAGTCCGCTACATTCGGGACATCATTCTGATCTTCGCCACCAGCACCATCCCCTATGAACGATTCGGTGTGTTCTTCCTGAAGCTATTTGCCACAGATGTGGACATTGCCTACTACAGCCAGTCATTTGACCTGGCAGTGAAGTCGATGGCCTTTCCGGCAATCTTCACCGCGACCTTGCTCCCAGTATTCGCATCGCTGCAAGGGCAAAGTGATCGCGAGCGAATCGATCGGGTCTACCTGTCGTCAAATCGAATCGCGGCTGCAATTGCCATGCCAATCGGGCTGGGAGGCGCAGCGGTCGCGTCGTCGGTCGCGCTCTTGTATGGTCCGGAATTCCTGGACATGGCCCCGATTCTCGCCATTTTCTTTGTCGGAAGCATCGGAGGCGCCATTGCTACGGTCAGTGTGTCGATGATACTCAGCATGGAGGAACAGAGTTACATTGTCCGTCTGAACGCAGTAATGGCTCTCGTCAACGTCATACTGTCCTTGCTCCTGGTCCCCAGCTTTGGAGCAACGGGGGCGGCCCTGGCCACCTGCGGCAGCCACACTGTCTCCAGCGCCATGTTGATGGCTTACGCGTCGCGGCGCCTGCAAGTGGCCTTGCCCTTCCAGGTTCTGGGCCGCATTCTGCTTGCAGCTTTGACGGCCTCCCTGGCAGCCTGGCTCATCAGCATGTGGCTGGGTGGGCTGGTGGTTGCGGTCGCGGCGGCGCTGCTAATCTACCCGGTGATGCTGAGAGCGGTCGCGGCGCTGGACGACACGGACCGGCATCTGCTGAGCCGGCTTAGCCAACATCTGCCGCAATCTATGGTTCCTGCCTACCAGGGGCTCGTTGCGTTCCTTGTGCGCAGCTGAACTATGTGCGAATTTTTTCTGTAGCCCGTTTATGTTCCCACCTGTCGGCGCGAGGAAATCCTGGCTGAGACAGTTCATTGTCTGCTCGAACTCTTCTGGATCAGGATACAACAGACGCGGGTTGTAGATTTCTATGAGTCGCTCTTCGAATAGACAGTCCGGTTCGCCTCGAACTGACCCTGCCAGCGAGTTCGGCGAACCTTTGCCGAGTCAGGGGAAGCGCGCCAGGGTCGTCCTGCTCACCATGGGCTTTCCACCGACTACCGGAGGCGTGGAAAGATACCTCTTTGAACTGAGCCGGCGCATTGGGGCCCACTACCGCTTAACCGTGGCTGTTCCACACGGTGACGCCTCCCTATTTCAAGGAGAGCCTTTTTCGCTTGTCTCCTTGCCTTCATCAATGCCGTGGCACTATGCCAGGGTACTGGCAACTTTGCGGCCCCATATCACCGTTGTGGGTCATGCGCATCCCAGAATGCTTCTGCCGGCGGTATTGTGCAGAGGCCGGTTCATCGCACTTGCGTACGGAAATGACTTTGAAGCGGCCCAACTTCGTTGGCATGCGCCCATTTTCAATCGTCTCCTGGCAAGGGCAGACTCCTTGGTGACTATTTCGCACGCCAACGCGCTGCGCCTTCAGGAACTGGGACAGCCCCCCCCCCGAATCCTGTACCCGGGAACAGATCCGGATCGATTTTCACCGCCGGCAAGGCCCGATTTAGGGCCTCCCGTGCTCCTGTCCGTAGCGCGGCTCGTACCTCGCAAAGGAATCGACACCGTGCTTCAAGCGCTGCCTCAGCTTCTCGCCCAGTCTCCCGACCTGCAATACTGGATCGTAGGCAAAGGCCCCGCACATGCGTCGCTTGGACGGCAGGCTCAGGAACTGGGACTCATGCAGGCAGTCCGTTTCATGGATGAAGTAACTGACTCGGAACTCCCGGAGATATACAGGCGCGCCACGATTTTTGTTTTGCCGGCGCGGGCAGATTATCATGCCGGCAGCGTCGAGGGGTTCGGCATCGTCTACCTGGAGGCCAGCGCCAGCGGCCTGCCCGTGGTCGCTGCCCGCAGCGGCGGAGCGGCCGAGGCCGTGATCGAAAACGAAACGGGCCTCCTCGTTCCTCCCGACGACCCTGCGGCGCTGGGACAAGCTCTGCAGCGCCTGCTAGATGACCCCGAAATGAGACAGCGAATGGGCCGCGCCGGCCGCCGCTGGGTCGAACGCGAAATGAACTGGGACCGAGCCGGCCATCAGTTCTTGTCCATAATTGATCGTTCCTTATGACACCACGCCCTATTGTCTTCGTTGATCATGCAGAGGCGCTCGGCGGAGCGGAACGCAGCCTGCTTCTTCTGCTGACGCATCTGGACCGCGGCAGCTGGGCGCCTCATCTGATCGCGCCTCCAGGCCATCTCGCGGAAGAAGCGATCAGGGCAGGCGTCCCCGTCCACTCTTTTGCCTTTCCCCGCTTGCGCGGCTCCTCCCGCATTCTTCCGGACATTTGGCAGGGGGCAAATAGGGTTGCCGCCATCGCCAAGGACGTCGGCGCCGTACTCATCCACAGCAATACCTTGCGCGCTACGCCATACGGGGCTGTGGCTGCCAGGCTTGCTTCCGTGCCGGCGGTGTGGCATCTGCGGGAAATCTGGCTAACGGAAAACGAACCTTCCCTGAAGTGGGCTGACCAGTTTCTAAAGTGGGTCCTCTGCAGCATGGTAAGCCGCGTAGTTGCAATTTCCCGGTCCGTTGCAACCCATTTGCCCTGCAAAGGCAAGGTAATCGTACTTCACAACGGTATTGACGTCTCACACTTCGCGCCAGGACAGCTCGCCGCAGACAGCAGAGCCGATTTCCGTAAGGCTTTCAACTTTCCCGTCGACGCTCAAATCGTTGGTATGGTAGGACGAGCGCGCCCGCTTAAGGGTCAGGATGTGTTTCTTCGTATGGCGGGACGTATAGCAGGGAGCCAGCCAAACTGCCGCTTCCTCGTCGTTGGAGGAGACCCCTTTCACGTGGAAGACGATTACCAGGCAAGTTTGAAGAAGCTGTGCTCCCAGCTAGGTCTGGATGATCGCGTCCACTGGACAGGGCAGGTGAGCGACGTACGGCCTGCCCTCGAATCCATGGACATATTTGTCAGTCCGGGCGCCCCCGAGGGATTTGGCCTCGTAAATGTGGAGGCCATGGCCATGGGCAAACCGGTAGTCGCCTATGCCCACGGCGCACTGCCCGATATTGTCGCGCAAGACCGCACCGGTCTTCAAGTGACGCCCGGTGACGAGGCGGGTCTTGCCGATGCAGTCTTGCGCCTTCTTGGCGATCCGTCGACCGCCCGGCGTATGGGCATAGCCGGGCGACAACGCGTAGACAGTCACTTCAGAATCGAGCGCACGGTACACGAACTCGAAGCGCTTTATCGGGACCTGATTGGGGCTGTCTGAAACTGGCGCTGTCCGTTAATCACGAAGAACCGGCGTGACTACGCATGAGAGTATTGTTGCTCTACAAGGACTATTACCCGGTCGTCGGCGGCATCGAGAACAATATCCGCCTGCTGGCGCGCGGGCTGCGAGAAAGGGGGGTTGACGCACACGTTCTCGTTACCAATACGGGGCCGGCCACGACGCGCGAAGCCGTTGACGGCGTTCCGGTAACGAGGACAGGAAGGCAGGCCCACATCCTTTCCACGCCAATCAGCCTTTCCTATTTCTCCGAGCTGCGGCGCCAAGCGGCGTCGGCCGACCTTGTTCACCTTCACGCGCCCTATCCGCCCGCCGAACTCGCCCAACTGCTGCTGGGACGCGCTCAACCGGCGGTGATCACCTACCACAGCGACATCGTTCGCCAGAGGCGGACGGGAAAGCTCTACGCGCCTCTACTGAGAAAAGTCCTGCAGCGCGCCGCGCTGGTCGCCGCTTCCAGCCCCGTGTATATTGAGTCCTCTCCCTTCCTGCGGAACGTGCGGACAAAGTGCCGCGTGATCCACTTTGGCATTGAAACGGAACGCTTTGCTGAGACTGAGCAAGTTCGGGGCGATGCGCAGCGTCTGCGGCGTCAACACGATGACCTCCCTCTCCTGCTGTTCATCGGCCGGCTGCGCCACTACAAAGGCGTCGATGTTCTCATAAGGGCCATGCACCGCATCAAGGCAAAGCTGCTGATAATCGGGACCGGTCCGATGCGGGAGGCATGGCAGAACCTGGCGCAGGCGGAAGGACTGGTCGACAAAGTTTTCTTCCTGGGCGATGCTTCGGAGAGGGAGAGTCTGGCCGCGCGTTACGCCGCCGAACTGTTCGTGCTGCCGTCCACAAATCGAGCGGAGGCGCTGGGAATCGTGCAGCTCGAAGCGATGGCCTGCGGCATGCCCGTCGTCTGCACGGAGCTGGGAACAGGCACATCCTACGTCAACCGCAACGGCGTGACGGGCGTGGTTGTGTCTCCCAACGACCCGCAGGCGCTGGCCGCCGCAATCAACAGGCTGCTGGTAAGCCCTGCGTTGCGAGCAAAAATGGGAGCCGAAGGCCGCAGACGAGTGCGGGAGGAGTTCTCATTCCACTCCATGATTGACTCAACAGTCGCCTTCTATCAGGAAGCTTTGAGCGAGGGATGACGGGCGGCCGTGAAAGTTTCACACTGTTTCCTCACTGCCAGACACTCTCCCCCTGCGGTCCAATGAACCGCTACATTCTCGATGTCCGCACTGCAGTGCCCCACTTCCCCGGCATCGGTCGCTACGTCGCCAATCTCTCATCGGCTTTGGCGCCCCTGCTTTCCGCCGGGGAAGAGCTCACCTTTCTCGAAGGCCCGGCAGTCGCCGCGTCGGCGCAAACATCAGCGCCCGCCTCGGAAACGGAAGGAGCATCCCGGCTGCCAGGCAAAACCGTCGCCGCGGCCGCGACGCCTTTCGACATTCGCCAGCAGTGGCGCATCCCGCGCCTCCTCAAACGGCTGCGGACGGAAGGCGCGGCCCTCTACCACAGCCCTTACTACGTCATGCCGTACCACACCGGTCTGCCCACGCTCGTGACCTTTTACGACGTCATTCCGCTCAAGTTTCCTCAGACCGTTACAGCCCGCGCCAGGCTCTTCTTTCGACTGGCTGCGAACCTCGCCCTGCGCGCCTCGGACCACATTGTCACCATTTCCGATGCCGCTCGCAACGATCTTGGCAGCTATTTTCGTGTTCCTGCCTCCAAGGTCAGCGTCACACCTCTGGCCGCCGGGGCGCGATACCGTCCTCAGCCCGCCGCCGAGGTCGGCCGCGTGCGCGAAAAATACCACCTGCCCGATCGGTTTCTTCTCTATCTCGGCATCAACAAACCGCATAAGAATCTCCCGGCCCTCATTGACGCCTTCGCCCGGATTGCCCCGCGGCACGCCCACCCACTCGTCATCGCCGGCGCCTGGGACGACCGCTACCCGCAGCCCAGAGAGCGCGCCGCGCATCACCATCTCGGCGACGCCGTCCGCTTTCTCGGCCCCGTAAACGAGCGTGATCTGCCAGCGCTCTACAGCGCCGCCACACTGTTCGTCTTCCCCAGTCTGTACGAAGGGTTCGGACTTCCCGTTCTTGAGGCGATGGCCTGCGGAACGCCGGTCGCTTGCTCAAACACGCCGAGCCTGACCGAGGTCGCAGCCGGGGCCGCCCTCCTTTTCGACCCCCATTCGGTCTCTGAAATAGGGGATGCAATCGTCGAGCTTGTCGAAGACGGCCCTCAGCGCGCCCAACGAACCGAGCAGGGACTGGCGCGCGCCAGTCTCTACAGCTGGCAAGCCACCGCCGAAGCTACACTGCGCTGCTATCGTCAGATGCTGGGATAACTGAGTAAGGGTTGGGAAGGGCGGGGTCCTGAGAGACCTCTGCCGCTTCAGGAATTGAGCCGGTACACGGCGCGAATTCCGGCCAGCGTCAGCCAGGGATCGTACTGGTCGATGGCGCTTGTCAGCGGGGTGACGATGTTGCCAAGTCCCCCGGTGGAGATGACAGTAACGGGCGCATCCAATTCGTTGCCGATGCGAGTGAGGAGACCTTCAACCAGTCCGGCATAGCCGAGAACGACCCCTGACCGCACGGCCTCGTCGGTATCGCGGCCAATCGCCGAGGAAGGAGGAACCAACGCGACGCCGGCGGCGCCCGGGGACGGGTCAGCGGTCTCTCCAGCCAGTTCATGCAGAGCGGGCGCCTTGTCCATCAGCGACTCCGCCGCCGTCGCAAGGCCCGGAGCAATCGATCCGCCTAGAAAACGCCCGCCCGCGTCGACAACATTGAACGTTGTCGCCGTGCCGAAATCAACGGCAACCGCTGCGCCTGTCGTACGCTCCCGAACGGCGGCGGCGTCGACAAGCCGGTCCATCCCCACCTGGTCCGGGTTCCTCACCTCCAGAGCCAAGCCCAGGTTCATGCGCTGGTGAAGTACGAGCGGCTCGCGATCAAGAACATCCGCCAGAATGCCCTTCCAAAGCCCGGTTAACGGCGCCACCACGCTGCACAGGGCAGAGTCTTCAAAGTCTTGCGGGCGTATTCCGCTCTCTTGCCAAAGGGCAATGATAGTCTGCCTGAGCGCGTCAGGGCGGGCGCGCCGGTCCGCCGGCAGCCGCCAACTGGCCACCGGTTCATCGCTGACGCCATAGGCGCCCATGACGACGCTGCTGTTACCGATATCGATGGCTAGAAGCATATGAGGTGGAAGGACACCGCGGCAGCGGGGAGATCATTGGAGAGGGATTGCCGGTCTAAGCCAGGGCCGGTCCCGTCAGCTGTCGCCGCCGCTTACCTCCGTTGCCGGAGTAGGGGCAGGGTCCGCAACATCGGTTACGCCGGGGATGACCGTTCCCGGACCGTACAGGTACATGGCGTTCCAGGGCCGGTAGACCGATCTGATCGGGTCCTCCCGAGTCTGGCCGTTCTCGGTTACCTTGCGGATGACCGTAGCGGTCAGGCCCTCTTTGGCCCACTCAACTTGCTTGATCTGCCCGGCTTCCAGGCTGGCGTCCTCCTGGTAGATCGGTTCGCCGGGCTGTTTAATGTCCTCGTATACCGGCTCGCTGATGACCACCTCCCTGTCCGGCTTCGTCCCGTAGAAGTGGAAGGAGAGAGTTCCGCCCGCGCTGTCCACAACCGGCTGGATCAATAGATGCGCGTCGGTATCATTGAGGAATCTGAGATCAACATACGGCGTGTATATCGTCGCGTCAAATCCAGGGTCGCCGTACCAGCTCACGACATAGCCGTGATTGTGGCGCTCAAGAAAGGGAAACCCTCCTTCCAGCGCCGCCCGAAAGACGGTTGTACTCACCTGGCAGACGCCGCCCCCAACGCCAACCGCGGTTCGGTCTCCCCAGATGATGGCCGAGTCTTCAAAGCCGTTGGCCCCGCTAACCGCCTCGATCGCGGAGTTGAAGCTGAAGACGCCGCCGGGTGGAACCACCACGCCGACCAGTTTCTCTGCAGCGACTTCGATGTTGTAAACGCGCGTGTTGCTGCTGCCCTTGAAGTAAGTGGTACCGCTGGCGACCAGCTCTCTGATTCCCAGTTCGCTCAGCCGGCTGGAATCAACGGCCGGCAGGATGGCAATTATCGGCAGCGGACCTGTGCGCAGGTCGGTGTTCAGCGCCTGGCGAACAGCCTCGATCGTCAGGTCAACGTTCAGTCGCTGACCCGCTCTGCTCTGCTGCAGGACCGTCAGCGTCGACGTCGCGTCGTCAAAGCGCAGACGGGCGTCCTGGGCGGGAAAAGAGACCTGCTTCGCCCAGCCCTCGACGACGAAGCGCAGGGCCTCTTCATTGAGAAAGCCGGGATCTCCGCCGGGCATGAGTTTCTGCAGTTGCGCCGCGTCGAGCGCAAATGCAGTCCCGGACGGTTCATGCCGCAGGACGACCGGTTCAGGAGGCGTGCGACCGCCTGTGGCGCCCGGTCCGACGCCGGCAGTGCCTGCACTGTCTCGCGGCGAGTCCGCTGTCGCGCTGTCCGGCGGCGCAGTGCTGTACGTCTGCAGGGAGACGGTTCCCGATTGCCCGCTCGCCACCTGGGCCAATATATGGCGCGCGGTTGCTGCAATATCAACGTCGAGGCCCGGCTGCGCCGGGAGTGAGAGTTCGCCGATCCGGATGGCTGGGCGGCTTGGGCGGCGCACCTCTGCCGCGGCATTGCCGACGGCCTGGCGAACTACTCCTTCGCTGACAATGATCTCCGGCCATACCGTTTTCTGGCCGCTAAAGGCCTGCCACTGGCTGATAATACGCTTAAACGGACCACCCTGCCGTCCAATATGATAGGCAAGTTTGACGGCGTCCTCCAGGTCCGCCTCGGGCGCAAGCAGCTCGGTGCCCAAAGCCCACCGCCTCACCGCAGCTCCGCCCCCCTCCTGAGAACCGGGTCCGAGTTCGAGATAGACAGGAGGCAGAGGATAGGGGGTCAACTCTCTGTGCAACCTCAACAGCGCCGACGCGCGCGTCTCGCCTCCAACCGGGACACCGGCCACGCGCACACCGCTGAAGATGCGGTCGGTGTGCCAGAACTGCCAGCCGGCGAACAGGCCGGCAACTGCCACGAATGCCACGCAAAGCCAGATAAGTATGTATTCGACGCCGCTGGGAGGCCTTCCGTAAACCGCCGGCGGGCCTGGAAGATGCCTCATTGGTACAATCTGTTGGGCTGGAGGTAGAGGGGCGGTTGAACTCATTTGTTTCTCTGTATCAGGGACAGGTCGCGGGCAATGCGAACATCGGCTGCAAAGTTTCGCGCCGAGTTCGCCCCAAGGCATTGTCTACCCCGGATCACTGAAATTGCCGCGGACAGGAAGCACATAGTTATAAACTTAGCTACGAACTTAGCTATGAACTTAGCTATGAACTTAGCTGAGGGACAATATACAGGAACGGAATGGCAATGTCCAGAGCAATCATGGCGAGGAAAAGGCAGACGTACAAGATCGGACGCAAATTGCCGTCATTGCGTAGCAGTGCTGAAGGATCCTGGGGATTGCGATTCTTCTCTCCAAAGCCAGTGGCCCCTATGAGCTTGGAAACGCGGCTGGAGAGTAGGCCGTAGAGCAGCATGCCGAGGCCGGCAAGACCAATCAGCAGTAGCGTCCACCTGTCCGCCGTTCCGTTCGCAAGTGGAGCAACTGCAACGTAGGCCGCTGTCCCGGCTAGCAGGATAACCCCCGCCGTCAGGCTGGCCCTTCTTTCGAACATCGCCCACCAGCCCAGGGCGAAGATCAGACTCCACGCCGGCAGCGCCGGAAAGAGATAGCGGCCCTGGTGTTGGATGAACCCCAAGTTATACCAAGCGTACGCCGCAAATGTCGCCAACCACAGGAGCAGCAGAGTCATCCAGGGCGAAGTCGAGAAAGAAGCCCACCGCCAGCCGCCTCGGTGTACGCTCGCGCGCAAATGAAACAGCAAGCCAACCGTTGCCAGAGCAGACAGAATGAAAAGGGCCGTATAGATACGGGCATCCATAAACACGCCCAACCAGCCGAATACTCCCCAAAAGCTCTTGCTGGTAAACATCCACGCCCGCTCCCAATATGCCCCCCAGCCGTTCGCGGCAATCCAGGCGGCCGCGGTCGGCTGCCCGGTAACCACCGCATCGTGCCAGGCAATGCCAAGGATATCCAGATTCCCGTACAGCAGATTGTTTCTGATCCACCACGGCAGACCGAGGAGCAGCGCCGGCGCAGTCAGCAGCGCGAGTTGCACGATCGGCTTAGCGGCAGCGTTCTGGCTGTCGCGACCCGGCCGGACTGAACCGATGATGACGACGACCAGCGCGACGGGAAGGAGGGTATAAGCGGTCGCTTTGGTGAGAAAGCCAAGGCCAATGAGGATCCCGGCTGCCAGCAGACAGGCTGGCCTTCTGTCCGCGTCGCCTTCAACTCCCATACGCTGCCAGCGCAAGAGCGCCAGCACTGTTCCCGCGATCAGCAGTTCAGCGAGGGCATCGTTATTGACCGACGCCATGAGCGCTGTGTGCATGGGAAGAAAGGCCGCAAAGGCGGCCGCTCCCAGGGCGATATGGGGTGACCCGGGCGCGGCAACGCGGGCGCAAAGGAAGACCAGTAACACGACGCACGCGCCCAGCAAAACGTTGAAGAGTCTCAGCGCCGGCAGTTGCCCCTGGCTCAACCAGAAGATCGGAACTGCAAGCAAGTAGTAGAGAGGGGGCTGATGGAACTCATAGCGGACCGGATCAATCGAGAGGTCAGGCGGAAACTTCTCCGCTTTCAGGCGTTCAAGGTATGTTTGGTCATAGTCGCCCATCCGCAGCGCAGGCAGCCGCCTTTCGGTCGCAACATAGGCGATGTAGTTGTAGTGGGCCGGCTCGTCCGGGTTCTGCCACGGCGGAGTCTTGATAGCGAAGAGTGTGCCGAGGGCGGCATGAACGACGAGGATGAAAAGCAGGGCATGAGCGGTTGCATTCGTGCCTCTAAGCATGAGCCCTGACACGCGTTATCCGTCCGCTTCACCCAGTACGACCGCAGGATCCAGTTTGGTGAAGAGTGGCGCGGGCTTCCGCAACAGCTGTCCTGCCGCCAGAGTCTGCGCCTGCCAGGCGCCGCTGGCTTTCCCGTGTTCGTAGCGCAGCACCAGATGCGAGCCGCGGTCGTCCTCAACGGCCGTCGTCTCGAGCTGGCCGAAGAGCGGCTCAGCATAACCCAGGTACTGGTGCAACCGTTCACTGCTGTGGGGCAGGATGGGAGCCCACAACAGTTTCAGCCAGTCGATGGCTTGCAGCGTCACGTATACGGTAGTGGCGGCAGTCTGTGGGTCGGTCCGGACGGTTTTCCAGGGCTCCTTCTCATTCAGATACTGGTTAACGCGCTGGCTCAACCGTCGCGCTTCCTGCAGGGCGGCCTTCAACCGCACAGCCTCGTATAGCGCTCCAACGCTGCCGAAGCCCCCGCGTATCTCTTCCAACAGGGCTTCATCAGTCGCGTCCATTTCCCCGGGGTGGGGGACTGCCCCATCGAACCGTCTGAAGGCGAAACCCACCGCCCGGTTGACCAGGTTGCCCCAATTTGCCACCAGCTCGTTGTTGACCAGTTCGATGAAGTCCGGCCACGTGAACTCGGTATCGGCGCTCTCCGGCGCCATGGCCGTCAATGTATAGCGCCAAGCGTCGGCCTGGAACTCTTCCAGTACCGTATTGAAACCGATGACATTGCCACGGCTCGTGCTGAACTGCGCGCCACCAAAGTTGAGATACTCGTTGGCCGGCACGTCATACGGCAGGTGCAGGCGGGCCTTTTTCATTGGCTCTGCCGTTTCGGACAGGCCGGAGATATTTGCCGACTCGTTATCTGCCCCGGTCTCGTCGTTATAGGCCATTATCATGCCCGGCCAGATCTGCGTGTGGAAAGGAATGTTGTCCTTGCCGATGAAGTAGTAGTGGCGGGCCTCCGGCGAGAGATCCCTGTCCCACCACTCCCGCCACTGGCCGCCGCTCAATGCGGCCCATTCGATAGCCGCGCTCAGGTAACCCTGCACCGCGTCGTACCAGACGTAAATGCACTTACTCTCGTAACCCTCTACCGGAATGGCGATCCCCCAATCGATGTCGCGCGTGATGGCCCGCCCCCGCAGCTCCTTCAGGTTCAACTGACCTTGGGTGAAATTCAGGACGTTGTTGCGCCAATGTTCTTTACCGATGCCAATCCATTCAAGCAGCGGTTCATTGAGGGCGCCCAAATCGAGAAAGAAGTGTTCCGTTTCCCGGATCTCCAGTTCGGCGCTCCCGCTCAGTTTGGATCTCGTGTTGGTCAACTCCAAGGCATCATAGAGCCGGCCGCAGTTGTCGCACTGGTCGCCGCGTGCTTCGGCAAAGCCGCAGAAGGGGCAGGTCCCCTCCACATAGCGGTCCGCCAAAAATCGCCCCGCCTCCGGATCGTACCACTGCTTCTGCACTTCTTTGTAGATATACTCGTTCGCCATATGCCGCCGAAACACCTGTTGCGTCACATCCCAGTGGTTCTGCGTATCGGTGTGCGTGTACAGGTCGAAAGTCAGGCCCATCGCCATACAGCCTTCAACAAAGAGCTCGTGGTACTTGTCCACCACTTCCGCAGCATCCAGACCCTCTTTCTCGGCCTGCAAAGTGATGGGCGTACCATGCGTATCGGAGCCGCTGACCATCAGAACGTCGTTGCCTGCCATGCGCTGGTAACGGGCAAAGATATCGGGCGGCAGATACGCGCCGGCTATCTGCCCAATGTGCTTTTCGCCGTTGGCATAGGGCCAGGCAACGCAAACAAGGATTTTCCTGCCTTGAACGGTCATCGGTCATCCTCCGAGCGGTTTGGGGCGGATTCGCCCCCTCGGGCTTTCAACTCATTATATCCGTCCCAATTCATAAGTGGCAAAAGTTTGCCATTCACTCTCGAATCCCCCTGTTTCCTGGGAGGCCGCAGACTGTTCGCCCAGCCGGCGCGCAGTCGGACAGATCGGGCCGGGCGACGTCAGTGTCGGATTCAGAGAAACGCGGCTGCTGCTGCTATAATACGGACAATTAGAATCCCGGCCCTGCTGCAGCGATGGGAATGAGAATTGCTTTGGGCCGCGCACCGGCAATGCGGTAGATGGGACAAATATGAAAGCATTCACAGTAATGTGGCGCACGATCAAGGCGCTTTATGAGGATCTTCTCCTATGGGTCTGGCTCAGCGTCCTCTGGTGGGCCGGGGTCTTCCTGGTTCTGCCCGCGGGCCCGGTGACTTCAGGAATCCACAATGCGGCCAACCGCGTCGCAAACTACCGCCGAGTGGAGAGCGCGTTCTTTTGGGACGGCGCCAAGTCCACGATCGGCAAGAGTTGGCTGCTGCTCGGCATAAACCTGCTGATGATCGGCGGAGTCGTTGTGAACATTCGCTTCTACGGGGCCAGCACAGCCAGTTGGGCCCAGATCGTCAGTATCGTATGGGTCTGGATTTTGATCATCGTTCTTATGGCAGGGCAGTACTTCTTCCCCTTGCTTTGGCAGCAGGACGAAATGAGCATAAAGATGGTGCTCCGCAATGCTTTCATTTTAGCCCTGCGCCATCCACTCTATACCTTTCTCATGTTTCTCTTCCAGGTCCTCCTGCTCGTCGTCAGTTTTGTGACCGTACTGCCCATATTTTTGCTCACTCCGGCGGCGGTTGTGCTGGCGATGAATTTCAGTCTTGTCGGCCTGCTGCAGGAACTGGATCTCGCGCCGGAACCGCCGCCAGGCGCATAGCCCCTGCACCGGCAATCCGCAGCCGGTTTCCCACTTCCCAGAGTCCACAGACCAAACATGGCTGTTCTCGCGGAATACCACAGACCAAAGACGCTGGCCGGTGCGCTCGAGCTACTGGCCGATCAAACCTCGCGCCGCCTGCCCCTGGCGGGAGGCACACACCTGGTAGGGGTCCTGGAAACGCGCCGGCTGCGGGATGTGGACGGCGTCGTCGATTTGGCCGCCTTGAATCTGTCCTATGTTCAGCAGGTCGATGCCAGCCTGCGTGTCGGCGCGATGACGACACTTTCGGACTTGGTCGAACATCCACAGAGCGCGGCTCTGGCCGGCGGCATCCTGCCCGAAACGGCGCGCTTTGAAGGCCCTCTAAACCTGCGCAACGCTGCAACGGCAGGAGGGCTTGTCGCACTGGCCGAGCCTGACAGCGAGTTATTCGCCGCGTTGCTGGCTCTGAACGCAGCGGTCGTAACTGTCGACCGGGATGGCGTCGAGTCGTGCCGGCGGCTGGACGATTTCGCCCTTTCTCTTTCGGGTACTGCCGCGGCGCCAATTCTCATAACCGAGATTCGATTGTCCCTGGACCGGGCTGCAGGCGGCCACGCGCGCATTGCCCGCACACCCATGGATCGCTGCATCGTCGCCGCGGTTGTTGTCGCGACGGTGAACGGCAGGTCTTCCCAAAGTGGGTCCGCCGTTGCGGATGGCGACAACCCTGCACGAACGGCTCTCTGCGGTGTAGGTCCACGCCCCCAGCTTGCCGGCGGCCCACTTGTCCCGAAGGGTGACTACAAGGGCAGCGCCGAATACAGGTCCGCCATGGCAGAAGTCGTAGTCCGCCGGGCGCGGGTTGCCGCAGCGAGCGTCGGTCAGTAGGCTGAGGGCTGCACTGACGTCATTCTTTCAAACAGCAGACATCCAACTATGCCGTCATCGGTCACACTCACCATTAACGGTACGCCCCACCTCATCGACGTCCATCCCGGTGAGCTTCTGCGTACCGCCCTGCGGCGACTGCGCATTTTCAGCGTCAAACACGCAGATGAGACTGGCGAGAGCGGCGCCGACGCGATCCTCTTCACCCGAACGCCCGACGCCCCGAAAAGCTATCGCCTTGTCAACAGCGGACTCCTTCTGGCTTCGCAGGCAGACGGCGCATCGGTCATCACCCTCGAAGGCCTGGAAGATGAAGACGGGGAAGGCGGTCAGAGGAGCCGGGTCGAGTTCTTGTCTCCTCGCCTTTCCGCGCTGCAGCAGCAGTTTATCGAATGCGGGGCAATCCAGTGCGGCTATTGCACGCCAGCGCAGATCCTGGCCGCCCAACATCTGCTGGACAGCGACCCGCAGCCCAGCGAAGCCGCAGTGCGGGAGGCTATCGCCGGCGTCCTCTGCCGCTGCACGGGGTACGTAAAGCCTGTACAGGCGATCCTGCGAGCAGCGGCGCAAGTGCAAGGAGAGACGCCGCCGCCCCCACCAATCGACGTGCGCGACGCCCCGGCTACCGGCGAATGGCCGGCGATGGACGAGCCGCCGACGAACGGCTGGAGCGACGGTGGGCCGGATACCCAAACGCAGACCCGCAGCCTGCCCGCGACAGTCGCGCCTCCCCGGACCCAGGTCGTCAACAAGCCGGAACCGAAAGTGGACGCCGTCAAATTGGCAAAGGGCCGCCCCGTCTTTGCCGACGACGTAGAGCTCCCTGGAATGCTCTACGGCGGCCTGCTGACCAGCCCGGTTGCCCACGCCCGCATCCTCTCAATCGATACGTCGGACGCGCTGGCGCTTCCGGGCGTGCTTGCCGTGCAGACCTACGCCGACCTGCCCCGTGTGATCTACGCCAGCGGCGGTCAGAGTTACCCCCAACCTCCTCCTTACGACCAGGTCTGCCTGGACTCGAAGGTGCGCTATGTCGGCGACCGGGTGGCGACGGTAGCCGCGGAGTCCCCGGAACTGGTGCAGGAGGCGTTGGAACGGATCAAAGTCGAGTACGGGGAGCTGCCGGCGGTCTTTTCTCCAGAGGAAGCGATGCAGGCCGGCGCGCCCGTCATCCACGACGAATCGGACGCGCAGATGATCCACGACGCCAAAGGCAACGTAGCCGTCAAACTGCTTGTGGACCATAACGACGTCGACGCCGCGCTTGAATCTGCCGACTTTGTATTCGAGAGCGAATACCGCGTCCACCAGGTGCAGCAGGCGAGCATCGAGCCGCACATTGTCATTACCTACTGGGATGAAGATGACCGGCTGGTCATTCGCACCAGTACCCAGGTCCCCTTCCATGTACGCCGCATGGTTGCGCCCCTGCTCGGGCTGCCGGTCCGCCGAATTCGTGTCGTGAAACCGCGTATCGGCGGCGGCTTTGGGGGCAAGCAGGAGATGCTGATCGAAGACCTGTGCGCCCACTTGACAATTGCGACCGGCCGGCCGGTCAGATTCGAGTATACGCGCCAGCAAGAGTTCAGTTCCGCCCGCACGCGCCATCCGCAACAACTGCGTTTTCGCAGCGGTGTGGACGCGGCCGGCAAGCTGGTCGGCATGGAAGTTCGGGTTGTGGCCGACACAGGCGCCTACGGGACGCACGGCCTGACGGTTCAAATGGTCACCGGATTTCGCGCTCTCAGCACCTACTGGCTGCCTGCAGCCCGCTTCGACTGTGATGTCGTCTATACCAATAAACCTGTGCCCGGCGCCTTCCGCGGCTACGGCGCGCCCCAGGCCCTCTTCGGACTGGAGCAGCACATGGAGGAGATGGCGCTGGCTTTCGGGATGGACCCGCTGGAATTCAAGCGAATCAACTGGGTGAAGGAAGGGCAAACATTGCCGATGGCGGTCGCGATGGGAGAGGGACGCGAAGGCTTCCCGCAAACGGTTGAAAGCAGCGGCTTGGCAGAGTGTGTCGAGGCCGGGGCCGCGTCCATCGGCTGGGGCCGGCGCGATGACGCCGATTGGAAAACACCGCCTGACAAGCCGCATATCCGCCGCGGCATAGGACTGGCGATCTGTATGCACGGAACCGGCATCGCCGGGCTCGACATGGGCGCGGCCAGTATCAAGCTCAACGACGACGGCTCTTTCAATCTTCTGGTCGGCGCAACCGACCTGGGAACAGGCTCCGATACGGTGCTGGCCCAGATCGCGGCCGAGGCGCTGGGCGTGCCCCTGGAACAGATCGTCATCTACAGCAGCGATACCGACTTCACACCGTTCGACACAGGCGCCTATGCAAGCAGCACGACTTACATTTCAGGCGGCGCAGTGCTCAAGGCAGCTGAAGACGTGAGCCTCCAGATCCGGCGCCACGCGGCCGGGCACCTGTTCCAAGGTCTTGACGCCGGTCAACTCAGGCTGGAGGATGGGAAGGTGTTCGCGCCGGATGGCCGGGCGGTCACACTTGAAAAGGTTGCTTTACACAGCATCCATCAGGAGGAGCAGCATCAGATCATGGCTACGGCAAGCCATATGAGCTATGTCAGCCCCCCTCCTTTTGCCGCACAGTACGCCGCGCTGGAGGTTGACACGGAGACAGGCCAGGTGACGGTCGAGAAAGCGGTAATGGCTGTGGACTGCGGCATTGCCATAAACCCGGTGACCGCCAGCGGCCAGGTCGAAGGCGGCATGACCCAGGCGCTTGGCTACGCCCTGTGCGAAGAGATGCCCTACGACGATAAGGGAAGGTTGGAGATCAGCAGATTCGGAGATTACCGTATTCTGACTGCGGACGAGATGCCGGAACTGGGCACGATCCTCGTGCAGACCTATGAACCGACTGGCCCCTTCGGCGCAAAAGCAATAGCGGAAATCCCGATGGACGGCATGGCCCCCGCCATCGCCAGCGCCATCTTTGACGCCACCGGCCTACGCATTCGCGAAATCCCCTTCACCCCGGAGCGAGTGTGGCGGGCGTTGCGGAGGATGTAACTCTCTCTTCTTGCTATTGGATTATCAGGGTACTCGCTTGACGGCCAGAGATTAAGTCGCTATAGTCTCGTCAGAAAGTGACGAAACAAGGGGAGGATGGGAAATGTCAGCCAGAACGATGAGCAGCGACGAAGCAAGATCCAACTGGCGCCGACTATTGGAGAGTGCGTTAGCTGGTGACAGCGATACAATTATCGAGCGCTACGGTCAGCCGGTTGGGGCACTGATACCCTTCGCCGATTACATCGCCGTCTTGGAAACTTTGGAGGAGCTGAGACTTGCCCGTCAAGCCATGCCGGCACTCGAGGAATGGCAGGCCGACCCGTCGACGGCCCGACCATGGCGGGATGTCTTCGCCGAACTGGGCGTAGAAGTAAGTGACGAATAGTCGCTGGTCCGTACTGCTACAACGGCGGGCTCAAAGAGCTATGCGCCGTTTTCCGCAGGATGTCCTGCTTCGTTTGACCAAGGCCTTTCAGGCGCTCGAGGAAGACCCATACGTAGGGAAGAAACTGGTCGACGTTCCACTATACAGTTATCGAGTCGGCGACCTGAGAATTGTCTACAGCTTGAAAGAGGACCGTCTGGTTGTTCTGGTATTGGATGTTGGTAATCGCGGGGACATCTACAGGCGG
Organism: Caldilineaceae bacterium; assembly: GCA_022821545.1. Lineage (GTDB taxonomy): Bacteria > Chloroflexota > Anaerolineae > Caldilineales > Caldilineaceae > Bin5. The sequence goes on from JAJEDJ010000001.1 coordinate 295,512, forward strand.
CTCGGACGACTGCACAGGGACTAACTCTCAGTCTATCAATTGCGGCATGAGCCGTTCATCCAATGGCAGCGTCGATAATCCTACTGCGCCGTATACCCCCCATCCACAGGCCAGACGCTCGCCGTTACAAACGAGGCGTCGTCTGACGCCAGAAAGGCCACCACCGCCGCAACCTCCTCCGGCTGTCCCATTCGCCCCATCGGGTGCAGCCGTTTCATCTCCGCATGGACTTCCGGATTGCCGACAACGTTTTCCGTGAGCGGCGAATAGACGAACCCCGGCGCAACCGCATTTATGCGCACGCCCTCGACCGCAAAACGCACACCCATCTCTTTGGTCATCTGCGCCACGGCCCCTTTGCTGTGCGGGTAGGCCGTAAAGCCGTCCGAAAACGGCAGCGAAGTCGGGTAGCCAACCATGCTCATTACGGAGACCAGGTTGACAATCGTGCCGCGGCCGGCAGGTCGCATCGCTTCCAGCGCCGCGCACGACATCAGGAAGACACCCTTGGCGTTCACCTCCATCACCGCGTCCCAACGCTCTTCAAAATCGGCTTCCGGCGGCAGAGTTCGCGGGGTGATCCCTGCTGAATTGACGAGACAGTCGAGCCTGCTCCCGAGTGAGAGCGCCTTCGCCACGCTTGACTCCGCGTCCGCCCGTTTCGTTACATCACAGAGAACCGTATGCAGACTGCCGTGACAGTATTCCGAGGCCAGTTGCTCCAGCCCGGCGCCGTCAATGTCGCAGGCCAGCACAGTCGCCCCCTCCTCCAGAAAACGCTGTGTGCAGGCCCGCCCTATCCCGGACGCCGCTCCTGTGATGATCGCAACTTTGTCGGTAAGGGTCATCATTTTTGCGGAGGTTGGGAAACTCGGACGCTTCCAGTGCGCTGCGGATAGGGCAACGTCCGGTCTGCCGCGGCAATCGTTCAGCCCAACGCGGCTTCAATACTCTGGTTCACCGTCTCCAGAACCTTGATGCGGGCAAATCGTTTCTGTTCGGCGGCCACGATCGTCCATGGCGCCATCACGGTATCGGTCCTTTCCACCATCTCCACGATTGCCTCATTGTACGCCTGACGTTTCTTGCGGTTCCGCCAGTCCTCGTCGGTGAGCTTCCACTGACGCAACGGGTCCTCTGCCCGGCTTTCGAAGCGCTGCTTCTGTTCCTTCGAAGAGATGTGAAGGAAAAACTTGACCAGGATCATGCCGTCGGAAACCAGGAGCGATTCCCAGTGACGGATCTCCTCATAGGCCCGCCGCCAGTCCGGAACGCTGGCAAAACCCTCCACCCGTTCCACAAGCACGCGCCCATACCAGGTACGGTCGAAAATGCACATGCCCCCCCTGCCGGGAACGGCCGGCCAGAAGCGCCAGAGGAAATGGTGCCTCTTCTCGCGGTCATTCGGCGCCTGGTACTGGAAAACCGAGAAGTGGCGCGGATCCAAGGGCGCAGTCAGCCGGCGGATGCAGCCGCCTTTCCCCGCCGCGTCCCAACCTTCGAAAAGAATCAGGAGAGGAGGACCCAGCTTGCCGCCGATCTGCCCTCCCAGCTTCAAGCGTAGTGACAGGAACTCCTGCTGGCGTTCGGCCAGAAGTTCCTCGTACTCCTTTCGCTTCAGGCGCTGACTCAGATCAACATGATTCAGGATCGAATGTTCCATTCCTCGGTGCCCTACCTTTCAATTCCGAAATTTTGGAGAGAGGAGAAAGTTTCGCCGCCTTGGCGATTACTAGGCGATTACCAGGCGATTACAATTGGGAAAGTTTTGCCATCAACACGGTCGTGGAGGGCTCGGTCAACACATCGCCGTCGGGAAAGACAATTGTCGGCACAGACATGTTGCCCTTGTTGAGCATGACCACCAGTTCTCTGGCCTCTTCATCGCCCTCGATGTCGATCTCTTCGAATTCGACGCCGTTGCCCCGCATCACCGACTTCGCTCGCCAGCAATCCGGGCACCAGCCAGTGGTGTACATTTTGATCTGGTTGCCGTTTCCGTTTACGCTATTGGCCATTCTATTCTCCTGTTGTGCGAATCGGACTGGATCGCGGCATTGCAGGGCCTTCCTGAACCGAATCATGCCGGACTGTCTGCTAAGCCGTCTTCCGGCAGTGATACGCGAGTATACCGCAGATATGGATTCTGTTAAAGTGCAGCGGAATCCAATCCTTTTCACCAGGAGTCTCGTGCCGGCTCGGGCATACTCCGTGAAAGTCCCGAATGCCGCTGTAATCCGTCTACATAGAGGACGATACCATCATGACGCAGTACACGCTGCCACAGAGTCCGGCCGCTTTGCCGTCCGCTTCTTTTGTTGCTTCTTCCCAGGAGACGCAGGAGCTGGTCCATGAGTTAGAGCAGGTTGTCGAGGGCGAGGTGCGCTTCGATGGTTACAGCCGCATGCTCTACAGCACGGACGCAAGCCAGTATCAGATCCAACCTTTGGGCGTCGTTATTCCCCGGTCGGAAGATGACGTGCAGGCGGCCGTGGAGCTTGCCGCGCGCCGCGGCGTCCCCTTACTGCCAAGGGGCGGCGGCAGCTCACTGGCAGGCCAGTGCGTAGGCCCCGGGCTGGTCATCGACACGACCAAATATATGGACCGCATCCTGGCAGTGGACGAGGAAGCCGGCGCCGTCACCGTCCAGTCAGGAGTTTCCATAGGAATCCTCAACCAGACGCTGGCCCCCCTCGGCCTGATGCTGGGGCCGGACCCTGCGAGCGCGGACCGCGCTTCGGTCGGCGGCTCAATCGGCAACAATGCTACCGGCAGCCACAGCATCCTATACGGTATGATGGCCGACAATTTGCTGGAGACCAACGTCGTACTCAGCGACGGCTCGACGGCCCGCTTCGGACCTGTCGCCTCTACAGAGTTGGAAAGTCGCGGCCGCGGCGACTCCCTCGAATCACGGTTATATCGCGAAGTTCCCACTATCGTGCGCGCTCAGCTTGAGCAGATTCTTGAACGCTGGCCGCGTCACTGGCGCCGGGTCTCGGGGTACGGCCTCGACCGCGTCCTGCACGCACTGCTCCAGAACGAAGCAGCGACCGGCGGCGATAGTCTTGGTGGCAGCCGCAGTAGTGAGCGCGCCGCTCTCCTGCGCGCCCGGCTGGGGTTTGACAAACTCTACCGCTCCGAATACTGTGACACCTCCCAGATCGACCGCTTTAACCTCAGCCAGCTTCTCGCCGGCAGCGAAGGCACACTCGCGACAGTTACCAGCGCAACCCTGAAACTGGTTCCCAAACCTGAAAGGACCGCTCTCGCCGTCGTCCACTTCGACCGCCTTGTCGACGCCTGCGCCGCCATTCCCGATATCCTGGAAACGAGCCCCAGCGCATCCGAGCTGCTGGACAAGCACCTGATCGATCTCGCCCGCGAACAGCCGGAGTGGGCGAAGCGGCTCCACTTTGTCGTCGGAGACCCGGAGGCGGTGCTGCTGACCGAATTCTACGGCGCCGAAGAGCGCGAACTCGCCGCCAAACTGGATGGGCTGGAGCGCCACCTGCAAGCGAGGGGGTGGCGAAGTACCGTCGTCAAGCTGCTGGATCCGGCCCGGCAGAAGGATGTGTGGGATGTGCGCAAGGCCGGCCTCAACATTCTGATGGGCCGCCGCGGCGATTACAAGCCGGTGCCGGGAATCGAAGACGTGTCCGTACCCCAGGAGAAACTTGCCGACTACCTGCAGAAGATACTGGACTTCTGCGGAGAGCAGGAGGACGTGCCGGGTATCGCGGTCTACGCTCACGCTTCCGCCGGCTGCCTGCACGTACGGCCGCTACTGAATCTCAAGAACCGGACAGGCATCGACACACTGCGTACCGTCGGCGAGCACGCTTGTGATCTCGCCGTCAGTTTCGGCGGCGCCATGAGCGGTGAACATGGAGACGGTCTGGCCCGCAGCTATCTCCATCCCCGCCTGTTCGGCCCGGAACTGTACGGCGCGATGCGCCAGGTGAAAGAGGTCTTCGACCCAGACGGCCGCATGAACCCGGGCAAGATCATCGACGCGCCGCCTTCTACGGAAAATCTGCGCTTCGGCGAGGCGTACGAAACAGTCCAGCTGCGAACCGTTTTCGACTGGAGCAGCGATTTCGGCTACGCCGGCGCGGTCGAAATGTGCAATGGCGCCGGCGTCTGTCGGAAACTCGGCGCCGGCACAATGTGTCCGAGCTACATTGCCACCAAAGATGAGAAGGACACCACTCGCGGCCGCGCCAATGCCCTGCGAAACGCGATGGCCGGGCGCATTCCTCGCGAGGAGCTGTTCTCACCCCAGATGTATGAGGTAATGGACCTGTGCATTGGCTGCAAAGCCTGCAAAAGTGAGTGCCCTTCGGCTGTGGACATGGCGCGCATCAAAGCAGAGTACCTGGTGCATTACTACGACCGCAACGGTCTGCCCCTATTCAACCGGCTGATGGGACTGTTGCCCACATTGAACCGGTTGCTGTTTCGATTTGGCCGGCCCCTGATACCACTTGTCAACTGGGGACTGAAGGCAGCGCCGGTGAAAGCGGCCCTGGCAGGGATCGGCATCGACCGGCGCCGGAACCTGCCTGCCTATGCCCGGCAGCCTCTGTCGGACTGGTTTGCCCGCCGCGCCCCGGCCGCGAGGACAAACGCCTCGAACGGGAAGAACCCAGCTAGGGTCATTCTCTTCCATGACACCTGGGCCGAGTACAACCATCCGGAGATCGGCCAGGCCGCAGTACAGGTCCTGGAGGCGGCCGGTTATGACGTGCGCCTGGCAACGGGGCGCGCCTGCTGTGGACGGCCGCTCATCACCGGCGGCCAGGCCAACAAGGTACGGGGATGGGTCGACAGAAACGTGGGGTTGCTCGCTCCTTTCGCGCGCCAGGGTCTACCAATCGTCGGCCTGGAGCCCAGCTGCATCCTCACGCTGCGGGACGAGTATTTGGAGCTTGCCAGCGACCGTGAGAGCGCGCAGATCGTCGCCGAACACGCCTTGACATTCGACGAATTCATCGCCCGTGAGACTGCTGCCCAGGAGGAGAACAAGAACGGAAGAGAAGAAGGAAGAAACGGTCCGGTTTCCGGCTTCTTCGGTATCTGGCGCGACGAGCCGGGTACGGCCTGTCTCCACGGTCACTGTCACCAGAAAGCGCTGATCGGTAACGAGGCCAGCGTGGCGGCGCTGCGCGCGGCCGGTTACGACGTGCGGGTTATCGACAGCGGATGCTGCGGAATGGCGGGAGATTTCGGCTATGGGCAAGGGCATTACGAGGTAAGCCGGGACATCGGCGAGGAACGACTTTTTCCGGCCGTACGCGAGTTGCCCGCCGACTCTTTGCTTGTCGCCAGCGGTACCAGTTGCCGCGACCAGATAGAACAGTTTGCCGGTAGAGCGCCGCTACACATGGCTCAAGTACTGGCAAAAGCGCTGAAGTAAGAGCCGCCTCCGCTGCGGACGCCTCGTCGCATCTCGCCCCGTGGCGGACTGCGGCCCCTGAGCGCACCTTCTGCGAAACCGCGCTGGCTACCCCCAAATTACCAGTACCCAAGTTACCAGTACTTCATCGCGTCCCGGAACAGGGCCTCCAGATCGGGTGCCGCCGCCGGTCGCGGCGAGAGCTTCGTCACCCGGTGCTGCGGCAGAGTTCCCTCCACCAACGCCGGAATATCGTCCTCGGTAAAACCGATTGCCCCGAGACCGTTCGGGACACCGGTCTTCTGCATCAGACTGATGATCGCCCCTGCCAGCAGCTCTCCCGCATCTCCGGCGGCCGCGCCGGTCGTGTCAACACCCATGAGCCGCGCCGCGTACAGGTGCTTCTCAGGATTTGTCGGCGCGGTAAAGCGAAAAACGGCCGGCGCGTTGAGGATGACCGCCATCCCGTGCGGAATGATGGGGTGATCGGGCGGGTACCCCGGCGGTCTATAGTCCCGGACCATACCGCTGACCGGATAGCTCATGCCGTGGGGCAGATGGACGCCTGCGTTGCCGAATCCGATGCCGGCATAGGCGGCCGCAAGAAGCATTGCGCTGCGGGCATCGTCATCCTCCGTGTCCTGGATCGCGCGCACAATGTTCGCCGAGACCATTTCAATCGCTTTGGTCGCCCAGATGTCGCTGATTGGGTTGGCCCCCTGGTAGGCGGGCCTCAATGCGGGCGAATCGGGCGCGAGGCGGCTGTCGTAGGGCAGGGCGGTCAGCGACTCCAGTGCATGGCTCAAGACGTCCAGCCCCGTACTGGCGACGGCCATCTGGGGCAGCGTCCGCGTATTGTGGGGATCGAGGACGCCGATTTGAGGCCGCAATGCCCTGTGGGCGATACCGGTCTTTACGTGCATATCCGTAAGATCGCAGATGGCGACGCCTGTTGTCTCACTGCCGGTGCCGGCCGTCGTAGGCACGGCAATGTGCGGTCGCAGCGCGCCGGGAACCGGGACCCCTTTGCCAATGGGGGGATTGACGTAGTCCAGAAAGCTGGCCGGGTAGGTGGCGTAGAGATTTGCCGCCTTTGCCGTATCGATAGTCGAGCCGCCTCCTACCGAGAGATAGCCTTCAAAGTTGCCTGCGCGGGCAAACTCGATGGCGTGCAAGAAGGAAACGTCGGTCGGCTCGACGCGAACCTGGTCGTACAGGACTGCATCGATGCCCTCCGCCCGTAGGGCCGCCATCGCGATCGCCACCGGCTCGCCGCCGGCCAATCTGGGATCGGTGACTACCATCACCCGATTTGCGCCGAGCTTTTTCATGTCAAAACCGACTTCGCGGGTTACGCCCGGCCCGTACTTGATGCTGGACGTGTCCATCGTAAACGCGCTTTCTTTCATCCTGCTGGTTTCTCCTTCCTGGGAGTCGAAACGGGCCGGACCGCCGCTCCGGGCACGAAGTTCTGCCAAATCAGAGCTCTCCTTGTATGGAATCAGTCCTTGTGCAGGAACAGATTGCAGCCGCCTGTTCAAGGGGACCCGGACGTCAAGTTACTCCAAAGAATAACATTGCAGACCCCGCCAGCGAAAAAGGTCGACGCCCCTGGTCCGACGCTGTTTGAATGTTTTTTGTGCGCGGGGTATACTTTTCAGTACGCGACGGATGGGTCCCGCCGGCTGCTCCAACAGTGTATTTCCACCGACGCGTGCGCCTGGATCCGCCTTGAGGCGCGACTGTCCCCTTTGCTACAATTAGATTACCAGACAGAGGAACCAGCGCTAATGCCAACGATTTCCCACGACAGCCTGAGAGAGTACGGCGCGGCCATCTTTGCCGCAGCCGGCTTTCCTGCAGACCAGGGCCGGGACGTTACCGATCACCTGGTCGACTCCAATCTTGTTGGACATGATTCCCACGGAGTGATTCGCTTGCCCGGCTACATTACCGCCGTGCGAGCGGGAAATATGAAGCCGGTCGGCACTCTTGAATTCGTACGGGAGACAGCGGCATCGGTTGTCATTGACGCCCAGCAGATGCAGGGAATCGTTCTGGCGAAGAAGGCGATGGAAATGGCGGTCGAGCGCGCCAAGAAGCACACTTTCGGCGCAGTCGCCGTCCACCGGTCGACGCACATCGGCCGCCTGGGCGCGTTTCCGCCGATTGCAGCGGAACAGGACTGTATCGGGCTGCTGCTGCTCAACGGCGGCGGACCATTCACCGCGCCCTTCGGCGGCACGGGCCGCCGGTTGCCCCCCAATCCTCTCGCCTTCAGCGCGCCGCGCGCGGGCGGCGCGCCGCTGATGCTGGATATGACGACGAGCATGGTCGCCGGCGGCAAAGTGGATGTGCAGCGGGCGCGCGGGCTGCCCGTGCCTGACGACTGGCTCATTGACGAAGAGGGAAACGCCGTATTGGACCCGAACGCCTTTATGGAAGGCAGAGCCTCAATGTTGCCTGTTGGGGGCTCGGTCGGCCACAAAGGTTACGGTATGGGCATGATGGTCGATGCCATTGCCGGTGGACTGTCCTGGGCCGGTTGCAGCGCCGACCCGCCGACGCGCGGCGCATCCGGCTGGCTCGCTCTCGCGATAAAGATCGAGAGTTTCATTGACCCGGACGAATATAAGCAGGAAGTGGAAAAGCTCGTTGAATGGGTATGGTCCTCCCCAAAGATGCCAGGGGTCAAGAGGATCTATTATCCTGGCGAAATCGAGGAGGAACGGCGTCAGCAGCGTCTCGAACACGGGATTCCAATCGAGGAGAGCACCTGGTCGCGCATTGTCGAGAGCGGTGAGGGGGTCGGCGTCCCGGCGCCGGAGGGCCTGCAATAGCCTGTAAGCGCGCGCCGCCGGCGTGCCTGGAAAAGAACTGATTCCAAAGAGGGTGAGCCATGACAACCTACAAGAAACTGTTTCGTGCGCCGTACTCAGTACCAAACGGCTTGCAGCTGACCGAAGACGGCCTGTGGATCGTCGATCAGATCACCGATCGGGTGATGCTGGTCGAGCGTAACGGTGAGCTGGACTATTACGGCGTGCCCAAAATGATTCGCGATATCCCAAGCGACTCCTCCAACACGAGCGGCATGGCCTGGGGCGAGGACAGTCTCTGGCTGGCTGCGAACGGCTCCGCAGACAAGTGGCGGCCGCAACGGTCGCATGACGCCGGCAAGGCGGCAGGCGAGGTGCTGCGCGTCGATCCCGAAAGCGGCGAGACGATTTCGCGCCATCCCCTGCCTAACGGCGGCGGCACACATGGCATCGAATATGACAACCATGAACCGGGCCACCTCTGGCTTACGACCTTGAAGGATCAGACTCTGACCAAGATGCGTATCAGCGACTGGTCTGTCCGGCATGTAATACCACTGCCATACACGCGCGCACATGGCGTCGTGCGCGAGGAGGACGGTGTCTGGGTTGTCCATACAGGACACCGGGTGATCGTGAAGCTGAGCCTGGACGACGGCTCCGAACTGGACCGGATCACCGTGCCCGAGTCGGAACCGGAGCCGCACGGCCTGAGCGCGGACCCCGACAGCCGCTTCCTCTATTGCGACGCTTCGTCAGGATCAGTTGTTGCCATTTCGGAGTCATAGGGCGATGCCGTTTTCCTGTCTGCCCGCATCTCTTTACCCTGCAATCAGCGCCGGCGAGCTCACACTGGCCGACTGGTTCCGCCTTGCCGCCTCTCTTGGCCTGGACGGCGCCGACATCAGCGTAGCCCATCTTGATTCCCTGGAGGGAGTTTACCTGGACGGTTTGCGGAAGCAGGCAGAGGACGCGGGCGTGGTTATCGCCGGTATGGTGACCTACACCGATTTCACCCACCCTGATGCGGCAGAACGCCGCCGGCACCGGCAGGAGTTGCGCGCATACATTGATGCGGCCGCACGCTTGGGCGTAGATTTCCTGAGAGTGACCGCGGGCCAGAAGCACCCGGAAGTCGCGAGAGCGGAGGGCGTTGCCTGGGCCGTAGACGGGTTGAGCGCCTGGGTCGAGGAGGCGAATGCCGCAGGCGTTACGCTCGCCTATGAGAATCACGCCATCGGCTATGTTTGGACCTACTTCGACTTTTCGCAGACTGCGTCGGTGTTTCTCGAAATCTGTGAAGGCACCGCCGACAGCGGACTGCAGCTCCTTTTCGACACGGCCAACCTGCTGGCCGTCGATGACGACCCCTTGGACGTGTTGGATGCCGTGCTGCCGCGGGTGGCAGCCGTCCACGTCAGCGACATCAAGAGGGCCGGCGCCTTCGAGCCGGTTCTGATCGGCAGCGGAGTTACGCCTCTGGATACGATATTCGAGCGCTTGCGGTCAGCCGGTTTCGACGGCTGGATATCGATCGAAGAGGCCAGCAAGACCGGCGAGGAAGGCTTCCGCCTGGCGATTCCGAGAGCCAGAGATCTTTGGCAGAACTGACAACTTCAGCCTGAGCTTAACTTCCATGACCCAGAATCGACCCAGAGTGCTATTGGCCTTAAACGAAGAAGTGCGTTACACCCACTTGGCCTCGCATGACCTTAGCCGCCTTGACACGTTCGCCGATTGGGACTGGTTCCCCTGTGAAGGCGGCGGCATTTACGATACCAATACCGATCCCCAGGCCGCAATCGATCTGTCGAGGACGCTGCCAGGCCATGACGCGCTGGTCGTCTGCCTGGGCGCGCCGACGGTGACGGCGGACATGCTGGAGGCGGCGCCCACGCTCAAGATCATCGGCGAGATGGAGGGCGACCGCTTTGCCAGCCGCATCGATCTGGACGCGGCATGGGCGCGCGGCATCCGCACCGTTGATACGACCAACGCCTCCTCCTATCCGGTCTCCGAATGGGCGCTGGCGATGATTCTCGTCTGCCTCAAGAACGGCGGCGGACACTTTCGCCGCATGATCGCCGGCCAGACCGGGTCCGATCGCACGCTGATGGATGGAATGCAGGGCGTTCTGTGGGGCCGAAGGGTCGGGTTGATTGGCTGCGGACATATGGGCCGGCGCCTGATGAAATTTCTGCGCGCCTTCGAGACGGAGATCTGGGTCCACGATCCGTATCTTCCCCAGGAGCTTCCGGAGGCGCTGGGCTTTCTGCAGACAAGCCTGGAAAACGTTCTATCCTGCGACGTGGTCGTCTGCCTGGTTCCCCACACGCCCGCAACCGAGGGAATGCTGGGGAAAGAGGAGCTGGCCCGCCTGCGGCCCGGCACCGTCTTCGTCAGCGTTTCTCGCGGCAAAGTGACCGACTCGGCCGCGCTCATCGACAGGCTGAAGCAGGGCGATATCGTCGCCGGTCTGGATGTCTTCGACCCGGAACCGGTGCCGCCTGACAGCGAAATCCTGCAGCTGCCCAACGTCTTTCTCAGTCCTCACATTGGCGCATACGGCGGTCCCACAGGCCATCAGGGCTTCTTCTCGCTGATGGTGGATGAACTGGACCGCTTCTTTCACGGCCATCAGACGCAGTTCGACCTGACACCGCGTGCGCAGGCGAACCGCACCGGGGCGGAACCGTAATGGAGCGGACGGTCGAGTAACGAGAGGGACGCACGAAACGTTGGGTCACGTCGGAAATTTAACGTGAACGCCGGCATCTTCCGCACGCAGCTGCAATAGGCTTAAAGACAGGAATACCGAGAAAGGCTTATGAACCTGGAACTGTCGGGACAGATCGCCGTCGTCGTTGGCGGCGCAAACGGGATGGGCAGGATGATCGCCAAGACATTTGCGGCCGAGGGCGCGGGCGTGGCGCTGCTCGATCGCGATCCTGTCGTGGATGAGGCGGCGCAGGAGGCCGCCTCTCTTGGCGTGGGGACGCTTTCTCAGCAGGTGGATGTCACCGACTATTCCGCGTTGCAGGCGGCCGCGGCGCGCGTCGAAAAGGAGCTGGGTCCGGTACGACACGTTGTCTACACTGTCGGTATCGATTCGGGCAAAGGCGGATTCCCCTTTTGGAACCTGGAGCCCTCGGACTGGCCCCGCGTCCACGAGGTGAATGTGCTGGGCGCGGTCAACACGGCCCACGCTTTTTACGCACCCATGATCGCCAGGCAGCAGGGCACCTTTCTCTTTTTCTCCTCCGTAGCCGGTCAAATAGGCTCGCAGACCGATCCCCCTTACAGCGTTTCCAAGGCGGCGGTGCTCAGCTTCATGCAGATTGCCGCCAAGGATTTTGCCGCCTACAATATCCGCGCCAATGCCATCTGCCCGGGCATGGTTGACACACCCCTCCAAAGGCGCATCCACAAATTCTCGACCGCCGACCTGCCAGAGGACGAAAGGCCCACCTACGAGGAATGGTGTACCGAGAAGATCGGCCGGCTGGCGGTATTGGGCCGCCTGGTTTCCCAGGAAGAGATCGCCTCCACGGTCGTTTTTCTGGCCTCGGAACAGGCCCGCAATATCACCGGCCAGGCCATAAACGTTGACAGTGGCTGGGTTATGCACTGGTAAGAATCCTGTCTCATCCATGGGGTAACGCCATGAGCGAAAAGAAAGAGAACATGCCGAATGAACCTGGACTGGACGCTGAACACTGGCTTCAGGCCTATGAACAGATGGTGAAGATTCGCACCTTTGAGGAGACGGCCAACGAGCTCTACACCAGCGCGCGCATGCCGGGCATCACACATCTCTACATTGGCGAGGAAGCAATCGCCGTCGGAATCTGTGAGGCTCTGCGGCAAGACGACTACATCACCAGTACGCACCGCGGTCACGGCCACTGCCTGGCCAAGGGCGCGGCGCTGGACAAAATGTTCGCCGAACTTCTGGGCAAGGAGGCCGGTTACTGCCGCGGCAAAGGCGGCTCGATGCACATCGCCGATCAGGAGACAGGCAACCTGGGCGCCAATGGCATCGTCGGCGGCAGCGCTGGAATCGCCACCGGCGCAGGCATGTCCATAAAGCTGCGGGGAACCGACCAGGTGGCCGTCTGCTTCTTCGGAGATGGGGCCCTTGGCCAGGGCCTCCTGTATGAATCGATGAATATGGCTCAACTCTGGAAGCTGCCCGTCATATACGTCTGCGAAAACAACCAGTACGGTGAGTACACGCACAACTCCAAAGCCGCAGCCGGCTCCATGGTCGGTCGAGCAAGCGGATTCGGTGTGCATGCCCAGGCGATTGACGGCCAGGACATTCGAACTGTTCACGCCACCGCCCGTCTCCTGATTGATCGAGCGCGAAAGGGCGGCGGACCCGCCTTTCTCGTCTGCAACACCTACAGGTTTCACGGGCATCACGTCGGCGATATCGACCGCCCATACCGTACCCGGGAAGAGGAAGCGGAGTGGGCAAAACGGGACCCGCTTAAGCTGCTCGAGGACTGGCTGGCAAAGAGCCAGCATGTGGAGGCGGACGTTTTTCAACGCATTCAGCAGGATGTGAAGACCGCAGTTGACGAAGCAGTGGACTTCGCCCTTGATGCATCATTCCCCAATGAAAGCGAGGTGGACCGGCATGTCTACGCTTGAGAACGGAACTCGCCGCAGCCCGGCCATCCACGCGCCGGGAGAACGCGAAATAACCTTTGGGCAAGCCATTCGCGAAGCCATCGCCGAAGAGATGGCCCGCGACGAGAGCATCTTTCTTATCGGAGAAGACGTGGCAGCGGCCGGCTCCGTATTCAAGGTGCTCGTCGGCCTGTTGGACGATTTCGGACCCGACCGGGTTATCGATTCACCAATATCGGAAGCGGGTATCGCGGGCATCGGCGTGGGCGCGGCCATCACAGGAATGAGGCCCATCGTCGACATCATGTTCGGCGACTTCACGACCCTGGTGATGGACCAGCTGATCAATCAGGCCGCCAAGACCCATTACATGTCCGGCGGCAAGCTCAAAGTGCCGATGGTCCTGCGAACCACCTTGGGCGCCAGCCGCCGCTCCGCCGCCCAGCACAGCCAGTCCCTGCACGCGCTCTTCAGCCACATTCCCGGCCTGAAAGTTGCCATGCCCGCCACCCCTTACGACGCCAAGGGTCTGATGAAGAGCGCCATCCGCGACGACAATCCCGTTGTCGTTTTCGAAGACAAGATGCTTTACCAGGAGAAGGGCCCTGTGCCTGAGGCGGAATACACTCTCCCGCTCGGCCAGGCAGATGTAAAGCGTACGGGCGAAGACATCACCATCGTTGCAACCAGCTCAATGGTCTACGTCGCCCTGGAGGCGGCGGACAAGCTGGATTCCATCGGAATCAGCGCGGAGTTGATAGATCCCCGCACAACCAACCCCCTTGACACCGAGACGTTGGTCCAGTCCGCGCAGAAGACAAGCCGCGCGCTGGTGTTGGATGAGGGCTACCGTCAATATGGCGTCACGGGAGAGATCGCCTCCGTTATCGCGGATGGCGCATTCTACTATCTCGACGCCCCGGTTAAGCGCATAGGCGCAATGAACGTGCCGGTTCCGTTCTCGCCCGCGATGGAAGACCTGACTATCCCAAGCTCCGACTACGTTGTCGAAACGGCCAAAGCCCTGTGCGGATGAAACAGTCCACCATCCCGGTCCACCGTTCTGAGGACGCCCAAACAAGGGGGATTGCATGCCCAAAGAAGTGATTATGCCGGCACTGGGGATGGCCCAGGACGAGGGCGTCCTGCTGCGCTGGTTCAAGAAGGAAGGCGAGATGGTCACCGCTGGCGAGCCGCTGATGGAGGTGGCCACCGATAAGGTGGACGTGCAGGTGGAGGCGCCCGCCTCGGGCCTCTTGACCGCGGTGACCGCACAGGAGGGGGATGAGATTCCCGTGGGCCAGGTAATCGGGCTGATCGCAGCCGAAGGGGAGGAACTTCCCGCGGCCCCCGCGGCGGTTGAACGCAAGGAGACTCAGGCCCCGGAAAAGGACGGAGGGGCCACTGCCACTCTTCCTTCCAGCCCCGTCGCCGCCCGTATTGCCGCGGAACACGGCGTCGATCTGGCAGAGGTCCAGGCGGCTGGCGATCGCATCTCCAAGGAAGACGTGGAGGCCCACATCCGTTCCAATCGTTCAGGCGGTCGAGTCCTGGCCTCGCCCAAGGCCCGGCGGCTGGCGCGGGAACGCGGCGTAGACCTGGCAGCAGTCGTCGGTAGCGGACCCGAGGGAGCCGTGCTTGCCGCCGACGTTCCCCTGGCGGCGCAGCCGGAACCGGAAGCGCCGGAAACGGCAGTGCCGGCAACGGCGGTGCATACGCCTGTTGCAGTCGAACCCGAAGCGCAGCCCGTTTCCCGTATGTGGCAGATTATGGCCGAACGCCTGACGGGCAGTTGGACCAGCGTGCCCCATTTCTACCTGGTGCGCGAGGTAAGCGCCGAGCAGCTGATCCACTGGCGCACGGTTCTCGCCTCCGGCGCCGCTGACGGGGCCAAGATCACATACACGGACCTGCTCACCAAGCTGGCCGCGCTCTCACTGGCCCGCTTTCCCCGCCTCAACTCCTTCTGGGATGACGGCAAAATCGTCACCAATCCTGAGATCAACGTCGGCCTGGCCATCGCCGTCGAAGAGGGGCTGCTCGTACCCGTGGTCCACAATGCAGACCGCCTGCATGTCGACCAGATCGCTGCCCACAGGGCCGATCTGGTCGAGCGCGCAGGCAGCGGCGGCCTGACGCCCAATGACTTCACCGGCGGTACATTTACCATCAGCAATTTGGGCATGTTCGGAGTGGACGCCTTCAACGCAATCGTCAACCCGCCCCAGGCCGCGATCCTGGCGGTGGGCCGCATCGCCGACCGGGTCGTGGCCGTTGAAGGGCAGCCCGCGGTGCGCCCGATGATGACCCTGACCCTATCCTGCGACCACCGCGCGGTCGACGGCGTCCGTGCCGCACAGTTTCTGGATGCCCTGGTCGGAATGATCGAAGAGCCCCTCCGAGCGCTTTAGAACTGTTTCGCTGAAGACAGTATTTTTCAATTCAGAGCGAGGAACCTGAATGCCGCGCATAAACAGAGCGATCGAGCTGCTGGAGGCCGGACAACCTATCTATTACACTGGTGTCCGCGGAGGACTGACCTACGAGAACGGCATGGCGCACAGAGACACGTGGGCCGACTATCTGATGGTGGAGTTCGAACACGGAGCACTCAACCCCGTCGGGCTGGGTGAATTCATGCGGGGGCTGGCCAGTGCAGGCACGACGCGCAGCGGGCACAGGACCCCAACGGTCATCTGCACGTTGCCCACAGACGGCACAGACGAGAACGTGATGCGAGCCAACGCCTGGATGGTCAAACAGGTCCTGGCGCGCGGCGTTCACGGGATACTGCTTTGTCATGCGGAAACGCCCGGCGCTGTTCGCGTGTTCGTCGAGTCCTCGCGCTATCCCGTCCACGCCATTGGCGTCTCCGACGGCCCTGACGGGCTATCCCAGGGGCGACGGGGCGCAGGAGGACAGTCCACTGCCGCTGAGATCTGGGGTGTGACGCCCCAGGAATACGTCCGCAGGGCGGACGTCTGGCCCTTGAATCCGGAAGGCGAGATTATGCTCGGTCTCAAGATCGAGAACCGCCGCGCCCTGGCGAACGCCGAAGCCAGCGCCGCCGTGCCCGGTATTTCCTTCGCAGAGTGGGGTCCCGGCGATATGGGGATGAGCTTGGGGCACCCGGACGCCCACGACCCTCCCTATCCCCAGGAAATGAGCGCGGCCCGTGCCCGCGTCAAGGGGGCGTGCGATGCGGCCGGCGTCTTCTTTCTCAATGGCGTGCGTCCTCACGACGTCGCAGAACGCATCGATGAAGGCGTGATGATCGGATCGGCAACGGAGGAGGCGGCCAGCATCGGGCGGGAGTATTCCGGGCGCAAGATGCCGTGGTAGAATTTATTGAAGACTCCCGGCCCTGACTTCTGCGCAGATTTTCGCCATCGCCGGCCCGGAACTGAAGACAAGGATTTGGCACCACAATGCACAGACAACAAAGACAGCGTACGGCACAACTGCTTGACGAATCCGGCGTCGACATTGCGTTATTCTCCGATATCGACAGTGTTCGCTGGCTGACCGGCCTGAATCTTGCCGCGCCCGCTCTCGTCTTTTTCGAGCGCGGCGAATTCACGCTCCTAGCCGACGAAGGCTCCGCCGATGCCTCCAGCTTCGGCGCCGAACTCGACTGCGCGTTCGCGCCCTTTGTCAACTACACGATCCAGCAACCAATTGACCCTCCCGGTCGGCTGGCAGATGCGCTGAGGGAGCAGGTTTCAGCAGTTGCCGGAGCATCCGGCCCGGTTGGCATAGAGGAAAAAAGCCTTCCGCTGGCGTTGTGGCAGACGCTCCGTGAAGCGCTTCCAGCTTGCGAGCCGTTTTCGCTGGAAGGCAGGCTCTTGCCGCTGCGTGCGGTCAAAACCGAAGAGGAATTGGCCCGTATCCGCGAGGGCTTTCGGCTGGTTACAGTAGGGCACGACGCCGGTCGAAAGGCGGTCCGCCTGGGCCAGCGTGAAATCGACGTCTGGACCGAGGTGCAGTCGGCAGTGGAGCGCGAGGCAGGCAAGTGGTGTCAGATGGGGAATGACTGCATCGTCGGCCACCGACCGGCCAACATGAGCGCCGCACCCCTGGACTATGAAATCATCGCCAACGATTCCTTCATTCTCGACCTGAGCGTAGTTGTTGACGGCTACTGGACCGATAGCTGCGCTACCTACTATGCCGATCAGCCGACGGCCCAGCAAGCCGAAATGCACAAGTTCGTTGAAGAAGCCCTGGCATATGCCGTCTCCCTCATTCGGCCCGGCGTCGTTGCACAGGACGTGGACCGCAAAGTGCGCAGTCGAATGGCCTCCGGCGGCTACGAGGTCTACTCCCACCATACAGGCCACGGCATCGGGCTGACCGGCCATGAAGCGCCCCGAATCGTCCCCTACAACCAGGAACAGTTCCAGGAAGGCAATGTGATCATGCTGGAGCCGGGCATTTATATCCCCGGCGTAACGGGCATTCGATTGGAAGACGCCTTTCTGGTCACTGCAGACGGGGCCGAACCGCTGAGCCATCACGACAAAAGTATGCCGTAGCGGTTGACAGGCTCCTGTCACGCCATTATTTCCGGCCCGGCCGCTCGTAAGAGCAGTGGCTGTGAAGCGACCGGCCGGACCAGTTTTGGCGTCTCTGGTCCCTAACTGCCGGTCTCGCTTCTTCGACACATTCTCAACGCCCTAGTCGAATTTCGAAAGATTCTGAGACATCGGAAGGACGCCCCATCCCATAAACCTGGCCGGCCGGGCGGCATTGCGGCCGAGTGAGGGAGAAATGGGGACGAGGACAATTAAGAGGAGAACATGGCAGATACAGATTCCGTTGCCGGTTTCTCGGGCAAGCTGACGAAATCCATCAGGAGGGATCGGGTCCAGGCCTCGCTGGTCGTACTGGCGATTGTACTCGCATTGACGGTGGTCGTGGTCGTGACGCGCCTCTACCGTCTTTCCGAAGTCCCGCCAGGCATCATAAATGACGAAGGGGCAAACGGAGTGGACGCTCTGCAGGTACTGCAGGGGGAGCATGCCGTATTCTTTGCCGAGAAAGCAAGCGGGCGAGAGGCGATGGCAATCTATGCGACTGCCGTTGCAACTCACTTTCTGGGCCCTTCGCTGCTGGCCTTTCATCTGCCGGCCGCACTGGCCAGCGCCGCCACCGTCTTCGCCGTATTTTGCCTGGGCCTGCTCCTCTTTGGAAGGGACGAAGTAAGCGGGAGATCGGGCCTCTGGCGGGGTTTGACGGTTGCAGGCGTAGGGTCCGGCCTGATGGCAGCTTCCATCGGCCAAACGTTCCTTGCCCGCGGAGGATTCAGAGCCAATTTTCTGCCACTGATCCTTTCTCTCAGTTTGGTCATGCTGTGGTGGGCGTGGAGACGACCCGGCCAGAGCAGAGGCGCCTGGTGGGGGGTGGCGCTGGCAGGCGCTTGCGCGGGCCTGTTACCTTACACGTATATTCCCGCGCGTTTCACCCCCTTCATTTTCTTCTTCCTGGGTCTCAGTTTCCTGATCCCCTTTGGCAGTTCCGCAATGGACAGAATCCGGGCCGAATGGCGGAAGGCAGCTGTCTTTGCCGCTGCCGCCGGCCTGGTAGCGGCGCCGATTCTCATCTACTTCATTCTGAATCCCCAGGATTTCTTCTTTCGCAGCCAGGAGGTCTCGCTCACCAATGACGCTCAGCGGGCGCCCATAGGAGCATTTCTAAATAATGTCGTGGATTATCTCTTGATCTTCGGCGTGCGGGGAGACTGGAACGGAGAGTACAATTTCGCCGGTAAGCCCTTACTTAATCCATGGGAGGCACTCTTCTTTTGGGCCGGCGTGGGCATGTCCAGCTGGCGCTGGCGAAAACAACCTGCCTACCGCCTTCTCCTGATCTGGCTTGGTGTGATGCTGCTGCCGGCAATGCTGGCCTATAACAGAGGCAATGGGCCGAACTCCCTGCGGATCATCGGAGCAGCTCCAGCCGTCTACCTTCTGGTGGGGGTAGGGATTTGGGAAACGGTTCGCCTCTTGAAAGTACGCATGCCCAATGTCAGCAGGGCCATTGCGGCCCCCCTGGTGGGCGTTCTCGTTACCGGCCTGATTGTCGTGCAGGGCGTGTATGCCTATCGCATCTATTTCCACAACTGGCTAGGCACGGCCCACTTTTTCGCCGCTGCCGACGCGGAGCTGGCGGAAGCCGCCCAAGTTCTGAGCAAACAACCGTCCGATGCCGACTCCGTCTACTTGATACCCTATCACTTGTCGAATGGCCATTACGGCTTCGACTACCTCTACCAGGGCGAGGCGTCCGCACACGTCATACATTCGACCATGACGCATCTCCCCCAGCGAATAGAGTCGATCCTCGAGGCCAACGAGGCAGTTTCCAGCGTAAAGGTTGTCGACTGGAACGACGAACTGGGATGGATAGGCGGAGGGGAAGAACACACGGTTGCGCTTCTCGAAAAATACGGGACCTATCTGGGAAGCGAACAACACACCTACTTCCAGGTTCACACATTCTCCGACATTGCTCTCGATCGTTCCTGGACCTTCTATGAACAGTTGGGGCCGCCGTCCGTCGACTATGATGGAGGAATCTCGCTTCTGGGGATTGCCCTGGGCCAGGGAGACACGCAACTCTCTACGCAGCAGCGGATCAATCTGGGGCCGGAACGCACCTTCTGGATCGCAAAGCAGTGGCAGACAGCGCCCGGATTAGATAAGGAGTTCGCAGTTTCGCTCCGCCTGCACGATTCTGAAGGCGGAGGCGTCTACCAAAGGGATATTGTCCTTCTCAACCCGAACCATTCGCGGACGAGTAACTGGACCCCGGAACAGCCGGTTGAAACGCTCTATCACATGGAGATTCCCCCGGACCTCAAACCCGGCGAATACGAGCTGCGCCTGGTCGTCTATGACTATCAATCCATGAAACCCACTGTCGAGCTCGGTGTTTGGGAGCCTGAAGCAGTCATAGCAAACTTGCAGGTTTCCGAGTCCCGCTGATTGAATTGCCCCTCCCTAATGAAAAAGCCTCGAACCGGGCAGCCGCCTTTGCGCATTGGCAAGGTAAAGGTAATCTGTGAATGGAGGACGCGTGAAACGCCGCCGCTCGCGTTCGATTTAGAAAGTACTGCCCAGAGGATAGGAGGTGACCCGTAAGGTTTACACTGGCTGCCGCAGGGATTCTGATTGCCATTGCCGTGACAGTCTCAATACTGCGCCTGCACCGCCTGTCGGAACTTCCGCCGGGCTTGCATCATGATGAAGGAACGCATGGTGTAAACGCCTTACAGGTGTTGCAAGGAGAGCATGCCGCGTTCTTTCCCGAGAACAATGGACGCGAAGGCATGATAGTTTATGCGATTGCGCTGGCAACCGCCTTCCTGGGCCGCACCGAGTTGGCCGTGCGTCTCCCGACCGCACTCATTAGCGCGGGCACGGTTCTTGTTCTCTTTTGGCTAGGATGGATTCTTTTCAGGCGGGACGAACTTGGAGGCGCGCCCACACCCTGGCGCGGTCTGTTTTTCGCAGGAACGGGCGCCGGTCTGCTGGCGGTATCCCTGGGGCAGACGGTAATCGGGCGCACCGCGCTCAGAGGCAGCTACCTCCCTTTCTTTCTCAGCCTGTGCCTGGCACTTCTCTGGTGGGGGTGGTCGCACGCAGACCGGCCTTTCCCATCAAGTGACGGGTCAACTGAGAAAGGTCCAGAAGGACTCAGCGCCCAGGCGGCAAAGGCCGGTACCTGGTGGCGTATTGCGCTGGCAGGCGGTTGTGCAGGGCTGCTGCCTTACACCTACATCACAGCACGGTTCACTCCTGTTCTATTTCTCCTCTTTGGCCTGAGTTTCCTGATATCCTGGCGCAGGGCCGGAGACAGGGCCGGAGACAGGACCGACCTGGGCCCGCGCTGGTCGGTCCTCCAACGCTTGCGCCTGCCCACTACGACAGAATGGAAGAAGGCATTCGTCTTTGTCGCTTTCGCCGGTGCGGCGGCTGCGCCTATCCTCCTTCACTTCATTCAGAATCCGGATCACTTCTTTCTGCGCAGCGCGCAGACGTGGGTCTTCGATTCGGAACGCAATCTCGGGAATCCGCTGGGAACCTTCCTGGGCAACGTTTGGGGCTATGTGCTGGCATTTGGTTTTCGGGGCGATCTCCTCTGGCGGCACAACCTGGTGGGCGAGCCGGTCTTGAATCTCTGGCAGGCATTCTTCTTTTGGCTGGGCGTCGGCGCGGCGGTTTGGCGCTGGCAGGCGCGACCCGCCTACCGCCTATTGTTGCTCTGGCTCGCGCTGCTGATTCTGCCGGCCGTCGTTGCAAGAGAGTTAACTTCCGTCCCTCCCAATACCATACGCATGATCGGCGCAATACCGGCCATCTATCTGCTCGTCGCCGTTGGCATGTGGGAGGCCTTCTCGTACTTGAGCAAGCGGTTCTCCCAAGCTACGGAAGCCAGGACCGGCGCCGTCTTCGCCACTGTGGTCGGTCTCGCCATCCTGTTCCAGGGCGCGTATACCTATCGCGACTATTTCCACAGATGGGCCTCAGCCCCCGAGATTCACAGGGCCTACGGGGCAGGGTGGACCGACCTCATTCAGGTGGTGAATGAACAGCCGTCGGATGGAAGCGCAGTGTTTCTGGTTCCAGGCTACCTGTGGCAGTACAGTTTTGAATATCTGTATCAAGGCGACGCGCCGGTCCATCTTGTTCACACGGCAATGCCTGACTTTGCCCGCCAGATCGGGTCGGCGCTGGCGGCCTCCGAATCTCTTTCTGAAGTCAAGGTTGTGGACTGGAGCAACGACGTGATCTGGTCCGGGGACGAAGATCAACGCCTCGCGGTTCTCTTTGACAAGTACGGCCGTCTCTTGGGCACTGAGGACTACACCGACTTTCAGATCAGGAGCTACACCGGAATCTCCCTGGACCGCCCCTGGACGTTGTACGAATATATAGATCCGATGACCGTCAATTACGATGGCGGCATTTCGCTGACCGGGTTCGCCGCCGGCCAGGGCGAAGAACAACTGGCGGCACAGCTTCCACTCCACTTGAAAGCGGACAGCCCCCTTTGGCTGGCTCTGCAATGGGAGACCGCCCCGGAACTAAGTTTGGATTACGCCATCTCCCTGCGGCTCCATGACGCCGAGGGCAAGGGCCTATTTCAAGAGGACTATGTGCTGTGGAGGCCGGACCATTCCTCCACTGGGAGCGAAGGCGTTTCCGGCCCCTTTGATTCTGTTCACCTGCTCAGTTTTCCCACTGATCTACCCCCGGGGGCCTACGAACTGCGAATGGTTGTCTACGACACCGAGTCGCTGAAGCCCACGGTTGAGCTCGGCGTGTGGGAGGCGGAGAAGACCATAGCTCATCTGCAGTTCAGTGAATCCAGGTGAGGGGGTCGGTCAGTCCACCACATGTTGAAACCACGCCTTGACCTCGTGCGAACCACTTTCTAACCGGTCGACAGGGCCTTCACTCCCTCCAAATTCAGGTTCGGAAAATGCGAATTTGCGCTTCGCGCGGCGATTTTGCCAAGCGAATAATGAAGGAAACTTTTCAACAGGACCATTTAGCTGTCTCGTGTCTGGCGTTGTTCTCCTTTGCAGTGGTTCTGTGGTTGACGGACAGCTGGCCCGCTACAACCCACGACGGACACATCCACATGCACCGGATTCGTGCGCTGGCCGATGCGTTGCAGGCGGGGGTTCTCTATCCACGCTGGTTTCCGGATTACAGTTTCGGTTATGGCTACCCCGTACTGAACTATTACCCCCCATTATTCTATTATCCGTCTGCGATCCTGAATCTGGCCGGGTTGGACATGGTGGCAAGCTTGCGTCTCCCCATAGCCGCCGGCTTTGCGCTCTCGGCGCTGTGGATGTTTCGCCTGGCACGACAGTTCTTCACGGTCTGGCCTGCGGCTGCTTGTACTATCTGCTATCAGTTTCACCCTTATCGCATCTTGGACCTTTTTGAACGGGGGGCCTTTCCTGAACTCGCCGCCTTTATGTGGCTGCCGCTGGTTTCCCTGTACGGACTTCAGGCCGTGAAGGCAGTCTCATGGCAGGAGGGCGGAGCGACAGTTAACGCAGAAAGCCCGTTACGGGGGGTCCGCGCCTATGGCACGCCTCTGGCCAAAGCAGGGTTAGCCTTTAGCGGTCTGATACTGACGCATCATTTGACGGCGCTCATGGTCGTGATCGCCTTTGCAGTCGTTCTTGCCATTTTTGCCCTACTACGGCAGCGCGCGGGTGGAGTCTCCCCGATCTCGGCCGGACTGGCTATGGCCTGCTTTGGCGCCGTCGGCATTCTCCTGACCTCATGGTCCACACTGCCAGTCCTGCTGGAGATGAATTGGGTCAGAGTTGGCCAAGGGGTCGCTTTTGGCGCGTGGATGGACCACATGGCCGGTTGGAGTGATCTGTTCGAGCCTGCGCTCATTTATTCCTACACGTATAGCGAGAATCCAACGTTTTTTCTGCCCATCTATACAGTCCCGATTGGCATTTTCGCGATCAATGTAGTCGCGGCCTCGAAGAGACGCAATCTTCGCTTCTTCACCATTGTTGTGTTGTCGTCCACCCTGCTGGCTGTTTGGCTGACAACCTCTGCCAGCTACTGGCTGTGGGCAGGCGTCGAGTTTCTGTTTGAAAAACTGCAGTTTCCCTGGCGCTGGCAGATGTTCGCCGCTTTTGGCACATCGTTGTTGTTGGCGGCATGCCTGGAACAACTGCAGGTGTTGCGACGCCTGCCGGCATACATAGCGCCGGTTGTAATCATAGCGTTTTCAACGTACATCGTTTTCTATTCGACTGCCGGTCTGGACTATCCGACGGACGATTCCCGCAATCAGGAGTACTCCACCGCAGCTCTATGGAAAATGAATTCTCAGGCATGGGACCGCGATTCGGAGGGCAACAGGATCGGCAGCTGGCCGC
The DNA here is from genome assembly GCA_022821545.1 of Caldilineaceae bacterium. GTDB lineage: Bacteria > Chloroflexota > Anaerolineae > Caldilineales > Caldilineaceae > Bin5. Next base: position 319,288 of record JAJEDJ010000001.1, read on the forward strand.
GAGAGTTTCTGCCCGTCTGGGTTGATGTGGATCCTCGATCGATAGGTGGGCCTCCCTGGGAAGAGATGCAGATGCCGGACTCGAATGAGACACTTGCAGTGGCGCCGGTACGCTGGGGCTTTCTTCAACGCCAATTCCAGGTCACAACGCAACAGGAATTCCGTCTTCTCTTCCACCAATTCTACTTCCCTGCCTGGCAAGTTACACTTGATGGCAACAAGGCAAGAGTTGAGCCGGCGAGCCAGCTCGCCCTCGCCAGCGTGCAGATTCCACCTGGCACGCACGATGTTGTATTTGCATGGGGTCCTACGCGCTCGGTCTGGCTTGGTAGAGTCCTGGCGGCTGTCGGTTGGATTGCAGTGTTTGCGCTTCTGTATATGGGATCAAGCGGGGCGGGCAAGGCCTGGCCGGGCAGGAAGTCAATTCTCAAAACATCCCAGCGTTACTTGCCACTGATCGGTTGGGCTGCAATTGGTGCGCTGATGGCAGCGGCGGCCTCGGGCGTCACTGACCGCACGTGGGAAATATCGGCAACCGGCGTCGAATACGATAACATTCGATTGGAGGGCGTGCGGCCACCCCCCTCTGCCCGCCCCGGTGAGGTGGCGACCGTCCAGCTGTGGTGGTCTGCAAAAACTGCCGGCGTTCCCGTGAGCGCATTTGTACACCTGGTCGACGAGAAAGGGATGGGAGTCTCGCAACATGACGGCCCGCCTGGTGGACAATTTACGCCCTACCAACGTTGGGAACCAGGGCTGGTTCTGAACTCGACACATAACATTACGGTCCCGGAAACGCTGTCCCCGGGAACCTATCGGCTTGTCGCCGGCCTCTACTTTCCTGACATTTCACACGAACCGATCGTGCCCTTGAATGGCGGCAACGCCCGCCTGGATATTGGAACGCTGCAAGTATTGCCGAAGTGAGAGTCCGATCAGGCGGGACGTGAAATGGGCCGGATGACGAACCGGTTGCAATGCGGCGAAAAGATGTTGAGAAGAGTCCGAAATGTCTGAAACGAAGTCTGCCGGGCTTGACACACCTGGCACAGGCGTTGAATCAGAAACTGACCTGAGCTTGATCAAGCCTGCCGCGGCGGTCATTCTGTTCGTGCTGGCGATTACCGTAATCACACTGCGCTTTTACCGTCTGGACGAACTTCCCCCTGGGCTTTTCATTGACGAAGGGGCGAATGGGCTGGATGCTCTTCAAGTACTGCAAGGAAGCCACTCTGTTTACTTTCCCGAAAATAATGGAAGAGAGCCGCTGGGAATCTACCTGATGGCTCTGTCCACCTCCATACTGGGGCGGACTGAACTGGCCATTCGTCTACCCACGGCGCTGGCCAGCATGTGTACCGTCTTTGCCATCTTCTGGCTGGGATATCTTCTCTTTGGGCGAGAAGGCGACGGAGGGCCAGCTACGCCCTGGCGCGGCCTGCTGGTCGGCGGCTTTGGGGCAGGTCTGATGGCGGTCTCGCTCGCTCAGACGGTCATTGGGCGCACGTCGTTCAGAGTCAACTTCCTCCCCCTGTTGCTCACTCTGTGCCTGGCCCTGCTATGGGAAGGGTGGAGGCGCCGGAGCTGGCGGCGGGTTGCGCTGGCAGGTGTGTGCGCCGGGCTGCTTGCCTATACTTATATTGCGGCCAGAGTTACCCCTTTCCTGTTTCTCTTTCTTGGACTGAGCTTTCTGGCGCCCTGGGGAAGGAACGAAGCCGAAGCGGCGATCAGCGGGAGAGGGTCCCTCTCCCGTCGCCTCTCTTCTCTCAATTCTCGCCTGAGGGCTGAGTTGCCGCTGGCAAGCGTCTTTGTAGGCGTTTCCAGCGTACTGGCGGCGCCGATTCTCGTCTATTTTGTCCTGAATCCAGACTACTTTTTCTTGCGCAGCAGCCAGGTCTCTGTTTTTGAACCTGGCAGCGGACTGTTTGGCTCGCTGTGGGCTCTGGTCGTAAACGTGTGGGAGCATCTGCTGGCCTTTGGCATACGAGGCGATCCGAACTGGCGCCACAACTACTCCGGTCAGCCGCTGCTGAACATCTGGGAAGCTTTCTTTTTCTGGTTGGGCGCGGGGACGGCGGTAAGGCGGTGGAGACAGCCCGCTTTTCGTCTGCCGCTCCTCTGGCTGGGGCTGCTGTTGCTACCGGCCCTGCTGTCCAGCGATGGGAATGTTCCCCATTTCCTGCGCATGTTTGGCGCGACGCCTGCCATATATCTGCTTGCGGGGGTCGGCGTCTGGGAGACGGTCCGTTTCCTGCGGGATCGATTTCCCTGGGAGCAGTTCAGATGGGCCCCCCTTTTGAGACGCGAGCGTACAATGGCCGCTACTGTTGTAGCCGCTGCGGCCGGTCTGACTCTGATTCAAGGCGTCCACACTCATCGCGCTTATTTCCAAGAATGGGCGGCCGCGCCTGAGGTAAACTTGGCATACGACCAGATCTGGACCGAACTTGCCCTTGCCTTGAACGAACTCCCTTCCACGAGAAGTACGGTCAATCTGATCGTACTGAATTCTGACTATGCCTGGCATGACGAAGCCGGAATGCAGCCCGGTTTTGATTATCTCTATAGCGGGGCCGCGGCAACGCGCCTCATTCATGCGACTGCAACACACAATTTGGCGCCAAAGGTCAAGTCCATGCTTGCCTCGCTGGAAGACGTATCCGCAGTTCACTTTGTGGGTGGGGTCAACAGCCGCGTTGGGGAAACTGCCCTTTCCGACCGGCAGGTCGCCGTCATTCTCGAAAAGTACGGTCGCTACCTTGGGGACGAAAGCCATGACAGCTTTCAGATCCACAGTTACGCGGATATTGACCTGAGTGGTTCCTGGACATATTACGACCATCTGGAGCCTTTGACAGTTCACTACGACGGCGGCATATCTATCCATGGGTTTGCACTTGGGCAAGGCAAAGGGCAGCTGTCTTTGAATCAACATTTCGACCTGGACGGAGATCGATCCTGGTGGGCAGCAATGCAATGGCAGACTGCCCCTGATCTGGAGTCCGTCTTTTCGATTTCACTGCGTCTGCACGATGCCGAAGGCGGCGTGGTCTATCAACAAGACGCCGTACTCGAAGATTTCGAAACTTCCACCACGAACAGATGGCAAGCTGAGGAACCGGTCGAAACTTTGCACTTTCTTGCGTTTCCCTCGGATCTCTCGCCGGGCGAATACGAACTGCGCCTGGTCGTTTATGACTTTGAATCTCAGAAACCGACAGTCGAGATTGGCGTTTGGGAGGCTGAGAAGACCTTGACCAGAATGAAGGTAGGTGAACGCGAGTAAAGAGTGACCATCCCCCCAGCGCATCGCTGCATCCATCATCTCCCCCGCCAAAATCGTGTTTCCAACTGAAGAAAGTTGGGGTAAATTTATTAGCATTGCGGCGAGACGGGCGGCAACCACTATGGTTTCGCCCTCCCTCATCGCGGAGATTCCAGTGGCCCCCCTAAGGCGAATATATTGAGCATGTAAGATTACAGGTTGATCCGCATACCGGAACAGTTCCAAGGAGTGAACCAAAATGAAATCACTGTTCTCGATTTATCTGAAGGTCCTGGGGATAGCGCTCTATGCACAGTACATAACTTCGCAGCTCTACGACCCGCTGGGAGAAGGCATGGCCGTGACCGTTTACAGAATCCTGGACCCACTGCTCGTGCTGGGTCTGATAATTGTTCTCTACTACGCCTTCCAAAGAAAGCGAGCACTGGATAGCGGCCCTGACGACGGCGTTACCAGGGAGTACCTGGAAGCAAACGGTGTCCTTTACTTTGGAATTGCCTTGTTCTTTGCCCTTCTCTGGAGCTGGATCGGCTTCCAGTTCTCTAACCCGGAGAACTCCTTCGGCTGGCTATGGGCTGTAATAGACTTGACGTTGCCTCTCCTTTTCTTCGCATCCAGCGGGCAGCTTCTCAAAAATGAGAAGTGACAGACCTGAATACCCGGAACCAGGCTCCGTTCCTCGCATCGGTATGGGTGTCGTGAGCCTCAACACCTGACAAAGGAAACAAAATGGAAAAGATCCCTCTCGCAATCGTTGGCTGCGGCGGAATGGGCCACCGCCATCTGTATGGCCTGGCCGAACTGCACAACGCGGGGCTTTCCCCGTTCGAGTTGGTTGGCGCCTGCGACCCCGTTCGGGCCAACGCAGAGTCTCTGGCCGACGATGCCGAGGAACGTCTGGGGGTGCGCCCGCAGGTGGTTGAATCCCTGGAGGAACTCGAAGCCCTGGGGGTGGCGGCCGTGGACATCACCACAACGCCCCGCTACCATCATGCGGTCGCTGAAGAAGCCTTAGCGCGCGGTTGGCACGCCATGATCGAGAAGCCGGTAGGCCTGACAGTGCGCGCCGGCAATCGCATCTGCCAAGCAGCCGAAAAGAGCGGCCGCATCGTGAGCGTGGCCGAGAACTACCGGCGCGATCCCATGAACCGGCTCGGAAAGGCGCTGCTGGATGCCGGAGTCATCGGGTCGCCGCGGCTGATGATACATAACACGATGGGCGGCGGCAGCCACATGACGATCTCAGTCTGGCGGCATCAGAAGAACGAGAGCGGCGTTCTGCTGGACGTGGGCGTCCATTTTACCGACATTCTCGAGTACTATCTCGGACCCGTGAGCACAGTTTATGCCCAGTCCCGCCTGCACGAACCGATCAGGCACAACCCGGCCGCGGGACCGGCCGGCCGTTCATCCAGCAATCCGGCCGGCGTATACGGCAAGTGGCAAAGGGAGATGCCGGCCGAGTTTGAGGCCACCGCCGAAGACGCCTCCTACGGGACTATTCTCTTTGAGAACGGCGCAGTCTGCCAGTTTATCGAGGATCACGCGGCGCACGGCCAGGGCGTGTGGACGCGACAGATCCACGGTTCGGCCGGTTCGCTGGAGCTGCCATCCGACAGGTCGGGACAGCTGATAACATTGCACAGGGAGGGAGAATCGATCTGCGACGCGAGTCTGCTTGATCTTGTGCCAAACTTTCACCTGGAGCCGATAACGGCCGCACTCTTCGGCGGCGACCGACTCTGGGGCTATGACTTTCCCTTCCCCGAGACCGATCGCAAACTGATCGCCACGGAATACGGCGAACTGGGGCTCGCAATCGAGGACGGCGGGTCCATCGAAGTCGGTCCCACCCAGGGGACGCGTTCGGTTGCGCTCGCTTACGCGATGCTGGAGTCAAGCGGGGCGGGCAGGGCGTTGTCGATGGAGGAGGTGCTTTCTGAACAGGTCGACGGATACCAGTTGGAGATTGACGAAGAGCTTGGACTGGTATAGGAGACTGTCCTCGTTGAGGAAACTGTGCTCGCTGAGGTCCAGCGACTAGAACTTGATGGCCCCTTCGGTCAACCCCCGCATAAACCATTTCTGCATCAGCGCGTAGATGATCATGACAGGCAATGCGCTGAAAAGGAGCATTGTCGCGTCGGCGGCCTCGCCAGCGAACTGATTGCGGAAGCGGGGGGAGAGCGCCGATTCGTAGCTGGTCGCGAGAACCTTCTTGATGCCCACAGAGATGGTCAACTGCGCATCGCGGTCGATCATGGTATAGGTGAGAATGTAATCGCTCCAAACGCCCACGAAAGCGAGGGTGCCGATGATGACCATTGCGCCGGTTGCCAGGGGCAGGGCGATACGCCAGAAGGTCTGCCACCAGCTTGCGCCGTCGATGAAGGCGGACTCTTCGACCTCCTGTGGAATCGCGAGAAAGGCCTGACGCATAATGAAAATGGCGGCGGGCAGGCCGGCGGCGAAGAGGAGGATCAGGCCGAAAAGGCTGTTGCGCAGCTTGAGGAAGGTCATCAGCTCGTAAAGAGCCATCAGCCCTCCGGCCCTGGGCACGAACATTGAAACGATGATTGCGATGAAGATATAATCCCGACCCCAAAAGCGCATCCGGGCGAATGCGTAACCCGCCAGCGCCGAGCAGAAGACCTGGATCAGCGTCACGCCCCCGGCAAGTATGAAACTATTGCGCATGTAGATGGGCAATAGCTGGATCGCTTCGAACATGTAGAGATAGTTGACGAGGCTGAAGCTGCTCGGGATCAGAGCAGCTGAATTCGTTGAAAACTCAAGCCGGTCCTTAAATGAAGTAGAGATGATCCACAGAAGCGGCAACAAGACAATGAAGGTGACAACGGCCAGGACCAGGTGCGAAAAGAAGTCCGTTTGCCGCAGCCACGCTTGCAGCCGGAAGATCCGGCTTTCCGTCTCCCCCTCCTTTTGCCGACCAATCCCAGTTGTATCTGCTTCCGTCGCCATAAGTCCGTCCTTTGGTCTAAAGATCGACCTTTACGTTGCGGGTGGACTTGAACAGTAAATCTGCGTTCAAGAAGGATTAGTCCTGTCGCGACCAGCGGAAGATCAGCCCAGCGATCAGAGCGCTAAACAGACCTATGACCAGGCTAATGGCGGCGGCGTAGCCGAGCCGGAGGTCACCCACTTCGAAGGCCTGCTGATAGAGATACAGGCCAAGCGTGCGCGTGGAGTTGGCCGGGCCGCCGTTGTTGAGAATTAACATTGGTTCGACGACGCCGAACAGGGGGAGGTTCAGGACGACGATCAGGGCGAAAGTCGGCTTCAGGAGCGGGGCCGTGAGATAGCGGAACTGATGCCAACCATTTGCCCCGTCGAGCGATGCCGCCTCGTACATTTCGGCGCCGATATTGTAGATGCCGATCAGGAAAAGGAGTGTCGGGAAGCCGAAGATCATCCAGATGTGGGCGGCGCCGATTGCCGGCAAGGCCAGCCCCCGGTCGCCCAGCCAGTTGGGGGGATTCTCAAACCCCCAGCCCCGCAAAACGGTATTGATGAAACCGAACTGAAAGCCGTACATTTCGCCGAACATCAGGAAGATTACCGCCACGGGCAGCACAGCCGGCAGATAGACCACCCAGCGGTAGAAGGCAGCCCCTCTCTTGACCTTGGAGATCATCACCGCCAGGGCCAGGGCGATCAGGATCATGGCGGGCGCGACGAATGCCAGATATTTGAGCGAGATTCCGGCGGCGTCCAGCGCGCGGCGGTCTCCGACCATCTTGACAAAGTTGCTGAAGCCGTTAAAGTCCCAACGCGTATCCGGATAGACGAATCGATAGTCGGTAAACGCCATGGCGATGCCGCGAAAGATGGGCCAGACGTTAAAGGTCAGGTACAGAGCCATGGCGGGCGCAATGAACAGATAACCCAACAGATTGTTCTTGCGGTAGGAGACCTGCGAACCGCTTGACTGTCGATATCGACGAACGGCGGCGAACAGGCCGCCCCCAGTGTCTGATTGTGTCGTCATCGAAGACTCCTGGAAATGCGGGCGGGGAATCAATCAGCGGCAGACAGGTCAGCTGTCCGCCGCTGATTGAACGGCGGCCATCATCAGGCCACTATCAGGCCATTATCAGGCCATCGTCAGGCCATCGTCAGGCCATCATCATGCGGTCGTAGCGACCGGACTCTTTCAGCTCATCGAGGTCGATCTGAATGCCTTCCATTGCGACTTCAATGACCTCCTCGGGCGTGACGCTCTGGGTCGCGTCGCGCAGGCGTTGCATCTCCGGGCCGAGATTGCTGTTCTGGAGGCCGAAGAAGAGGTTGGACGGGAACCAGACCGAGTTGCGGACCAACTCGATGCCTTCAAGCTGCCACTGCTGCACGGGGTCGTCCTTGACAAACTCGTCATAGGTGTACTGGTAGCAAGGCTTGGCAGCAACTTCCGTGATCTGCTTGCCGGTGGCCTTGTTCTCCGGCCCAAACCACCAGAGGGTAAAGTCGACTGCGCCTTGCGGATTGGCAGCCTTGTTGAGCAGGGCCGTGGAGTTGATCCAGAAAGGTGTGCCCGCTTTTGTACCGGCGACTTCAGGATCCTCGCGGAAGAAGTTGATTCCGGTCGTTGCCATTTCCTGTCCGAAGGTCTGCTGGGCCATCGTTCCGTGGACATCGAACGAGGTCAGCAGAGCGGTACCGCCCTTCAGCCAGTTGCCGAAGTTTTCGCCTGTTGCCGACGCCATCAGGCCGTCGTCAACCATCTCGCGGATCCAGGTCAGAGAAGCAAGGCTCGCCTCGCCGGAGATATCTATCAGACCGTCGTCGGTAAGAGGCGTCTCGGTCGCGCCCCAGATCATGGCGTACAGATCGCAAAGCGGCGTGCAGGAGGCATCGTAAGGCGTCAGTTCGGGGCTGGTTTCGGAGATTTTTTGCGCCGCTTCCCGAACCGCGTCCCAGGTCATCGGCTGGCTGTCGAAACCGGCCTTCTCCATCGGTTCCCAGAACCAGCCCAAAGCTACGCTGCCGACATTGCCGGGGATTCCGTACTGATTGCCTTCGATTTTGTGGACCTCGAAAATTGACGGGATGATCCCCGGCACGACCTCGTCCGATCCTGGAATCGACGAAGCTTCGATAAACTCGTCCATCGACTGAATCAAGCCCCGACTGTGCCACCTGGGGGCGTCCCACGGAAAGACGACGACCGCGTAGGCGTCCCAGATGAGATCGCCGGCGGCCTGGGCCGCCTGAATTTTCGTATCCGGAGCGCCGGCCGGTTCTTCAATGGCGACTTGCGCCTCGAATTCTTCGTTCCAGCGCTCTACGGCATCGTCCGCCGCGTAGGCGCTGCGGATATCGGAGCGGATCAGCATTGTGATGCCCTGGGCTTCGGCCATGGCCTCCCCGGCCTCTTCCATGTCCCCGCCGGTAGCGGGGGCCGGGCCAGCGCAGGCGGCTACGAGGGAGGCGAGAGTGATCCCGCCGGTGGCGCGCAGGAAGTTCCTTCGACTCAAGCGGCCGTTCACCAGGCCGCCCGATTCGTTTCGATTGAGACTCTGTTCCGACATTTCTTGCTCCTCTGGGTAAAGTGAATGGAATGGATAGATTTCACACAGAAGTGTGACAGGAGGCACCCTATTCGTTGCACTGTAACCTGGATTCAGCCTGCCGGGGGGGACAGAGAAGGGAATGCAGCGATCAGTCTTCCACCGTGAATGGTTTAGCGCAGAAAACGGTTACTGTCAAATTCTCCCGACGCTGTTTTCCCGATTTCCGGGCCGCGCACGGCCAAGTTCGACTGGGCGCGCGAAGAGATCGAACGGCGAAGGGAAGGTGGAAGCCCTACAGTGCGGGAATCACCTCATTCTTCAGGAGTTCCATCGAGCGGAGCCAGCGCGGCTTGTCATCCCAGTCGTGGCCGATGGCCAGCAGCGTTCCAAAGCCCCCCGTGACGTCCTGGATCTCCTGCAGGCGGCGAATGCACTCGTCCACGTCGCCGACGATGGCAAGGCGGCGGACGGCGTACTCTGCGGTCACCTCTTCGTCGGGCATTTCGGGGTCCTCTTTCCAGCCGTCGAGGCGACCAGGCCCGATCAGATCGATCAGATAGGCGAAGGAGCGTCCGAAGGCGCTGTTGAGGGCAAAGTCGAAGGCTTCCTCTTTGGAGTCGCCGACAAAGATATTGCGGGCTATGCGCCAGATGCTGCGGTCGGGGGTTTCCCGGCCAGCTTCGCGTGCGCCCGCGGAGAAGGTCTCCCAATGCTGGGCCAGTGTCGCCGTGGGCACGAGGTTCGTGCTGACGGGAAGGAAGCCGCGCTGCCCCGCCATGCGCGCGGCCATCGAGGTACCCTTGAGGATCGCCATCGCCACGGGCGGATGCGGTTTCTGGTAGGGCCGCAGGATTTCACCCAGTCCTATGTCCGGGCGGGTCTCGTCGATATGGATGTGCCAGTAGTCGCCCTTGAAGTCGAAGGGGGCGTCGGTGGTCCACAGTTTCAGGACCATGTTGATGCTTTCGACGGTCATGAGCCCCAGCGTCCGTGGGTCCGCGGGCAGGTTGAACAGGGTGAGGTCGGTGGGAATACCGGTCTGGCCAAAGCCGCACATGAGCCGGCCGCGCGAGAGGTGGTCCAGCATCGAGAGGCGAACGGCCACGTTGACCGGATGATGGAAGGGGGCGATGGTCACGCCGGTGCCGAAGTTGATTGTGCTGGTGCGGGCGACGGCGTTGGCAATGAAGACGTCGTTCGAGGGCATCGGCTCCCATTTGACGGAGTGATGCTGGCCGATCCAGGCCTCGGAGTAGCCAAGGCCCTCGGCGCGCTCGATCAACTCCAGGTCCTCTTCAAGACTCTGCGTAAAGTCCTTTTCAGGCGGGTGAACGGGCATCAGAAAGTAGCCGAGTTCCATGGGCTTTTCTCCAGTTCAGTGAGACGAAAAAGGGTGAAATCGGTTCAGACAGTGACCCTCTCCAGCCAGGCATCGTCGATTTCCAGACCGAATCCGGGGGCGTCGCTGGGCACCAGGCAGCCGTCCTCGATGACGGCAGTGCCGGGCAACTTGACCATTTCCGCGAGGGGTACGCCGGGCGCGGAGACGCCCTCCGACCGTTCTCCCCACGTGACCGCGGGCATGGCCATAGAGAGGTGCTGGCCGTAGGGGTAGTTCATGCCTCCATGGGCGATGACGGAGATCTGATTTGCCTGCGCCAGGTGGCAGATTTTGGCGGCTGCGGTGATGCCGCCGCACCAGAGGACGTCCGGCTGGAAGATGTCCACGAGGCGCTTGCCGGCGGCGTGGGCAAAGGGGGCGAGATTGTACCAGTGCTCGCCGGTCGCCAGGGTCTGCCAGGGCAAGCGCCGGCGGATCGACTCGTACCCCAGGAGATCTTCGGGCTGGATGTAGTCCTCCAACCACTTGAGGCGGTAGGGGCGCATGCGCTCGGCCACGCGCACGGTGTATTCGGGATCATAGGCCGTCCAGCCATCCAGCATCAGCTCCACTTCGTCGCCGATGGTCCGGCGAGTGCTTGCAACCAGCTCCTCAAGCCTGTTGAGACCCTCCAGCCCGTCTTCGGGTCCCCAGGGGCTGAACAGCTTTGTGGCCTTGAAGCCAAGCTCCATGTACCACTCCTGGTCGAAACCGGAGGCGTAACAGAAGATCTTTTCCTTCTGCGGTCCACCCAGGAGTTCGTACACGGGCAGCCCCAGCAGTTTTCCCTTGAGGTCCCACAGGGCCACGTCGAGGGCGCTGATGGCGTAACTGGTCATGCCGGTGGGGCTGAAAGCGGTCGAGAGCCGCACCATCATGTCCCAGAGTTTTTCCGTGGCCATGGCGTTCTCGCCGATCAGATTGGGGCCGAAATGCTCGTTGATCATGGGCGCGACGACAGAGCCGTAGAGGGAGATGCCGAAGCCTTGCGTGCCGTCCTCAGCGGTTACGAGCACGGCCGGCCGTTTCCAGGGGGCCATGGAGACGTGGCCCTCACCGTTGGGAAAACGGGGATAGCGGGCCATGGGCCGGTTCATGTGGACGGTCTCGGCCCGGCTTGGCGTGCGCGGCGCTGTCTGGGGCTGGGCCTCGGCCGCAATCTCAAATGCACGGATTTCTTTGATTTTCATAGGTGCCTCTGTTTCAGTGAAGGAAAGTCCTGCGGAAAGGCTTGTGAAAAGGCTTGCGAAAGGAGCGGCTGCCCTCACCCCTTCAGGTCGGTAACGGTGATCCCCTTGAGAAAGGCGTTTTGGGAGAAGAAGAAGAGGACAAGGCAGGGGAGAATAATGATAAGCGCGGCGGCCATGTAGAGATGCCACGGGGTTCCCCGATAGGCGACATTGAAGTTCGCCAGGAACAGTGTAAGGGTAAAGTTTTCGGGCTTAGAAAGAATGATCAAGGGGCCAAGAAAGTCGTTCCAAAAGAAGACAAAGGCGAAGACGGCGACAGCCGCCAGGGCGGGCTTGGAAAGAGGCAGGATTATGCGGATAAAGATATGCCAGCGCGACGCGCCGTCAAGATAGGCCGCTTCGTCATATTCTCTCGGGATCGTCATAAAGAACTGGCGCAGCAGGAAGATGTTCCACGCCGATCCGAACCAGTGCGGAATCATCAGGGGCCAGAGCGTGTCCAGCCAGTTCAAATACCCCCAAATTATGAACTGGGGAACCATCACGACAGCGAAGGGAATCATGAGCGTACTCAGGATGCCCAGAAAGATGACGTTTTTGCCCGGGAATTCGAGGCGGGCAAAGGCATAGGCGACCAGCGCGCTCGAGAATATCGTTGAAACGACGCCGTTTACGGTTACGATCAACGTGTTGCGCGCATAGATGTAAACAGGGGGGTCGGTCTCGTACTGGATCGTGAAGGCGGTCAGGAAGTTCGACCACATTACCGGCTTGGGTATCCAGGTGGGCGGCAGTGTAAAGACCTGGTTGGACGGCTTGAGGGCCGTGTTGACCATCCAGTAGAAGGGCAAAAGAAAGAGAAAGGCGGAGAAGATCAGAACCGCGTAGATTACAATCAGCCGCACCAGGCCGGTCCGGAAGCGGTTGCCAATCAGAAGGGTGCGAAGTCTGCTGGGCCTCGTGTAGGCCGCGCCATGCAGCCGCTCGGGGGCGGCAACGGTCTCGTTTCCTGCGACCACTATCGAATCTCCCGGCGGGCTAGCGCGCGCCGCCCTCGTAATAGACCCAGCGGCCGGCGAGGCCGAACTGGAAGACGGTCAGCCCAAAGATGAGCAGGAACATAATCCAGGCCATGGCAGAGGCGTAGCCCATTTTGAGGTAATGGAAGGCGTTATTATAGAGATGCAGGCCCAGAAACAGCGTTGCATTGTCCGGGCCGCCTTTGGTCATGACATAGGGTTCGGCAAAGGTCTGCACGGAAGCGATGATGCCCATCACAATGTTGAAGAAAATGGCCGGAGAGAGCATGGGCAGGGTGATTGCAAAGAACTTTGAGACTTCGCCAGAGCCGTCAATGTCCGCCGCTTCATAGAGCTGCTGCGGCATTCCCTGCAATGCGGCCAGATAGATGACCATGGGGATGCCGATGTTCCAAAGGCTCTTGACGATAAGGGATCCCAGCACCAGTTCCCTGTCATAGAGCCAGTTTCGCCCTTCCAGGCCCAAGAGCGCTAAACCGTTGTTTACGATCCCCAACTCAACGTGATACATCCACATCCAGATGACGGACCCGGCCACGCCGCTGACAACGGCAGGCAGATAGAAGGCCGAGCGCCAGAAACCGAGACCGCGTATCCGCTGGTTCAGCAGAAGCGCCAGCCCCAAGGCCAGCACCTGGCTTACAGGTACGGAGATAATCACAAACTTGAAGGTCACCCAGATTGAGATGCGAAACAGCTCATCGGTCGTGACCATGCTGATGTAATGCGTCAGGCCGTAAAACTTGGGGGGCGCGATCATCTTCCAGCGAAAGAAGCTGAGGACAAACGAGGCCACAATGGGTCCGCCTACGAAGAGGACGAAGCCGATGACCCAAGGCAGGATGAATGCGTAAGCGACGATGGCGTCGCGGAAACGCCTGCTCTGCCAGATATTACTGCGAGGTGTAAGACCGGTCGTGGTCACGGGAAACTGTCCCTGCGCCCTATTCAGGCGCCGGCCGGCAAAACGTGAGCGCCGTCATGGGCGGTCTGCGGAAGCGCCTACGGCCAGATGGAAGAAGACCGCGAAGGCAGCCGGTCCGACCGCTGCCTTCGCGAGTCAACTTGAATCGTTGTGAATCAGGTTTGCGGTCTAGACATCCGAAATTACAGCCGTTACCCTGGGCGCCACTTCGGGGAAGATGTCGGCGGCCTGGGCATCGCCTGCATATACCTTGTCGAGCGCGTCGCCGATCAGTTTCAGGGCCTCGCCCTCATTGGCCGGACCCGGCAGAATGTGCCCGTATGTCAGTGCGTCGGGTACGACGTCCCAGTCGACTTCGAAGTCAACGTCAGCGACCCAGGGGAAGGGTTCGATTTCATTCGAAGAGCGGCGGGTGCCGGGGAAGTTCGCGTTAGAGGCGTAGTTGTAGATGCCCTGGGTGCTGGTGTTGTAGTTGAGCCAGGTCCAGGCCGTGTCCTTGTTCTCGGAGGTGGCGGCGATGTTGTTGAAGGCGCCGTGCGTGATGGTGTCGCGGCGGGCCTGGCTGGGCTCGGCGACAACGTTGAAACGGAAGCCGGCGTCTACAAGACTGCCGGTGACCCCGGACCCCATGCGCGGCATACCGATCTTGCCGGCGGCCAGGAGCTCCGCGGCGGCGCCGGCGCCGCCGATGCCGACGATCTGGGACGGGGAGGGCATTACGTTGCCGTCGAGCAACATATCGGCCCAGAACTGAATCGCCTGGATCGTCTCCTCTTTGTCGAGCCAGCACTCGCGGAAATCGGGGCTGTAGTAGCTGCCGCCGTTTTGCCAGGCCTGTTTGACACTGTACATGTGCCAGCCAACCGGAATCGTTTCCGACCCCCAGATCTTGTTGTCGGGGTCGCTGATGCCGCGGGCCTTCTCCTCGAAGTCGGTCCAGGTGAAGCTGTCCTTGTTGGGATACTCGACACCGGCGGCGTCGAAGAGGTCGGCGTTGTAGAAGGTGATATGGGGCGCGGCGGCGTCGGGGATGCCGAAGCGCTTGCCTTCCACGACCGGGTAGTTCCACCAGTTTTCGTAGAAGTCGTCAGCGTCGTAGCCGGGTTCGCCGTCAACGTAGGGCTGGACGTCGATGAACTGGTTGTTGCGCCCGAGGTCGAGCGCCATCGCCTCCCAACTGCGTACGACGTCGGGCAGTGTGCCGGCCGCGGCCAGGGCCGGAATTTTGGCGTGAAATTCGCCGATCTGCTCTACGCTGACCACAATGTCCGGATGCTCTTCATGGAAGGATTCGAGGGTTGTGGCGACGCCGGCGGCCGGATCATGGCGGCCGTAGCGGATCGTAATTGGCTCCGCCATCGTTCCTTCGCCCATTGCACCGTCGTCCGCGGGGGCTGCAACGGGCGCGCAAGCCGCCAGTGCGGCCGCGCCAGCGAATGTTCCAGTTACTTTGAGAAAGGTTCTTCTGGACAAGGACTCTCTTTGCGTCATTGTTGGCGTTCTCCTTTGTGGATTTGAATTTGACTATTCATGTATCTCGTCCCATGGGGCTTCCGCTAATCGTAAGGAATTCAGACATATTGTCAATTTTTTCACATGCTCAATCTCGGTTCACCCCTGGGCGCAGATGGACAGAGCCGGTTGGCTGGGCGCCATCCGGGCAAGGAGCGACAGAAGAGATATGCAGCAGAGATGTGCAGCTCCTGTTGAGGAAGTAAGGGGGCAGGGAAGAGCGGCCAGATTGCAGGCAGCGGCGGGCGGGAAGCTGTCACGCGGAGAGCCACAAAACAGGCTCGGAGACGTATTCGCGAATTGTGTTGAGGAAGCGCGCGGCCGGGGCCCCGTCCACAGCGCGATGATCAAAGGTCAGGCTGAGCGCGACCATCTGGCGGGGGACGACTTGGCCGTCGTGGACGGCCGGCTTGCAGATGATGCGGCCAATGCCGAGTATTGCGATCTGGGGAAGGTTGATTATAGGGGTGAAGGCGTCGATGCCGTACATGCCCAAGTTTGTGATTGTGAAGGTTCCTCCCTGCATCGCCTCATGCCCCAGGCGTTCCCGGCGCGCGCCCTCGATCAACTCGACTGTCTCCGCCGCTATCACGCGCAAGGACTTGGCAGGAACGTCCCTCAGCACGGGCGCCAGCAGCCCCTGTTCGGTTTCGACCGCAAAGCCGACGTGGATTTCGCTGTGAAGGTGCAGCGCTTCTTCGCTCCAACTGGCATTGAGCGCGGGATGTTCCTGCAGGGCGCAGGCCGTCAGTTTGAGATAGATGTCGTTGTAGCCGGGGACGGCCAACCCGCGGCGAGAATAGCTGGCCTTGAGCTGCTGACGCAAGGCAACCAACTCGGTGGCGTCGGCCTCGGTGGTGAGCGTGACAGGGGCTGTCGTGTGCGCGCTCTCTGCCATACGCTGGGCCGTTATCCGGCGGATGCGGCTGTGCGGTACCACCTGCGCGGCCGCCTCTTGCGCCGGCACTGTTTGACGGCGAGCGGCGATGGCAGCTTCGACGTCCTCGCGTTGTATACGCCTGCCCGGCGTGACGGCCGCAAGCTCTTCGAGAGAGATGCCGGCTTCGGCAGCCAAGCGACGCGCCACCGGCGAAATGTCCACGCCAAGCGGTTCAACGACCGTCTCGGCAGCGGCGCGCACATCCCGTTCGACTATCCGTCCCGTGCGGCCGCTGCCTGTAATCCGGGTCCAGTCCACGCCCAGTTCGGCCGCGATCCGCCGGGCGCGCGGACTGATGGCAGGCGCGCGTCTTCCGTCCGCGGAAACTGGTTGCGACGCCGGCGCCTTGTGCCCGGCAGGGTCTGCGGCGGGCTCTGCAGCAGGGTCTTCAGGCGCAGGCGCTTTCTGCCCTGTCTGCGATCCGGCCGGCGCGGCCTGAGCGATCGCCGCAGGGGTCGATTCCCCGGCCTGGGCGATATAGGCAAGCAGGGCGCCGACGGGAATGACATCACCGGGCGCAGGGGCGCCCTGGGGAAGCCGCAGGATTCCGCTCTCGAAAACCTCGACCTCCTGGGTAGCCTTGTCGCCCTCGACCGTAAAGAGCAGGTCGCCGGCCTTAACCTCGTCTCCATCCTGTTTCAGCCATTCGCCAAAGACGCCCTCTTCCATGGTCCAACCCAGGCGGGGCATCGTCACTTCGTAGGCCATCGGATTCCCTCAATTGTACAGCGGTGGTTTCGGAGGCGCCGGTGGAGGCGTTTTCGCCGGTCTTGGGCCATGTCAGTTATTCAGCAAGCAGGTCGCGAACGCTCTGTTCGATGTCGTCCGACTCCGGGACTATGGCGAGCTCCAGGGGCGGACTGTAGGGCGTGGGCACGTGCGCGCCGTTCAGACGGCGAATCGGGGCGTCCAGGTCGTCAAATCCCTTGTCGACAGCCTGGGCCGCAATTTCAGCGCCCACGCCGCAGGGCTGAAAGGTCTC
Source organism: Caldilineaceae bacterium (assembly GCA_022821545.1). GTDB lineage: Bacteria > Chloroflexota > Anaerolineae > Caldilineales > Caldilineaceae > Bin5. The sequence continues at coordinate 336,074 of JAJEDJ010000001.1, forward strand.
GTCCACAATCAGAAGCCGTCCCGTCTTGCTGACCGACTCCAGAATCGTCGCCATGTCGAGCGGAGCGATCGTGCGGGGATCGATCAGTTCTGCCGAAATGCCATCCTCCGCCAGCTTTTCGCAAACGGCGAGCGTCTTGTCCACCATCGAACCAATGGCGACGAGCGTGCAGTCCGTGCCGGCGCGGGCGATGCGCGCCTGCCCAAAGGGGATTGCGTAGTCTCCTTCAGGCACAGCGCCGCGATTGAAGAGAAGGGACTTGTGTTCGAGGAAGAGCACCGGGTCGTCGCTCTGCAAGGCGGTGGTGAAAAGCCCCTTGGCGTCGCTGGGAATGGCCGGGACTACGACGCGGAACCCGGGAAGATGAGCGAAGATGGGGTAGTAGCTGCCGGAGTGATGGGTAGCAGCCGAGTGGCCGATCCCGATGGCGCCGCGCAGCAGGATTGGCATCTTTAGGCGGCCGCTGCTCATGTACTGCATCTTGGCGATCTGGTTGACCAGCTCGCCGAAGGCGTCGAGGATGAAGTCCAGGAACATGAAGTCGACGACCGGGCGTGTGCCGGTCATGGCGGCGCCGGCGCACATGCCGACAAAGCCGCGTTCGCTGATGGGGGTGTCGCAGAGGCGCTCCGGCCCATACTTGTCGTAGAGGCCGACAGTGGTATTGAAGTTGCCTCCCCGCTCGCCGATGCCTTCGCCGACGACGAAGATGGAGGGATCGCGCGCCATGGCGCCGTCCAGGGCCTCCAGGGTGGCTTCAACGTAGGTCAACTCTCGCATGGCCTTCACCTCTGGTTGAATACATGTTCGCTGACGGTATCAGGCTCCGGCCACGGGCTGGTGCGAGCGAATTCCTCGGCGTCGGCCACCATCACCTTCACCTCGGCTTCAATGGCGGCCAGCGTCTCGGGGCCTGCCTCCTCATTGTGCAGGAGCCACTCGTTGTAGCGAGTAATCGGATCGCGCGTCTTCCACTCCTCGACCTCTTCCTGTGTGCGGTAACCGGCGTCTCTCATGCCTTCGGCATGGGCGCGCGTGCGGTAGGTCCGGCACTCAATCAAGGTGGGCCCTTCGCCGGCGCGCGCCCGCTGCACGGCCTCTTCCGCGGCCTCATGGACGGCCAGCACGTCGTTGCCGTCCACGGTAAGGCTTTCCATGCCGTAGGCGGGTCCCCGGTTGCCCACGTGGGGATTGCCGGAAGCGTAAGAAAAGGGCACCTCGGTGGCATAGAGGTTGTTTTCGCAGACGAAGAGGGTGGGCAGCTTCCAGATGCTGGCAAGGTTCAGGCCTTCGTGAAAGGCGCCGTTATTGACCGCGCCATCGCCGAAGAAGGCGACGCCGACCTGGTCGGTTTTGAGCAGTTTGAAGGAGTAGCCTGCGCCGGTCGCCTGGAGGATGCAGGGGCCGACGATACCGCTGGTACCCATCATCCCGACCTCCGGCTTGAAGAGGTGCATGCTGCCTCCCCTGCCCTGCGAGCAGCCGGTGGCGCGTCCGAAGAGCTCGGCGACGACCTCCCGCGGACTGACTCCTTTTGCCAGGGCGTGACCATGCCCCCGGTGCGTACTGAAAACGGCGTCGTCAGGCCGCAGATGCGCGCAGACGCCGGTCGCAATCGCCTCTTCGCCGACGTAGGTGTGGCAGGCGCCGTGTATCAGACCCATCTGATGCGAACGGGCCAGCTGTTCCTCGGTATAGCGGATAATCAGCATCTGTCTGTAGAGAGACAGGAGTTGCTCGGACTGGGGCATTTCTATCGACCTCCCAGGTGTTGGATCTGCCGGATGTCAACCGGCCCATGCCTCTTAAATTGGACGCCGGTCAAAGCGGGCGCCAGTTCAGACCGGCACGACCGCGGGCATACCGGGGTGGGATCCACTGACATTCTTGGCCAGGTTGCCGCCGTCCAGGGGAATCAAGGCCCCGGTCATCCACGCGGAGGCATCGGAGGCGAGAAAGATCGCCGGCCCCTTTATGTCGTTGGGATGGCCCATCCGGCCTATGGGCAGACCGCGCAGGTAGGAAGCGCCGAGGGCGGGGTCGGCCGCGATGCGAACTTCCAGATCCTGGTTCATTATCTGAGCGCAGACGATGGCGTTGACGCGCACGCCCAGGCTGCTCCATTCGGTACTCAGCTCGCGCGTCATGGCGCCCACTGCACCCATCGCCATGCTGTAGGCGATGTGGCCGCGGCCGAGCGCAGTGATGCCGGCGATGGAGACGATGCTGAAGATGCTGCCGCGGCCTCTCGTCATCATGCGTTTGGCCGCCTCCTGCGTGCAGATGTAGCGGCCGACCACCAGATTCTGCATCACCTGCTGAATCTGGTCCTCTGACAGGTCCAGGGGGTCGGTGCGAATGCCTTCACCGGCGATGTTGCTGAGGACGTCGACCCGCCCCAATTCGCTGTCAACCCGCTGGAACATCGCCCGGATCTGTTCCGGATCCGAGATGTCACATCTGACGGGGAGGGCGCGGCGGCCCAGTTTCTCGATTTCGTGCGCCGTTTCCTGTGCGCCGACTTCGTTGATATCGAGGAGCACGACATCGGCGCCGACCTCGGCGTAGGCTATCGAGGTGATACGGCCCATGCCGCTGGCCGCGCCCGACACGATTGCGACGCGGCCGGACAGGTCAAAGAGTGGGTGGGTCATTCCTGCGATCTCCTTTTGCTGCATCCTATTGGGACGGAACCTCATTGACCGGAGCGCGCGGCCGCTCGCCGCGCAGGACGCGAACGACCTCCTCGGCGCCCTGTACGCGCACGTCGATCTTGGATTCCTCAGAATACCACCCGGCATGGGGCGTGAGCAAGATGCGCTCTTCCTGAAGGAAGGGGTGGTCCGGGGCCACCGGCTCGACTTGCAGCACGTCGAGGGCGGCGCCGGCGATCCGGCCGGCCCGGACTGCCGCCAGCAGCGCGTCCTCGTCGATCAGGGGGCCGCGCGCCGCGTTCACCAAGAAGGCGGTCGGCTTCATCAGCGCAAGGGTCTCGGCGTTGATCAGATGGCGGGTCTCGTCGGTCAGGGGGGAGTGCAGCGAAATGTAGTCGGACTGGCGCAGCACGGTTTCCAGGTCGACGACCCGGACGCCCAGTGAATCCATGACTGACGCATTTACATAGGGATCATAGGCCAGCACGTTCAGACCCAGTCCTCGCCCCTTGGCCGCGGTGGCCTGGCCGATCCGGCCGCAACCGATGATGCCCAGGGTCTGGTCGCTGAAGCGGTGGAGAATGCCGCCCGATTCACTGTTCCAGATGCCCCGGCGCGTCGCGGCCAGCAGACCGGGCAGCCCTCGCGCCTGGGCCAGCACGAGGGCAATGGCGTGCGTAGAGACCTCGTCGATTGAGTAGTCGGGGGCATAGGTAACCCAGATGCCGCGCTCGGTTGCCGCCGCGACGTCGATGGCGTCCAAGCCGGTGCCAACGCGGCAGATCAGCCGGCAACGTTCCAAGCTGCGGATGAGGTCGGCCTCAACCGGCTGGATGGTGACCATGAGGGCATCGCACTGGCGCGCGGCGCGCCTGGCCTCGTCGGTGTCGGTGGCGGCCACGTGTTCAATTTCCAGGCCGGCGGCCTGGAGGATCTCAGTTTCTATCTTGATATCCCCGAATCCGGGGTAAGCAATCACGACCTTCATGTTCATATGATCTTCTCTTCTATTGGGGTCCAGGGACGAAAGAGTGAGCGGATGAAGAGTGCGGCTATTCAGAACTGGGTCGGGCGGCAGGTCGCCCGACGTCGTCGACGCAATGGAAACAGGCTTACCCCCGACTCGCAAGGAGGCACGGGCTATCTGTTCCGCCGTCACTTCAGGGATCTCGCTAAGGTCTATATCCTCTTCTCTCATTTCCTTAAGGATTTCCCAATCTGTCTGTGACTTCATCAAGGCTGATTTTCGATCTTGGCCCCTTTCGCAAGATTGATGTGGCAGACGAAGTCCCTCTAGTCCCAACAGTGCGACGGTGAATACGCCCTATCCCGTCGATACATCCTTGAGGGTGGAGGCGTCGCTGATTTCGACGTGGGCATCGCTGCGGGCCAGCACTTCCAGGCGCAGGGCAGTGCCGAGACCGGGCCTGTCCGGGAACTCCAGGCGGCCCTCGCGGATGACCAACCGCTCAGTCATTATGTCGTTGTACCAGCCCTCGGTGTAGGCCCGCACGGTCTCCATTATCATGGCATTGGGCGCGTGGGCGGCAAGATGGGCGGCCGACCAGAGCGCGACGGGGCCGATGGTGTCATGCGTGGTAAAGGGCAGGTAGTAGGTGTCGGCCATGGCAACGATTTTGCGCGTCTCGGTCAGGCCACCAGTCCAGGCCATATCGGGCATTATGATGTGGGCGGCGTTCTTTTCGACGACCTGGCGAAAGCCGAACCGGGTGAAGAGGCGCTCGCTCACACAGATGGGCACCTTCGTCGCCGCGGCCAGGCGGGCGTAGGAATCGACGTTGTCGGGGGGGATGATCTCTTCCAGCCACATGATGTCGTAGGGTTCCAGGGCGCGGCCGATGTCGATGGCGATAGGCAGGTTCCAGCGCGCATGGCCTTCGATCGCAATCTGCATTTTGTCGCCAACGGCCTCCCGGATCTGCTGGACGGGTTCGAGGCCGCGTTTGAGGTCATCGGGATCCAGGTAGTGGCCGACAGGTCCCACGGCGCCGACGCCGGCGCGCTGGCCGACAGGGCCGCCCAGCGAAACGCCGAACTGGTCCCAGGGCCAGATCTTCATGGCCCGGACTCCCGAGGCCAGCAGTTCCTGCGCCAGTTCGCCGGCCCGCCCTTCGATCCAGGCGTGGTAGTCCATGTGGGGGCCGTGGCTGACACAGGTGTTGTAGATGGGGATGCGGTCGCGGCTGCGGCCGCCGAGCAGGTTGTAGATGGGCTGGCCGGCGTACTGCCCCAGCAGGTCCCACAAAGCCACATCGACGGTTGAGATGGCGCGCGTCTCGGCGCCGGCGAAGCCGAAGAAGTTCACCGTGGCAAACATGTTGTTCCAATGGTTCTCGACGTCGAACACGGAGCGCCCAATGAGCAGGTTGGCGAAGACATCGTGGATCACGGCGGCGACGGCACGGGGGACATAGTAGGTCTCGCCCAGGCCGATTAGCCCCTCGTCCGTGTGGATGCGCAGCCAGAGCGTATTGAACTGCTCCTCAAACCAGACCGTCTCGAGTTTCCGAATTTTCACCTAGCAGCTCCTATGGCTTTCACCTGACACTTGCAACTCTCAGTAGGGGCGCATCCGGCCCGGTAGACGCGGCGCGATGCGATTGACAGTTGAAAACCGGAGAAAGTATACTCAAAATCATACTATAGCCCTGAATCGCAGGCAAAAGAATTCAGGAGTACAGAAGGGTATACCATGTCCGACTGGAGTCATTTGGAAGAGTTCCGCGTTGTGCGTCTGAACGCCGTGCTGTCGCAAATGTCCCAATACGAGCGGGACCGCTTTCGCGAGCACCACCTCCACCCCTTTGAGGTAGAGGCCAATACGCCCTCTACGATCATTCCCCGCGTCAGTGACTGCGACGCCATCTTCGTGGTTTCCAGCGCGCTGCCGGAAGGGGTCATTGAAAGCCTGAGCCGCTGCCGCGTGATCTCCCGTCTCGGCACGGGAACGGACAAGATCGACGTCGACGCGGCGACCCGCAAGGGCATTCTCGTAACCAATGTTCCGACATTCTGCGTCGAAGAGCAGGCCGACCACACGATGGCGCTGCTGCTTGCATTGCATCGCAAACTGCCGCAGATGTCGGCAGCGATGGCGACGGGCGCCTGGAACAGGGCGCGGCGTCAGGCATCCAGCAATCAGCGTCTTGACGGCAGGGTACTCGGCCTGATCGGATTCGGCAACTCTGCCCGCGCGGTGGCCAAGAGGGCGCGGGGCTTTGGAATCCGCGTCGTAGCCACGCGCCGCGATATGGAGGCGCCCACGGAGGCCGCAGAGGCGCTTGGCGTCGAAATGATGGGGCTGGAGGCGTTGCTGGAAGCGTCAGACGACGTGTCCCTGCATTTGCCCCTGACGGAGGAGACATACCATTTGCTCGACGAAACGATGCTGCGGAAGATGAAACCGGGCGCGTATCTCGTCAACACGTCGCGGGGGGCGATCGTCGATGAGGATGCGCTGGCGGCGCTTTTGCGCGAAGGAGCGCTGGCGGGCGCAGGGATCGACACCTTTGAAGGCATCGACGTATTCGTTGAAGAGGAAGGGCCGCAGGACCACCCTCTGCTGTCGCTGGACAATGTAGTTCTGTCGCCCCACGTCGGCGCCATTTCGGTGCAGGCGATGCAGGACGTGACGGACGGCGGCATTGGCAACGCGGCAGCCGTGCTGAGCGGGTACTGGCCGCCGGTCGAACATCTCGTGAATCCAGGCGTGGAGCCCAGGTTTCCCCTGGCAGATCGGGCAGAGTAGTCCAATTTGCCCTCAAAGTTTGCCGTCACAGTTTGCCGTCACAGTTTGCCCTCACAACTTGCCCACACCTGGCGGCCTGACGAGAGGACTCGGGCCGACAGGCCGGACCGAGGTGCGCGGCATGGAAGTCCTTGTACACAGAAGGCCCTATCTGAGGGCGTTTCGGGGCAAGCGGGTTGGTCGCGGTCTTAAACGCAACAGGCTACAAAAGATTTGCACTGGAAAAAGATTTGCACTGGCTATGAAATGTGTTGTATGGTGCATTTGAATCGTAGGCTCCAGTGTTGAGAGGGGATACAGATTCACATTCTGTTTTACTTAGCTTGATAGAGGAGTCAATCCATGACCCACGTGATCTTTGATCTGTGCATTCGGGACGGCGCCTGCGTTGAGGTTTGCCCAGTGGAATGCATTATCCCAGGCATGCCGGAAGAGGAGTGGCCCTGGTACTATATCGATCCGGAAACCTGCATCGACTGCGGCGCGTGCGTGCCCGAATGTCCGACCGATGCTATTCTTCCAGAGGAAGATTTGCCGGAGGAGTACGCCTACACGACTGAGTTGAACGCCATGTACTTCGAGGAAGGACCGGGATACGAAGCCCTCGACATGGTCTAAGATCGATCGACTTTTCAGCACGGGCCCGGTTCCCTGACGGCCTAAGCGTTAATGCCGGCGAATTCCACGTTCGAACTGCGTTTCCGGCAGGACGAATTCTTTCAGGGCCGGTCCGTTCCATTTGAGACGTTGCCCCTGCGCCCGCAGGGGCTTTTCTGTACGACGGTACTTCCGCCGTCTCAGGAGAAAGCCAAATGACCGATTCTCGTGAAATGAAACCCCCCGACTGGTCGGAAGTGGAGCGCGTCCTGATCATAATGGCGCACCCCGACGACCCCGACTTCTCTTGCGCCGGTTCCGCAATCCAGATGGCGCGGCAGGGAATAGAGGTCACCTACATGATTCTGACCAATGGGGACAAGGGCAACCACAATCCGCTCGTGACCCGCCACCAGCTGATCCTGATGCGGAAGGAGGAGCAGCGGAAGGCGGCCGCCCTGTGCGGGGTCAAGAACGTGCTGTTTATGGATGAGGAGGACGGGTTTTTGCGGCCCACTCCCGAGATCCGCAAGCGGGTGTGCCGCGAGATCCGGCGCATTCGACCACAGATCATCATCTGCAACAGTCCGGACCGCTATGTCTCCGGCCGCGGGTACATCAACCATCCCGATCACCGCAACGCCGGCCTCATCGCGCTCGAGGCCATCTTTCCGGCGGCCGACAACCCGATGTTCTATCCCGACCTGACGAACGAGGGTTATCCTCCCCACAATATCAGCCAGCTGTATATCAGCCATGCGGAGGAGTCCGACGTTGAGGTGGACATCACAGACGATCTTGAACTGAAGATCAAGGCGATCCTTTGCCACGAGAGTCAGTTCGACGACCTGGAAGCCACTGAGAAGCGGATGCGCGAGTGGGGAGGCGAAGAGCAGGAGGACGGCAGCAAACGCCACTTCGAGCGGTTCCAGCAGCTGGATTTCCGCAGCCGGCCGCGGCGAGGGCCCAGAGCGGACAACAAGAAGGCCGAAGAGTCGGAATCCTGAACGGAGTCCTGAAAGAATCCTGAAAAGAGAGGAGTGGAGGGGCGACCCCCTCCACTCCAATTGCTCCGCTAGTTCGGTTACCAAGATGCCGTCATGGCATAAGGAACCAACCTCTACTCCACTTCACCCATCAGTTCTTCCTGCAACTCATTCGCCGTATCGGTCAAGGCATCGAGCGTTGCCTGGATGTCGGCGCCCTGCATAATCTCATTGAAGGCGGTTTCGGCGGCGTCGCGCACAGCCTGGTAGGAGATGAGCTGAGGCTCATAGGCGCCGTAGCCCAGAAGGGCCAGGGCCTCGCCATACTGCGGGTTCTCCTCCACGTAGCCGCTGAGATGGGCTTCCGTCCCTGCACGGGTGGGGAAGTAGTTGCTGGCCTCTACCCAACGGGCCTGAACTTCGGGGGTCGTGAACCACTTGATGAACAGCCACGCGGCCAGCTCCTGCTCCGGCGGGCCGGCCGTAATCATGACGTCGGCGCCGTAGATATTCTGTACGGGATTCTCGGTCGTGTAGGGAATCGCGGTCACGCCCCAGACGTCCATGTCGCGGCCCTGTTCTTCGGCGATTGTGACCATGTCGTTGGCGTAGAAGGGCAGGCCGGAACTGGAACCCTGCGTAAAGCTGGCCCGGCGGGCCGCGAACTCAGGATTGGGGTAGCCTTCGGTGAAGAAGTAGGCGCAGCCGTTGTCGAACATGCGCTTCAGCATCGTCATGGCGTCGATGGTGGCCTGACCGTTGTAGACGTAGCCGGTGTTGTCATCGTTGAGGACGTTGCCGCCCAAAGAGAAGGTCCAGGAGGCCATTGCGGAGGCGTCATCGCGCAGGATGTAACCGCCGGTGCCGTCACCGTTTGCGTCGGCCGCGGCGCAGGCCATCTCTTCAAACTCCTCCGGGGACGAGGGCGGGCCGGCGAATCCCAACTCCTCCAGCCAAGTCTGGTTGTAGTAGAGGACTTCCATGGAGCGGTTGGGCGGGAAGCCCAGGCGCTGGTTGTCGAAGACGGGGTGGACGCCCTGCTCCATGAAACTGGCGAAAAAGTCTGCGCGTTCCTCCGGCGTGAAGCCCCAGGCAGGATCGTCGATGTAGGTGTCGAAGTCGGCCAGGACGCCGTTGAGCTGGTAGAAGGCCTGGTCGTTCTGATAACCGACGATGAGGCTGGCGGGCTGCTCACCGGAAGCGGTGCTGGCGTTCACCTTGTCGCGGATGTCGTTGTAGCCGCCCTGGTTCTGGGCGTCGAGGACGATGCCGCACTCATTGTTCGTATTGAAGTCCTCGACGATAACGGCCAGCTTTTCCTCGCGAGAGCCCCGGTGCTGATGCCACCAAACGATTGTCTGGCCGCGCGGGTCGATGCCGGCGAGGGGGCCGTCCATCGCGGGGGCGCAAGGCCCTTCGTCCATCGCTTCACCGGCGGAAGCTTCCTCCTCCATGGCCGCCGGCGCCGGGCAAGCGGCCAACACGAGAGCGGCAATCATAAGCGCCGCCAACATCCACATTCGTTTTGAATTCATAAGGTTTGGTCTCCTGTTAAGGTTGAATACCGAGACGGAAAACGCGACTCCGAAAACTGTAGACGAAAGATCGAAAGGTCTCTCCTTTTTGATTGCTTGACGAATGGAACGCCTACCCCTTAAGTCCTGTAGTGGCGATCCCTTCGATGAAATGGCGTTGCGTGAAGAAGTAGAGGACTACGATAGGAAACATGGTGATGATTGCCCCGGCCATCTGCAGGTGCAGGAGCGCGCCGGCCTCATCGAGAAAGACGAGCAGCCCGTAGGAGATCGGGCGCCAGTCCGAGGACGTGGTCACCAAGATCGGCCAGGCCAGGGCGTTCCAGGCGCCGACGAATCCGAAAAGCACGAGCGTCATGACGGCGGCGCTGGAAAGCGGCAGAACAACTGTGATCAGGTAGCGGAAGTGTCCGGATCCATCGATTTGCGCCGAATCCCAGAGTTCGCGGGGAATCTGCTGGAAGAACTGGCGCAGGAGGAAAATGCCGAAGGCGCTGGCCATGAAGGGAATGGTCAACGACGGCCAGTTGTTGATCCAGGGTACAGGACTGATACGCCCCAACCAGGAAACGGTGATGAAGTTCGGAACCCAGGTGATGGCCTCGGGAAGCATCAGGGTCGAGAGCAGGAGGGTGAAGAGGAAGCTCTTGCCGGGAAACTCCATTTGCGCGAAGGCGTAGGCGGCGAGCGCACAGAAGACGACGGCCCCGCCGACCGAGATCAGCGTTATCTTGACGCTGTTCATGAAGTACAGGGAGAACTGGGCGTCGCGCCAGGCCTCGGTATAGTTGCTCCAGTGCGGGGTCGAAGGCAGCGCCCGCCCGCCGGTCGCTTCGGTCAGGTTCATGAGGGAGACGCTGACGGTGTAGAGGAAGGGCAGGATCGCGGCTGCGGCGCCCACAATGAGCACGGTATAGATGAGGAGCTGGTTCAACGCGGCCCGCCGCGCGGCCGGGTCGGCCTGCGGCGGTCGGAGGGCTCTTCCGGGCAAGGCTTGATCAGCCATAGAAGACTCTCCTGCTGGCAATGCGATTGTTGACGAGCGTTATCACCATGATGATAAGCAGGAGCAGAATGGCCAGCGCGGAGGCGTAGCCGTACCTCGTGTCGCGTTTGAAGGCCTGGAAGATGACGATGCTGGCGGTGTCGGTGGTGCCCAATGCCGCGGCCTGGCGCAAGACGAAGATGTGATTGAAGGCCTTGAAGGTACCTATCACGGCGTAGAGGGAGAGGAAGTAGATGGTTGGGGAGAGGAGCGGCAGCGTCACATGCCGGAACTGGGCCCATCCCCCGGCGCCGTCTATATCGGCCACTTCATACAGCTCATTGGGAATCGCGCCGAGACCCGCCAAGAAGATCACGGTGTCAAAGCCGACATAGGTCCAGATGCCGTAAATCATGATGGCGACGAGCGCCAGGCTGGGGCCCGACAGAACGGGCCCGAGGTCGATCTTGCCGCCGGTGATCATCTGGATGATCCCGGCAGGCTCGCTCAACCAGAGCAGGGGTTCGGCGCCGAACAGGTCCAGCAGGCTGTTGAGCGGCGCGGTGGGCCTGTTGGAGAAGATGATGCGGAAAACAGCGGCGGTGCCGACAAAAGGGGCGACGTAGGGCAGAAAGTAGAGAACGCGGAAGAACGTCTGTCCGCGGATTTTCTGGAAGAGAAGCGCCGCCAGGATCAGGGCCAGTCCCAGCTGAATCGGCACGGTACCCAGAACGTAGAACACGGTCGCCACCAACCCGTTCCACCAGTCCTCGTCGCCGGCGGCCACGACGCGGGGCAGTTCGGCGATCAGCACCCAGGCCCCAGCCATAAGGGCGACGGCGCCCACGAGGCGGAGAGCCACGCCGGTAGTGGAAGAGCGGCCGCTGGCGCTCTCCCAGAGACGCCAGGCCAGCAGCAGAAGAAGAAATCCTGCGCTGATGGTCACGATCTGCGACCAGAGTTCCAGCCCCACGCCTTCCTGCAGCGCTTCGGCGTAGGCGACGCTGATCTCGGTCCAGGTAAACCATGTCAAAGCTGCGCTGCCGATCAGGCAGATGCCGGCGTTGAAGAAGGGCATGAAATAGATGCGTTCGCGCCTGTTTGCCGGCATCCGGCGGTTGACGAGCAGGGCCCAAACCGAACCGGCAGCCAGAATAGCGACAGCGATCCACAAGGCGATCTGCACCTTGGGCAACCACCAGGTCTCCACCACCAGGGCGCGAAATGCCGCCTGCGTGTTTGCCTGCCCGCGCAGCTTGGATGGAATCAGCAGCATTTCCGGCAGAAGGATAAAGACAAAACGGGCAAAGAGGGCGGCGCCGGCCGCCGTGAGCAGCCCGGGCAACACCCAGGGCGCCGGATCCGTTTTATCCTGCCGGCGCTCCTGAACGGCGCGAACAGTCGTCTGGACGGCGAAATAGAGGAGTGCGGCAGCCATCCAGAAGGTGATGATGTAGATCAGGTTGTCAACGGCCTTGACGTAGTTGCCCAAGCCGTCGTAGGAGCCGACGATTTTGTTGAGGCCGCGCAGCGTGCTCTCGTAGGCAGCGAAGGCGAGTGGGAAGAGGCCGAAGAGGCCGATGATGATGAAGGCAGGGGCGAGGAAGGAGTAGGCGAGCAGCATCTCGCGCAGCCGTCTACCCTGCCGCCCACGGAACCAACTTGGGGCCGCCCGCACCTGTTGCCGCAGGTCCGTGCGGAATGCCGCGGGTTGCGATGCTGTACTGTCCACGTGGAAACCGCTTTCCCAGTTCTGCAGAGCGAATGCGCCTACGCCGGATTCTGCGCCCTTAGTATAGTGCAAGCCGGGCTTCCCGTCAACGAAAGGGCTTTACGCCAGAGAAGGCGTCCGGCCTTCTGCGATAGAGCATGGGCAAGCCCCCACCGGCTTGCTGCCATTGTCGCACAGTATCTTTAACGTCCGGTTAAGGCGAGGTCAACATTGACGAGTTCGCCGCCAGCGAAGACGGGGCAAATCAGGCGACCAGCAGCCTGCCGATCTCACAAGTTTCGGCATTGCAGAACCAGAGCACACCGTCGTGAATGGTCATGCCATGAACTTCGTCGGGCGCTTCGACCCGGATGACGTCAAAGATGCGGCCGGTCTCATGATCCAGAAGGCAGACGGCGCCGGCGGATGTATCGGCAGACCACAGTTTTCCATCATCCGACCAGGCAATGCCGTGTACGCGCAGCCCGGGCACGCGAATGCTATACAGTTCCCGCCAGCCGTCGGGATCGATGACATGGACCATTTGTGAAGGCGGAGAAGCGACATACAGTCTGCCGTCGCGCCACTCAAGGCCATGGGCCCCGGTCTCCTGGGCGTCCGCGGCGCCCTCCCGCCAAGCGACCACGCCGGCGCCGGGCGAGCTGTACTTGGCTACGGTGCGGCCGGTTTCCGGATCAAGCTGGGCGATTTTCCGCTCGTAGGTGGACGCGATCCAGACATAGCCGCCTCCGACGGTAATTCCGCTCGATTTGACGGTGTCGGTCTGGACGTCGAACAGAACGGCGCCCGTTTCATAGTCCAGACGATAGAGCCGGTCGTTGCCCTGGTCGATGCACCATAGCCCGTCTTCGCTGGCCTGGAGTCCGTTGGGATGCGGCCCCGGACTGGCAAACCGCTTTTCTACCTGCGCGATCTTCACCGGCATGACATCCTCCTCATAGATTGTTGGGGAGGTCCAAAGTCGGCGGTCTGAACACGAGCCTCCCAAATCAGGTACGATACAGGTCATGCGATTGTACGTCAAGGGGCGGGAAGGCGGTTTTTAGTTTTTGGTGCTGCGGCGGTTCAGGGGGGCGGGGGTGGGTGGATGTGGGGCGGG
>JAJEDJ010000037.1 GCA_022821545.1 Caldilineaceae bacterium
GCCTCAAACATCTCCTCCGCACCTCGCATGAACTTCGCCTTCGCCTTTTCCCGATTCATCTTGCTCCCCCTTTTCTCTTCCTCTTTTCTCCTACTACAAGTCTACATCCCTTCTGCCTCTCAAAAAATCTGGGATGCACCCCCGGCGATATTGGGTATTGACAACCTATTAGAACATATGTACAATATGAGTATGTCGAGTCCAGAGCGCCGTCATCGGACGCCGATGCGATATACCAATCCAATTGCAGTTCATATGAGGGAGATGTACAATGTATCGACAGATCACTTTGGATGGTAGTGTCTTGGGCCGATTGACGGGGCTCGCTCTGATTTGAAACATTCATCACAGTTCGAGGGAAGGAAAACTCTTAATGTATCAGCAGATTACTTTGATTGGGAACCTAGGCCGCGATCCGGAGATGCGGTACACGGCAAGCGGCTCAGCAGTCACATCATTCCCTGTCGCAACCAGTCGGGGATGGACAGGCGCAGATGGCCAGAGGAATGAGAAGACAGTCTGGTTCCGCGTATCTGCTTGGGAGAGGCAAGCCGAGACGTGTAATCAATATCTGACGAAAGGACGGAGAGTTCTGGTTGTCGGCGAAATTGAGGAACCCTACGTCTATACCGACCAAGAGGGCAATTCACGGGCTTCTCTTCAGGTACGTGCGCGGACGGTGCGCTTCCTCAATTCAAGGGAAGAGACCGATGCTATGGACGGTGGCGGGGGACAATACGGCGGCCACTCCGCAGCGGCAATGGACGGGTCCGGTTCGGACCAGGGATCCGGCGGAGAAGAGGACATACCGTTCTAAGGGGTTGGCCTTGCTCGACTCGGGCGGCTCAAATGTAGCGTTGCAGAGCCGACCGTTGTGTGACTGCAGGCAGCCGGCCTTGAGCCCAACGGCAGGTTCGTTGCGAGCGGAACAAGGAGGAGAGCAATGTATCAGCAGATCACACTTGTAGGGAACCTGGGCCGCGACCCGGAGATGCGGTACACGCCCAGCGGCGTCGCCGTAACAAACTTCAGTGTCGCCACCAGTCGGTCATGGACCGGCCAGGACGGGCAGCGCCAGGAGAAGACCGTCTGGTTCCGAGTGGCGGCGTGGCGCGGGCTGGCCGAGACGTGTAACCAGTATCTGACGAAGGGGCAGAGAGTACTGGTTACCGGCGAAGTCGAGGAACCCAGCACATGGACCGACCAGGAGGGGAATACGCGCGTGTCGCTGGAAGTAACGGCGCGGACTGTGCGGTTCCTGAACACGCGGGCGGAAAGTGAAGCGCTTGCCGCCGGATGGGGTCAGACCGGCGGGCAGGGCGCGCCAGAGGGCGGCGGGTCTGATGGCGACGCACTGCCAGGCGGTGAGGAGGACATTCCCTTCTAGGGAGTCTGGATTTCAGATACACCGCGCAAGATCGTTGGTGCGGTAAGAGTTCCATGCGTCGGTCGGTCGGTCAGTGGCATTTCGCTGGCAGACCGGCCGATTTTGCGTTTCGGCGCGGGAGCCGTTGCTGGTTCGCCGGTCAAGTGCTCTATCTGTTGAGCCGTTGACAGTGGATTTTCTCCGTGATAACGTCGATATCTGGCAGTAGATGGCTGTTTTGGAGGCGCCCAAAATGAAAATCACAAAGATCGAAACCTTTCGCGTCCGAGTGCCGCTGCACCCCGTCAGCTGGCATAGCGCCAATATTGAAGGTTGGAGCGGCGCTTGGTGGGACTTGCCTATTGTGCTGCTGCGGATGACCGCGGACAGTGGTCTGAGCGGGCTGGGAGAGGCGCCCAAAGGCGTGGCGGAGAGCACAGTTCGCCAGTATGCACCACTGTTTACGGGGCAGGATCCCTTTGACCTGAACTGGCAGCATTTGCCCATCGCCGACATCTGGGGCCAGGCGAGCGGGGCCTATCAAGCCTATGAGATGGCGCTGTACGACTTGGTGGGCAAGGCGCTTGATCTGCCGGTCTGCCAGTTGCTCGGGGGCGCTTACCGTGATCGCGTGCGCGGATCTCTTTGCAGCGGACAGATGTGGCCTGATGATGCGGCGAGGCGGGCCCGGCTGGCGGTGGAGCTGGGGATTGACGTGCTCAAGATGAAAGCCGCGGTGGGCGATCCCGTGGTCGAACGCTTTTCAGCCATCAACAAGGCCGTCGGCACTGCCGTAAAGGTGACCGTTGACGCGGTACAGCGCCTGCAACATCCGACACATGTCCTGGGAATCGCTCGCGGCCTGGAACCCTATCTCGATAACATCGAATGCTTTGAAGATCCCGTCGCGCGCAGCAATCTGGATTGGTACGTTCTTCTCAGAGAGAAGCTGGATTTCCCCCTGGCATTACACCTGAGCAGCCATCAAGATGTCATAAACGCGGTCAAGCGCGAAGCGTGTGACTACCTGAACCTGGGCCGCAGCTTGAACAGTTTCAAGCAGAGCACGGCGATAGCCGGGGCGGCCGGCATGCCTGTCTGGCATGGATCGGGGGTTGGCCTGGGCATTTCGGAGGCCTCTTACCTACATGCATGTGCAGCGGCTAAGGCGGCAACGCTTTCCAGCGATATTGTGGGAGAGTTGATTCGCGTGGATGATCTCATTGTCCGCCCTCTTGAATTCGATGACGGTTACTTCAAGGTCCCGCAGGAGCCGGGTCTGGGTGTTGAACTGGATGAGGAAGCGCTGGAGCGGTTCGGTATTCGCGAATCTTGAACCGACATCGGCTACATGCAAGTCTCTTGTTCATCGGGCAAGGGCTCCCTTCTAGGGTCGAGCAGGCAGGTAGAACTGCGTGCCGAGAGCCCAACAAGTGGTTTGCGTAAAGTCAGACGCGGACAGCCTGACCAGCGCCGGCGGATTGCTGGGCGGCGAGGAGGGAGCGCAGGATTGTGCGGCCTTCGGGGCCGGTGAGGCAGGGCGGGCCGCCGTCGTGGAGTGCGTCGACGAGATGGCGGGTGTTCCTCGGTTCAATTCCCGCACATTTCCAGACGGCCCAGATAGATTAGGGACTCCAGGTCCTCCGCGGCGTCGGGCATGTAGCGGGCAACGACATCGCGCACCTGCTCCAGATCACTCTCTTCAGCGAGGCCGAGCATCCTTGACAGATCGCCCAAGTCCTGTGGGCGCGACGTTTCCATTTTCATCATGACGAGATAAGGAAGTCCGAGGACCGGAAACCCGGCCGGGTCGCGTTGCTCCTGTTGGAAGGCTTCGTCTATCCAGTTGAAAGGGATAAGTAGCAGGTCAATTTCGATGCCGTCAGGGGCGTTCAACGTGTGGCCGGGTATCGACAGGTCTGAAGCTACTTGATAGCCGGCCTCCCTCAAGCGCGCCAGCGCGACGGCGCCGTCCTGATGGTGGACGAGGATGTCGAGGTTGCGGGTCATGCGCTCAGGCATGTAGGCGCGGGTTGCGACGGCGCCGACGACCGCCCAGCGGATCCCCCGAAGGATGGCTCGCAGATCGGGCCAAGCGTAGACCGCGGAGCGTTCGCGCAGGAATTGGGGCGCGCTGCCGGTTCCGGGCTGCTGTCGGCGCAGAGAGATGGAGATCAGGAAGCGGCGTCTCTGGGCCGGAGTGAGTTGGCCATCGGGCGCGATGACGGCGATGGCTGGCGGTATTGGCGTGAGCTTCTTTGCGATGTCAGCCCACCTCCGTGTTGGTAGGATAGAGATCGATGCGTTCGGCGTTGGCGCGCAGGGGAAGGCCGGCGGCGTAGAGGACTGTGTCGGCGATGTCCTCGGACTGCATCATGAGTTTGCGGGCTTCCTGGGGGGGCGGGCTGGGACGGCGGTCGAGGAGGGGTGTGGCGGTGACGCCGGGGTTGATGATGCAGGCGCGCACGCCGTGCGGGTTGCCTTCCTCGTTGGTTACGCGGTTGAGGGCATGCATGCCCAGTTTGGCGCTGCTGTAGGCGACTCCGGAGAGCAGACTGGGGTAGTTGGCGGCGCGCGAGCCGATGTTGATGATGGTGCCGGCGCCGCGGGCTTTCATTTGCGGCATGATCAGGTTGGTGAAGAGGTAGGCGCTGACCAGATTGACGTCGGCAACGACACGCCAGTCGTCGATAGTGGTGGCGTCAATGCTGCGGTTGACGACGTTGGTTCCGGCGTTGTTGACGAGCACGTGGATGGGTCCGAGCTCAGCGTCGATCTTTTCGACGGTGGCGCGAATCTGGGCCGCGTCGCCCACGTCGCAGGGGAAGACGAGGGCGCGGCCGCCGTCGTTCTCGATACGCAGGGCGAGGGCCTGAAGCACCTCCTCACGGCGGGCGATCATAGCGACGTGCGCGCCGGCGGCTGCGAACTTCAGCGCGATCGCCTCGCCAAAGCCGCTGCTGGCGCCGGTTACAATTACGTTCTGACCGGAAAAGTCACTCAATGTAGGTTCTCCTTGTTTGAACCTTCGCGCCGTGTCCTATGGACGTGGGCTCTCAGGCTTGTTCGTTGCTCAGTTTCAACAGATCATCTACTGCGATGGGCTGGCCGGTAGCGATGGAGTGGTTGGCGGCGATGCCCAGCAGGATGGAGGCGGCGCCGTCGATATGAGAAGCGGCGCGGGCAAAGGGATCTTCGGGCGGACCGGGATGGAAGATCTGCTCCAGCATGACGCGGTCGCCGCCGCCGTGGCCGCCGACGCCTTCAGGGATCTCCACAGTGTAGGGCGCGCCGTGCATGGGGAAGACCCAAACGTGCTTGCCGCCGAAGTCATGGAGCTGGTTGGCGGCTTCGGGAAGGGTCTCCTCTTGGCCGGCAACGAAGGTGCGGCCGACGGCCTCAATGGCCTCGACTTCGATGCGGCCGCGATCGCCGGTGACGGCGGCGCGGTAGCCTTCCCAGGGGCAGTAGGCGAGCAGGGAGTAGCTGAGGATGATGCCGTTGCGGTAGCGGGCGGTGACACTCATGGTGTCCTCGGCCGTGATGTTGTCGCCAAAGACATTGCGATCGCGCAGGTAGCCGCTGTCGGCTTCGGCGTTCAGGTAAAGGTTTTGGAGGGTCTCGTCGGAATCGAGGCTGAGGGCGAAGGGATCGCCGGCGGCTGCCTCCTCGCCGGTGTAGCGGTCGTAGCTGTAGGTTTCGCCGCGGGCGGCGGCGTTCTCGCGGCCGTAAAAGTGCAGGTCGCCCTGGGCGTATACGGTCTGGGGAATGGAGTCAATCCACCAGTTGATGAGGTCGAAGTGGTGGGTTGACTTGTGTACGAGCAGCCCGCCGGACTTGTCTTTTTCGCGGTGCCAGCGGCGGAAGTAGTCGGCGCCGTGGCGCGTGTCGAGCACCCAGGAGAAGTCGACGTGGCGGGGACGGCCGATGGCGCCCTTCATGATCAGTTCGCGCACGGTTGTCGCCAGCGGCGCGTAGCGGTAGTTGAAGGTGACGCGCAGAGAGCGGCCCGTTTTTTCGATGGCGTCGAAGATCTGACGGGCTTTGGCGTCATCGGTGGTCATCGGCTTTTCGGTGATGGCGTCACAGCCCAGTTCCATGGCGCGGCAGATATATTGGTGGTGAGTGGCGTCCATGGTTGTGACGATGACCACGTCCGGCCTGGTTTCGGCGATCATGCGGTCGAAGTCATCGGCGTGGTAGGTGGGCAGCGGTCCCCTGCCGGAGCGTTCCTGGATTTGCTGGTTGTAGAAGTCCATGCGCGTCTGGCTCAGGTCGCAGAGCGCGACGAGCTCATTCCACTGGGCGTAGTCGCCGAGGATAGCATGAATGTACATTCTGGCGCGCCCGCCTGTGCCGACGAGCGCGTAACGGCGAAGAGGTGAAGACACGGGATGGTTCCCTTTCTGGACTGGGATTCGTCTGATTTACGTATTGAGTACAGTTGGAATCACAATCTGATTTTCAATTGTGCAAACAAATTTTAGGTGAAAGCGGGACCGGGCAATGGACCTTAAGGGAATCTCTGCCGCCATGTGCTTTGATAAGCGCGACCTCCTCTTTCACGGCAATCACCCCGGCATCCCCACCTGTCTGCCGGACAAATCCAATGGCGGCGGGGGCCAGTGCAGGCCGCGCTGGCCTGAGAGCTCCCTGTTCTTGACGGGTTCCCACTCCTTTTCGGGCAATCCGACAAGCTGACTATCCTGCAGCCACGCCTCGTCGTTGCCGTAGAGTTCGTCTACAAGAAGCGCGGTCAGGCTTTGGCGCACGGGGACGTGGCTTGCCTCCTGGCTCAGGTCATTCATTTCCTGCGGGTCGGCGTCCAGATCGAAGAGCTGAAAACGGTTGCCGGTTGGGTAGTAGATCAGTTTGTACTGCTCCTGCCGGATCATGCGTGTGGCCATCGGCCCTTCACCCACTTCGCCGAAGAGATAGGGGCGGCGGGCCTCCCCGACCATCGACATGCCCTCGACGCTTTCCGGGATTGGGATGCCTGCCAGGTCGAGCAGAGTGGGCATGACATCCTGCCAGCCAACGAGGCGGTCGTCCTCGCTGCCGGCGGGCGTGCGTTCGTCGTTGACGGGGCCCAGCAGCAACATGGGAATGTTGGCGGACTGCTCGTAGTAGAGCCGCTTGGCCCAGAGGCCGTGCTGGCCGAGCATGTCGCCGTGGTCGCTGGTGAAGCAGATGATGGTGTTGTCGAGCAGCCTTTCCTCACGCAGAGTACCGATGACGCGACGCAGTTGGTGGTCGATATGGGTACAGAGCGCGTAGAAGGCGCGGTGAATGCCCCTTAGCTCCTCGTCGCTGAAGGACGTGCCGTAACGGGTCTGGATCATCTGCAGCGCGTAGGGCAAGTTGTCGAAGTCCTGCGACCACGCAGCCTGGTGAGGGAGCGGAATATCAACGTCCCGATAGATATTGTAGTACCACTCGAGTGGGACGAGCGGGGGGTGGGGATGGCAGTAGGAGAGAAACCAGAAGCCGGGCCGGGTGGGGTCACGGCGGCGGATCATGCGGCACATCTGGTCGGTGGCCCAGTTCGTGACATGTGTTTCCTCGGACAGATGCCAGGGACGGTAGCCGTATTCGTTGTTGCTCATACCGTGGGCGAAGGAGCGGCCGGGATGGCCTTCCTCGCCGAGCCAGAGCTCATAGTCGTCGATGGCGCCGAGGATGGGCCGGCCCTCTTCGGCGAGGATGACGTCGTCGAAGCCGATGCGATCGCGCTGGGGGTAGACGTGCAACTTGCCGACGGCGTAGGCCTGGTAGCCGGCATCACGAAACGTCTGGGCGACCGTCGGCAGCTGCGGCATTGGCTCCTGCACCTTGAAGACGCGGTCTCCGTGCGTGCGGGTGGTGGCGCCGGTCATGAGCGTGCGGCGGGCCGGAATGCAGACGGGGCACTCGGCGTAGGCATTGGTGTAGCGGACGCCTGCGCCGGCGAGGCTGTCCAGCGTCGGCGTGCGGACTGCGGGATGTCCGGCCCCGGCCATGAGGTGGGCGGGCCAGTGGTCGGTGGAGATGAGCAGAACCGAGGGCGCGTCCGGGCCGGCGTTGGTTTGGGATGCCATTTTGGGACTCCAGACTTTAGTGATACTGCGCCAGGTCGGCGATCGCGGCCAGAACTTCGCGGCCGATTTCGACGGGGACGGGCGGATTGAAGGGCGCGCCTTCGCCGCCGTCGATGTCGTCGAAACCGCTCTGCGCCATGGCGGAAATTACGGCCGAGTAGTTGTAGCGGCGGCCGTCGCGGAAACGGAGCTCTTCGAGCGCGAAGATGGCGTCCTCCACGCGCTGGGACTCCGCGTGGTCGCCGGCGCGCTGGGCGTTGTTGATGGCGTCTGAGGCCTTGGCGTAGGCCACGGCGATGCCGGAAGTGTGCCCTTTGGTTCCGAGCCGGGAGGCGCGCGTGCAACGGTCGCCGATTCCCCAGATAACCAGGCCATTGTCGCCGATGGCTTGCACGAGCGGTTCGACGTCGTCTTCGCCGGTGCCGACCTTGACGCCGACGAAGGCCTCGGAGTCGCGGAAGAGTCTTCCCATCTGCGACAGGTCGCGGCTGTCTTTGAAGTAGTAGATGAGACGGGCGCCGAAGCGGTCGTCCATCTCCTCGCCGAAGGCCATGAACTCGTTGTACATGCCATCGGGGTCGTAGACGCCGGCGAGCGGCATGATCAGATAGGCGTCGGGAGGGCGCTGCAGACTGTTGAGTTCGCCGATGAGGTCTTTGGCGTCGGCGAGGGGGCTGGGGAGGACGCCCGCGACGTAGACGCCCTCGTCGCCCATTTCGCGGGTCGTGATATCGACGAGACGGACCTGTTCGGCGCGGGTCATCTGGTGGATCGGGCTGGTGCCGGCTATGGAGAGTACGCGCGGGCGGTTTTCGCTGAGATTGTTCGTCCGCATGAGGTAGCGGATATTTTTGAGATGCGCGTCGTAATCGATGCTGCCGGCGCGATAGGGCGCGCAGGGGATGGCGGTCACGCCTTCCAACGCGGTCAGTAGCTCAGAGGTCGAAAGTTGAGGGGCAGTGGCGACTGTCATTGGGAATCCTCCTGGGAAGGCGAGCAGATCGGCTGCGCTTTTGTCGGATCATGCGTTCAGGTCATGGAGTAAAGGGTGTGCGATGTCAGCCGCCGTATTCTACCACTGACACGCGATTTCGCTCTACCCAGTCCCAGTTTATGTCAACGCCGAGCCCAGGGCCTTGGGGGATCGATACGCAGCCGTCGGCGTCGATGGCCTCCAGGTCATCGACGTAGTCGACGTAGAGATTCGGTTCGTGGCTGGCGGGCGCCTTGGGGTGGAGCAGGCCCATCTCGTAGTAGTTCGTGTTGCGGATGGCGGCCATGCACTGGCGCTGGGCGGGGCCCGGGCCGTGGAATTCGAGATCAATGCCGAGGGCTTCGCAGGCGTGGGCCAGCTTCATTACCCCGGTGATGCCGTCATAGCCGACGTCGCCGCGTACGTAGTCGGTGGCGTCGGCGAGCGCGAAGTCGATGTGCGGTTCAAGGGAACGGACATGCTCGGTCTGCAGGATCGGGGTGGTGATCAGTTGGCGCAGCTTGCGATGGGCGAACTGGGAGATGCCGCCGTCGCGGTAGGGGTCTTCGTACCAGAAGAAGCGGTTTTCGTCGCAGGCCCAGCCGACTTTGACGGCGTCGCCGAAGGTAATCAGCTCGCAGGCGGGATCAAGCATCAGGTCCATCTTGTCGCCGACGCGTTTGCCAACGGCGTGGACATTGGCGACTTCCTGGCTGACGGGCGCGCGGCCCCAGCCGTGGATTTTGAAAGCGGGATAGCCGAGGTCAAGGCACTGTTCGGCAAAGTCGGCGAAGGCTTCGGGTGTTGAGAGGCCGTCGGGCTGGTGGTCGCCGTGGTAGGTGCTGGCGTAGCAGGGGATGCTGGTTTTGTAACCGCCGAGCAGCTTGTAGACGGGCTGGTCGTAGAGTTTGCCGGCAATGTCCCAGAGGGCGATGTCGACGGGGGCGAAGCCGATGCGAGCGACCTGCCGCAGGGCGCGTCTGACTTCGGTGTAGATGAGCTCGCGCTGGAGGGCGCTGCGACCGATCAGAAAGTGGGTGAAGGTGGGCAGAGTGGCGTATTCAGCGCCGCCGCCGCCGGCGTATTCGCCGACGATTCCCTGGTCGGTTTCGATGCGGAGGATGCTGCCCTGGGACTTGATGCGGTTGCCCGGTTCATAGACGAGGTTGAAGCCGTTGTAGTCTTTGCCGAGGTTTTCTCGTTCGCTCTCGTAGGTATGGATTTCGATTTTGGTGATGATTGGGTCGGCCATGGTTGATCCTCGTGTGGGGTGGAGTGTTGGGACTGGGAAGTTGGCGCTTTTGCTTGCGGTTATGTGACTGTCCTTGATAGCAATCCGGTAACCTTGGGGCGCGTGTCCAGCTGGGCGGCGTGCTAGGGGTTGGGGGAAGGTATTCGCCTTATTTTACACCGACTTACGCGGCTTGGCATCTTGTTCGGTGGTCGTTGTCTGAATCAGGACTTGCAGGATTAACAAGGATTTTGGGATGGCAGGCGATGGCGTGCTGCCTGTGGAAGGTTCTTTTGCGGCAGGGGCGCTATGCCTGGCGCTGCCTTTTGCCGACCCAAAGATCTACGCCGAATGCGGCAAACATGCCGACGAGGAGGGGAAGGAAGTTGAAGGGGGAGTCGGCGGTGAAGAGGGCGAAGGACAGCCATACGGCAAGGCCGATGACAGGGGTGAAAATAGCGAGCGAGATCAGTACGTCGGGCGGCCTTTTGCGCTTGTAGATCAGTAAATGGATGAAGTAGATGGCGGAGACGGCGATGCACATGAAGGCGTAGCGCAGGCGGAAATCGGACTGGAAAAAGGAGCCGCCAAACCAGTCGCCGAGGAGAAGGATTCCGAGGGTCGATATTAGGCTGGAGTGCAGGTAGGGAATTTTCCGCCATCTGGCAAGGATTCTGTCCATAATTGGCTTTGCCTCCCATTCGTCCCGTTATGGCGACATTGCGTTCGAATTGATGTATGTGAAGAGTTCGCTCTTTCCATTTGCAAGATGTATTTCCCCATCAGGGGAAGTTCCGACGCGTGGTCCATTTGTCATGCATTGCGATACCACCTGCGGTACAGGGCAAGAGCTCCTTCGCCGACGAACGGCAGAATTACAATCGGTAGAACGCCCAAGAACGAATTGAGGTCGAGAAAGGCATAAGAAATCAACCACCCTGCTCGGGAAATCCTTGCATCGCTTGGTTTGCCATCCAGTCGATGGCGCTACGCGTGCAGCACCACCCAACCGTCCTCGACGGTCACTTCAAAACTCTCGACAGAAGGATCTTCCTCTTCCTGCGCGGGCTGCTCGACGGTGACGTCGTAGGTGCGGACGCGCAGCCTGTGAGGGTTGAATACCGAGCGGCCGGTGACGATGTCGAACTCCCAGCCGTGCCAGGGACAGCGCAGAATCTGGCCGTCCCGCTCCCAGATGATTTCACCGGGGCCAGTCGAGCGGGCGGTGCCGGTGATGGCGCCGCGGCAGAGGGGCGCGCCTTGGTGGGGGCAGAGGCTGCGCAGGGCATAGTATTCGCCGTGGACGTTGAAGACGCCGATAGAGCGGCTGCGCACTTCGACGATTTTGCGGTCGCCGGGGGGCAGTTCACTGACGCGGCAGATGGGATGGGGCTTGGCCCCGGCGCGGCGGCGCGCAGTACCGACCGGCGACTGTGAGAATTGCTGCGGACTCTGACTCGACATGTTCTCTCTCGCGGCAGCCGCCTCAGTAAGGCCAGACGCGGGGCAGAGGCCTTTCCGCCGCCAGGAGCTTGCGGCCCAATTGGTGACGAGACGCGGCCAGATCGGAGGCATAGGCGTGATCGGAGGCCACATCGCGATAGTCGCCCCACTCGGCTGAAAGATCATAGAGATTTTCCGTGCCGTCGGTGTGGAGGAGGTAGCGAAAACGCTCGGTGCGCAGAGATTTCCAGCCGGTGTGCTCGGTCAGGGCGGAGGCGCCGCCGGGCGCGTCGTCGTACAGACGGGGCAGCAGGGAGGAACCCTGCAGGTGGGGCGGAATCTGGATCCCGGCCAGTTCGAGGATGGTGGGCAGGACGTCCAGCGCCTCGGTGAGGCCCGAATCTCTGCGAGCGGTGAAGGTGTCACCGGGCGGACGGATGAGGAGAGGGACGCGGCTGCACTGGTCGTGGGCAGGGTAGCCTTTGCCGTATTTCAGATGCTCGCCCAGCCATTCGCCATGGTCGGAGGTGAAGATGACAACGGTGTCGTCAGAGATGTCCAGCTCATCGAGCGAGCTGAGCAGGCGGCCGACGTGAAGGTCCACTTCGCTTATCTGGCCGTAATAGCCCTGTCGGGCGAGCCGCAGCTCGTCGTCGGAATAGTTCTGCGGCCCGCGTTGCGACTCGATCTCCTGTGGGAAGGTCGGGAGCTGAAGGGAGTCGACGTCGTAGAGGTCGAAGTAGTGCTGGGGCGCTACCCAGGGGGAATGGGGGGAGTAGATACCGGCGATGCAGAGGAAGGGCTGACCGGTCCGGGCCTGGTGGCGCATGAATTCGATGGACTGCTCAGCGACGAAGGCCGTGTGGGTCATGTCGTCGCGGCAACGGGAGGGAAGAGGGAGTTTGGGGAAGCGTTCGGCCGGGTGTTCGATGCCGTCCTCTATTCCCATGGCCGCCTGCCAGATTTCGGACATGGACGCCTGACCGAGACTGACGTGGGGGAGTTGGTCGGGCGCGCGGCGCCGTACCCAGGCGCGGTAGGCGTCTTCATAGGAGCCGGGCTCGTCGGATATCTCCAGGTGATCGAAGCCGTAGGGGGGATGACAGGTACGGTGATCGCGGTTGGCGTGGGGCAGGAAATGAAGTTTGCCGATGTTGGCGGAGCGGTAGCCGTAGGGGCCGAGGAGGCGGGGGAGCGTGACGGTATCTTCGGGCACGGGAACGCCCATGTGTGTGACGCCGAGGGTGGAAGGATACTGGCCGGTGAGAAAGCTCAGGCGGCTGGGCATGCAGACGGGATTCTGCACGAAGCAGTGGTCGAAGTTGACGCCTTGGCTTGCCAGTCTGTCGAGGTGGGGCGTGTGTATATCCTGATTTCCGTTTGCGCCGAGGCCGTCCCAGCGCTGCTGGTCTGTGTAGATGATGAGGAAGTTGGGGCGGCGCATGGGGCTGGTCTCCTGCCAGTTTGAATCGCGTTTGAGTAGTAGCTACTCTACTATACCTGTTCTTCAGTTCGCAATCCCCGTCATGGCGCAGCGCAGAGAGCCGTTGAGTACAATGGCGCCCACAAGTGCGCCCACAAGGGGACCTCTACAGGAGTTAGCGGAAGGGATAAAAAAGAGGCGTTTACGCGAAAGTCCCTTTGGTGCTAGTATGACTTCTGCTTTGAATGACTGGGATGCACTCCTGTGCAGAGGCCCTTCAGACAGCGTCAGTTTCCGGAAAAACGAGGAGCAGAGCATGTTACGCGTAACCAAGCCCGAGGGATTTGGAAACATCATTCTTGAGGAGGTACCCATTCCGCCTGTCGGGCCGCGGGAGGTGCGGGTGCGGAGCAAGGTCAGCCTGATCAGCAGGGGGTCGGAGATCCTGCGGCGTTATATGCACGAGGAGGCGATCAACCCGAGGATCATGGGCTATTCTCTGGCGGGCGTTGTTGACGAGGTGGGGAGCGAAGCGGCGCAGCAGTTTCAGCCGGGGGATCGCGTGATGGCGGTGGCGCCCCATGCGCAGTATGTGGTACAGCCGGTCGACTCAGACATAGGGCCGCGCGTGTGGCCTCTGCCCGACGACATTTCGTTTGAGGAGGCTACTTTTTTGCCGCTGGCCAAGAGCGGCGTCACTTGGGCGCAGTCGCCGGGGATCCGGCCCAGTCATACGATCGTGATCATGGGGCAGGGGCTGGTCGGAAACCTGGTGCTGCAGGGAGCTCGGTTGCATCTTTGTGAGCAGATCATCGTTGTGGATGCGATCGCCAAGCGCTGCCAGATGGGCCTTGTTTTCGGCGCCGACCACGCCATCGACGTTACGGAAACGGACCCGGTGGAGCGGGTGATGGAGTTGACGGATGGGCGCGGCGCGGACATCGTCTTCGAATGTGTGGGCGGCGAGCCGGGTTTGAAATCCTTTGCGCAGGCCCAGGAGATGGTGTGCGACGGAGGAACGCTGCATCTGATCGGCCTGTATCACGGACAGCCGTTGCCGCTGGACGCGGGCAAGATCCAGCGGAGGCGTCTGATTGGCGGCTACTACGGCGAAGATCCGCCTGAGTTCATGTTGGCCCGGACCGTAGAACTGATGCGGGAAGGGCGTATCCGCGTGGAGCCTTTGGTCAGCCACCGTTTCCCCTACCAGGAAGCTAAAGAAGCCTTCGATCTGCTGTATGGTCGGTTGGCCGAGGCGATGGGCGTGCTGTTGGTGTGGGAGGAGTAAAGCGAGGGAACGGGGTTACGAGAGATCGCGTTCAATCGGGCCACTCCTCATCAGAAACGTATAGCCAAAAGAATAGAAATCCGGAACAACAGTTGCAAGGAGAGAACCGATGTCCTTTTCTGCCAAGGGAATCGTTCATCGCTCGACGGTGACGGGCCGTCGAGGCATGATTGCTTCGGCGCATCCACTGGCTTCGCTCGCCGGTGTGCGCATTATGATGGAAGGCGGCAACGCGATCGACGCGGTGGTGGCGGTGGCGGCGGCGCTGAATGTGGTCGAACCCTATATGTCCGGACTGGGGGGCGACGGGTACATGCACATCTACTCGGCGCGTGAGCAGGAACATACCATCCTGGACTATATGGGGCGCTCGCCATACGGGGCAACGTTTGAAGAGGTGGGCGATGCGGAGAGCCGCGCACGTGGGCCGCGTTCGCCGCTGGTGCCAGGGTCGTGCGGCGGCTGGCTGGCGGCGCTGGATCGGTTCGGAACGATGGATGCGGCCACGGTCTTTCAGCCGGCGATCGAATATGCGGAGCAGGGCTTTCCGCTGACGGTGAAGAACGCCGAGTTCACAGAGTTCAACGTTCCGGAGATGCTGAAATACCCGGCAACTGTGGACGCGTATTTGCCGCATGGCCGTGCGCCGGTTGCCGGTGACCTTATGATACAGCCTGACCTGGCGAAGAGCATGCGCGCCATCGCCGAGGGCGGGGCCGACGTCTTTTACCGGGGCGAGATTGCGGACAGGCTCGTTCGCTATATGGAGGAGAACGGCGGGCTGATCACGCACAGAGACCTGGAGGATTTTGAGGTTGAGTGGCAGGAACCGGTTTCGGTTTCGTACCGGGACTTCCGTGTATATGCTCCGCCGCCGCCGTGCCAGGCGGTACAGTATCTGGAGACCCTCAACATTATGGAAGGGTTTGACGTGGTGGAGATGGGCCATAACCGTGCGGCGACGTTGCATCGATTTGTTGAGGCGGTAAAGTTGGCGCAGGCCGACAGAGCCGAGTACACCGGGCTGGACAACCCGCCCACGGCCGGTCTGCTGTCGAAGGAGTACGCGGCGCAGCGACGCGGTGAGATCGGCGCGCGGGCCCGCCCCTCGGGCGGTGAGCGCTATACGTCCGAAAAGATGGAGGACGAGGTGTTGGCAGGGGACCCGCGGCGGTGGATGAGGACGGAGTGTACGACGCACTTCAGCGCAATTGACGCGGACGGCAACGCGGTGGCCATTACTCAGAGCCTCGGGGCAGGTTTTGGCTCGGCGGTGGTGATTCCGGGAACGGGGATTGCGCTGAACAACTTCCTGAACTGGTTTGACGGCGACCCGCAGAGCCCGAATGTCATCGCACCCGGCCGCAAGATCGAGATGTGCATGTCGCCGGCGCAGGTGTGGGACGAGCAGGGGTTGCGTTTTCTGATCGGTACGCCAGGGAGTTACGGCATTATGCAGACGACGCCACAGATGATCATGAACGTGATCGATCATGACATGAATATACAGGCCGCCATCGAAGCGGCGCGGGTCAAGACGACATCGCCGGGGACGCTGGTGGATGTCGAAACGCGGATTGGAGAGGATGTCCTGATGGAGCTGACGCAGATGGGCCACCGCCTCAACCGGCTGGGCCCCTGGAACGCCGAAGTCGGGGGCGGCCAGGGCATTATGGTTGATCCTGAGAATGGCGGATTTATGGGGGGAGCGGACCCGCGGCGGGATGGGTACGCGTTGGGTTGGTGACTGCAATATTCGGTAGCCGGTGGCCGGTGGTTAGGGTCATTCGGCGCGGTTGGTGAGGTGGATGAGGCCGTCGCCGCTGTGTACGCGATGGACGCCCCGGCGCATGATGACGATGCCGTCCTTTTCGGCGTGCAGTTCAGCGAGGAGGCCGCCAAGGGGATCGTGGACGGCGCCGACAAGCTGGCCTGATTGGACTTCCTGCAGCAGTTCGACATGGGGACGGAAGTAGCCGGCCATTGGGGCGGACATGACCTCATCCATATTGCCGTCGCCGAGGAGGTGCATTGGGGGAGGGGCAGCGGCAGGCTCGCCTTCGATCATTTCCAGGTAGCGCAGGACGTTGAGGACGCCGCGCGTGAAACATTCTACGTCTTCGGGGCGGGCGCGGCCGGCGCCGGCGGCTTCAGTGTAGAGGCAGGGCACGCCCAAATCTGTGGCCGCGGAAATGCTGCGACCCGGAGGCACTGGCGGTGGATGGCCCCAAAGGACCGGGGCGCCGAAGATGCGTGCGGCGGCCAGGGAGCGGCGGTCTATGTCGTCGTCGCTATGGAGATATCCGGCCAAAGTGGGGATGTCGCCGACAATGCCGGAGCTGTGGAGGTCGATGAAAAAGTCGGCAGCGCTGATAAATTTTTGGGTAAGCCAGTAGGCGATGCGCTGGGTCAGGGTGCCGGTCTCGGAGCCGGGAAAGACACGCGCCAGATTCAGACCATCCACAGGACTGTTGCGGGTGGCGGCGGCGTAGGCAGCCATGTTGCAGACCGGAACCATGAGGAGTGTTCCGCGCAGCTGCGTAGGGTCGACCTCTTCGGCGATACGGGGGATGGCTTCTACGCCCTCGTACTCGTCGCCATGTACACCGGCGAATACGACCACGGTGGGTCCGTGCTCCGGTCCGGTAACGGTCAGCAATGGGAGCTGCCACCAGCCGCCTTCCACGCGCGGCGAGATGTCCAGCCAGCAGGCGCTTTTCTTTCCCCGCTCCAGTTGGTTCACGTCCAATTCTGAGATGTGCATATTGGTCTCCTGTCGTGAGCGGCGCTTTCCGCTCTGGCTGACCCCGTTCACTCGCGGAACTGAATCGAGTACAGGTCGGCGTCTCTAAGGGCGAAGCGGATTCGGACGGGACACCCTGCCAGTGCGCTGAGATCGTCGCCGCCGGCCCAGTGGGCGACCCTGTCTATCGAGTCGCCGAAGATTTCATCGCTCTCGTCGAGGGAGAAGCCGGGGACGGGCCGGCCCTCGAGGTCCTGGAATTCCACGCGCAGGCTGCCGGCGGCGGAAGTGGCGAAGTTGAGGTGGAGACGGCGGCCGGAAAAGATCAATGGCTTGGTGTGGCAGGAGCCGCCTGCCAGGGGCGCGTGAAGTGAGACGAAGCCGTCGATGCGGGTAGTGTAGCGGCGCAGGTTCATGCTGCGGCCGGTCCAGTAGCCTTCAGTGACGTAGAGGGAGAGCTCCGGCGGGGCGCCGGGCGAGTCGGGTTCGGTTTCGATCAGTCCCCAGGCGGTGCAGTTGTCGCCGTAGACCCAACTGTCGACGACGTTGGGGCCGGGGCGGATGTAGGCTTCTCCCCAGCGCTTGAAGTTCAGGCCGTCGCGGCTGGACATGAAAAGGCCGTCGGTGACCACGGAGCCATAGCGGGGATGGGCGGCGCTGCGCTCACGGCGGTACTCGAGGCCGGGGAGGTTGTCGGTCTGGGGTACCCAGCCTCTGTCGATATAGCGCATGGGAAAGCCGAAGAGGATGTGTGGGGCGCGGGAGTAGGGCCGGATCTGGTTGGTGTAGAGAGGCTGTTCCGGGCTGTCGCCGTAGTCGAGCCAGTTTGGCTGGGACCAGTCCAAAAAGTCGGGTGAGGTGGCGGTCTTGATGCCGCGCACGCCGTGAGGCGCACCGCCTTGAAAGTCACGGAAGTAGGCCCGGTATTCACCTCGGTATTCGTCCCAGAAGGCCAGATTCAGCGAATCGAAGTAGCCTTCTGTGATAACAGGATCCGGGATTTCTTCGGCCCCACGGCGCATCAACGAAAAGTTGAAGCCGTCTGGGGATTGGAGGGCGTAGAGGGCGCGCGGAGAGCCGCCTGGAACGAGCGCTTTGTATGCGGCGCCTTCCTGGCAGGCCGGATTGGTATCCGGGAAGACGGCGGTATCGCCGGCGCTAATGTCGATGCCGGGGAGGCTATCGGGCGCAAGAACGATATTGTTGCGGCGGTTTCCCTCGAACTCGACCAGGCCGAGGGAGGGCTTGTTCCAGCGCTTGCCGTCGCGGCTCTCGGCATAGCAGACGAAGTAGGGGTGGGGGTAGTTCATCTTGCCGCCGTCCATAACGTAGTGCCAGGCGCCGTAGTACATGCGAATGCGCCCGTCTTCGTCTTGGAAGACGGTTCGGTAGAGACAGGCGTTGCCCTCGCAGGGCGCGTCTGTCTTCAGGACGACCTCCTGTTTGACGGGTGGATGGAGGCGCAGGTCGAGCCCGTCGTCCAGTTCCGCGAACAGGAAGTCGTCGATCAGGGGTTCGAGGCGCGTGCCGATATCGATCGGCCTGGCGTGTGCGGTGGCGTGGTTGCTCATGGTTGTCACCTGTTGAACTGCAGTCGTCGGTCACGGCAGAGGACGCTGGTTGCTGGGTTAGAGATTTGGGGCGCGCAGGACTGTGTTGGTTGAGGGAAGCGCCCACACTTCGTGATAGACGGTCGGCATAGGGCGCGGCGGGGGATAGTCCGGCGGCCTGTTATTGGGGTCGTGGAGTTCGTTTCGATCGCGGCCTTCTACATGGTGGAGCCACTCAAGTTCCTCGTGGGCTGCGCCGACTTCACGGCGGAGGATGAACTCGATGTAGTCGAAGGCGGTGAAGGCGGCGTGGGCGAGGAAGACGCGATCGACGTCGCGGCCATTCCAGGTAGCAAGGTCGGGCAGGATCAGGGGGCCGGTGCAGACCTGAAAGGCGGCGTCCTCGCGGTTGACGTTGATGAGATTGACGGGAAATTCGACGGTGACGCGCAGGCCGCTTTGAGGGTCGCGGTAGGTGCAAAGGGCATTGAGCAGGGCGTTGTTGAGGGTGGCTTCGATCAGGGGCTCGCTGGCATTCAGCTCGATTGGGTGGGGAATCTCCTTCAGGCTGATGATGTGATCCTGGAAGTCCTCGCTCAGTTCCTGGGCGGACGTGGGTTCCGTTTCGCTGCTGGGGCGACGAGCGATTGGGATCCGGTGCGAGCGGCTGAAGGCCATGCGAAACTCGCTGCTGGGGATTTGGAAGAAACCCTCACGAGGAATGGTGTATTCGGTGCGGCAGGGGGCGCCGACGAAGAGTTCGGCCAGTGCGCCGCCATTCTCATCGGAAATGACGCAGCTGGATTCGAGGTTGAAGCGCACGTGGCGCACGTCGCCCTCGTTGCCGATGAAACCGCCGGCGTACTTGTAGTAAGGATCATTCTGCCTGGGGAAGGTCTTCCAGGTGAAGAAGGAGCGGGGAAAGTCGATCATGCTGGCCTCCGCGGCTGTCGGCGCGTTTCAAGTTGAGGATGCGGTTTCTGACAGTCTGAGAAGCTAGTCCCAGGTAAAGAAAACACTCAGCCAGCCTTCGTGGCCGCTCATCATGCGGTCGAACAGAGCGGGCGCTTCAGTGTAAGGCGCCACGTGGCTGACGAGCGGTTCGATCTGCAGCTCGCGACGCCGGATGAGGTCGAGGATCACGTGCTGGTTGCGCGTACGCGTCCACGGCCAGTAGGGATGGGTGTCGCTCATACCGGTCTGGTAGGAGCCGGTCATGACGATTTCGCGGCGGAACAGCTCGTTGGATTCGATGGGGACAGAGCCGCTGGTCGCGCCTACGAGAATGATACGGCCGCGGTCGGCTGCCGCTTTGATCATGGTGGGGTAGTTGCCGATAAAAGATGTGCAGTGGAGCTGGACCTCGGCCCC
Organism: Caldilineaceae bacterium; assembly: GCA_022821545.1. Taxonomy (GTDB): domain Bacteria; phylum Chloroflexota; class Anaerolineae; order Caldilineales; family Caldilineaceae; genus Bin5. The sequence continues at coordinate 19,466 of JAJEDJ010000037.1, forward strand.
GCTGCCGGGCAACATGCTGGGCAGTGCGCCGCGCCAGCGCCAGGGCAGGCGCGTGTGGGCGCGGATTTCTTCGACCACGTCCTGGCTGCCGGCGTCGACCAGATGGGAAGCGCCGAGCTGGCGGGCCAGGACCAGCCGCTCCTCGACCGGATCGACGCCGATGAGGGGATACGCGCCGACAAGGCGGCATAGCTGCAGCGCAAGGAGACCGACAACGCCGAGCCCGTGAACGGCGACCGATTCACCGATCTGGATCTGGGCGCGGCGCACGCCGTGTAGGGCCACGTCACCGAGAACGCAGAAGGCGGCTTCCACGTCTGTCAGGTCGTCGGGCAGCTTTTGGACGTTGTACTGTTGCGGAATGACGACTTCGCTGGCTTCGAGCTCGGGTGTTATAAGCCAGTGCGTGGAATGGTTGCCGCTGCAAAGCACGCGGTCGCCCACGGCGACCTGGTCGATCTCGCTGCCTGCGGCCTCGACGACACCGATGGCCGTGTAGCCGAGGCCTTCGGGTGTAAAGGAGGCTTGCTCCGCGGGGCTGGCCGTGCGGCGCCGGCGGATGCCGTTCATCTCGGAGCCGGCGCTGACCTGGGTGAGGCTGGTGCGTACCAGGAGCTGATTGGCCGCGGGGGCCGGCACTTCGAACTCTTCGACTTCAATTTGGCCTGCAGGGGTGAGGACCAGCCGCTTTCCCTTTGTCACGCGAGTATCCTTTTGATGTTGGCGCCAAGCCGATAGACAGGAGTACAAGGTCAAGTGTACAATCATTTGCAGTCTGAAACCAACAGGCGGACTGCAGAGGTCAGATGTCAGTGGCCTGAAGCCAGGGGAGGCGTGCAATGACCAGCCAGCGCACAGTTTACGTCAGCGGATCGTTCGTTCCCGAGAGCGAGGCGGGCTTCTCGATTTTCGACTCTGCGCTCATGTACGGGGACGTGATCTTTGAGACGACGCGCACTTTCAACGGTCAACCGTTTCGGTTGAAGGAGCATATCGAGCGGCTTTACGTGGGGCTGCGGACTTTGGAGATCAATTGCGGCTTGACGGCCGAGGAGATGGAGGCGGCGACTCTTGAAACGATCGAGAGGAACAGGCCCAGTTTCGCGGACGGCAGGGACTTTCAGATCGTGCATAACGTGTCACGCGGGCCGATGGGGCTATACAGATCGGTCTTCGCGGGAGAAGTGGGGCCGACGGTTACGATCAACTGCTGGCCGCTGACGTGGCACCTGGCCGCGTTTGCGGAGGCGTATGTAAAGGGAGTGCATGCGGTGGTCCCGGCGCAGCGCTCGGTGCCCTCGCGGTTGATCGATCCGAAGATCAAGAACCGCAGCCGCATCTACTACCAGTTGGCCAACATACAGGCGCAGAAGGTGGATCCGGAGGCGTGGGCCCTGTTGACGGACGAAGATGGATTTCTGACGGAGGGCACGGGGTCGAACTTTTTCGTGGTGAAGGACGGGGGACTGCTGACACCGGAGCCGCGAAACATCCTGAGGGGCGTGACGCGGCAGGCGGTTCTGGAACTGGCAGAGCGCCTTGGACTGGCCTGCCGGCAGTGCAATCTGGAACCCTATGACGTGATGACCGCGGACGAGGCATTTTTCACGTCGACGCCCTTCACGATTATGCCGGCCACTCGCTTCAACGGCCATGATGTAGGTACAGGTGAACCGGGGCCTGTAACGCGGCAGCTGATGTCGTCCTGGAACCAGATGGTCGAGGTCGACATGGTGGCGCAGGCGCGGGCCTTTGCCGAGGAAGTGGGGGAGGGCAGTGGTTAGTGGGCGGGAGTCAGTCTCGGGTGAGCGGCCAGTGGATCTTTTCGACGCCTTGGGCCTGGGAACGCATGATTGCGATCATGATTTCCAAGCTGTGAAGGGCTCGCCTGCCGCTGGAGATGCTTTCACCCCCGTTTTCGATCAGTTGAATCAGTTCGTCGACTGCGTTGACCATGGCACTGCGGTAGTCTACGGAGCCGCCGAGCTGGCGGCTTGTTATTTCATAAGGGTGTCCCGGCGAGGGCAGATAGACGAGAGCCTCGCTATTGCCGATGCGGATGCGGCCGTTAGTGCAGAGGAGATCCAGCTCGAAGTTGACGAGTGTGCGCTGCGAAATCTCGATGTGGGCGCGCACGCCGTTAGTGAAGTGGAGATAGGCGGATGCGCCGGGATCGGTCGTGGGGTCGTGGCCGCCGTCGCCCAGGTACTCAGTGCGGTCCTCGTAGCCCTCCTCCATCGCGCCGATGAGCCATTCGGGGGCGGCGTCGGCATACATGCAGACGGTGTCGACCAGGTGCGTGCCGTTGCGGAAGAGCATGGCCCGTTCGCCGCCGAGATGTGCGCCAATGCGGGTGAGGGAGCCGATGCGTCCTTCCTCGATGATGGCTTTGGCCTGGCGCCAGAAGGGATCCCAGCGTCTACCATGGTCGACGCAGATGATAGTGCCGCTCTCTTCAACAGCGGCTAACATACGGTCTGCGTCGCTGAGGGTGGTGGCCAGGGGCTTTTCACAGAAAATGGCGGGGACGCCGGCTTCGGCTGCATCGACCACCATTTGGGCGTGGAGGTGGTCTGAGGTGACAACGCTGAGGATGTCGAGGTTTTCGCGTTCCAGCATGGCGCGATAGTCGTTGTAGTGCGCGGCTGGGCCCCAGTTTTCATCGTACCGGGTCAGCAATTCCGGGACCAGCTCACAGACGGCAACCACTTCTGCGCGGGGATGCGCGGCATAGGCCGAGGCATGCGAGTGGGGCTGAGGGTGGCGGGTCGACCAGAGATCGTAGCGCGGCGGCGACTGGCCGATTCCGGTCAGGCCAATGATGCCGGCCCGGTATGTCTTGTCAGTTGGTTGATTGGTAACGGACATGTTTTCCTCTTGAAACTCACCAGTAGTGATGGCGGCAGCCGATCAGCGGCGGCCGGTTTTTACTGAGCACGCTCAGCCTGTCTGCGCCAGACATCGTAGGGATTCTCCCGGTTTTCCAGGGGGAAGTAGACACGGGCTCGTAGCCTCTGCGACTCGTGGATTGCCATGATCATTTCATGGACGGCGCGGGCGTCATGGCCGCTGGTTACGGCTGTCACCGGGCGGTCATCCTCGATGGCCCGGATCAGTTTTTCCACGAAGATGCGATTGTTCAGCTGAAATTTCTCGGAAACGGAACGCGGCTGTCCGTCCGGATTCAGGTCCCAGTCGGGCAGAGTAATGCGTTCCCAGGAACCGTCACGGTCGCCTGGCAGCCAGAGACGATAGGGATAGTGGTAGAGTTCGCCCAGCGGCGCGATTCGCAGCGAGAGGATGCCGGAAGAGCCATGGATCTCAAGGCCAAGCCAGTTGACCTGCTCGCGGCTGTCGGTCTCGTCGCTGCGGTAGGAGTCGAAATGGGCGGTGACGCCGTTCTGGAAGACAAAGTAGGCGGCCAGCCCGTTACCGGCGATGAGGCCGACGCCTTCGTCACCTTCATTGATGTCAGCCAGGGACAGTTCGCGGCCGTCCTGGGTGACGTGGGCATGGGCCCACACGACCTCTGAATCGGCGAAGAACCGGACATCGTCGAGGAGATGCGTGCCGAGGACGATGAGGTCCATGGCGCCGGCGCGGTGGTCGGCTTTGCCATGGCGGCGGATCATTTGCACGTCGCCAATGAGTCCGTCGTCGATGAGCTTTTTGGCATGCAGCTCGTAGGGGTTGGCGCGGCGGTGGGCGACGGCAATCCTGGTGTTGTGCCTTTCGCAGGCGGCGAGCATGGCGTCGGCTTCGGCGAGCGTGCGCGCGAAGGGCTTTTCGCAGAAGATGCCTCTGACGCCGGCTTCGGCGCAGGCGATGACCATGTCGGCGTGCTGATCGACCCAGCGCGGACAGACGCAGACGAGGTCCAGTTCCATCTGAGATAGCATGTCGCGATAGTTGGCAAAGTGGTGGGAGGCGCCGGTACGTTGGACCGCGGCGGCTCGACCTTCTTCGTCCGGGTCGGCGACGGCGGCGACCTTGACATTGGGCAGGCCTTGGAAGGCCGTGTCGAGATGGTGGCCGTAGTTGCCGCGTCCGGTGTGGCCGATGATGCCGGCGCGATAGGTTGCTGGCATGGAGAACTCCGGTGATCAGTGATCGATTACTCGCCGGTTGAACGGATTTCGACGTCGTCTAGGCCTGGGGCGAGGGGCAGGCTCACTTGTGCGCCGGTCTTGTGCGAGATGTGGATGGCGGTTATGACTTCGAGCGCCTTGAGGCCGTCGCGGCCTGTGGACACACTCTCCCGATCTTCGAGCAGACAGTCGATGCTCTCGCGGGTGGCGGAGTAGAAGTAGTCGTCGAGCGTGAATTCGGTGGGCATGTCGGGGATAGGCTGAAAGTCGTAGCGTGTGCCGTAGCCCTCCTCGGCTTCCACCAGTGGGCCGTATTCCCAGAGGCCGCGGCGCTCGCTGAAATGGATGCGGCCTTCGGTGCCGGCGATCTTGGTGTAGCCGAGATGCTCTCTGCGTTCGGCGATGCAGTCGATGAGAATGACGACGCCGTCTGAGCAGGCGATCATGCCGGCGCCGCCGGGATCGGCAACAGTCTCCTGATTGAGATATCCGGACACGAGCTGCGGCTGGGCGTCGGTGAAGAAAAAGGCGTAGTCGACGGTGTGCGTGCCGTTTGTCAGGAGTGGCCGGCAGCCCTCGTAGGAGATGGTCTTGACGCGGCCGACCGCGCCGTCGTCGATCATGCGCTTAATGCCCTGGTAGTGGGGGAGGAAGCGGCGCGTATGCTCGGTAATGAGGCGGGAGCCGCTGCGGTCGCAGGCTTCCACCATTTTGCGGCCCCAGGCCACGCTGGTGGCGAGCGGCTTTTCGACCATGATCACCTTGATGCCGGCTTCGGCTGCTTCGATGACTGGGTGGTGATGGTAGAGCGTGTTGGTGGTGACGTCGACGATGTCGAGGCGGGCCTTTTCGTACATGTCGACGGCGGTCGGATAGCGGTACTCGGGCTCGATCTCCCATTCATCGCCGAACTGTTGTAGTCGCTGAGGGTCGATGTCGGCGATAGCGACCAGCTCGGCGTCTTCGCAGCGCCGGTAGCCGGCGGCGTGTGAAAAGGGTCTGTGCCCAAGTCCACCGATTGGGCCGGCGCCGACGATTCCGACTCTGACTTTTCCTTTTGACATTTGTACACTCCTGGGACTGCAGTGGCATTTGCGAAGGCGCGGAATTTAAGGTCTGTCTGTGGTGATGGGCATGATGTAGTGGATCTGGCGGGCAACTTCCCGGAAGCCGAAGTCGGGGTAGAAACGGGCGCCGACGTCGTTCTGGTCAAGGGTCTCAATGCGGGCGTAGGTCAAACCTGCGGCGGCGAAGTAGGAGACGGCTTCTTCAAGCAGGCGCCGGCCTATTCCCTTCTGTTGAAATTCGGGCAGGACGGCGAAGTTGGGGATACCGCCGATGCCGGCGGCCTTATCGACGCGAGTGGTAACGTAGCCGACGATCTGCCCGTCGATTTCGGCGACGAGAATGCCGTCTGCATTGGCTTCGGCGTCGTCGTCGATGTGGCGTACTTTGCGCCACTGCCAGTCTTTGCCGTGGATCAACCCGTACAGGCGCTCGATGTTCTGGTCGATGGAGACGCCGTCGAAGCAGATGGCCGTAATGGTCTTCAGGGTTTCCAGGTCAGACGGTCGAAAGCGTCGGATTTCCATCGATAACTCCTGCTGGGAAATGCGGTCAGAAACGAAGGCGCCGGCCGGCAATGTTTCTACTCCACAAAACGGAAGGAGTAGATGTCGGCATCCTGGAGCTCGAAGCGCAGCCGCACCAGTTCACCGCTGAGGGCGCTGACATCGGCGCCTTGTGTCCAGCGTACGCTCCGGTCGAGGTCATCTCCCAACAGTTTCACACAGTCGGCCAATCCAAATCCCTCGACGGCCAGATCGACCTGTCCGTGCAGAATCTCCACGCGCACACTGCCTGCGGCGGAGGCCGAGAAATTCAGTTCCAGGTTGCGGCCCGAGAACCTGATCGGTTTCGTTATCATCGATCCACCGCTGGGAGGCGCATGGAGCGATACGAAGCCGTCCGTGCGGAGAGTGTAGCGGCGTTGGCAGACGCCCTGCCCGCGCCAGTAGCCTTCGCTGACGTAGATCGACAGCTCATCGGGGGCGCCTTCAAACTGTGAACGGGTGGTGACCAGCCCCCAGTTCTGGTAGTTATCGCCGTAGGTCCAGTTATCCTGCGGCCGCAGTCCGGGACGGATGAATGCTTCCGGCCAGATGTTGAATTCAAGGCCGTCGCGGCTGCTCATGAAGAGGCCGTCGGTCAGGGCGGCGCCGTAGCGCTCTTGTGCGTTTGCACGGAGGCGTCGATGCTCCGGTTCGGGCAGGTCCTCGATGGCGGGCGTCCAGGGGCGTTCCACGTAGCGGGCGGGGAAGCCGACAAAGAGGTGAGGGGCCCGAAAGTAGGGCGTGATCTGGTTGGTGTAGAGCTCGGCGATGCGAGTGGGGTTGTAGTCGATGAAGACGGGTTCGCTCCAGTTGATGAAGTCGGACGAAACGCAGGTCATGATGTCGCGGCCGTGGCGGAAATCGCGATGGTAGTCGCGATATTCGCCGCGCTCTGCGTCCCAGAATGCCAAGTTCTGGGAGTCGAAATAGCCCTTGGTGATGACGGGTTCGTCGCGCATCTGCGTCCAGTGGATGCCGTCGGGTGAGGAGAGGGCGAAGAGGCCTTTGTATCCTCGGTTGTTGGCGAGCGCCTTGTATCTTTCGGCGGCGGGCGCGTCGGGATTGGGGTCTTTGAAGGGTACGAAGTTGATGGCCGGGCTGCTGTCTTCGCGGGCATCGAGGATGATGTTGTTGTTGCGCGAGCCGTCGAATTCGAAGAGCCCGAGGTTTGGCTTGCTCCAGTTAATGCCGTCGCTGCTTTCGGCGACGCAGACGACCTCGGGGTGGGCGAATTCAAGGGAGCCGGCATCGTGGGTGAAATGCCAGCCGCGGTAGTACATGAGGTAGCGGTCATCGTCCTGGAATACGGTGACGTATCCGGAGGCGTTGCCCTCCCATGGCGCGTCCATTTCCAAGGCTACTTCCTGCGGCACGGGGCGGTGGAGGCGCAGTTCGGCGTCGCGGGTCATCGCGGCGATGAGGTATTCGTCGACCATCAACTCGCGGCGGGAGCCGATGTGGATTCCCGCTCCGTGCTCGATGTTTCTGGGTGGACTGGTCATGGTTTGCTCCCTTTGCGCCCGATGACGGCTGACCCGTCTGATAGCCGCTTTCCGTGGAGGCATTGCCCCCGGAAATCGCACTCAGGCTGTTGTCACGCCGATGCGGTCGAGCCGCTGTTTGGCCTCGGCGTAGACGTCAGCAGAAAGTGGGCCGGCCTGAATGGCCTGCACGTTTTCGGCAAGGTGTGCGGGATTTGTCGTGCCGACGATGATGGTGTGGACGTCGGGGTGCGTCAGTGTAAATCGCAGTACGAACGAAGTGTCGCTCTCTCCCGCCTGCTTCAGTTCGTCCAGGCCCGCATCTGCAAAGGCTTGCCATCGATCGGATTGGCCAAGGCCGACTCCCGGCTTGCCGAGGGCGACGCCGCCGCGGATGATGGCGCCGGCGCCGGCCTGCGCCGTTCTGGTCAGCCACTCTTCATGGTCGCGCTCAAGGGCGGAGTAGGGGATCTGGTAGGCGTCGAAGACATCCCATTGGAGGTAGGTGGGCAGGTGGGGAAGCGTGGTCGACATGCCGATCCAGCGCACTTTGCCCTGGGCGCGCATGTCCTGCAGCGCCTGCACCAGTTCTCCCTGTTCACATTGGGCCACGGTCGGGTTGTGCAGCTGCATCAGGTCGACGTAGTCGACGCGCATGCGCTCCAGGCTCTCGTGCAGACCGCGGAAAGCGTTTTCCCTTGTCCAGGTATGGCCGTCCGGGTGACAGCCGCATTTGGTGGCGAGGACAAACTCGCGGCGGCGGTGGCGAAGGTAGCGGCCGATCATCTCCTCGCTGTTGCCGTAGTCGTTGGCGGTATCGATAAAGTTGATGCCGGTATCAAGAACGGCGTTGAGCTGGGCGTTCATCTCTTCGTCGGTCATGGCGCGGCGATGGCCTGCGCCAAATCCGAGCCGGGTGACTTCCAGGCCGGTGCGGCCAAGGGTTGCGGTAGGAAGGATATGGGACATCGAGCGCCTTTCCTGGGTCTTCTCGACTGGGAGAGCAGTGTCGTATGAACCAAAGACCTGCGGCCTCAGCAGTTATACCCGCCCTGGGAACTCCTTGCCGCGGATGTGCATAAAGGGTGTGTTGCCCTTGCGGGGCGTGCCTTCGACCTGACCGCGATGTGATTCGTCAACGATACCGAGATAGCTGGTTTCGGCGTCGAGGTAGTGGAGGGCGAGACCGCGGCGGCGGTTGGGGGTGGTGTTGGCTTCGGTGCGGTGGAAGTTGAGTCCGTGGTGGAACATGCAGTGGCCGGCTTTCAGTTCGACGGGGACGGGTTCGGCCAGATGCGGTTGGGCCAGGAATCGATCCTTGTATTCACGGGTTATGGGCCCCCATTTGTGGCTGCCGGGAATGACGGTCATGCAGCCGTTCTCGACGGTAGCGTCGTCGAGGGCCACCCAGCAGCTGACATGGTTCTGGGGGGCGAACATCGGCCAGGCGACGGAGTCCTGGTGCCAGTCGGTCACGGTGCCGTTGAACCGGGGCTTCATCATCAGCTGGTCGGTGTAGAGCTTGATATTGGGGCTCAGAAGGCCCTCGATGACGTCAACGATTTCGGTCTTTTTGGCGACGGCCTCGAAGAGGTCATCGTGATAGCAGAGGTAGACCATCTTGCGGATCATGTCGATACGGGGCTCGACGGTCTCTTTGCCGTCGCGGAACTGCTCTTCGAATTGAATATAGGTCGATGGCACGTGGGTGAGTCGTCCGGCGGCGATGTCTTCGCTGCGCTGTCGGAGGGCCTGGATTTCGTCATCGGACAGGACGCGGCTGTAGGGCAGATAGCCGTTGTCATCGAAAAACTGTTTCTGTTCGGGAGTGAGGCTCATGGTTGGTCTCCTCGAAGTCGAGAGTGGACATGCCACGCTGTCTGGAACTACTGCGGTTCAGCGCCGCATGATTTTGGGCAGGAGTAACTGTACGCCGAATACGCCTAACAGTCCAAACACGATACTGGGCGCGACCAGAATGAAGCCGCGTTGAACGGTATAGATAAAGACGAAGTCGGAAAACAGGATATCGAGGACTGGGAGCTGGCCGCGTAGGAGCGCCCACGATGCGTAGCTCCAAAAGCCGCCAAAGAGGAAAACGCTCAGAATCGCGGCCAAGGTGAACAGCAAAATCGCCCTGCTTTCTGCCGCCGCCAGCAACGCTCCGCATATCGCGGCGGCCAGGCTGAGCGCCAGCATATCGGCCGGCCAGGGGACATAGTCGCGTATGTGAGAAAGGGAGATCAGACCGACGTAGGCCAGGACGAAGGCGACCGCCAAGACGGCTGAGCTTTGTCGAACGAGTGAACTCATGGGATCGGCTCTTGCAGGGTAGCCTGTAGGCGCAGGAGGCGCTCGTCTTGCGAATGGGGATGAATGAGCCGAAATCCGGCCTTGACGGACCAGTTCAACGGCACGGAACTCTCCCGGCGCGCCCCGACGAGATCTTCCAACTCAAAGACGTGCAGGAGGAAATCCATATCCAGGCGTTCGTTAGGGGCCAGGATCCGTTCGATAGTAGAGGCACGACTGTACAGCGAGCGGTCGATATCGGGATCGTCATCTCGCCAAGTGCTGCTGCTGCCGCCGATGCGGTTTCCGTTGAGGTATAGGTCAAAGAAGTAGCTGTTCAGGCGGACGGGAAGCTCTGACCGGTTGTGAATGCGGAAATGAATCAGGAGCCGGGCGTTGTCCGTACCGACTCGCCGCACCTCCGTCAACTCCAACTCGAGCCCGCGCACACTTTGCAGCGAACCGACATAGTTCGAAACGGCCTGCCAACTGGCCGCAAGGGCGACGAGACCCAGGACAATAAGGAAAGTATGGGCAACGCGCGATACGGTTGGCAGTTTAATCAAACAAACCCTGCGTAGGACCTGCCGCGCACCGAGATGTAGTCCACGTGGACTTCCTCGCTGGTGCTCAGGTCTTTCGTTTTGGCAGCCATGTAATGCAATGCCCAGGCGCGTCGCCGCTTTGCCGAGGTGTTTGGGCTCGAATAATGCAGGTTCAGGCTGTGGAAGAGTAGACAGCCACCGGCGGGAACAGGGACCGGAACCTCCTGCGCTCTCATCTCCTCGGTGAGCAGCTGCGGCAGGTGCTTTAGTTGGAGCAGGCCGTAGGTATGGCTGCCGGGGATACAGCGGATGCAGCCGTTTTCAAGCGTGGCGTCGTCGAGCGCGATCCAGCAGGTTATCTGGTTCTGGGGGATGAGAAAGGGCCATGAGGCCGAATCCTGGTGATATTCCTTAACTGAGCCGTGTCCGGGCGGCTTCATGAAGATCTGGTCGCCAAGCAGCTTGATATCGGGCTCGTCAAACAGCTCGGCGATGAGGTCAACGAGCTTTGGTTTTTTTGCGATGTTGAGGAAAGTGTCATGAATGGAGGCGGGAAAGTTGATTTTCCGCAGTTCGTCGAGCGCGCTGTCTGCCTGCACATCGCCGCGTGCGACGACCATTTCTTTTTCCAGGACTGGAATCCCTTTGATGTCGGTTGCAATCTCGACGCGGCCGTAGGCTATGTCCTCTGTCAACCGCTGGAGTCGTGCGAGTTCCTCTGCGTCGAGCAGAGTGGGGTAGGCTAGAAATCCTTCCCGCCAGAAAGTTGCTTTTTGCTCCGGCGTCAGAATCATCTTTTCCTCCATCAGACCTGGGTAACAGAGTTGTAGGGCACTAAACAATCTTAGTCGAGGCTCATGCGGGGGTCGAGGGCGTCGCGCAGGCCGTCGCCGATAAAGTTGATGGCGAGGACGCAGATGGTGATCATAAGACCGGGCGGGACCCAGTACCAGGGCATGCTTTCGATAATCTGGATGTTTTGGGCCTCATTGAGCATGTTGCCCCAACTGGGGGTCGGCACTTGCACGCCGAGGCCGAGGAAGCTGAGGCCGGCTTCGGTGAGGATGGCGCCGGCGATGCCGAAGCTGGCGGCCACGGTGATGGGCGCGACCACGTTAGGCAGGATGTGACGCATAATGATCCACTTCTGTTCGACGCCGACGGCATGCGCGGCCATGATGTAGTCGGTTTCGCGGATGGAGAGAATGAGGCTGCGGACGAGGCGGGTCACGCCTGTCCAGCCGATGAGACCGATCGCCAACATGGAGTTGAATATACCCGGGCCGAGAATGGACACGAGCGCGATGAGAATGATCAGGATCGGGAACGCCATGACGGTGTCGGTGACGCGCATGATCACGGCATCAACAGTGCCGCCGTAGTAGCCCGAAACGCTACCCAGGATAGTGCCAATGGTGATGTATAGGGAGACGGCGACGATGCCCACGGACATGGAGACGCGTCCTCCGTAGACCACGCGGCTCCAAATGTCGCGACCGGTGAGATCGGTGCCCAGCAGATGGCCTTCCTCGCCTGGACCGAGTCCGATCTCTCTGATTTCGATCTTATGGGGATGAATTGGCGCCACGACTGGGGCTAGAGGAAAAGCAATGACAATCAGGAGGAACATCAGGATGGCGCTCGCAAGGGCAAGTTTGTGACGGCGGAAACGTCGCCAGGCCCGGCGCCGCTGCGCGGCTGCACCGCCCTCGTCTGGTTGGAGGGCGGTGGATATCTCTTGGAGTCCTTCGGGTTTTGTTTCAGCAGTCATGGCACGTCTGGCTTGTGCTGGCGCAAAAGGGCCGATGGCAGGCGTCTGACAGCCGGAGCCGGCCCCGGCCAAGAATATGGGATTGCTACTCGTAGCGAATTCGGGGATCAATAGCCCCGTAGGTCAAGTCTGTAATAAGGTTGCTGAAGACGATTGTCAGGGCCGAGACTAGGACCATCCCCATGATAAGGGGATAGTCGCGCGTAGCAACCCCGTCCAGATAAAGAATGCCCATTCCAGGCCAGTTGAAAATGGTCTCAATAATGATGGAGCCGCCGAAAAGGCTGGGAAGGCGCAGACCGATGATGGTAATCACGGGAAGCAGGGCGTTGCGAAGGATGTGGCGGAAGACTACAACCGTGTCGTTTAGCCCTTTGCTGCGGGCGACTGTGATATAGTCGAGCCGCACAACCTCCAGCACACTGGAACGTGTGTAGCGCATGATGCCGGCGGTCGAGTCCAGGCCCAGCACGATGGCGGGCAGCACCAGGTAGCGCGACCGGTCCAGCAATGTGCCCCACAGACCCAAATCCTTGCCGATTGTGGAGTAGCCGCTGGTGGGCACCCAGCCCAATTTGAGTGAAAAAAGATAGATCGCGCCAATTGCGGCAAAGAAGCCTGGAATAGAGATACCGATAAAGGCAAGGAATGTGAGCACATAGTCTGGGGGCGTGTACTGATTCAGAGCGGAGAAGATGCCCAGGGGAATGCCCAGGAGAATGGATATAACTATGGCGGCGGCCATGAGGCGAAGCGTTGCGGGCAGGCGGCGAGCGATCTCTTCGCCGACGGGGATTTTGCTGCGGATGCGTACGCCTAAATTGCCCTGGAAGAGGCCTCCCATCCACTGGAGATAACGAACGGGAGGGGATTTGTCGAGGCCGTACTTTTCGCGCAGTTTATCTGCGTTGGAGCCTTCGTCACCGCCGGCTCCCGATTCAAAGTCCATGAGGATCATGGCCGATACAGCGTCTCCCGGAGCCAGTTCGGTGAAGGTAAAGGTAAGGATTGTAATCCCGAACAGCACGGGCAGCATCTGTACGATGCGACGAAGGATGTAGCGGTTCATGGGCTAGGGCAGGAGTGAAATGAGAGAGTGAGGAGAGGACGGACGCCCTCTCCTCACTCTTTGTGTCTCAGACTTTACCGGTTCTTACTCGCCGGCAAGATACCAGTTTGCCGGGTAGCGTTCGGCGAAGGGTTCGTCGAGCTGGCGGTTGATGTTGTTGCAGACGCTGGCGCTGAAGGCAGAGTACCGCGTCGGCCTGAAGACGGGGATTTCACCCGCTTCTCCGGTGATGATCTCGGTGGCCTGGTAGAGCATCTCCTTGCGCTTGGCCGGATCCGGTTCGGACATGGCGGCTTCAGCCAGTTGGTCGAACTCTTCGTTGCAGTAGTGACCTACGTTGCGTCCAGCAGGCCAGCTGCGGTCGCAGCCGAGAGAGAGGCGCAGCTGATCGGGATTGAACCAGCCGCAGCAACCGTAGGAGAGGTCGAAGTCATCGTTGTCATAGACGCGGGCGACCCAGGCGGGTCCGTCCAGGTATACGAGCTCGACATCGATGCCGACATCAGCCCAGAATTGCTGCATGGCAGCGTGGATGCGCTTGTTCTGGTCGTCCTGATAGTAGGTGACGAAGCTGATCTCCTGCTCCGAATCCCAGCCGGCCTCGCCCAGGAGTTCGCGGGCCCTGTCGGGGTTGTAATCGTACTTTGTAATGTTGGGGCTTACGAACTCGGGATTTGTCAGCCGGAGATGGAGTACGTCGGCCAGGTCGCCGTAGTAGGCCTCGGCCATAGCCTCGCGGTCGAGAGCGTGGAGCAAGGCTTGCCGTACGCGCGCGTCCTGGAATGCAGGGCGATTGTGGTTGGCCCAGACGGTCATGCCGCCGCCGAGCTGGCCGCCAAGGAGGACGATATTCGGGTCGTCCTTGTAGCGCTCGTATTCGACGGCAGTGACGCGGCCGGCCATGTGAATCTCGCCGTTTTCGAGGGCGGCGAAGGCGGTTGCGCCGCGCAGGCCGAGCCGGAAGATGATGCGGTCAAGGTAAGGACGGCCGGCGTAATAGTCCTCGTTGGCTTCGAGGATGTAGAACTGATCGGGCTCGAAATCGCCCATCGTGAAGGGACCGGAGCCGACCGGATTGCGGACAGCGTATTCGGTTTCGCCCAGGTCGGCGAAGGCGATGCCTTCGAGCAGGTGCTTCGGCCAGATGTTGAAGGCGGCCATGTTGCTGAGCACGCTACTGCGTGGCGCCACCAGGTTCAGCTCCAATGTGAAGTCGTCGAGCACCTTGATACCGGAGATTTCGTCAGCGTCGCCGGCCTCAAATTCGGCAGCGCCGGCCAACTGATCGAGGCCGGATGTGCGGCCATGGGAGGCGCCGGTATCGGGGTGGAAGAACATCTCAAGCGAATACTTGACGTCTTCCGCTGTCAGCTGCTCGCCGTCGTGGAAGCGGACGTCATCGCGCAGATTGAAAGTGTAGGTCAGACCGTCTGCGGAGACATCCCAGCTTGTGGCCACGTCAGGATGGATGGAGACCGCGTCGGTGTCACGGTCGATCAACTGACTGAAGAGATAGTCGTCTCGGGCGCTGAAGATGAACCAGTTGCTCCCTGTCATGGCGCCGGCGCCGCCAGCTACGACAACCTCGCCCCCGTACTTGGGTGGTGAATCGGTGCAGATATGAATGTGGTCGCTGTCAACGTCCGCCTCATCGTACCACGGCTCGGTTGGCTCGGCCGCCATTTCTTCTTCCGCTTCCTCCTCCGCCATCGCGCCCGTTTCAGTCGCGGCGGGGGCGGCGCAGGCTGCGAGCAGACCGAGCAGCAGGATGAGGAAGACGGTGAGTACAACGGACTTCCTTTTGATCGTCATGGTTTCAACTCTCCTTGGTGGTGGATGAATCCAATCACGTCGTCAACAGGCGCTGTGGCGGAGTTCGCCACGTCGGCCAATTGAGACGGGTGGTTGACTTCAGGACAGGTGAATCAAGCACGTGCGCCGCTGGAGCGGGGTCCTGCAACCACGTCGCTGGGGCAACAGTTTGGTGTCCGAACTTCGCAAACAAGGATTGTGAGACGGCCGCTTGATCCGGGACTGATCAACGCTTGCGATGCGCAGTCTCTACGATTGGTATACCGCTTGTATACCACAAACTCGCGGGCAGCGTCAAATCCATTTATTGCTCCGAGCGTGTCCCGGGGCGATGTACAGGACTGACAGGCCTCCGGTAAGCCTTAACCTTGAATGTGGAGGTGATGCCCTGGGACAGAGTCACGGTGACAACCATCTGCTGCTCAGACCCAACAGCTAACATGCGTTCAGGTCGGGAACGGGCAAATGGTGGAAGATCGCGCTACTACGCCAACAGGCGCGGTCGATACTGAAGTGCCTCTGCCAGGTGCGGCGTGTCGATATCCTCTTCACCGGCCAGATCAGCAATCGTACGGGCCAGTTTGAGGACGCGGTGATAGGCGCGGGCGCTCAGGTCCATCTGGCGCACGGCGGCCTGCATCAGACTTTTGCTGTTCTCTTTCAGCTGACAGTAGCGCTGGACCTCGGCCGGACCCATGTCCCCGTTGACGACAATGTGGGCCTTTTCCTGTTGCGCGAAGCGCGTCTGTTGACGGGCGCGCGCCTGTTCGACCCGGCGGCGGATGTGGGCGGAGCGCTCTCCGGCATCGAGTCCGGAAAGCTTTTGAAAGGGAACGCGGGCGACGTCGACGTGCAGGTCGATGCGGTCGAGCAGAGGCCCGCTGATGCGGCCCTGGTAGCGTTGAACAGTAGACATAGTGCAGGTGCAGGCCTTGCGCTCGTCTCCGTAAAAGCCGCAAGGACAGGGGTTCATGGCGGCCACGAACATAAAGTTAGCCGGGAAGGAGAGGGTACCTGAGGCGCGGCTGATAGTTACGATCTTGTCTTCCAGGGGCTGACGCAGGCTCTCAAGACTTTTGGATCCGAACTCGGGCAGTTCGTCGAGGAAGAGGACGCCGCGGTGGGCCAGGCTAATCTCGCCTGGACGGGGCATGGTTCCTCCGCCGACCAGGCCGGCGTGGCTGATGGTATGGTGCGGTGCGCGGAATGGGCGGGCGCGGACCAGCGGGCCGGCGCCGTCGAGTTCGCCGGCGACAGAATAGATGCGGGTGATCTCAAGGGACTCGGACAGAGTTGCCACCGGCAGGATCGAGGGCAGGGCGCGGGCCATAAGGGTTTTGCCGCTGCCGGGCGGGCCAACCATGCGCACGTTGTGGTTGCCGGCGCAGGCGATTTCCAAGGCGCGCTTGGCGTGCTCCTGGCCGCGAATGTCTTGAAAATCGACGGCGTAAACGATCTCCTCTCCGGCGTCGAGCGTGGTCGCGATCTGGGGAGGGATCTCCTCCTGCCCTGAAAGATGGGCCACGATTTCACTGAGATGCCCGACCGGGAAGACATCGATTCCTTCGACGAGAGCGGCTTCGGATGCGTTCCGTTGGGGCACGAACAAGCGCCGGAAACCGGCCTTTTGGGCCATTGCCGCCATTGAAAGGGCGCCGTTTACGTGACGCACGGAGCCGTCCAGACTTAGTTCGCCGACGACCAGCGCATCGTCCATTTCGGCCAACACCTGGCGGGTGGCGGCCATGATGCCGAGGGCGATGGGCAGGTCGTAAGCGGGGCCTTCTTTACGCAGGTCGGCCGGGGCCAGGTTGACTGTCAGGCGATGTTGGGGAAAGTGGAATCCGCTGTTGGCGATTGCGGAACGAACGCGTTCGCCGCTTTCGCGTACGGCGGCGCTGGGTAGGCCGACGACGGTCAGCCGCTCCAGCCCGTTGGTGATATCGACTTCGACTTCGATCTGTTCGGCATCCAGTCCTACAATGGCACAACTTCGCACTCTGGCGAGCATCGGCTCCTCCGTTGGGGGATAACGAGGCGGCAGTATATCCACAATTGAACTACGAACAACCTATCTGCTGAGGCCGGCCAGTTGCCAGGACCGTTTCAGAGAATTGGCTGCGGCCTGGGCCGCGTCTGCAGGGGCGAGGGCGCGGATGCGCTGACTGAAGGGCTCTACCGTGACCGGGCCGTCGTAGCCGATGGCGTCGAGTGCCTGCAGAAAGCCGGCGATGTCGGTGAGACCGGTTTCAGCCGGCAGCGTGCGTTCGTTGTCGATCTGCTCGTCTGCGCTGCGACCGGCGATTGCATCGTTGACGTGGACATTCACGACCTGCTCGTTGGTGAGATCGCGTACTGCCGCGACATCTGTGTGGCTGGTGAAGAGGTGAAAGATGTCCACGAGCAGACCGACTTCACCCGTACCGAGATCTGCGCCCAGTTGCTGGGCAGCCTCCATCGTGTGGATGAAGGGGTACTTCTTTTCATCGCGCAAGGTTTTGGGCCCGACCCATTCCAGCCCGAAACGGATGCCGTTATCCGCAAGGATTTGGGCGACCGGACGCAGGCGAACGAGGTGGAAATCGTAGTTCTCTTCCCAAGGACGCTCGTCATCGGCGGGTGCGATAAAGGTGGACGTACGGTCTGCTCCAAGAGATTTGGCCAGCTCGGCCTGGGCGGGAAAGTCGGCCAGCCCTTGCCGCCAGCTGTCTTCGTCGGCGCGGTAGGCGAAGGGGAAACTCCATATACCGAACTGCAGGCCATTGCGGGCCATCTGGTCTCCGATTGCGTCGATGCCCTGTGTGGCTGCAATCTGCTGAAGTTCGACGATCGAGACGTCGAGACCGCCAAATCCGAAGCGGACGGCCAGTTGGACGGCTTCATTGAAGGGCGCGTTGATGCCCAGAGGACCTGGGCTGAAGTTCGGGAACATGGTCAACTCCTGACGAGAGCCTGGTGAGCGTGCCTTTGAGTCTTCAGCAGGCGTCTTCTTCCTTACTGCTTCAAGAAGGGACGGGAATACTGGCGCCGGATGTTCGGCGGATTATGGATTCCCCTCCGCCTGCTTGCGGCTGCGCAACCCCAGGCTGGTGGTGATACCGACAAGGCCGGCCAGGGCAATAATCAGAAAGACCTGCTGGTATGCCTCAATAACGGGCAGGCCGCGCTCCAGGGCGCCGTACAAGAGAACTCCGGCCAGCGCGGTTCCAATGGCGACGCCCACGAAGCGAATCATACTATAGACGCCGGCGGCCGTCCCCATCTCCTCCTCATCCGTTTCGGACATGGCGGCCTGATGAAGGGCGGCGAGCATCGTGCCGACGCTGAGCCCCTGCAGGGCCAGCAGGGCGAGTACCAGCCCAATATGGGCGGAGGCTGGAAGCTGGGAGAAGAGAAAGACGGCAAGCGCCTGTCCACTCAGGCCGACGAGAACCGGCCAGCGACTGCCCCAGCGGTCGGCAGCCAGGCCGCCGAAGCGCACCATCACCGTCATCGCGCCGGGGTTGATCGTCAAGATAAGACCCAGGTATCCGGGACTGAGGCCGTGGATATCGACGAGATAGAGTGGTATCAGAAAGCTGGAGCCGCCCATTACGAACATGCGCATGGAGGCGCAGAGTGAGGCAAAGCGAAAGTTGCGGTAGCTGAAAAGGCTGAGCGAGACGAAAGGATCCTGGCGGCGCC
Organism: Caldilineaceae bacterium; assembly: GCA_022821545.1. GTDB lineage: Bacteria > Chloroflexota > Anaerolineae > Caldilineales > Caldilineaceae > Bin5. The sequence goes on from JAJEDJ010000037.1 coordinate 37,821, forward strand.
TTTCCCAGACGACGAAAGCAACGAAACAGAGCGCCAACGCGCCGAGCAGGCGCCAGTCCCGCAGCGGGTCCACGCCGGTGATGGGACGGCTGGAGAGATAGAAAAGCCCCATTGTAAGAGTGCCGGCAAGCAGAAGGACGCCGGCCCAGTCGAAAGTGCGCCAAAATCGCGGCCGAACATTGCTGAGACCGGCGGGGACCCACAGCTTTACAGCAAATAGACCCAGCAGGCCGAGAAGAACTGCCGGTCCGAAGGCAGCCCGCCACCCCCAGGCGTCGACCAGGAATCCGGCGAAAAATGGGCCGATGGCAGCCGTCAACGGTCCGATTGAACCCCACGTGCCCAGCGCTTTGCCTCTTTCTCCTGCGCGGAAAATGGTGGCGATAAAGGCCATGCCGAGGGGCATTATGCCGGCGATGCCGAACCCCTGGACGGCGCGGCCAATCATGAGCCACGTCAGATTGGTCGCGAAGAAGGCCATTGCCGAGCCGGCGGAGAAGATCGCGATACCGGCCAGGATGAGGCGGCGGCGGCCTACGCCGTCGCTCAGGCGGCCGTAGACCGGCATCAGGATCATGTAGGGCAACGTGAATGCGCTGGAGGTCCAGGCCACGACGTCGGCGCTCATGGCGAACGAGTCCCGCAGGACGGGGAGCGCCACCCGGCTCATGGAAGAACTGAGAGGCATAATCGTCGATGGAATCATCAACGCATAGAGAATCATCCAAGCCTGCTGAGAAGGCAAGGCATGCCCTTCGGCAGGAACCGGCTCGCCTTCAGTAACGTTTTTTCTTCGTATGCCAATCCGACGGAGGATTGGAATGGGGGTACTTTCCACGCAATAGACCTCTTCGACCGGTGCGCGAGATTCCGGCCATGCAGTCCGACTCTTTAGCGGTTCAGGCAGACCTATCTATCATACCCGCACAGGGCGCAATGGATAAATGCGTTGCCGCACTGTGCGTTTCCTTACTGTGCGTTTCCGCACTGTTGCGTTCGTGCGGGGCGGCGATATCGCGGACTGCCACTTCGTCGCGGCGTGCCGAGCTTTCAGAAACAGTGGGCTGCGGACGGAAGGTGGCATTGACAAAACGAGAATGGCGTGCCAAGATGCAGAGACCAACACAGAACGCATCGACACTGATTGCAGGCGAGAAGATTACCTGGCAGTTCAACCACCCTGAAAACCTGGTGGCCCGGCTTTAGTCGGTCTGCAGGGTGCTGCACGCCGATGAAAACGCGCGCGCCCGGACTATAGTTTCCCAGTTTTTTTTTTCGACGTGGCGCTCGCAGGACGGATTTCTCTTCGCTGTTGCAAGGTTTCAAGCTGTTGACAACGGACATAAAAGGAGCCCGCTGACTTGCCAGTCACCGCAAAGGATACGCACTTATGAAAGCATTGATGTTCCGCGGCCCCTGGAATATGCCGGTGGAGGACCTGAACGAACCTGCGCCGTCGGCCGGAAAAGTCGTTGTTGAGGTCGAGGCCGTGGGCATCTGCGGCTCAGACGTTCACGGGTTCACGGGCAAGAGCGGCCGCCGCACGCCTGGCATCGTTATGGGCCATGAGTTCGCGGGCACGATCGCCGAGCTGGGGCCGGATGTGGAGGGCTACGCCACCGGCGACGGTGTCGTCGTGATGCCACTCTACACGGTTGCGGCGGGCGCGGATCCGTATCCGATCAACCTGTCCCCCGACAGGCGCCTGACGGGCATGAACGAGCACGGCGCCTATGCGCAACGCGTTGCCGTGCGAGAGGCGCAACTGTTTCCCAAGCCCGCTAATCTAAGTTGGCAACGGGCTGCTCTGTGCGAACCGATGGCGGTCACTTTGCACGCCGCCCGTATTACGCCCATTAACCCCATGCAAAAGGTCGCCGTCATTGGCGCCGGCCCCATCGGGCTGTTGACGATGCTGGCGGCCCGTCTGAAAGGAGCGGGAACTGTCATAGTCGTTGATCAATCTGTTCACAGGCTTGAACTGGCCGAGGAGCTGGGAGCGGACGCCGTCATCAACGTAGACGAGACGGACGCGGCCGCGACGATCAAAGAGATGACGGACGGCGGTGTCGACGCGGCGTTTGAGGCTGTGGGCATCAGCCCGACGGCGCAACTGTCGGTTGAAGCCACGCGCAACGGGGGCAACGTAACCTGGATCGGAAACAATGCTCCTATGATCGAGGTAGACATGCAAAGCATCGTCACGCGTGAGATGAACGTGCGCGGCTCCTATGGCTTTGACGAGACTGACTTTGGAGCGGCAATCGAGGCCCTTTCCTCCGGCCGGCTGAACGTGGATCCGCTGGTGGAAAGAGTGGCCTCGCTGGAAGAAGGGCCGGAGATTTTTCGCAGCCTGGCCGCAGGTGAGACTGACCTCGTCAAGATCATTTTGAAACCGTAGACGATTCGGACGGATGTGATAGGCGCAAAATCAGACTGCGTACTTGTCCGATCTGTGAACAGTGTGATTGACTGAATGTTGATTGAATAAAGCGACAACCACGCTCTCAACCCTATGAAAATCGCAGCGTTTCCCAAGTGCTATCTGGACGATATTTCTCTTCACCGCACGATGTCGGTCTTCGACTGGATCGAGCAGGCGGGCGAGCTTGGCGCCGAGGGACTGGAGATGTACGAGGGTTTCTTCTGGAGCCTGGACGACGCCTATATCGATTCGATTGGCGAAGCGATCGAGAAGGCCGGGTTCGCCATGCCTATGCTGTGCTGCTCACCCGATTTCACCGACCCCGACCCTGGGGCGCGGCAGCGGGCGGTCGAGCGTGAAGCGGTGATGATCGGGATCACCCGGAGGCTGGGAGGTCCTGGCGCAGTCTGCCGCGTGCTTTCGGGACAGAGGCGGCCGGGCGTAACTGTCGAGCAAGGGCTGGAGTGGGTGGTGGAGTGCATCCAAGAGTGCATCGTGATTGCTAAGGAGAATGATGTCGTCCTTGGGCTTGAAAACCACTATAAGGACGGTTACTGGCAGTACCCGGAATTTGCGCAGAGGTTGGAGACTTTTGTAGAGTTGCTTAAGGCCATACCGGAGCGGACCCATTTCGGCGTACAGTATGACCCGTCGAACGCGCTGGTCGCGGGGGACGATCCGGTTGAGCTGTTGCGGCTGGTCGCGGACCGGGTGGTGACGATGCACGCCAGCGACCGTTATCTGGATGAGGGAACGACGCTGGAAGAGGTGCTCATGCCCAACGGCCTGATCGGGTATCCTGACAAGCTGCAACACGGCATAACCGGGCAGGGAAGCAACGACTATGACACCATCTTTTCAATCCTGCGAGACAGGGGATTTGAGGGCTGGGTCAGCATTGAAGACGGTATCAACGGCATGGAAGAGATGCGGAAAAGCATCGACTTTTTGAAGCGGAAGCGCGCCCAGTTTTTCGAACAGTAGAAGCGTTGGAGTAACGAGCGAGAGAACGTTTTCGCTGAATTCACAGTGCCGCGGAGGATGAGCGTTGTCGATTAAATTTGGGACGGACGGCTGGCGGGCCGTCATTAGCGAAGATTTCACTTTTGAAAACGTGCGCAAGGTCGCGCAGGCGATCGCCGATGTCACGAACGACCAGTTCCGGGGTCTGCCGCGCTTGCAGCCATCGCTGGTCGTGGGATTTGACACGCGCTTCTTGAGTGATCGCTACGCGGTCGCGGTCGCGGAGGTACTGGCCGGAAACGGCATTCGAGTCTGGTTGAGCCAGGCCGATTCGCCGACGCCGATGATCTCCTATGCGATCGTGGACAAGTGGGCTGACGGCGGCGTGATGATCACCGCGAGCCACAATCCGCCGCGCTACAACGGAATCAAACTGAAGGCATCGTATGGCGGTTCTGCCAGCGCGGCCACCCATAAGGAGGTAGAACGGCGCATTCACTTGCGCGAGGGACGGGGAGAGCAGCCGAGGATGCTGGCCTATGAGCAGGCCTTGAAAGCCGGCATCATCGAACGATTCAACCCATTGCCCGCGTTTCGTTCTCAGATGCGGAACCTGGTGGACTTTGACGCGATCGAACGGGCAGGGCTGTCGGTCGCGGTCGATGCGATGTACGGGGCGGGACGGATCTATCTGCGGAGGCTGCTGGAGGGAGCCGAGTGCCAGGTATCCGAACTGCGCAACGAGATGAATCCTGGTTTTAACGGAATTCACCCGGAGCCGATCGCGCAACATCTGCAGCCGCTGGTGGCGGAGATGGCTACCGGCAAGTATCACTTGGGGCTTGCTACCGACGGCGACGCCGACAGAATCGGGGCAATCGACCCGGACGGCCGCTTTATCGACCCGCATCAGATTATGGCGCTGCTGGTCGACTATCTGATTCAAGACCGATCGCTGCGGGGAAGCATCGCCAAGACGGTCAGCACAACGCAGATGCTGAACCGCTTGGGAGCACACTATGGACTGCACGTACACGAGACCCCGGTCGGCTTTCATTACATCAGCGATCTGATGCTGCAGGAGCCGGTCCTGCTGGGCGGAGAAGAGAGCGGCGGCATCAGCATACTCGGCCACATTCCCGAAGGGGACGGGTTGTTGATGGGGCTGCTTCTCACGGAGATGGTGGCCAAACGGCGCAAACCCTTGGGCGCGCTGATCGACGAACTGATGGGACGGCCCTACATGGGCAGGTTCTGTTATGGTCGTGACGACCGGGCGGTGAAACCGTTCCCCAAGGCAGATCTTGTGGAGGGACTGATCGCGAATCGGCCGAGCGCGCTGACAGGAACGAGCGTTGCTCAGGTGAACAACCAGGACGGCGTGAAGTTCATCCTGACGAATAACAGCTGGCTGCTGATTCGACCCAGCGGCACGGAACCCTTGCTGCGCATCTATGCCGAGGCTTCGTCGCACGAAGCGGTAGCGACGCTGCTGGCAGAAGGGACTGTGTTGGCCCAGCAGGTCTTGAAGATGATTTGAGCGGTAGCCGGACGAGTTGTTGGAAAAGAGGACTCGCGCAAGAGCGTTTCAGTCAATCCGGTAACGGCAGAAGAGGTTCGCTACAATCGAAAGAGGGGGACGGGCGTGGGCTGCGCGGCTCGCGCCTTTGCAATTTCTTGGGGGAAAAGGTCTTGGCCCTCTGCCGGGGCAGACGGGATTTCAAGCCATCCGGATTGTGTTCAGTTTGTCAGCGGGGCCTGGGAACCAACCGCAGTCTGATTTCCTGGCGCGTTTGCTCGAAGGTCTGGAGAAGTTTCAGATCGGAGCCTTGCTGGGCGCAGACGACGCGCTGTGCGCAGGTAATACAGCCAAGGGAGGCCTTATAGCTGCTCTGGTCACAGTTCAGGCAGTCGCACAGACGAATCATCATGAGAGAAAAAGCGAGTGTGTCCTCGGTCCCATCGCGTTGACTCGCTACTTGAGTGACCAGTTCCTGCCAGTCCGCGCCGCGTTCGCGGCTCAGCGGTCTGATGGCCCGATGAGGAAAGAGAATTTCACTTTGGGGGTACATAACGACTCCTCTCGTGAGGTACCGGCTATCGACGGCTGCCCGAGGCCGGGCAAATTCGGGCAACTGAATATTGGGAACAGAATTTCCTGCGGCCATCGAGGAATGAACTTCAGAAGTCGGCGGCGAATAGATAGATGAACAGGACGAACAAGGCGAGGGCGCACAGACTGGCAATCAGAATGAACAACAGCGGCAGTGTGACGGCCGTCAACGAGCGTAGACGGGGTAAGTTCGTCACCTCTTCATTGGCTCTGGAGTAGACGATGAAGGCCCAGATGACACCGATTACACTGCAGACGCGGCCCAAACAGGGGATGGGTGAGAGGCCGATGAGAAGCAGGGGGGCGGCCGCGAAACCGGTGGCAGCGAAGAACGGCTGCAAGCGGCAGGTTGCGCCCAGTACACTGTTACAGACCATCACCAGGGCGCCGTAGACGATCCAAACGGCGAGCCAGCGCAGCGGCCAGTTGATCCATTCGCCGAGTGCGCTGATGAAGGCGGTCAGCCAGCCGGGCAAGGGTTGCGGCAGGCCAGCGATCACCTGGAACAGTTCGCCCAGTTGGACAGGATCGAAATAGGTGGAGATATAGCTGAGAGGTGTTTCCTGCAAGAGAGACGCCTGCGCGCCCAAGCGCGCGAGTGGAAGTGCGGTACCGACTGATGCGGCCCGCTCCCAGTTTACCAGGAACGGGATGAAGCCGGCCAGCAGTCCGAGAAGAAGGACCATGCCCAGGGACTGCCGCATGGTAGTTTCGGTGAATCCGGAGGCGCGCAACTGGACTGCGTCGCTCATCTTTTGAGGCGAAGGCAGCCAGTTGTGCAGACTCACAGGTTGCCCCCGGAAATGACGAGCAGCGCACCGAAAGCTGCGGCGGCAAGTGCGCTGACAAGAAGAACCAGTAGCCAGGCGCCGACTGCCGCCAGCGCTGCGGGGCCGGGAGAGAGTTCGTGGGCCACCTCCAGCCCGCGAAAGGCGATCAGAACACCCCAAACGTGGACAAGAACGGCGGCGACGGAGACGAACGGGACAGCGGTAAACAGGTACAGAAGGCGAGGAGCGTTGCTGAGGGCGACTGCCCCCAGGGTCTGTCCGAGTGCGCCCTGGCCTCCGGCCGCACGGGCAAACAGGTGGCTGGAGAGGCCAAACAGTAGCCACTGGCAAATCAGGCCGAGCGGGGTCGTTGCCAGCGACAGGAGGCGGAAACTGACGCCGTCATACCCGCTATGGGCCAGGAGGAGAGGCCAGGCGCTGCGCAAAGCGCGTTCTATCTCGAACAGGATTTCGCCGCCTGCGGCGCCCTGGCGCAGGGATTGCAGAACAGTGTTCAGGAGAGCGTCGGAGGACGGCAGCGAGGCGGTCAGGAGAAGGCTGCCGAGGAGCTGTGCCGCCGCGACGAGAACACCGATACAGGCGCACAGGAAAAGTCCCTCGATCCAGGGATTGTCGTCATCGACCATTTCTACGAATGGGTCGGGTTCCAGAAGGAGGGCCTTCGCGATGAACCGCGGGTAGTTCTCTGGCTGTAACATCCGGATGCGACGTCAGCCTGGACTGTGTGCCCGGACCGCGCCCCGTTAGAGGAATGGGCTGTGCGTGGTCTTGCAACTGATCGTTGGCAAGCCCCTGATTCAGTGGTGACATGATAGCACAGTACCGACGGGCTCTCGAAAACTGTGACCGTATGGTTGGGTCGATGCGCAAAACACCGCTGCGCATTGCTGTGCTTCAGGCTTTGCCTTGCGGCAAACACAGCGGCAAACGCTGCGGCAGCCGCAATGGCTGCGCATCAAACAAAGCGTGCGCAGCTGTTCGCGCACTGATTGCGACAAGCAGGAGATCGGAATGTCTACGACCCCACTCTCTCTACCGACCGGGAAGCTTCCGGCGGATCTGCTGGCGCAGCTTATCTCGACATTGCCGATCGATGATCCGGATCTGATTCTCGGCCCGAGCGTCGGCGAGGATGCCGCAATCATCGACATTGGCAGGGGTTCGGAGGAAGAAGCGCCCTCGACCTGCGGGCCCGGAGTTTTGTCACAACAGGACGGCGCCGGCACTCTGCTGGCGGCCAAAAGCGATCCAATTACTTTTGCCACCGAAGAGATCGGATATTACGCGGTCAATGTCTGTGCGAACGACCTGGCTGTGTGCGGGGCGCGGCCCCGCTTCTATCTGCCGACGGTGCTGCTGCCTGAAGGAACAACGGAGAAGGATGTCCAGGGGATTTGCGAACAGCTGGGCGCTGCCTGTCGCGCCCTGGAAATCGTGGTTGCCGGCGGGCATACGGAGGTTACGGCGGCGGTGAATCAGCCGGTCGTGGCCGGTACCCTGTTGGGCGAGGTTGCGAGGGATAAGGTCGTGCGGACGGGCGGGTGCCGGCCTGGCGACGTGGTCCTTCTCGTGGGAAGCGCGGGGATTGAAGGCACTTCGATCATCGCACGCGAGGGGCGGGATGCCTTGCTGGAGCAAGGTTGGTCTGTGGCGGATCTGGACGAGGCCGCGAACTATCTGTACGAGCCGGGGATCAGTGTGCTGGGGCCTGCGCTGGCCGCGGCGGAAGCCGAGTTGGTGACGGCGATGCACGATCCGACCGAGAGCGGCGTGGCTACGGGACTGTGGGAGCTGGCCGACGCTTCGGGCTGCGGGCTGGAGGTGGAACTGGCGGCCGTGCCGGTGACGCCGTTGACGGAGGCGGCATGCGCGGCGTTCGGGCTTGACCCGCTGGGCACGATCGCGTCGGGGGGACTGCTGGCCACGGCTGGGCCGGAGGATGTGGATACAGTGCTGGGATTGTGGCGGGGGATGGGGAGAGAGGGGCAGGCTATTGGGCGCGTTTTGGCGGCGGACGAGGGCGTTTACGGGCTACTTGACGGTGCGAAGGTTGCTCTACCGCGGTTCGATGCGGATGAGATTGTGAAGTTATGGAGCGAGTGAACGGCGCCGGAAACCGGACGATTCAGGAAGATTTGTTGCGCAAGCGGGCCAATTCAGCTTCCAATGCCTTCAATTGTTCTTCGGCCTGTTGACGCGCCGCCACTTCTGCTGCAGCCTGTTCCTCTGCTCTCTTACGCGCCTCTGATTCTGTTGCGGCCTGTTCCTCTGCTTTGTCGGCCCTTGAGACAGCGACCTGCAGCTCCGGGATAACATAGTCGGAATACACTGGGTCCCGAGCCAGGTCGGCCAGACGAGGGCGGCGATGTAGATCGTCCACCCGGAATTGAAGACCGGCCAAGACTCTGGAACGGATTACGCCATTCGGGTCGGGCGGAATCTCTTCATACTCTCCATCCGAGGTGAGCGTGTAGAAGCGCATGCGCTCACCGCCCGGTTCGAGGATGTAGTACTCCTTTACTCCGCCCAGCGCATAGTCCTCTCTCTTTTCCACCGTATCGCGCAGAACTTCCGCCAGCGTCGAATCGGACACCGATTCGACAACCAGGTCGCAAACTCCGTCAAAGTGGCGCTGATCCAACTCTCCCCACGACACAGGGTTGGTGTTAAGAATCACGCCAATGTCCGGTTTGCGCACCTGGACGCGCTCACCTTTGGGATCGGAATCGTCATCGATCGTCAACATAAAACCGGTTTCCAGGTTGATCAGAGAAGCGTGATCAAATGTCTCCAGGTTGCAGAGCAGGAGGGCGAGGAACCAGTTGTACAAACCGATTTGGGGGGCATTGGGCAAGGGTTTGGCCTCCAGTATGCCGTTGTTCCACTCGTAACTGACGTCGAGGTCAGGGTACGGATTCTCATACCACTTTTCCCAGTACTCTTCGAGCGAGACACGGCGTCCGTCATCCGGCGCCCAGGAGCTGTCCGGCGTGTCGTTAGGCGCGACGTTTTTCGAATCGACGGAGTGACTCGACCGGGGTTGATCTGTCTGCAGTTGAGAAACGTCAGGCGCGACTTCTGTGGTTTCCATGCTCCCTTCTCCTGCATAGCGGCTGCTCGCAATGCAACTGACTCAGGGGCATTCTAACACGTCGCTCGCTGTTGATCCGAACGGCCCTCTTTGCCGGCAGGGCATGCGTGGAGGCGGAAGTGGAGGATGGAGTAGTTTGGGTACTGGCGCGCCAGGATACACAGTCGCGGGCACGCACAAGGGGCAGCCCTACACCCCCTCCACCGTCTCGGCGGCGAGGTGCTCTACAACCGCTTTCACGTCGCCGCCCGTTTCGTCGTAGACGCGCAGCTGGCGGTCGGCGCTCGTGCCGTTGGCGAGAATCTGTTCGATTGGCGCGATCTCCTTCTCGCTGCCCAGCTCGGCGATCTCCTCCCCCACCAGTTCGACCAGTTCGCGCACCAGGGAGCGGGCGGGCAGCTCCTCCTGCTTCCCGAAATCGATCATTTTGCCGTCCAGCCCGTAACGGGCGGCGCGCCACTTGTTCTCATCGATCAACTCTTTGGTAAAGACGCGGAACGTGACGTTTCGCTGGCGCAGCTTCCAGTGCCAGAGCACGAGAGCCTGGCAGAGCGCGGCGATGGCAATCGCCTCTTCGACGCGCGGGCAAATGTCACAGATGCGAAACTCCAGCGTGGGGTAGAGACTATGCGGGCGCACGTCCCACCAGATCTTGCTGGCGTCGGGGATGCAGCCGGTATTTGTCAGGGTCCGGATCAACCCCTCATAGGCGGCGCGGTTGGGGAAGACGTCGGGGATGCCGCTGCGGGGGAAGTCTTCGAAAACGACGGCGCGGTAGCTCTTGAGCCCGGTGCGCTGGCCCTGCCAGAAGGGGCTGCTGGCGCTCAGGGCCAGCAGATGGGGCAGCATGTAGCGCAGGACGTTCATCGTGTCGATGGCAAAATCGGGATCCTCCAGGCCGACGTGAATGTGCATACCGAAAATTAACAGGCGCTGGGCGAGCAACTGCATTTCCTCCAGCACACCCTGATAGCGCGGAAACGGCGTCACCTCCTGTTCGGACCAGCGGCTCATGGGATGCGTGGCCGCGGCGGCGATTGACAGCCCTTTCTCATGGGCGAGGCGGCTGATGAATTCCCGTTGGCGCAGGAGTTCCTCTTTGGCTTCAGCGGCCGTAGCGCAGACCGGCGTGCCCAGCTCCACCATCGACTGGTGCAGCTCAGCCTTGATCTCCCTCTCCACCATCACAATTTTGCCATCTTCGATAAACTGAGTGATGAAAGAGCGCAGTTCGCCGCTCTCGGGATCGATGACTTGGTACTCTTCTTCGATGCCGAGCGTCAGTTGTGGTCGGTCTATCATAGGCTCTTCTCCGTCTCCGAAACGAGAAAATCGACGACTGCCTTGCCGTCCTCGCCGCTCTGACGCCAGATATGGCGCTGCCGCTCGGAACTGGCCCCGCGCTGCATAATAGTGTGGATGTGGGCGACCTCGGCCCGGCAGTTGAGCCGGTCCAAAACGGGCTCGACCCGTTCCAGAAGTTCGTGCAACAGATCGCCGATGGGGACCTCCCGTTCGATGCCGAAGTCGAGAAGCTTGCCTTTCAGACCGTAGCGCACGGCCCGCCACTTGTTCTCGGCGATCAGCGTGCGGTCGTAAAGACGGAAGGACATGTTGCGATGGCGCAGGTCCACCATCCAGGCAACGGTGGCCTGGATCAGTGCAGCGACGGCGAGTACGTCATCGATATCCGGCAGAGCGTCGCATACCCGAATCTCCAGCGCGGGCCGGTCGGTTTCCGCATTCCCGGGCTGGGCGTTTTGTCCGTCTTGAAAGCGGGGGCGCGAGCGGTCCTGCCGATGGGAATGGGGGCGGATGTCCCACCAGATGGCTTCAGGATCGGGGATGCTGTTGGTTCTCAGGAGAGTATCGACATAGCTGAGATAATCGTTGTGGCTGCGGAAGGCGTTGGGGATGCCGGTGCGGGGCAGGGCATCCAGCAGGACGGAGCGGTAGCTGGCCAGCCCGGTATCGAGGCCATGCCAGAAAGGTGATGAGTTGGCGAGGCAGAGGATGTGGGGCAGCAGGTAGCGCATCGCGTTCATTACGTCGACTGCCAGGTTTCTGTCGTCGATGCCGACGTGGACATACATGCCGAAGGCGAGCAGACGGCGGGCGATGAATTGTGTGTCCTCGATCAGGGCGCGATAGCGGGGCGACTCCTCTCGTTCCCTTTCCCAGTAACTGAAGGGGTGGGCGCCGGCCGCCATTACTTTGAGGCCGTGGGACGCCGCCAATTCCTGCATCTCGCGGCGGACGCGCAACAGCTCCTGGCGGGCTTGCTTGACATCCCGGCAGATCGGAGTGCCCGCTACGGGAGCGGAGGCGCCGGGCGCGACCCGTTCATCCCCCTTTCCCAGCTCGTGGGAGTCCAGGAGCGTCAGCCCTTGGGCGGTGGCAAACCCGCGCAGATCCCGGCTGTCCGGGTCGATAAACTGATACTCCTCTTCGATGCTGACATCGAAGGATGGTTGCCTGTACTCGGCCATAGCTCGCTCTCTTTTTCCGGGACCCGTTATCCGTCCCTTTCTTCGATCACGAATACCGGCACGATCGAGCCGCCGCCGGCGGTTACGTTGAGGAGCGTCTCGCTGCTCAGGCGGCAGAGGCAGCCGTGTACACGTTCGCCCCGGAAAAGAAACGGGTCCGAATCGACGAGACGAACGTCAATCGACACGCCGCCATTTGCAGTCATTGCCGGGAACTCCTCATAAGCGATCTGTACCCGTTCCTGGACGACAGTCGGTTCATCCGCGGCGTTAGCCAGGGCCGCCTCCCATTCAGGCTGTTCTGTCTCCCAGCCGATGAGTACGCCCTTGCCGCCGTATTCGTCATTCGGTTTGAGCACCAGCCTGTCCCGGTTTGCGCTGGCCCATGGCAGGAGGTCGATTGGATTGCCGGCCGGATCGACAGTGGCGCGTTCTTCCACAGTGCGGGTCCAGGGGACGTGTGCTTTCACAGCTTGCCGCTCGGCTGCGGTCAGGAGATGCGCGTTGCGCTCATCGCTGGCAACGGCGAGGCTGGCCTTTTTGTGGAGCAGCTTGCAGCTGAAAGGGTTTACCAGGCAGATTGTGCGGGCTTTCAACGCGTCGACGATCGGATGATTCAGGCCGTAGCGGAGCAGCAGCTCGCTGATCAGGACTCGCTTGTAGACGAAATCGACCGGCGTGCCGGCGGCGAACAGTTGCCCGTTCCTGAACTCCATCTCCTCCGGATCGCAGATGACCGCGGTGATGCCGTGTTCAGCGAAGTATTCGACGAAGAGGTCGAATTCGCTGGCGGTGGGGACGCCGTGCCAGTCCACGATGGCGATATCGGGCAGCTTGCCGCGGTCGCCGCGCCATTCGTAGTAGACGCGCAGGAACTCGTCGAGAGCGGGCCTTCTGCTGGGCAGCGAATGCACGGCGTGGCGCTGGCCGAACGCTTGCATGACCGGCATTTCCAGGAACAGGTCGCTGAGAACGCCGGAGTAGGCCATGGAGGCCGGGCTCTCACCGTTGAACTCGACAAAACCGAGGCTGCGGCTGCCGTCCTCATTGCGGGCGAAGAAGCTGTCAAGCCGGGCAGTGGGGACGGTGGAGCGGTAGCCGTGATCGAGAAGAAGAAGATGCTCTTCTTCGGGTGTGGCGTGAATCTGCGCCCGGAGCTCGGCGTTGACCAGCATGACGCTGGCAAGGCGATCGAAAAGGCGGAGAATCAGCTCTGTGCGGTCGACCAGATAGCTCCACTCCTGCGGCGAATAGAAAAGAGGGCGCAGAACGGTGCAAAGAGGTCTTTCGCCGAAGACCAGGTTGCGCTCCGCCATGCGCGCAGTGAGAAGATCCCAGCTGTCGCTGGCGAGACCGGGTCGGGAGAGGAGATCATGGTAGCGGGAGACGGCGGTCAGTGAGTTCATTTGGCCAAATGCCGTACCGCGGTTCTCAGCGGCCAACAGTTCACTTCAGTTTACGTCGAATTTACAAGTGAGTATGAAGAGCTGAAATCAGGCAGCTAAGCAGTGCAGTTGATACCGTAGCCCGGTTCGCCTGCCTCGGGGTCACGGAAAGTCAACGTCAGGTCGAAAGCCTGATGGTCTACCCGTTGCGGGTCCTTGCTCAGCCCTACCGACAGTGTCGCTTCCACCCGGTAGGTTTCGTCGGGCGTTACAGGGTCTTTCAAGTGAAGCGTATTGTTGAGACGGGTATCGGTTTGAGCCAGCAGGACGAGGCTGTTGTTCTCGGTTCCATCGGGGTTGTAGACGATCAGCTCGACATTGGGGGCGTCTTCTTCCAGGCGGGCGGGCAGCCAGATGCGCACCCACAGGCGTCGCAGATCGGGGTAGGGATAGATCAGGATTCGCTCGAACTGCAGCGGCGTATCTTGCTCGAAAAGATCAATCTGGGTCATATTTCGGTGGCCGGGGGTCGCTTGCGAACTCGCCTAAGCGAGATTATGCTTGAAAGCGTTCGTATAACGCCGCTTGACGGCGCGAATGCCGGTGCTCAACAGGTTGCGCATTAAGTTAAGTTGCGCATTAAGTATAGCAGCATCTTATTTCATGAGATACCTGAAAATTCTTGCTGACGATCTGACCGGTGCGGCGGATACCGCGGCCCGTTGCAGACGGTTCGGGCTGCCTGCAACGATCTTTCTGGACAGTCCGGAAATGCCGCTCCCTCAGGGAGCGCTGGCCTTTACCTCAGACTCCCGCCACCTTGCGGCGGACGCTGCCGCGCAGTCGGCGCGAAAGACAGCTGCGTCCCTGCCGGCTCTTGACGCACGGTGGTATAAGAAGATCGACTCGACCCTGCGAGGAAACGTCGGAAGCGAGCTGGACGCCTTGCTGGAGCTGGTAGACGCGCCTGCTGCCGTTGTCTGCCCTGCCTTTCCGGCACAGAGACGCTGGCTGCGCAATGGTATCCTCACTGCGCCCGACTTCGGACCTCCCGCGATCCACTTGCCCTCTTTGTTGCGGGAGCAGAGTCGTCACCCTGTCGCTGCCCTCACTATCGAGGAGGTGCGCTCAGTATCCCTGGCCACGAAATTGAAACAGTTGATGCGGATGGGGGGCAGCCGCACGGGACAGGAAAGGCTCGTCATCGCGGTGGACGCGATAACAGATAACGACCTGGACAGGTTGGTCAGGGCGCAGGAGGAGGCGCTGCCTGGCGCGCTGCTGTGCGGGAGCGCTGGACTGGCGGGCGCGCTTGTCCGACGGGAGGCGGCTAAGGAGACCTTTCCTGCCGTGCCTGTGGGGCGAATTCCCACTGCAGGGCAGACGGTGTTACTGGTCGCGGGCAGCGGCAGCGAAGTTGCTCACCGGCAAATTGCCCACCTGCTTCGTTGCGAGGACGATAGTCCACAGTTGGGCGCCAGCCGGTTGATCGTGCTTCCGGAGACGGACCCCGCGGCTACAGCCTCTCTGAATCCGAATCGACCGATCTGGCTGTTGCAGCAGCCCCAACCACAACCGGACGCGGTCCTGGATGGCCCGGAAGCGCGCCGGCGGGCAGACCATCTGGCCCGCGTCAGTCTGGACGCGCTGGCCCGGCGCCCTGCCGATCTGTTGCTGCTCGTGGGCGGTGACACGGCGATGCTCTTTCTGAGGCGCCTGGGAGCGGCGCGGCTCAAGGTCGAGCAGGAGCTGCTGCCGGGCATGCCGTTATGCAGCGGGGTTGTCAACGGGCGATCGACGCTGATTGCCATTAAACCGGGGCGTTTCGGGGGAGAAAGGACGCTGGTGGAGCTGTTTGGAAGGGTCGGGCTGTCTGGTCATGGCGCCACTGTAGCGGCATAGCGGTCGGTGGTCAGCGGAGGGAGGCGATATTTTCGCGGATTTTGAGGATGGCGTGGAGAATATCGTCCATCTCGTGCGATTCGGCCAGGAGGACGTTTTGGCTGATGGAGATAGTCTGCTGACAAAGTTGCTCGCTGTTGGGGCAGGGCGTGACGCGGCTGAAGGGTTCGACTAAAGGGGGCTGCAGGTAGAGAGGATAGGGATAGAGCGGACTGACGGGGATGTTTTCCGCGCGCAGTGCGGAGATGAACGCCTCGCGGGGCAGGCCGCCGAAGGCGTCGGCATCGTAGCGCATGAGAAATAGATGGTGGGAGTGGGCGCTGGCGCGCGGGTCCCAGCGCTGGGGCGTCAGGCCGTCGACTTCTTCAAGAAAGCCGCGCAGGCGGCGGGCGTTGCTCATGCGGCGTTCCAGTTGACCGTCGAGGCGGTTCAGACCGGCTGAGAGTACGGCAGCCTGCCAGCCGCTCAGGCGCAGGTTGGCGCCGAGGTTGGGATGCTCGTAGCCGTGACCGTCTTGGCTTCGTCCACAGTTGGCGATACTCCACATGCGCTCGGCCAGTTTGGCGTCGTTGGTCAGCAGCGCGCCGCCCTCTCCGGCGGTCAAATTTTTACTCGCCTGAAAGCTGAATGAGCCGGCAGCTCCCAGGGCGCCGACGGGCCGGCCGTTCCAGCTGCTGCCGTGGGCGTGGGCCGCGTCTTCGATGACGGCGAGATTGTGCCGCTGAGCGAGCGGCAGCAAGCTGTCAAAATCAACTGGCAGGCCGCCGAAGTGGACGGGAATGATCGCCTTGGTGCGTGCGCTGACGGCCGCCTGAACTGCAGTGACCGAGAGATTCCACGTATCCAGGTCGACGTCGGCGAAGACAGGCGTGGCGCCGACGGTGCGCACAGCTGCGGCGGTGGCGACGAAAGTGTAGGGAGGCACGATGACCTCATCACCGGGGCCTATGTCCAGCGCGCGCAGGGCGGTCTCCAGAGTGGTCGTGCCGTTGACGGTCGTGACACAGAAGCGGGCGCCGTGACGGGCGGCGAAAGCGGTTTCAAATTCGGCAACGGCCTTGTCGTAACCGCCCCATTCCCCCCTTTCGAGCACGGCCAGCAGGCCGGCGCGTTCGGTTTCGTCCCACTGCGGCCAGCTCGGCCACGGCTTGGTCCGCACCGGTTCACCGCCATGGACCGCGAGTGGAGATTCTTTCATATTGTCCTCCGCCGCTGCGGGTTCGCTGCGCGGCCGCCGCTGATCATCTGCATGCACAACTTCAGGGCATGTTTCAGCGCCTGCGGACTGGCCGAGCCTTTCTCGACGATGTCGAAGGCGGTGCCATGGGCCGGCGTAGTGATCGGTGTGGACAGGCCGCCGTGAACGGTGACGCCGCGTTCAAAGCCAAGCAGCTTCATGGCGATCTGACCCTGATCGTGGTACATGGTTACCACGCCGTCGAACTCGCCGCGACTTGCACGCAGAAAAACTGTATCCGGCGGATATGGGCCGGAGGCAGCGATGTCCTCTTCCTGGGCGGCCTCGATTGCCGGGCCGATGAGATCGATTTCTTCGCTCCCGAATAGACCGCCTTCGCCGGCGTGGGGATTGAGACCGGCTACGGCGAGGCGGGGGTTTGGCTGCCCGCTCCGGCGGATCGTGTTGTGAATAAGGCGAATCGCGGGCAGGATTTCGTCGACCGATATGTGTTCATACACGGCGCGCAGGGGGATATGGGAGGTTACGCGCGAGGTCCAGAGGCCGTCAAGCGTGTTGACTTCGCCGACGTAGCCGCTGACGCCGAGACGGTCGGCGAAGTAGCGCAGCTCGTCCTCGTGGCGGCTGCCGGCCGCGTGCATCGCCTGTTTGTTGAGCGAGGCATAGCAGATGCCGTCGATTACGCCGGCGCCGGCGAGGTCGGCGGCATAGTCCAGCGTCTGCAGGACGTAACGGCCGGCGGCCGCACTCATTCGACCCGGCGTATGTGCGTCAGGCGGAAAGGACGGGCCGGTCAGGAGCACAGGTTCCGGGGCCGAGGGCGGCAGGTTCTCTGGTGAATTGTAGCGCGGCAGGTCAAGCGAGACTTCTGCGCACTCGGCGCCCCAATCGAGGAGCCAGGGTTCACCGATGACGATGATGTTCACGCCGTCGTTACCGGCGTTCGTTCTGTCCGGGCCCGCCGCTTCCGACAGAACGCGGGCCGCGATTTCCGGCCCAATGCCACTGGGGTCGCCAAGGAGAAGGGCGAGGCGTGAGGCGCGCGTCGGTCTATCTGACGTAGGAACCATTTGAAGAGAGAGCGATGATGTTCAGTTGCGCAAAAACCCGCTGCGCAACGCTGCGTTCAGGCATTGCCTTGCGGCAATAGCGATTGCCGAATGGCAATGCATCGGGCAATGCATGCGCAGCGGTTTGCGCATCAGGCGTATTCCAGAACAGGCTCCAGCTGCCACGGGGTCTGCATAACGCCGTTCGTGAAGGCAAGAGGTGATTCCCCCGTGATGGTTAGACGTGGATGGCTCTCGACTTCAGCGCGCAGGCTGGGGCTGACGTAGAAATCCTCTAAGGTCAGGGTATCGCGAATAAAGACCATTTTGGCCGCGTCCTGGGGTTCGGCGCAGATACGCAGCGCGACTTCCAGGGCGCGTTCATCGTCGGCGAAGGTAAGGGGCAGGTGGGAGCGGGTGGCGCTGAAGATGCCGGACGTCACCGCGTTCATATAGGTGGCCTGCCAGTCGATCTTGCGGAATACCCGCTCGGTGGTCACGTTGGCGAGGCCGAGGCCGGAGACATTGCCGTGGGTCTCTTCGGTCAGATCGAGAACGGTGATGATGGCGACGTCGACTTTGCCGAAATTCTCGGGCTGGCGGGGGATGCTAAGGCGACTGATTACGTTGGTGTCCATACCTGTGCCGGAGATATTCTTGCCGAGGTCGCGTACGACAAGTATATCCACTGCTTCAAAGGGGATTTGAGCCAGGTAGTCCTTGGCCCTGAGCAGCAGGTCCGCCTCTTTCTTCGTGCCCACCTCGGCGGCGGTCAGGCCGGCGATGAGGGCGGTGTCTTCGTAGGCGTTTTCGACAGGGCAGATGGCGCCGCGGAAGTTGGTGTTCGTCTCGTACACGCGGGCAGCCGGCTCCAGATACATCTGAAAATTCCTGCCGCCGCCGCTGTGCATCATCGAGGCGCCGTGTTGTTTACCCCAGCCAATCACGCACATTTTCGAGGGGCCGCTCTCCAGGTGGCTGCGGAAATCGGTGTGGGGCTTGATGCGGCTGACCAAAACCGCGTGATCGGCGGCCATCGAGTCCTTGCCCTGGCAGACTGCCGGTCCGTTTGGGATATTGCCAATCTCGGCCACCTCCATGGTCGCTCTGATCTCAACACCAATGGCCTCTTCGGTAACGCCCATGCCGGCGAGGATCTCTTTCTGTCCTTCGACGGTTGCGCCGCCGTGGCTGCCCATGGCCGGGACGACGTACGGTTTCATGCCGGCGGCCTTGAGATGATCGACGACCGCACGCACGATGCGGGCCAGGTTGGCGATGCCGCGACTGCCGGCGCCGACGGCTACGGAATCGCCCGGCTGCATGGGCGCCATGATGCCGCTCTCTTTCAGGGCTTTGCCGACTGCGGCATGGATGTCATCGACCTGCGGTGTGTCGAAAGTCTGGTGGACGGCCAAAAGCGTGTCGGGCAGATTGGCGGGGAAACGGATATCCTGAATATCTTGAATCAAGTTCATTTTTTTCGCTCCTTCCTATGTGCTAGCAGATCCACTTAACCTGTCTGGGCTGAAGCCGTTCTTGATCGGAGCCGGTTGCAACTGTGGTCTATCCTTTAACTTTCCTCACTATTTCACGCAGAAGCCCTTCGAAATCGTCGGTGGCCGCGGTGAAGGCGTCGGACGCGATCACGAGCGGCGCGCCGAAGACGACAATTTCGGCGCCCATCTCCAGCGTTTCGATGGCCTGCTCGACGGTTAACCCGCCGACGGCCTGCACCGGAATGTCGACGGCGTCGAGGATCGCCGGCAGGTCGTCGAGGGGGCTGAGGCCGGGGATCATGGCGCGTTCATCAAAGCCCGTGTGGACGATAATGACATCGACGCCCATGTCCTGGGCCTCTTTGGCGCGACCTACTTTGTCGGGGCAAAGCATCACGTCGCACATGACCTTGCCGCCGCAGTGCCGGGCCATCTTCACCTGCTCGATGATGCTGGCGTCGTGGGCCACGCCCATGACGACGACGTAATCGGCGCCGGCCTGGAACATCATCTCCGCCTCGAGGCCGGCGCCGTCCATCGTTTTCAGATCGGCCACGATGGGATGATCGGGGTAGGCTTCGCGCATGGCGCGGACGCTGTGAAGTCCCTCAGCAAGTATCAACGGTGTGCCGGCTTCAAGCCAGTCGACGCCGGCGCGCACGGCTGCGCCCGCCATGTCGAGGGCCTCGTCGATGGAGGTCACGTCTAATGAAACCTGGATGATCGCTTCTTTTTTCGACAATGTTCCGCTCCGCCGGGGATGAAAACTGTAGGTTCAGATCTGCTGCAAGTCGCGTCCTGTTATCTTGCCTCGCCGAAAACGGTAGCCGCGTCAACTGCAAATCCATCCAACAGTACAGACGTCGCGGTCTCGCCCGAGACGAACTTTCCATGGAGGGCATATTCCGACCCGCGTAAGGAGAGGACCGTGATGGAGGCATCCGTAGGATCGACGATCCAGTACTCGGGAATCCCCGCCTGCGCGTACTCGCGGCGTTTGGTCACTCTGTCCCTTTGGGGATCATCGGGGCTGACGACTTCCATGACGAGATCGGTGCCGCGCCAGTACTGTTCGCCCAATCTGTCGGCGTGTTCGGCGGCCATAAATACAATATCCGGCTCGCGGAATTTGCCGCTCCATAGTTGAATGCGTAATGGGGCAAACATGACAACGCCCATCCCGCGCTCTTCGACATATCCCAAGAGCAGTCGGTAGAGGAGTGCGACGAGTCTTTGGTGCGAAAAGGTAGGCAACGGCAAAACTTCTAACTGCCCGTGCGAGAATTCGATCAGATGATTGGTGTCAAACGCGAGATACTCCTCCTCGCTCCAGTGTCCCTGGGCGGGGAAGAGCTGCGCGATCTCCCAGGTCAGTTCGTTCGCGTCTTCCGGTTTGGTCGTCGGATAGGCCATTGTGTGCCTCGCTTGCATCCGGGACAGAACCGAGCGTTCTCGCTTCAAGCGTCCAGACGGAGGACCGATTTCACGTTTTCGCCCTGCTCCATGCTTTCGAAGGCCTCTTCCCAATCTTCCAGCGGGTAGATGCCGCCGATAACCGGGGCCAGGTTTACCTGCCCGGTGGAGAGCAGCGTCAGGACGCGCTCCCATGTGGGGTAGAGATGGCTGAAGGTGCCCTGGAGTGTTACGGCTTTGCCCACCAGTGGATCGAGGCTGAAATCGAGTGGCTGCGGACCCCAGCCGATCTTGGTGATGCGGCCATTGGGCCGCACCAGTTCCATCGACTGTTGCAACGCCTTGCTGACGCCGGTGGCGTCGATAACCAGGTCGGCGCCGAAGCCGTCGCCCAGAGAATCAATAAGGGCCTTGGGATCCTCACGCTGGATGTTGAGAGTGTAATCAGCGCCCAGCTCGGCCGCAACTTCCATGCGTTTGGCGTCTGCGTCGGTGCCGAGGACGACGAGGGCGCCGGCGCCGCGGATGCGGGCGATCTGCAGAGCCATGATGCCGATCGGACCGGGGCCCTGGATCACGACCAGGTCGCCGGGTTTCATGGCGGTCTTTTCGACCAGCGCGTTATAGGCTACGCAGACCGGTTCGGTGAGCGCGGCGTATTCGTAGGATACGTTGTCCGGTACGCGATGGAGGATTTGCGGACGGGCCGCCACGTAGCTTGTCATGGAGCCGTCGGCCAGGGCGCCGTAGCCAAGGCGGTTGGGACAGAGGTTATAGTCGCCGCTGAGACAGTAGACACAGGCGTCGCACACTTCGGCGGCGGTCTCCACTGCCACCCTGTCGCCGATTTCCCAACCGGATACGTCGTCGCCGACATCGACGATTACGCCGGCGAATTCGTGGCCCAGGACGAGTGGCAGCGTGATCTCCCACGACTGCATGTTCCGCCACATATGCACGTCGGAGCCGCATACGCCGGTGGCCTTCACTTCGACCATCACCTGGCCCGGTCCCATTTGGGGCTCAGGCACGTCCCGAATCTCCACTTCCTTATCGCCGAATCCGAACTTGGCAACTGCTTTCATGGGAATGGCTCGCCTTATTCTTAGCAGATACTCTGTGTAGTTACTCTGTGCAGTTACTCTGTGCAGTTACTGCATGCGTAGCGGTCTGGAAGCCTCGCTGCGGTCCGGGGGCCTTGTCGCGATAGCTGATTATAACCGATTCCTGGGCGGGCGGGCGAACGCGACGGAATGATGAGGGGACATCCCGGACCAGGCGGTCAGTGACAAGGAGTGGTTGTGCAGGCGTACGCCCGATTCTGAAAAAAGGTCGGGGCAATTGGATCTGAATCAGGACGGCGAACAAGCCAGAAATCCTTCAGAATCTGCATACTTGCTCCTTGAGTTGCACGGATTCCGGCTCTTGCCGGAGCTGAACTCGATCAAGGCGGCCAAACAAACTTTTGCACTTTTAGATGCAATAGCTCCGTAAATACAGGTTGACATCGTTATCATGTATATAGTATTATTCATATAGACTCACATGTCGTTGCGATGGCTTGCGCCAGTTGACAAGCGACTGGCGACCGTGACGAAGAATCTTGAAGCCCTGAACTTGGCAACACCTTTCAAGACATTCGCTTAGCCAGACCCCAAAATCGAATTTCCTCATTTGAGGTAAGACTGACCGCATCATCACCGATACCCCAAGACGGATCAGACTCCTGCTCCGGACGGAGAAAGGAGGGAGCTAGAAAGTGGCAAAGAAGTTAAAGGAACCGCTGGAAGTTGGGGATCGCTACCTTGGAGAAGGGCGTGTTGCAGAAGCGGAGAACGCTTTGCCAACCATGTTTCCGCGAATCATCGGCCCGAATTGCCTCAAATACGTTCAGGAAGTCATTTCGGGGGGACTGAAGGTCAATATGACAGAGCGCTTTGAAAAGGCATTTGCCGAAGCGCTGGGGGTGAGACATTGTATCTCGACGCCTGGTTGCACGTCGGCGCTTGCGACTCTGGCCGCTGCGCTTCGCTTCGAACCGGGAGACGAAGTAATTGTCAGTCCAGTAACAGACTTTGGAACCATTCAAGGCCTGTGCCTGGAGGGTTACATACCTGTTTTCGCCGATACCGAGGCTGGTTCTGTAAATGTATGCGCGGGGACGATTGAAGAGTGCATTACGGACCGGACGCGGGCGATCCTGGTCGTACACAAGACTGGATTGGTCTGCGATATGGACCCGATCAATGAGTTAGCGCGAAGACACGATCTCTTTGTGTATGAGGACGCATGCCAGGCGGCGTTTAGTGAATATAAGGGCCGACTGGTGGGCACATTGGCCGACGCAGCTGCATTTTCGTTCGATCCTGAGAAGACCATGGGTTCAGACATTGGGGGTTGTGTCGTCACGAATGATGATGAGCTGGCGTCGCGAATGCGCTTCTTGGCGCATGACCGCGGGGCCGAGTGGATTCCCGGGTTCGGACGCTATCACCATGAAATGGGCTTCTCATACCGCATGCCGGAGTGTACAGCTGCGATCTGCCTGGGCCAACTTGAGGTCATCGGTGAGCAGGCTGCGCATCGGGACCGCATCGCACGTATTCTATGGCCACTTTTGGAAGAGATTCCCGGCATCACCCCGCTGCCCATCCCGGAAAATGTGACTCTGTTTTCTTGCTGGATGGTCGGCTTTCACATTGATCCGCAGTATTTCCACTGCACGGCGGAGGAGTTTTCTCAACAGTTGGCGGACGCCGGTATTCCAGGCGCCGGCACTGCCAGGTACTACTTGATGCCCGAGGCCCTTGCTTTCCTGCAGAAGCGAGCGGAGGGCAAATCTCATCAGTTCGCTATGCCGCCGGCCTCTCGTCCCTACGTTTACAATGCCGACACCTGCCCCAATGCGAAAGCATATCTCGAGAACTTTATCCGCTGGGCGT
Organism: Caldilineaceae bacterium; assembly: GCA_022821545.1. Lineage (GTDB taxonomy): Bacteria > Chloroflexota > Anaerolineae > Caldilineales > Caldilineaceae > Bin5. The sequence goes on from JAJEDJ010000037.1 coordinate 61,081, forward strand.
CTATCGGCGAGAAATACAGGCCGGAACATTGCAAGCTGATCGCGGATATTGTGCGGGCGGTCGCGGACCGCACACGCAGTTCGAAGCGTGTTGAGAAAGAAGGGAGGTGAAGCATAGGGTAATGTCTTCGACGATGTGCGTGAGGATACTGTACAGGCCTACGTTTACATCAAGTATGAGACAGTAAAGGAGGCACCATGCGTCAGACAAGACAGATTAGCCGCCGCGATTTCTTACGCCTATCTGCGGCCACGGTCGCAGGCGCTTCGGCAGTGGCCTGTGTGCCGGCCGCTCCGGCGACGGACATGACGGACGAGGGGGAAGCCGCGCCAGCCGCCGAAATGGTGGAACTGGTGTACTGGTACGACAACTCGTACCCCGAAGCGACGATGAATCAGGCCGGGGAGGAGTTTAACGAGGCGAACGCGAATATCTCGATTGAAATGGTACCCTTGCCCTATGGTGAAGCGATTCAGAAGGTCTATGTCGCGCTGGCAGGGGGTGAGGCGCCCTTTGATCTGACCTTTAACCATCCTATGCAGCGGGCAACCTATGCTGTCCGCGGTGTATTGGTCCCCTTGAATGACTATATTGAATCGGACCCTCGAGTTAATCTGGATAACTTCTACCCCGGCTTGGTGGAGAACCTCTCCTGGCAGGGGCAAATATATGCCATCGCCGACGGCGCCCACCCTATGTTTGTCATGTATAACCCCAGGCTAATCGAGGAGGCGGGTCTCCAAGATCCCTGGGAGGTCTATCAGGAAGGCGGATGGACACTGGAAAGGTGGGAACGCGAGTACGCAGGCGCACTCTCGGTAGGCGAGGGAGCCGAAAAGCAGTGGGGCCGCACACCCATCCCCCGTACTATCAGGATTGAGAATCTCTGGATCTGGGGCTTTGGCGGCGATGTCTGGAACGAGGACAATACGGCGACCGTAATTAACGAGACGGAAGCGATGGAAGCGTGGAATTGGATGGCGGATACGACGAAGATGGGATTCACCCCAACTCCGGCAGAGGTGGAGGAGTTCCGCGGCGGCGCGGAAATGATGAACACAGAGCGCGTGGCGATGGGATTCTTCCACAGGGAAATCCTCCCTTATTTGCGAGAAGATCTCGTCTTGGGCCAGGTTCCGCTGCCGGAGATGCCAAATGGTCCTACCATCACCCGCAATCCCCCCGAGGGGCCAGGTATCTATACTGGCAGCAAGAATCCCGACGAGGCGTGGGAATACGTCTCTTTCAATACCACCAGAGGGCATGAGCTGCTCATTCTGGCCCATTATGGCGACCCCACGTCTCCAGAAGTGGCCGAGTCCGACCTGTGGTTGAAGCAAGGTATGAAGGACTGGGAAACACCTGAAGTGATCGATATTGCAGCTGCACAGGTCACCCGGGTCATCCTTCACATCCCTGGCATCCGCGAAATGGACGCGCTCATCCAAGGCGCTTGGGATGAAATCCTGCTGGACCGGAAGACGGCACAGGATGCCATGGATGAGGTGAAGCCGGAAGTCGACCAACTCATTGCGGAGTATCGAGAAGAATACGGAGATTTCTAGCGCCTGCAACGATTACGGAGGCCAGTGGTCAAGCACTGAATCCTTTCTGAATGGTTTGCGGCAGGCTTCAGACCTGGAGGCGGAGTGACGTCAGCGAACGGGCAGAGCGCTCGGGTGATGTCACTCCGCACTCTGAATAAATACACTCATATGCGGAATTGTCGAGATCGGGAGCGCTTTTTCTGACATGGCAAGGTTACTTTCCTTGTTGGGTACACGCACACAGCTGCGACGCGATGTTCTTGGGTACATGTTTATTGCGCCGTGGCTGATCGGTTTCATCATCTTTACTGCCGGTCCAATGGTGGGCTTAGTCTATCTTGCCTTCACGCGTTATCCCGTCTTATCGCCTCCTACTTTCAACGGGCTGGACAACCTCGACAGGATGCTGGGTGACAGGTTCTTTAGGATTTCTCTTTGGAACACCGCCTACTTCACCTTCTTAGGTGTACCGGCCCAGGTCGTTTGGGCACTGTTGCTTGCGCTGTTGCTCAACATGCGAGTGCATGGCGTCAATGTCTTTCGAACGCTGTATTATCTTCCTACCATCATCCCCGGTGTGGCCAGTGTGTTCCTCTGGATGTATATTTTCAATCCCGATTATGGTCTGGCCAACTACATTTTGTCCTTGTTTGGAATTCCGGGTCAGGCGTGGCTCTGGGATCCTGAACTGTCCAAGCCTTCTCTAATCATCATGGAACTGTGGCGAGTGGGCACGATGATGGTGGTTTTTCTGGCGGGGCTACAGGGCGTGCCTCAATCGCTCTACGATGCGGCAGCGATAGACGGGGCGGGCCTTTTTGCCCAGTTCAGGCACGTCACGGTTCCGATGATTACACCACTGATTTTCTTCAATTTGGTGGTCGGTATCATTAGCTCCTTCCAGATTTTTACCGCTGCTTACATTGCTACCCAGGGCGGACCGGTTCACACAACGCTTTTCTACGTGCTTTTTGTGTATCGACATGCGTTCGAGAACCTGCGGATGGGCTATGCATCCCTGCTGGCATGGGTGTTGTTCTTTATCATTTTGGTCTTTACGATCGTTCAGTTCAGGATGGCGCGGATATGGGTGTTTTACGAAGTGGAATAAGACCTTTCTCATCCGTTCTTGCATCCAATACAGTACGCTATGCTCTGTTAATCTTTGGCGGCGTCATCTGCTTCATTCCTCTTGGATGGATGCTTTCTACCTCTCTTAAGATGCCCGGCACCGAATTCATTTTCCCGCCGAACCTGATTCCGCGGCCGGTCGTGTGGAGCAACTACATCGATGCCGTCACGCGTCCGGGACATCCTTTTTTCCTATATACTCGAAATAGTGTTGTGATCACGCTCTCGGCCACTTTGGGTACAGTTCTGACGAGTTCATTCGTAGCGTTTGGCTTTGCCCGAATACGCTTCCGGGGCCGCGATTTCTGGTTCATCGTCCTTCTCTCTACGCTGATGCTTCCTGATGTGGTCCGACTGATCCCCTCATTTATTCTATTCAAACTACTGGGGTGGATTGACACCCTTTTGCCCCTGATCGTACCCTTCTGGTTCGGCGTCAATGCGTTCTATGTGTTTCTCATTCGCCAGTACTTCAGAACCATTCCCCTCGAGTTGGATGAAGCGGCGTTGATGGACGGGGCCGCTTACGTGCGCATTTACTGGCAGGTCATTTTGCCGATTTCGGGTCCGGTTCTGGGAGCCGTGACGATCTTTTCCGTCCTTAGCCATTGGAACGATTTTCTGGGGCCTCTGATTTACACGAATTCAGTTGATCTCCGCACGCTTGCGCTTGGTTTGCGCTTTTTCATGAGTCGAACAGGTACGGACTGGAACCAACTGATGGCTGCGTCTATCCTGATGCTTGCCCCGATACTCGCACTCTTTTTTTCAATGCAAAGATATTTCATCCGCGGCATACACATGACTGGATTTGGAGGGCGGTAATTCGGTCCAGGCTTTGTGAGTGAGAATCCAGGGGGGAAGAGAAGATGAAGGGAACAACGGCACAGTTGGCAATTGATGGTGGGACTCCCGTGTTTTCGGAGCCAATTGGGCAGAATCTGGGCGTGCGGAAGGTTGGCGCGGAAGAGGCGGAGGCAGTAGCTGCTTTGGTCCGCAAGGGGGTACGAGGCGACCCAATTGGTGCGTTTTGCAAGGCATTCACAGATGCCCATGGCGTGCGCCATGGTGTCGCTGTCGATTCGGGAACCGCGGCAGTCCACGTTGGCGTTGTCGCCGCCGGCGTCGAACCAGGCGATGAAGTGATCCTCCCTGCCATCAGCGATGTGGGTTCTGTGAAGGGAATCCTCGCCCAAAACGCTATCCCAATCTTTGCTGATGTCAACTTGCACACCTTCAACATCGACCCCCTCGATGTCGAGTCAAAAATTACAGACAGGACAAAAGCAATCGTAGCAGTCCATCTTTACGGTCAGCCAGCACAGATGGACGAATTGATGGCCATTGGCCGGCGTCACAATATCCCCATCATAGAGGACTGCGCGCAGGCGCACTTCGCTGAATACAAAGGGAGTAGAGTGGGTTCAATTGGAGATGTTGGCGTTTTCAGCTTCATCACCGGAAAACATATGACAACCATCACAGGCGGCATGGTGTTGACGGATACGGACGCGTTTGCCGAGCGGGCTTCGCTGTTCGCTATTGGGCGCGGAGAAGAAGAAAGTGTCAGGGAGGGTATGTTCTTCCGCACCCACGTCGGTCTGGGGCTCAATTACCGGATGAATCCCTTAGGTGCCGCAGTTGGAATGGTACAGCTTAACAAGCTGGGCGACATCGTGGCACGGCGTATAGAAACCGGTCAGATGCTCGACCAAATGATTCGCGACATTCCGGGGCTCAGCCCGCCGCACATCATTCCTGGAGCAAAGCACGCCTACTGGCTCTACGCTGTCAGGTTGGATGAAGGCGCGTTTACTGTTGACAATTACACTTTTGCTCGCGCCCTGCTGGCCGAGGGAGTGGCTTGCATGCCCAAATGGTACTATCTCCTTTATGACCATCCTGCTTTTCTAGCCCCGGAACAGCCGAAACACCCCGAGTACGCGTTTCCACGAGCCGTGTATGACGACCGAGAACGGTATTACAAGGGAATGTGCCCCAACGCGGAACGGGGATTGGCAGCCCACATCGTTATCACTTGGAGCGAATTCTATACGAAGGAGGATGTGCTAGGGGTTGAAAAGGCCTTGCGCAAGGTTGCCGATGCCTATAGAGCATAGCTTCCCGGGCCGAACTTGAAGAACTGACATCTTGATTGCTCCGGCAGATGCTGGACTACATGCACGCTGTCCCTACAGCACGTGGATATCGGCGAAGTCCATGTAGCGTTCCCAGTCGTAGGTGGTCACGTCGTGCTTGCCCGTGCGGATGTGGTAGCCGATGACGCTCCTGACGGGCTGGTTGACGGGCGGGAGCTCGTCGACGGCGATGCCTTCGGTGCCCAGGAGCTTGTAGACGGGGTCGGCGTGAAGCGCTCCCTGGAACTCGCCGTGGGGGTCGGCCCACAGGTCGGCGTCGGCGCTGACCACGTAGACGGGGCGGGGGGCGACGAGAGCGATGAGCATGTGCTGGTCTATCGGGAGCTCGACTTCCTTGTCGTTGTAGCGCTTGAAATTCTCGCAGAACCAGTGGGGATAGGTGACGTTGGCGTGGCGGGCGGTCTCGCCGAAGCGGCGGCGGAACAGAGCCGTACCGCCGCAGCCCGAATTGTTGGGGATCACCAGGGCGAAGCGTTCATCCTGGGCGCCGGCCCACAGCGCGGTCTTGCCCAGGCGCGACTGTCCCATGACCGCGACGCGCTCGTGGTCGACGTCGTCGTCGGTCTCCAGGTAATCGAGCGCCCGCCGCAGGCCCCACGCCCAGGCGCCGATGGCCCCCCACTCGTTGGCGGCCGGTCTCGTCTGTCCGGCCTTGTAGTAAAGGGGATGCACGCCGTTCTGGAAACCGTCATCGTAGTCGGGGTCCAGGTCTCCGTAGTAGATGGTGGCGAGCGCGTAGCCCCGCTCTAGGATGCGCTCGACCGGCCAGCGCGACAGGGCCGTTCCACGGCTGGCTTCGGTGGCGCGGTGGTTGCGTATGCCGCGGTCGAAACGGTTGCGCATCCACTGCTGTGAAATCGTTATTCCCGGATCGCTGTGGATCGACTGGTTGCCCTGGAAGTTCGGGACGAGGAAGGAGGGTACAGGTTTCGGCTTGTCGTTGGGCTGGTAGATGAGAATGTCCATCCGGGCGCCGTCGCGACGGCCGGTAAAGTATGCCGAAACTTCCTTGCGTGTCGCCCGGCCGTCCAGGGCGCTCTCATCCACGGACGTGACTTCGAAGGTCATGGCGTCGGGCCGGCCCGGCGCTTTCCCATATACGTGCTCTTCGAACAGGCGAAGGAGTTCGGGGCGCCGCTCCTCCCTCCACGCAGCGGCATCTGTGACTGCGCGGCCGTCCGCGAATCGCAGCGGATCGGGCAACTCGAACGCAGGCACGCGCGCTTCCTCGTAGTTGACATCCTCACATTGCCGTACTTCGTTGTACCAGGCGCTGGCCTGGGAACGAGTAGGATCCAGTTTCAGGGCATACTCGAAGATTTCGGCGGCCAGCGGCTTGTTGTCCTGCAGCCCGTAGGCGCGGCCGAGCACTTCAAAGGTAAAAGAGTGTTCCAGCAGCTCGGGATGGATGTCGACCAGGTGCGTCAAGCTTGAAATTACATACTCCGGCTTCTCCCAGGTCGCCATCTCTTCGAGCAGCAGGTCCAGCTGTTCAGATACCTTGGCCATTAGATTTCCTCAACTTCTAGTGCGTACTGTTGCATTCCGAGCGATTCGTGCGGAAGAACCGGGGATAGGCCCGGAGTCAGGCTCACACCTTAAGAACGTCGCGAAGATAGTCCCGGCTCTGTTTGGCGCTCTCGACCGGCGACCATTTCTCGTCTCGCTGCGAACGCCCTACAGAGTCCTGCTCGACAATCATCCACCCTTCATAGCCCAGTGTACGCAGCACGTCAAAAAAGGCGGGAAAGTCGATACAGCCCTGTCCCAGTTCAGCAAAAGGGTCCATCGCCCACGCGCGGCGCATGTGAATCCGCTCCCGCCTTATCTGCGCGAGTTTCTCGGGCCAGATGTCCTTGACATGGAGATACCAGATACGGTCGGCGTACCGCTTCGTTGCCTCGACGACGTCGCCGCCGCCGTAATGGTAGTGGCCGGTGTCGAGGCACAGTCCAACCAGTTCCGGGTCGGTCATCTCCATGATCCGGGCAACTTCGTTTGGTGTCTCCACATACGTGCCGGTGTGATGATGAAAGACCGTCTTGAGGTTAAAGCGCTCCCTGCTGCGAATGGCGATGGCCTCCAGCGTATTCGCGGCGCGCTGCCATTCCTCGTCGTTCCAGCCGTCGCTGCCGTCGTCGGCAACGGAGCCGGCGATCTCCAGGCGTTTGGGCGTGGAATTGCCGGCGATGATGATTTCCGTGGAGTTGAATTGGGCAAGGCGTTCGCCGACGCGCTCCACTTGTTCGAGCATTGCATCCAGCGCGCCCTCCTGGTCCAGGGACAGTGCCACATAGGAGGAGGCCGCCTGCAGATTCCTTCTATCCAATTCAGCGCGCAGCGACTCAGCGTCGGCCGGGAAAAAGCCGTTCACTCCGATTTCGGTCCCCGCGTATCCGGCCTCTGCCATTCCGTCGAGCATCTGGGAAAATGTAAGACCGCTGGTCTTGCTCCCGCCAAAGGACAGAACGTCCCAGCTGATTGGAGCGCTTCCAATCTTTACATTCAACATGGCTCCTCACCTGGTTAACTCTTCATGAGTGCGTGAGCGCTTGTTTGTGATTGGTCTGGGGAACTTATCGGCGTGGGCCTTTTCTCCGCCTTGGCTGGCGCCCGACAGACTATGATCTGCGTTTCAGCGGATGGCTGCGCCGGTCTCGTCGTCGAAGAGATGAAAACGATTGAACGATAGACTGAGAACATCCTCTTCGCGCACCTGGGTCGAGGCAACGTCTTTGACCTTGAGAAGGAGGCCCTCCTTCTCGATGTCGAGAATCGTCTCCGAGCCAAGCGGTTCCAGCAGGAAGACCCTGGCTTGATTGGCGCCTTCACCATCCATCGTGAAATGGATCTCCTCGGGGCGGACGCCAAGAGTACAGACGCCGCTGGGACAGAGTTCGGCTGCGCGGCCGGCCATTTCAGCACTGACCGGAATGACGAACTGATCGCTCTTGTGGACCGTTGTGCCGTTCTCCTTTTGCAGCGAGCCGGGTATGAAGTTCATCGGTGTCGAGCCGACGAAGCGGGCGACGAAATTGTTGGCCGGCATATCGTAGATCTCGCTGGGCGTGCCCAGCTGCTGCAGAGTGCCCTGGTTCATCACCGCAATCTGGTCGGCCATCGTCATGCCCTCGACCTGATCATGGGTCACGTAGATCATGGTCGTGCCCAGCTCATGCTGCAGCCGCTTGATCTCGGCGCGCATGTAGACGCGCAGCAGGGCGTCGATGTTGGAGAGCGGCTCGTCCATCAGGAAAACGACAGGTTCACGGACAATTGCTCTGCCAAGAGCGATGCGCTGCTGCTCGCCGCCGGAGCAGAGGCCCGGCGGCCGCTCCAGCGTATGGCTGATGCCCAGCATTTCGGCTACGTCGCGGACCCTGCGATCGATCTCGGCTTTCGGCGTCTTGCGCAGGCGCAAAGGATAGGCGATGTTGTCGAAGGCGGTGAAATGGGGGTAGAGGGCATAGCTCTGGAAGACGAGGGCGACGTCCCTTTCGCGCGGTTCGAGGTCGTTGACACGCCTCTCGCCGATATAGATGTCGCCGTAGGTGGGGCGCTCCAAACCGGCCACGCAGCGCATCGTGGTCGTCTTGCCGCAGCCGGAGGGGCCGAGCAGGACCACCAGGTCGCCATCCCTGACGACGAGATTGAGTTGATTGACTGCGCAGGTGTCGCCGAAGTACTTTGTCAGACCTTCTATTCTTACTTCCGCCAATGTCTGCTCTCCTTGCTCACTGGCCGCTGGCGACGCCAAAGGTCAGCCCGCGCACCAGGAATCTCTGCAATGTAAATGCTGCCACCAGCACCGGGAAAACCGCGATCGTTCCCGCGGCGCTGACAACGCCCCAGTCCAGCTCGTGCTGCGGGATCTGCGCCTGGATCGCAATCGGCAGCGTCATCGTCTTCATGGAATTTACGAAGTACAGTGCGATGATGTACTCGTTCCAGTTGAAGATAAAGAGCAGGATGGCGATCGAAAAGAGGCTGGGGAAGATCAGCGGCAGCAGGATGCGGCGCACGGCGCCAAAACGCGTATCGCCGTCCATCAGGGCCGCTTCCTCCACGTCCATGGGAACGTCCATAAAAGTGCCGCGCAGGACCCAGACCGCAAAGGCAGTGTTGAGGACGGTATAGAGGATGATCAGGGTATATTTTTCGTCGATAATTCCAAGATCGCTGCCGAGGAGGAAGAGTGGGATGGCGGAGGCGATGGGAGGCAGGAGCGCCACCAGGCCCATCAGGCCGACGACGATGGCGACGAACTTGAAGGGCAGGCGCATCCTGGTGGCGGCGTAGGCCGCGGGGACTGCAATAATCAGGCAGATGACGGTTGCCAGCGTGGCTACGACGAGACTGTTGTAGACGTTCTCGAGAATGCGGCGTTCAAAGATTGTCACCCAGGCGTCAAGACGGGGATCTGTTGGGAAGAAACGGGGCGGAATGTGGGCGAGGTCGCGCAATGACTTGATGGAGGAGATGGCGACCCAGTACATGGGGACGAGGGTCCAGAAGGCGGCGAGGTAAAGGACGATGACAACGAGCAGTTTTCGCAGGTTGAAACGGCGCTCCTGTACGGCCATTTCAACAGGTTGAGGCACCGTTTCGGTCTCTGCCGTCTCTCTCACTGCCGTCGCTCTCGCTTCAGTCTGTCCCATCAGCATTTACTCCTTGGAAAAACGGCCGTCAAGCTCACCGGCTTCTGCGCTCCACCCACAGATACCTTACGAAAATCGTGCCGGCGATATAGGTCATCAGCAGCATGACAAGCACCGCTGCAGAGGCGTAGTGCGGCTTGAGCCGCTGGAAGGACATACCATAAATGTACCAGGACAGATTCCAGGTGGCGCGGCCCGGGCCGCCCTGGGTGGTCGCGGCAATTGTGCCGATGGTACGCGTGGACCAGACAAAGACCAGGATGGTGGCGATGGCGAACATTGGCCTGATATAGGGGAGGGTCATGTCCCAAAAGGCGCGCCAGCGGGTTGCCCCATCGACGGCCGCGGCCTCGTAGATGTCACGGGGGACCTGATTGAGGCCGGCGTAGAGAAGAAGAAAGGCCAGGGGGCTGATACGCCAGATCTCGACGACACAGAGGGCGATGAAGGCGGTGTCGGCCTTCACAAGCCAGATGATCGGTTCGATTCCGAGTGCGGCCAGCGGCACGTTTACCAGTCCCAGGGTGGGATGGTACATGATCTTCCACATCATTCCGGCGACGATTTCTGAAACCATGAGTGGAATGATAAGAATGGAGATCCAGATAGCCTTGCGGCCGGCATAGTCGCTATGCACGAGCAGGGCCAGTCCCAGCCCCACAAGCAGGCACATGGGAACCACTACTACGCCCATCTTGAGGCTGAAGATCAGGGCGCCGTGGAAAATCGTGTCCCTGGTGAGCCGGGAGAGGTTGGCCAGGCCGATCCACTCACCCTTCTCGCTGGTGAGAATCAGCCAGAAGTTGTAAACGATGGGATAGAACTGCACCAGGATCAATGCCAGGAGGCTGGGCACGATCAGCATAACGCCGAGGCGGTTGTCGCGAAAGCTGAATAGTTCGGACCACATGCCCTGGGGCGGCGGAGGCTGGGTGTCCACGCGATTCGCGCCGCTCGCGCCCTGGCCGGGCAGGGGACTAACGGTCTGCTGTACGGTCAACGATACCCTCCTTGGACCGGTAGGTATGGGAGGCGGCCTTGAAAGCCGGTGTTTGAAGCGTGCGCACAGGGAGAGAGGTTTGAGGGGGAATCTCGCCCCTCTCTCCGGAATTCACGCTAGTTGGTAACACCCTCCATCTCGAGACGGATTTCGGCGCCAGCCTGCTCGCAGGCTTCCTGGCCGGTTATGTCACCGGCGCCGACGGCGCTGAACGCCGGCCCCAGGATGGCGAGGCTGATCCCCGTGGCCTGTGTGCTGCGGGGCCGCCACTTCGGCGGTACCATCAGGGCCTCAAACTGGGCCGGGAACCAGGGCTTCTCCAGGATCAGCTCAGGGTCGTTGAAGACGGACTTGCGGAAGGGGATGCCGCCGGCGTGGGCATAGGACAGCGCGTGCTCTTGGTTGTAGTGCATCCACTCCATATAGGCCCAGGCCGCGTCCTTATTCTCGGAATGGGCATTGAGCACGAGGCCCCAGTGGCCCATCATGGAGACATGCGGAGCGCCGACCTCGGAGGCGGGCAGAGGCAGATAGAGCATCTTGCCGGCAACGTCGGAGTCGGTCTCGTCCTCAAAGGCGGCGTAGGCGTCGCCCGGCCAGCCGATGCCCATCATGGCGCGCCCGGAGACGACCTCGGCCACCATCTCGGTGGTGCCGTAGGTATTGCCGCCCGGCGGCAGGTACTTGCTCAGCTGCTCGTAGAGCGTGAGCGCATCGCAGCCGGCCTCGTTGTCGAGGATGACGTTGAACTCGTCGTCGAAGATGCCGCCGCCCATAGACCACAGCAGGGCCAGGGCGTCACTGCCGGCCGCGCCGCGCACGTTGTAGCCGTAGAAGGGCGGGTCGCAGTCGGGACAGTGGACCTGCTCAGCGATCGCAAGTACGTCATCCCAGGTTACCGGCGGATCGAGTCCGCGTTCGTCAAGGATGTCCTGGCGGATGTAGAACATGATGACGTTGCCCTGGATGGGCAGGGCGTGCAGGTCCGGGCGCTCACCGGTCTGGAAGTCCAGGGGGATGGGGCCATAGGGGGGAGGCCAGGAGAAGACGTCGTAGGAGACCTGGGGCACGTCGTCGTCGCGGGTTGCCTCGTAGGCTTCAGTGAGGTTGACGGAAAGCCCGCCGTCGACGATGTTCGGCATCCAGGGATCATCGGCGAAAATCACGTCGAATTCACCGGACTCGGTGCGGGCCAGCGAAATCACCTTTTCGAAGAACGTCGTCCAGGGGAAGGGCGCCACTTCGACCTTGATGCCCGGATTCTCCTCTTCAAACTGCGGGATCAAAGCGACCAGGCCGTCAGCCAGGGGGCCCTGGGCAGTGATGATGCTGATGGTTACTTCCTCGGGCATCTCCTCTTCCATAGCCCCGGTCTCCGCCGGCGCAGCGGGCGCCGCGCAGGCCGACACCATGATTGCCGTCACCAGGACGAAGACGGCGAACAGATAGAGCTTCTTCATGACTTTGCTTCCTCCTTACTGAGATAGATTTGGAGAGAACTGCTCTGGAATTTCACGGAAATGCGATACTTTCAGGCAATTGGCAAGGTCGGTCAGCGGGGGAGGATCTATTCTGTTGAAAAGGTTTGGCTGGTTTGCGGGTATTCTGGAGGCAACGGCGGTTCTTGTCAAGTATCCGTTTTCGAGGGCATCAGCGGACCAGCATATAGCTGTTGAGTGTCCCGTTTCAGGACTATCCGTGGGCCTCTTCCAATGGCGGGACCGAAGGGCGCGCTGGGGACGCATGGTCAGGTGGAAGGTGGGGATTGCGAGGAACGGGAGTTAACCTGCGCTACGCAAGTTCCCAGCGGACGGCCACCACGTACTGGACAATTGGGCTTTCTTGCGTCCACTCGTGGAAGACGGTGAAGAGCGTGCCGTCGTTGAGTTGGATCGTGGTGGGATAGCCGATATGCCAGTACAGATTGGGGACTGCTTCAGGCGGTGCGATACCTCCGGAGCTGATTACAAACTCATTGGCTGCGTCCCAGTTCAGCCCGTCCTCGGAAATGCATCCACGGACTCCCCAGGGGTCGCGGCGATGGCCGTAGGTGGAGAGCATGCGTCCATCCTGCAGCAGGGTGAGGTCGGCAGGGTAGCCCCAGAGGTTGGTCGGCTCAGGCCGGCTCCAGGATTCGCCATCATTGTGAGAGTGGGCGGTCCACATGTGTTGGTGCCGGTTGCGGACGCCATGCATGGTTCGCATCATTGTGACCAACGTGCCGTCGGCTGTGCGTGCAAGCGCGGTCTCGTCGAAGGAGATGATATTGGCGGGGTCATATGCAATGGTGGAGTAGTATTCCCAGTCCTGCCCCTGATTGTCTGAACGCATGAGGTATGAGCGGACGCGTTCGTGCAGGTTGTCCGTTTCCATCCAGGCGCGCGCGAACTGGTGTCCATGGCAGGCCATGAGCAGGGATCCGTTCGGCAACTCCAGCACGCTGTCGATGGGCTGCCCCCAGCGCATTGGCGCTACGTTGGCCTTGTAGGCCCGCTCCCAGGAATAACCGCTGTCCGACGAGGTGATGACGCCGACGCCGTCCACGTCGCGGGTGCCGCGGGGCCTGTCCTGCGGCCCGAAGTCGTCCAGCATACCCTTCTGGTCTACGAAGGCCCACTGAAAATAGTTGACAATGAGGGTGCCGTCTGAGAGCTGTGCGACGGAGGGTGTGTCGCTGCCGAAGTGATGGGTGGCAGGCCAAACAGTTACAACGGGCGTCCGATCCCATGACTGACCGTTATCGGTAGAGCGGATCAGTAGGATGCTGTCGAAGTCGGGATGTATGTAGCCGCTGGTTTCGTTGAAGACCACGACGACGTCACCGTTCTGGAGCTGCGCGGCGCCGACCTGGCAGGTGTAGCGGGAGGGGTCGTGATAGAGCGTGAGCTTCTCCGCATTTTTCATAATTTGATCCATTTTGGCGTCCTCTGCCTTCCCGCCTTGTTGGCCCATTGCACGGACTCACCAAGAGACGTCGTAGTTTCGAACTCAACCCTTGATGCCGACTTGAGTGACCCCTTCAATAAAGTATCGTTGCAGGATAAGAAAGAATATCAGCGTAGGCAAGGCGACGATGGCGACGGCAGCCATGGCTTCGCCGTAGCCGCTCTGTGTGGAAGTCCCTTGAATGTCCAGACGCGTGTAAAACGCCATCCCCACGGGCAGCGTTTTCCACTCCGTTTTGAAGGCGACCAGCAGCGGCCAGAGGAAGGAGTTCCAGTTGCTGGTGAAAATGAGAATGGCGCCGGCCAGTGTAGCCGGCCTTGCCAGAGGCAGCGCCACGCGCATAAAGGTACCTAAACGGCTGCATCCATCGATGGCGGCCGCGTCCTCCAGCTCACGCGGGAAGGAGAGAAAGAACTGGCGATACAGGTAGACCGGGAAGACGCTGGCCAGGGGCGGAATGATCAGGGAAATGAAACTGTCCTGGACTTCCAGTCGCAAGACACCGATAAAGAGTGGAACGATGCTCATCTCGGGCGGGATCATCAGGGAACTGATCAGCAGCCAGAAGATGACGGTACGTCCCGGGAAGTGCATCCTCGCCAGCGCGAAGCCGGTCAGCGACCCCAACACGAGGCTGCCGGCGACAACACAGACCGAGGTCACTATACTGTTTATAAACCAGCGAATGACGGGGGTGTCCGCCACCACAGTCCGGTAGTGTTCCCAGGTTATCTCGGTGGGAAACAGGTCTACACCTGCCATGATCAGTCTGTCGGGCTTGACGGAGGTGTTGAGCATCCAGTAGAGCGGGAACAGCCACAGCAGAGCCACAACCGCACCTGGCAACCAGATTATGAGGGTGCGGATGAAACGCAACGACGTTTGGTTATAGAGAGTGCTGAGGCTCAGGTTGGACATGATCAGAATAGTCTTTGGGCTCTAATTGCTATGTTCCCTTACCAGACGCGCCCGCAGGAGGGTAAACAGGAGAATTGTTAAGAAGAGAAGGAGAGAAAGAGCAGCGGCAAAACCGAGACGAAAGCGGACGAATCCCTCATGGTAGATATAGGAAACGATGGTGGCTGAATGCCCGCCCGGACCGCCGCCTGTCATCAGATAGACTTGGCCGAAGATTCGAAATGCGCTGATGATTTCGAGTGTTATGACCAGCCCCATCGCCGGAGTCAGGAGCGGAAGGGTTATGCGCCAGAAAGCCTGCCAGGCTGAGGCGCCGTCTATGACGGCCGCTTCCCCTAGTTCGGCTGGAATCTCTTTGAGTCCGGCCAGAAGGATTACCATGTGGAATCCCACTGCCTGCCAGATGGTGACAAGGGAGATCGACTGGATCACCCACTTGCTTGTGGTCAGCCACCCCTGTTTGGGGATCCCGACGCCATAGAGAGCCACGTTGAGAAGGCCGGTCTCTTTCTCGAAAATCCAGATCCAGATGATCGCGGTGACGGTTATGGCAACGACGTGGGGCGCGAAAAAGGCTGTCCGGATCGGGCCCGACAGCCACTGTTCCCGGTTGATCCAGAGCGCCATCAACAGGGCAACGATCACGGTTCCCGGCACAACGAGAGCGGCCATCTGGAAGGTATTGCCCCAGACCTTGGGGATCCAGTCATCCTTCATTGCTTCGCGGAAGTTGTCGAGCCCGACCCATTCCGGGTCACCGACGATACCCCATTCGTTGAAGCTGATGTAGATTCCGAAGAATATGGGGAGGAGAGTAATAACTATGAAGATGAGCGCGAATGGCAGAATGAAGAAGTACGCCTGCCAGTCAATGCGGCGTCCGCGGTATCTGATTTTGGAAAGCCGGGAAAGCCAACCGTCTGGCGCGGCTCTGTCTGCAAGGTGGGTCATTCACAGAATTCTCGGTGGCAGGGAGTCCGGTCAGATTGGCGCCCGTCGCTGACCAATCTGACCGAACCCTTGGCAATTATCAGCTGCGGTCATCCAGAATCTTCTGCCAGGCCGCTTCCAGATCGGCCAGCCCTTCTTCGATGCTCTTCTCGCGTGCCCAGACCGGATCCATCGCCTTGGGTACGGTTGAGCTGCTGCCGGCATAGAAGGCAAACTCACCGCCGTCGACCATGTTCAGATAATCGAAGAAGCTGTACTCGACGGCTTCGGCGAAGGGTTTGCGCAGCTCCCAATCGAGGCCAAGTGTCATGTAATCGGGATCGTCCAAAATGGACCGGCGTGGCGGAGCGCCGCGTCCCTCGGTCACCCACAGCATCGAGTTGTCTGAGAACCATTTGATTACCTTTGCTCCCGCAACCAGATGGTCTTCGGTGCGGCCGTCGGCGGTGAAGAGCGCGAGGCCGTATTCGCGGGCTTCGGTTGTCAACGTGTCGCCAATCAAGGAGACCGGAGCAGTGATGAAGTCAAGCCCTTCGGTGTTCACATAGCCGAAGAGCGTCCACGGACCGGTCCAGAAGATCGACCCCACCTGCTGGCCGAACGCGCCGTAACGATCGGCAACGTCGCGGGATGACATCTCATGCTCGTCGAAGGTATCCAGCACCCACTGCGCGGCATGGATCGGAGCATCGGTTTCGTTGAAAGTGACTCCTGTGCGGTCTGCGTTCAGAGGCTGCGCGCCCAGCTGCTGTGCGATAATGCCGAAGACCACGTTGGGCTGCACGCTGGAGCCGGTCATCAGGAACCCGGAACGGGTGATCTGGTCCCCTTCCTTTACCGTCATCGCTTTCGACCACTCGATTAGTGAGGGGCCGTCGGCCGGTGGATTGCTGATGTCCAGGCCGGCTTCCTCGGCGTGCCCGGCGTTGATCAAGGCGGCAATAGGTAGAATGTCCATCGTGATGGAATAGAGTTCCCCTTCCAGCGAGGACCACTCAATGTACTGGGGCAGGAAGTCGTCCAGATCCAGGCCCACCGTCTCCATCAGGTCATCAAGGGGCGTAAGCCCGCCGGCCTGATGCCAGACGGCGACGTCGTTCATGGTGCGGAAGGAGATATCGGGCGGGTCTCCGGTGGCGATAGAGGCCATGATCTTCGTTCCCATTTCGCCGCCGCCGACCTGCTCATACTCGAGGGTGATGTCGGGATGTTCATTGGCCTCGTTGTAGTTGGCGCAGAACCGTTCCCAGACCTGCGCGTCGGATGCGCCCAGGTCATACCACATGACGATCGTTTCTTGCATCGGGGCGGGGGCTGCTTCCTCATCGCCGCCTTCCTCGGCCGCCGGGGCCGCGGCCGGCGCGCAAGCTGCCAGTGATGAAACCGCAAGACCGCCAAGACCGACTGCCATCCCGCGCATCAGGGAACGCCGGCTGAGCTTTGGTGAACCTGCACTGTCGTACCGGACACTGTCGTATCGGACACTGTCGTATCGGACACTGTCGTTAGCCTGTGCCTCTTTCATGGTTGCTCGCCTCCTCTTTGGTGACTGCGCTGAAACTTGATTTCAAGTCGTTCAGGCACGAGCGACGGGTTGAACCGCACCAAGCTGATTCCGAGCTATTATAGCCATTCCGAATTGCACCTCAAAATAACATTATTTTATCAGGAAGCGCCGCTCCACCGTTTGGCTGGCGCAGAATGTCCTGATTGACGGAGTCAGCGACTACCGCGTGCTTGGAAGACAGTAGGGAAGGGTAACTTTTTCAGGCCGGAGAACAACGCGGCGGAGGCGGTGCGGGTTTGCAAAAGAACGCTTACTTTTCCGGGGAGGAGGGGGGCGCGGCTTCCGTACGCCGCAACAGCTGTCTGAGCGTTGCCTGGGACCTCTCGGCCTTGCTCTGTCCGTGGATCACCGCTGATGTCAACTGTGCGGCCGTCTCTTCCGTTCTTGCGCGGGCCTTGCTGCTGGCGTCCTGCAGATTCTCAAGACCGGACTGCGCTCCGCCCAGCACCCACTTCATGCCTTGAACTGCCAAAAAAGCAATGGCCAGCGGAATCAGGCAGAGTAGAAAGACGTGGATCGAAATCCAGACGACGGACAGATTGCGCCAGAATTCAAGTGACATGGAATACAGAGAAATCGGCCAGGCAGAACCGGTTGTCGCGGTCCGAAAAATCGCCTGTTCTGACCGCAAGACAGGCTGAGGTGCAACCAAATTGTAACAGAGCCGGACAGGCGCGTCCAGGTTCGCCCGCCTCCCCTCCAGGGCAATCGCATCAAAATTGGATGGAAATAGTTCCATGTGCCGATAGAAGAAGAAGCTGATAGGATAGTGAGTTCACGACCTTAAAGAGGGAGGGAACTCATGACGGAACTGAAGGCATCTTCACTGGTTGAGCACTTT
>JAJEDJ010000009.1 GCA_022821545.1 Caldilineaceae bacterium
GAAGCCGACGCACTCGACCACCGTCACCGGTGTCGAGATGTTCCGCAAGCTGCTCGATGAGGGGCAGGCGGGCGACAACGTCGGTTGTCTGCTGCGCGGCATCGACCGCGAAGAGGTGGACCGCGGACAGGTGCTGGCCAAACCCGGCAGTATCATGCCGCACACCCGCTTCAAGTCCGAGGTCTATGTGCTGCGCAAGGAGGAGGGCGGACGGCACACTCCCTTCTTCAAGGGCTACAGGCCGCAGTTCTACATCCGCACCATGGACATCACCGGTTCGATCGACCTGCCGGCAGGTGTGGAGATGGTCATGCCGGGCGACAATGTGACCATGGAGGTCGAGTTGATCTCACCCGTCGCCATCGAGACCGGCGGCCGTTTTGCCATCCGTGAAGGCGGCCGCACAGTCGCTGCCGGCGCAATTACCGAAATCATCCAATAGAGTAAGGAAGTGTGTGGCGAGTGCAACTGCTCGCCACACTTTTTGTTCGTGGTCCACGACAAGTGAGAAGAGTACATGGCAAAGCAAAAGATCCGTATCAAGCTCAAGGCATACGATCACCGCGTCCTGGATGCGTCGGCACAGCAGATCGTCACTGCTGCTGAGCAAACGGGGGCCCAGGTGGTTGGGCCAGTGCCTCTGCCAACGAGGATCGAGAAGTTCACGGTGATGCGATCGCCGTTCATCGACAAGGACAGCCGTGAGCAGTTCGAGATTCGGACTCACAAGCGCTTGATCGATGTGGTTGATCCCGGCAACAAGACGATTGAGAACCTCACTCGTCTGAATTTGCCCGCCGGCGTCGATATCGAGATTAAGTTATAGGGCTCAGGTTGCGGCCGCGGGCGGAGAGGGTCGTGCGGGTCGGACCCGCGCCGGGCGGTCAGGGACGGGCCTGGTTGGGCAATGTGGCAGCCGGTCGGAATGGCGTAGCATCGGACTGTCAGTCCTGGAGGAGCAAGTGAAGGGGATATTGGGCCGCAAGGTAGGGATGACCCAGTTGTTTGATGACAGCGGCGCGGTGGCGCCGGTTACGGTTATTGAAGCTGGTCCCTGTTATGTCACACAGGTGAAAGCTGAAGATTCGGACGGTTACAACGCGATTCAAGTAGGCTTCGAGGAAGTGGCGGAGCGCAAGTTGACCAGAGGGCAGCTCGGTCATCTGAAGAAGGCCAACGTGCCGAAGCTGCGATTTGTGCGCGAGCTGCGATTGCCGAGCGAGGCGGGACATGCGCTGGGCGATGTGATCAAGGCGGATGTATTTGCCGAGGGCGAGCTTGTGGACGTAACCGGAACATCGAAGGGGAAGGGCTTTGCCGGCGGAGTCAAGCGGCACGGATTCCGAGGCGGGCCGAAGACCCACGGGCAGTCGGACCGACACCGGGCGCCAGGCTCACGCGGCGCGGGCACGACACCGGGCCACACCTTTCCGGGCACAAAGGGCGCGGGGCAGATGGGTAACAAACGCGTCACCGTGCAAAATCTGAAGGTTGCCCTGGTCGATGCGGAGCGCAATCTCATCGCCGTACAGGGAGCGGTACCCGGCCCAAACAAGGGGTTGGTGATCATTCGTACGGCGGCAAAGGCGTAAGACGGCGGCCGCTGGTTCATCAGTCGAAGAGCGGGCAGCTACTGGTACGGAGGCGAAACGGTGGAAGTACCAATTCGAAATATGGCAGGTGAAGAGACCGGCCAGATGCAGTTGGAGGATACGGTATTTGCCGCTCCGATAAATCGGGGGCTGATGCACCAGGCTTTGGTGAGGCAGCTGGCGAACGCGCGCCCCGGTACGCACAAGACGAAGTCGCGCAGCGAGGTTCGCGGGGGCGGCCGCAAACCGTGGCGTCAGAAGGGCACAGGGCGGGCACGGCACGGCTCGATAAGGTCTCCAATTTGGGTAGGCGGCGGGACGGCTTTTGGCCCCACACCGCGCAAATATACGAAGAAGATGCCCAAGAAGATGCGCAGGGCTGCCTTGCGGAGCGCGCTGAGCGTCAAGGCCGGGGCCGACCAGATCGTCGTGCTGGAGGCGTTGACGATGGATGCGCCGAAGACAAAGGTCTTTGTGCAGGCGCTGGCTGATCTGGGGCTGGA
Source organism: Caldilineaceae bacterium (assembly GCA_022821545.1). Taxonomy (GTDB): domain Bacteria; phylum Chloroflexota; class Anaerolineae; order Caldilineales; family Caldilineaceae; genus Bin5. The sequence goes on from JAJEDJ010000009.1 coordinate 2,096, forward strand.
GAGCGGCAGCGTACTCGTTGTTTTGCCGGAGCGGGATATGGCTGTCGAGAAGTCGATCAGCAATCTGCCGCAGGCGAAATCGCTTCTGAGCAGCAATCTGAACATTCAGGACCTGCTGAGCTATGACAGGCTTCTATTGCCGCAGGCCTCGGTCGAAAACATTCACGACTGGCTTGCTTGACCGTTGACCGTTGCCATTTTCTGAGAGAGGGGTTGTTGCAGCGGTTGGGAAGATTGAGTCGGTGTCCGATACGGAGAGAGCCAGATGCATGTTTATGAAGTGATAAAGCGCCCAGTTATTACTGAAAAGTCATACGATGCGGCCGATTTCAATAATCAGTACACCTTTGAAGTTGACACGCGGGCCAACAAGCACCAGATTCGCGATGCAGTGGAGACCGCATTCCGAGTGAGTGTTCTGAACGTGCGGGTCATGATGATGCCGGCCAAAACGGGGATGCGCGGGCGGCGCAAAGTGGTGCGGAAGTCGCCGTGGAAGAAGGCGGTTGTTACATTGGGTGAAGGTGACAGCATCCAGTTCTTTGAAGGTGTTTAACGGTCAGTAACAGGAGGGAGAAGCGGGGGCGGTCCTTTCCCATCTTTCTCTTCTCGAACGGAGATAGAGTTTTATGCCTGTAAAGATATACCGTCCTACGTCTCCTGGGCGGCGGGACATGAGTGTCTCGACATTTGAAACGATTACGCGCACCAAGCCCGAACGTTCGCTGACCGTTGCTCTGAACAGGAAGGGCGGGCGCAACAGCCAGGGGCGAATCACTGTCCGACATCGCGGCGGGGGACACAAGCGGCGCTACCGCATTATTGATTTCAGGCGGGAAAGGTGGGGCGCGCCGGCGAGGGTCACGTCAATTGAATACGACCCGAACCGCAGTGCGCGCATTGCGCTACTCAGTTATGAGGATGGTGAGAAGCGGTATATTGTCGCCCCTTTGGGTGTTCAGGTTGGCGACGTATTGGAGTCGGGTCCGAACGCTGACATTCGGCCCGGGAATGCGCTGCCGATTCGCAACATCCCTCCGGGCACGCAGATACATAACATTGAGTTGTATCCGGGGCGGGGCGCGCAGCTGGTGCGCAGCGCAGGCGTTTCGGCGCAGCTGGTGGCCAAAGAGGGGCCGCGTGCGCAGGTGCGACTACCGAGCGGCGAGGTTCGCTACATTGAGATGGACTGCCTGGCTACGGTTGGCCAGGTGTCGAACCCGGATCACAGCAATATATCGTTGGGCAAGGCCGGCCGCCGCCGCTGGATGGGAATCCGGCCGTCGGTGCGGGGCGTAGCGATGGATCCTTCATCCCATCCTCACGGTGGCGGCGAGGGGCGTTCGCCGATTGGCATGCCCGGTCCGAAGACGCCTTGGGGGCAGCCGGCGTTGGGTAAGCGAACGCGGCGCAACAAGAGAACGGGGAAATATATTGTCCGGCGCGGCAGTAAGCGTCGATAGCAGTGCAGATGTGGAGGATATCCGATGGGACGTAGTCTGAAGAAGGGACCGTTTGTCGAGCCGCGGCTACTGAAGAAGATCGAAGACATGAACCGGGCCGGTGAGCGGAAGGTGCTCAAGACGTGGTCCCGGGCTTCGACGATATTTCCGCAGTTTGTCGGACATACGCTGGCGATTCACGACGGCCGCCGTCATGTACCGATCTACATTACGGAAAACATGGTGGGGCACAAGCTGGGCGAGTTTGCGCCGACCCGATTCTTTCGGGGTCATGTGAGGTCGGAGAGAAGCACGCGCAGGGTGTAGAATCACGGTTTCAGGTCGAAAATTGTTATCTTCCTCCATCCTGGAGATTGGGGAGCGCGTAAGATGGAAGTTCGAGCAGTTACCAAGTATACAGGGATCAGTCCACAGAAGGCGCGTCTGGTACTGGATGAAATGCGTGGACGGCCGGCGGAAGAGGCTTTGACACTGCTGCAGTTCATGCCTCAGCAGGCGGCCAAGGTGGTGGCGAAGACGCTGAAGAGCGCGATCGCAAACGGTGTCGAGAATTTCGGATTGGAGGCTGATGAGCTTTACATCAGCCAGATCTATGCCGATCAGGCGCCGAACCGGCGCTGGCGGCGTTTTGGCGCGCGCGGTCGATTCAAGCCATGGATTCGGCGTTCCTCCCATATCACGGTTGTGCTGGAAGAACGTTTGGACGAGGTGTAGAGGACAAACAGCGGCGCCTGGTGGTCTGCACAGACCGCTGGCACTGCACAAGGAGGCCAAATGGGACGCAAAGTACATCCGACCGGTTTTCGCCTGGGCATTATCAAAGAACACAAGAGCCGATGGTTCGCTACCGGGTACGAATACGTGGGTCAGCTGGCTGAAGATCGAGAGATCCGGGCCATGATTCATCGTGATGCGCCGCGTGCAGGCATCAGCTTTATCGAGATCGAACGTCAGCCCAACCAGGTTCACGTGATCATCAACACGGCCAAGCCCGGGATCATCATTGGGCGCAAGGGCGCGAATGTAAATGTGCTGCGTGTAAACCTGCAGGAGTTGACGAACAAGAAGGTCAAGATTGACGTACGCGAGATCGATAAGCCGGAGACGGATGCCCAGCTGGTTTCGGAGAACGTGGCTGAGCAGCTGGAGCGCCGCATCAGTTGGAAGCGGGCGATGAAGCAGGCCGCGGGACGGGCGATGCGGACCGGAGCCGAAGGCGTCATGATCCAGGTGGCGGGGCGTCTGGGCGGCAGCGAGATGGGGCGGGTCGATACGATCCGAGACGGGCAGGTGCCGCGCCATACATTGCGGGCCGAGATTGACTACGGCACCGCGGAGGCGAACACGACCTACGGCGTGATAGGTGTAAAAGCATGGGTCTATCACGGCGAAGTGCTGCCGGGTGAGGAGTACCATGCCCGCTATGCGGAGATGGCACTGACCGAGTAGCAGCCTCTGCCCGGTATGGGTATGGCCGGACCAATCGAAGCGGGATGGAGATTTGAAAATGTTGATGCCAAAACGGGTAAAATTTCGCAAGATGCACCGCGGTCGGATGCGGGGAATGGCAACACGGGGCAACAAGATCGATTTTGGCACGTTCGGGCTACAGGCCACTGAACCGTCCTGGGTATCGAGCCGGCAGATTGAAGCGGCGCGGCGAGCGATTGTCCGCTATGTGCGGCGCGGCGGCAAGTTGTGGATTCGCATTTTTCCGGATAAGCCGGTGACGGAGCGGGCGGCTGAGACGCGGATGGGTTCGGGAAAGGGCAATGTCGATCACTGGGTGGCGGTGGTAAAGCCGGGACGAATGGTTTTTGAGATTGCCGGTGTGGATGAGACGCAGGCGCGAGAGGCTTTCCGGCTGGCCGCGCATAAGTTGCCGATGGGAACACAGTTCGTCGCCCGGCAGGATATCTGACGTGAAGGCGAGGAGGAAAGCAAGATGAAAGCACATGAACTACGCCCGCTCACGGAGAGTGAACTTTACAGCCGGTTGGACGAGGGATATCAGGAACTGTTTAACCTGCGTTTTCAGAAGGCGACAGGACAGTTGACAAATACGGCACGCAAGGGTCAGGTTCGCCGCGAGATTGCGCGGATCAAGACGATTTTGCGTGAGCGGGAGTTGATGGCCGAAGAGGACGAGGAGTAAAGGGAAATGCGCGAGCGAAGACGCGAGTTGGTTGGCGTGGTCACCAGCGACAAGATGGACAAGACTGTGGTCGTGGAAGTGGAGCGGACCGCGCGCCACGCCCTGTATGGCAAGGTTGTCAAGTCACATAAGAAATACAAAGCGCACGATCCGGACAATGCCTGCCAGGTTGGAGATACGGTCCAGATTCGTGAATGCCGGCCGATCAGTAAACACAAGAAGTTTTATGTCTCAAAGATTCTGGACCACGCGGCTGTTGTCTGAATCGAGGCGCGCCGGTAAGAGAAGAGGTATGGAGCTATGATTCAACAAGAGAGCCGTCTGCGGGTTGCCGATAATACGGGCGCGAAAGAGTTACTGACGATACGAGTCCGAGGGGGGAGTACGCGGCGCTATGGAGGGATTGGCGACGTGATCGTGGCGACGGTCAAGTCATCCAGTCCGACGGCGTCGGTGAGAAAGGGCGAGATCGTGCGGGCGGTTATCGTGCGCACGCGACGCCCGGTTCGGCGGAAGGATGGCAGCTATATTCGATTCGACGAGAATGCTGCCGTACTGATTGATGACAACAGGAATCCACGCGGAACTCGTATTTTTGGCCCGGTTGCACGGGAGTTGCGAGACCACGGGTATATGAAGATCGTATCCCTGGCTCCGGAGGTACTTTGAGGAGCCCAGGTGGTCTGCTCTGTGGTTGGGCGGTCCGGAGGACGGTGTCGTTCAGGATTTGAGGAGAAGAAGGGATGGGCGTAAAGATCAGGAAGGGTGACGTCGTTGAAGTGATTGCCGGCAATGACAAGGGGCACCGAGGTGAAGTCCAGAGCGTAATACGCAAGAAGGATAAGAAAGGCCGGCAGGATCCCAATCGAGTGTACGTCGTGGTGGCCGGCGCGAATTTCGTAACGAAGCATCAGCGCCGCAGCCCGACTGTGCGTACACAAACCGGACGCATCGAGCTGGAAGCGCCGTTACACGTCAGCAATGTGGCGCTGGTAGGTACGGACAACGAAGTGACTCGGGCCGGATACCGGCTTGAAGGCGATGACAAGATACGGATCGATAGGCGCACTGGTGAGCCGCTGCCAACTGCAAGCGAGAGTTAGTTCAAGGGTCAGAAAGACGGCCTGATGCCGCGATAGGCGGCAGTCGCGGGCGAGGAGTGAGAAACGTGAGTGAAGCGAATGGAACGCCGACGCAGAAGCCCCGGTTGAAGGAACGATTCGACAGTGAGATTGCGCCGGCGCTGATGACGGAATTCGGCTATACGAATGCCATGCAGGTGCCGCGGGTTGATAAGATCAGCGTGAACATCGGCATGGGAGAGGCGATCACGGATGGTAAGACGATTGAGCGCGCGAGCCAGGATCTGACGACTATTACGGGGCAGAAGCCGATTGTGACGCGGGCGCGCAAATCGATTGCTACGTTCAAGTTGCGGGCAGGGATGCCGATTGGCGTGAAGGTGACGCTGCGCGGCCGCCGCATGTGGGATTTTCTGGACCGCCTGATCAGCATTGCGTTGCCGGCACAGCGCGATTTTCGCGGCATTTCGCCGGACTCTTTCGACGGGCGGGGCAACTACAGCCTTGGCCTGCGCGAGCAGTTGGTCTTTCCGGAGATCGACTACGATGAGATCGACAAGGTGCGAGGGATGGAAGTGACGATTGTCACCACAGCGGGGACAGATGAGGAGGGCCGGCGGCTCCTGGCAATGATGGATATGCCGTTCCAACGGCGCTAGAAACAGTGGCTACGAAGATGAAGGAGAAAGCGGTCTGTGGCTAAGAAAAGTATTGTTTTGCGGGAGTCCAGGCGGAAGTATGAAGTGCGTGTGCGAAACCGTTGCACGAAGTGCGGCCGCCCGAGGGCGTTCATGCGCCGATTTGGACTGTGCCGCATCTGTTTTCGTCGAGAAGCCCTTGAGGGCCATTTGCCGGGCGTAGTCAAGTCCAGCTGGTAGAAGGACCAAATATCGGCGTTTCTGCTGCCGCGATCGCCGGCACCGGATGCGCTGCAAGAGTGAAGAGGAAACGCTGGTTATGATGACCGATCCAATCGCGGACTTTCTGACGCGGGTCCGCAACTCGTCAAACTCAAGGCATCGGCGTGCGGTGATGCCCAGTTCCAAGATAAAGGTCGCGATTGCCAAGATTCTGGCGGAGGAGGGCTTCATCAGCGGGTATTCGGTGACGGGCGACAACGCCCGACCGAATCTGATCGTTGGGATGAAGTATTCCGAAAAGGGGCAACCGGTCATTTCCGGGATAGAGCGGGTGAGCCGCCCCGGGCGGCGGACGTATATGGGCTATCGAACCATACCGCTGGTCCGGAGCGGGCTGGGGATCAACATAGTTTCGACGCCCCAAGGCGTCATGAGCGGAAGGCAAGCCCGGCGCGAACGGGTGGGCGGCGAGGTACTGTGCAACGTTTGGTAATGTTGGGAGGATAACATGTCACGAATCGGGAAGATGCCGATTTCTGTGCCTGCCGGTGTGACGGTTGATATTGTGACAGGCAACGTGGTAACGGTAAGGGGACCGAAAGGGGAACTGAGCCAGAAATTCAACCGGGATATGAGGATTTCGAGGGAGAACGGCGAGATCGTTGTGACCCGACCAACCGACCAACGCCAGCATCGCGCGTTGCACGGGCTGACGAGATCGTTGCTCAACAATATGGTGCTAGGCGTGACCGACGGTTTCAAGAGGACTCTGGAAATCCACGGCGTTGGCTACCGAGCCCAACAGGAGGGCAAGAACCTGTTATTGCAGGTCGGGAAGAGTCATGCCGTGGAATATGCGCCTCCGAGCCCGGATGTCGAGTTTGAAGTATCGCGAGATGGGCGGACGGTGACGATTTCGGGTATCAACAAGCAACAGATAGGCGAGCTGGCTGCGAAGATTCGCAAGGAGCGCCCGCCGGAGCCTTACAAGGGCAAGGGCATCCGTTATCAGGGCGAATACGTGCGCTCCAAGGCAGGCAAGGCCGGGGCCGCGGCGGTTTAGCCGGGCAGGGACGGAGAATAATGGCGAAAGTTACACGGACGGATGCGCGAAAGCGGCGGCATATGCGTGTGCGGCGCAAGGTTTCAGGGACGGCGGCGCGGCCGCGATTGAATGTATTTCGCAGCCTGAAGAACGTCAACGTACAGGTAATCGACGACCAGGCTGGCCATACCCTCGTTTCCGCTTCGACTATGGAGGCCGACCTGCAGGAGGTTTTGGCCGACAAGCTGAAGGTGGAGCAGGCCAAAGAGATCGGCAAGATTGTTGCGGAGCGCGCCAAAGATGCGGGTATTGAGCAGGTGGTCTTTGATCGCGGCGGGTACCGCTATCACGGCCGCGTGAAGGCGGTGGCCGATGGCAGTCGAGAGGGTGGTCTCGTCTTCTAAACAGAGCAAGGAGAGAAGGAAATGGCACGTCGAGACCGTCGACGGGACCGCGAGCAGGAAGAAGAGAAGGATGAACTAGATGAGAAGGTCGTTCACATAGCGCGCACGGCGAAGGTGGTGAAGGGAGGACGCAGGTTTGCTTTTCGCGCTGTGGTGGTCGTGGGAGACAACAACGGACGAGTCGGCGTTGGTGTAGGCAAGGCGCGCGAGGTCCCGGATGCGATCCGCAAGGCGAGTGAAACGGCCCGCAAGACGATGGTCGAGGTGAATCTGCTGGGCACGACGATTCCGCATGTGAGCCAGGCGCGATTTGGCGCCGGCGAAGTGCTGTTGAGGCCGGCGAGCCCGGGGACCGGTGTCATTGCCGGTGGGGGCGTCCGTGCGGTGGTAGAGGCTGCGGGCGTGAAGGACATATTGTCCAAGTCGCTGGGGAGCGACAATATTTTGAATGTGGTGCAGGCCACCTTTGCGTCGCTGAGACAGTTGCAGGATTACCGAGTCGAGGCACAGAGGCGGGGCGTCGATCCCGAGCAATTGCGTCCTTTCTGGTATGAGGAAGATTAGACCTATGGAAAAGACGATCACCGTGAGACTCGTCAAGAGTCCGATTGGTTACAACAAGCGGCAGAAAGCAACTGTTCAGGCCTTGGGACTGCGAAAGATGAATCAGACGGTCGAGAAGGCTGACAGTCCTACAGTTCGGGGGATGATCGCCAAGGTCTCTCACCTGGTTGAGGTGGTTGAGGAGGCGGGGGCGTAAGCGAGCAGGACGGGCGGACCGGACCTGTACCAGGTTGTTACGGCCTTTTCCATCTGGCTGGAGTAAACGGAATATGAAACTGCACGATTTGCGTCCCGACGAGGGCGCCACTAGAAATCGAAAACGCATTGGGCGCGGCACAGGATCGGGACGGGGCAAGACGGCCGGACGCGGCACGAAGGGCCAAAATGCCCGTGCCGGGAACGGAGGCCTGCGAGGCTTTGAAGGCGGTCAGTTGAGTTTTCTGCGCCGACTGCCCAGGATGCGCGGATTCAACAACCGCTTCAAAGTTACCTATACGCCGGTTAACCTCGACAAAATGGGGGAACGCTTTGAAGCCGATGCGCAGGTGACGCCTGCGGCGCTCTTCGACACGGGACTACTTGGCGACAGCAAGCAGCCCGTGGTCGTTCTGGCGCGGGGCGAGATTGATAAGCCGCTCCATTTGCAGGTCCATCGCATCAGCAGGAGCGCAAGGGAGAAGGTAGAGGCCGCGGGCGGTACGGTCGACATTCTTCCCTTCGAAGTCAACAGGAATCTGCCGCGGTCTTAACTGTAGAGAGGTCGGGTTGGCGGCCAAACAGGTGGCCGGGACCGGGCGGAGCTCTACCGGAGAATCTTTATGCTCGACGCCGTACGCAATGCCTTTCGTTTGCCGGACTTGCGTCAGAAACTGCTGTATACGTTCCTGATTCTGGTCGCCTACCGGCTCGCCGCGCATATCCCTCTTCCCGGCGTCAATCGAGAGGTGCTGGACCAGATATTTCGTTCGACGGACCAGAACATTCTCTTGAGTCTGTTGAACTTTTTCAGCGGCGGCGCGCTGGCCCAATTCAGCGTGATGGCGATGGGTGTATATCCTTACATCACCGCCACGATTATCATGCAGCTTCTGACCCCGATAGTGCCCCAGCTGGAGGAGTTGAGCCGGGAGGGTGAACAGGGACGGCAGCAGCTGAACCGCTACACACATTACATGACGGTCCCGCTGGCGCTCTTGCAGGCTTTCGGTCAGGCTACGCTGCTCAGCCGTCCTGTGGGCGGCGCGGCGACAGGCGCGGTGCTTGAGAACTGGGGCTTCACGGGCGAGGCGCTGCTTCCCTCTCTGACGATTCTGATCAGCCTGACGGCGGGCACGATGCTGGCTATGTGGATGGGAGAGCTGCTGACCGAACAGGGCATCGGCAACGGCGTATCGTTGATCATATTTGCCGGCATCGTCGCGGCGGCGCCAAGCCAGGTGCGTCTGCTGACGCAGCAGGGCATTACACACCTGCTGATATTCAGCGTCATTACGGTTCTGACGGTGGCCCTGATTGTATGGGTGCAGGAGGGCCAGCGGCGCATTCCCGTTCAATACGGCAAGCGGGTGCGCACGATGCGCGGCAACCGGTTGATGATGGTCGGCGGGCAGAGTACCTACGTGCCGATGCGAGTGAATACGGCGGGTATGATTCCGCTGATTTTCGCTCAGAGTCTGCTCATTCTTCCGAACACGCTGGCATCCTATTTCATTCTTCGCGATGACTGGCTCGGCTCGATAGCGAATTTCTTTTTCACCTCGTTCAGTCCGCAGAACTTTCTGTACTGGCTGTTCTATTTCATGCTGACAGTTGCGTTCACGTACTTTTATACCGATATCATGTTCCGGCAACAGAATCTCCCTGACACTTTGCAGAAGCAGGGGGGGTTTATCCCAGGCATCCGGCCTGGCCCACGGACTGAACAGTATCTGAACGGAGTGTTAGGGCGCATTACGCTGGTCGGTGCGCTATTTCTCGGCCTGGTTGCGGTGCTGCCCTTCCTCGCCGGCGTGGTTTTCGGAGGAGGCGTCGGCAGTTTCAACACGCTGATTATCAGCAGCACGGGTCTCCTGATCGTAGTCGGTGTTGTTCTGGACACGATGAAACAGATCGAGGCGCAGCTGATGATGCGCAATTATGAGGGCTTCATCCGTTAGCCCACCACGTCCTTTTGTTCTGCAGCGCGAGGAATCGTTGCCGATGAGCGACAATATCTATCTGGTGTTGTTGGGAGCGCCTGGAGCCGGCAAGGGTACACAGGCTCAGTTGCTGGAAGAGAGTTTGGGTATTCCACAGATTTCGACGGGAGAGATCTTCCGGTACAACTTGAAGAACCGAACAGAGCTCGGGCAGCTGGCGCAGAGCTATTACGACAAAGGTGAACTGGTTCCTGACGAAGTAACGATCCGGATGGTGGAAGCGCGCCTGGCCCAGGATGATGCCGCAAATGGTGCGATTCTGGATGGTTTTCCGCGCAATCTCATTCAGGCTCAGGCGCTGGACGAGATGACGGCTGAGTACGGGGGCATAGATGTGGTGCCCTTTTTCCAGTTGGAAGACGATGTCGTGACGATGCGAATCACCGGACGGCGGGTTTGCCGCAATTGCGACAGGGTCTACCACCTGACATTCAATCCGCCCCAGGGCGAGAACTGTGACAGTTGCGGCGGCGAGCTGTACCAGCGCAATGACGATAAGCCGGAGACGGTCCAGAACCGGCTGTATATCTACTACAAACAGACTTCGCCTTTGATTGGGTACTATTTCGCAAGAGGATTGCTGGAGGAGGTTGATGGCGCGAAATCGATCCAGGAGATGCAGGAGCAGTTGCTGGAGCGGTTGGCGACCAGAAATATCAAGGCGGCGAGGAGCGCCGTGTCCGCCTGAAGAGTGCGAGGACGGGATGTCGTTGGCGGCAGGTGCAAGGTGAACGACGAAAGTATGATGACGAGACTCAGGCGCAGGCTGCACGGCAATGGGAGGCCGCGCGTTAAGGCCAGGCAAGTACAGGAACGCCCTGCGCCGGTCTTGAAGAGCCCGCGAGAGATTCAGATCATGCGGGAAGCAGGGCGCATCGTAGCGAGAGTTCATCAGGCGTTTCAGGAGGCAATCCGGCCGGGGATCAGCACGTGGGATTTGGACGAGCTGGCTGCGGCGACGATACACAGCCATCGTGCGAAATCCAGTTTTCTGGGCTATCGCGGCTATCCGGCGAATATATGCACGAGCATCAACGAGGAACTGGTGCATGGCATTCCGAGCCGGGAGCGGGTGCTGCAAGAGGGCGACATTATCAGTATCGATGTAGGGGTATTCTACCGCGGCTTTGTGGGCGACAGCGGTTGGACATATCCTGTCGGCGCGATAGAGCCTGGTGCGGAACGGTTACTGCAGGTTACGGAGGAGAGCCTGAATGCCGGCATAGAGGCGATGCGTTCGGGCGGCCGTGTACTGGATATCAGCGCTGCGGTGCAAGATAGCGTAGAGCCGAGCGGCTTTCACGTGGTGCGGGAGTACACAGGGCACGGTGTGGGTCGGGCGATGCACGAGGGGCCGCAGGTTCTGAATTATGTATCGGACGACACGGACGGAAGGGTTGTACTGCGCCCTGGGCTGGTGATTGCGATTGAACCGATGGTTCAGATAGGCACGTGGCGGACGGAGACATTGCAAGACAAGTGGACCGTTATCAGCGAAGATCATAGCTTGAGCGCCCACTTTGAGCATACGGTTGCCGTCACTAACAGAGGCCCAGAAATCTTGACGCGGCTATAGCCTTATGATACACTTGTGGAATTGTGTTAAGACGTTGGAGAGGGAGGTTGAAGGATGAAAGTGCGGCCTTCGGTCAAGAAGATGTGTGAGAAGTGTACCGTCGTACGACGGCGAGGCGTTGTATATGTGATTTGTCAGAACCCGAAGCACAAGCAGAGACAGGGTTAGAAACCCAGGGGGCAATTTCCATGGCACGTATTGCAGGCGTCGACATTCCTCGGGACAAGCGGGTGGTTATCGCCCTAACCTACATTTACGGGATAGGCCGTTCAGTCAGCCAGGAGATTCTGGAGTCGACCGGGATTGACGAAGACAAACGCGTCAAGGACCTGGACACAAATGAATTGGTCGCCTTGCGGGACTACATAGAGCGGCACTGCCGTGTTGAAGGGGATTTGCGGCGCGAAGTTAACATGAACATCAAGCGCCTCATGGAGATTGGCAGCTATCGAGGCCTGCGCCACCGGCGCAATCTTCCGAGCCGGGGCCAGCGCACGCGCACGAATGCGCGCACGCGCCGCGGCGTAAAGAAGACGGTCGCCGGGAAGAAGCGAGCGCGGAAGTAGCGGCAGGTTATCGTTTTTATCATTTATTGCAGAGGAACTTCAGGCTAGGGAGAAACGATGGCTCGAACACAGCGTCGTCGGGGTGGTCGGTCGTCCCGTCGGGAGAGGAAGCATGTGCCGAGCGGGCAGATTCACGTCCGCGCTACATTTAACAATACGATCATCACGGTAACGGATCCCCAAGGGGAGGTCCTGTGTTGGGCCAGTTCGGGCACAGCCGGATTCAAGGGGAGCCGCAAGAGTACACCGTTTGCGGCCCAGCTTGCGGCCTCGGCAGCGGCTCGCCAGGCCGTGAGCGAGTTCAACATGCGAGAGGTCGAGGTGTTTATCAAAGGTCCAGGACCGGGGCGCGAGAGTGCATTGAGAGCGTTGAACCCGGCCGGTCTGACGGTTACGTCGATCGCGGACATAACACCGATTCCGCATAACGGGGTACGCCCCCCGAGCAAGCGAAGAGTGTAAGAGAACGGACAACGCGTTGCCTCAGGTGTCGAGAGTGGAGGGGTTGCGCAACAACGGGATCGACCTGCCGGAAGAAGAGAGGCATCGTGTTTCGGCGCGATGCCGCTTGTTTTGCACTGCAGTGAATGCGAAATGCAGTGGATGCGCAGTGCAGTGAAAATGCAGAGGGGTGATCGAATTGTGTCGCGTGAGTCCGCCAGGCAGTGACGATGTGGACGGCGCGTTCACTGGGGGCGCGATCATCATTCAGGCAGAATTGACCGGCACACCAAGCTACGATGCGGTTTTGAATGGGGCAAAGGGCCGCGTGCGATAGTGGACCTGGAGGAAAGATGGCACGATATACAGATGCGGTTTGTAAACTCTGTCGACGAGAAGGACAGAAGTTATTCTTGAAAGGCGAACGCTGTGTCAGCCCCAAATGCGCGGTTGATCGGCGTCCGTTCCCGCCGGGCGAAGCAGGCCGGCGAAATGTGATGCGGCGAAAGGTCTCGGATTTCGGGATTCAGTTGCGCGAGAAGCAGAAGGCGCGTCGCATGTATGGGGTAATGGAACGGCAGTTCCGTCGCTATTTCAAGGAAGCATCGCGCCGCAAAGGGCAGACTGGCGGTATCTTGTTGGAACTACTGGAAAGCCGGTTGGACAATGTGGTGTACCGGTTCGGCTTTGCCGATAGCCGGGCCCAGGCGCGTCAGCTTGTGCGACACGGTCACTTTGCCGTGAATGGCCGCAAGACGAATATCCCATCCTTTTTGGTGTCGCCGAACGACCAGATTTCCGTTCGCGAGAAGAGTCGGTCCAAGACCTATTTTCGTGAACGCGCCCAGATTCTCGGCAGTGCGTCCCCCCCTACGTGGCTCAGTCTGGATGCAACCAATCTCAACGGTACGGTGACTTCGGCGCCGGAACGGGACGAAATTGGCGTACTCCTGAACGAACAGTTGATCGTTGAGTACTACAGTCGTTAGCTGACAAGGTACAGGTTCGTTGCCTTTAGAAGTCGGTTGTAGGGGCAACCGGCAGGGCTGCAACGATTGTCTGTCGCCACACGTTGTTTGGTTGAGACTGCTATATAGCGGGGAGGGGTAGCCGTTGCTTAACAATCTAGTATTGCCGAAGATAGAAGTAGAGGCCAGTTCTCGGAACTACGGTCATTTTGTGATCAGCCCGCTGGAAAGCGGCTATGGGATTACGCTTGGGAACTCTTTACGCCGGGTATTGCTTTCGAGCTTGCCAGGCGCTGCCGTAACTTCAATCTCAGTCAGCGGTGTGCATCATGAGTTTTCGACAATCGATCATGTGCTGGAAGATGCCACTCGACTGATTTTGAACGTAAAACAGATTCGATTCAGGAGCGAGAGCGCTGAACCTGTTCGGGTTTCGGTTGAGGTGTACCATGAAGGTCCGGTAACGGCCGGAGATCTGAACTGCCCTCCGGAAGTTGAAATCGTCAACCCTGACCTGTACCTGCTGTTTGCCGACTCGAAAAAGGTGGACCTGGACATTGAGATGGTGGTGGAGCAGGGCCGGGGTTACAGCCCGGCTGAGGAACGGGTGCAGTTGCCGCTGGGAGAGATCCCAGTGGATGCGATTTTCAGTCCGGTCAAGAAGGCATCCTACCGAGTCGAACGAACCCGCATCGGCCAGCAGACCGACTATGACAGACTGAATCTGGAAGTGTGGACCGATGGCACGATTTCGCCTGAAGATTCGATGCGGCAGGCGGCTGACATTCTCGTACAGCATCTGACACTGTTTGTGGGCGACCGCACAACGATGGTCGAGTTGCCGGAGGAGGAGGAGGAAAGTATCCCCAGCCGTGTTGCCGAGGCGCCGATTGAGGAGCTTGAGTTGACGGTACGGGCATACAACTGCCTGAAACGGGCAGGCATCACGAAGGTCGGGGAGATCCTGAAGCGGATGGAGAAGGGAGAAGACGAGATGCTCGCCATCCGCAACTTTGGCAAGAAGTCCCTGGATGAACTGGTCGAGAAGCTAAGCGAGAAGGGATATATGAACGTGGTAGGCGTCGATCTCAGCGCCTACCTGGGTGGAGGCAACGGAACCGAAGTTGAGGAGATTCTGGCCGAAGTAGCTGAGACCGAAGTAGCTGAGACTGAAGTCGCTGAGACTGAGGCGTCTGATAACGAAGTAGCTGAAACCGAAGCGGCGGAAGCAGTCGAGATCGTCGAAGAGGCGGGCTAATCGCCGCTAGCGGAGGAATAGCACGATGCGACACCAGATCGCGGGCCGGAAGTTAAGCCGGAATGCGGCACAACGCAAGGCCCTGTTTCGCAACCTGATACGAGAACTCTATATTCATGAACGGATAACGACTACGCAGGCCAAGGCGCGGGCGATGCGCGGCGATGCTGAGAAGCTGATTACTAAAGCCAAGCACGGCTTGGCAGGTAAGATCGACCGGGTACATGCGCAACGCCAGGTTGTGGCCTACCTCAATGACAAGGCAGTCGCGAAAAAGGTCTTTGACGAGCTTGCCCCCCGCTATGAGGAGAGGAATGGCGGGTATACACGCATCGTCAAGTTGGGAAAACGGTTCGGTGACGCGGCGGATATGGCGGTCATCGAGCTGGTGACGGAGGGCAGTAACGAATAGCCGGGTGAGTTGCCGTCCAGGTCAACTGTTTGCCGGGTGGGCGGCAGTTGGAAGGGTTGTTGATTTGTGGCCGCGTGCCCCACGCCGGTGAGGAGCGAATGCCGAAGGTCGCCGGTCTGATCGCTTACGACGGCACAGACTTTTTTGGATTCCAGGTACAGAGGGAGGCGCGGACAGTCCAGGGTGCGCTGGAAGAAGCGCTGAAGGACGTGACCGGTGCGAACTGCCGGGTAAGCGGCTCGGGAAGAACGGACACAGGCGTTCACGCCAGAGGGCAGATCATTGCGGTGGAAGCGCCGTGGAGCCATTCGCTGGAAGCCCTGCGACAGGCCTGGAACCAGCGGCTGCCTAATGCGATACTCGTTCGCAGTCTGACGGAGGCGCCGCCGGGGTTTCACCCTCGATTCAGCGCCACGGAGCGGACGTACCGTTACACGACGTGGGCGCCAGCGGGCGAAGGAAGGGGCGAGAAACGTTTTCCTCTCGCGGACCGGTTTGCAGTGGTGTTGCCCAGACGCCCAGACCTGGATGCGATGAACTGTGCTGCAGGCCTGTTGATCGGGACGCATGACTTTGCCACGTTTGGACAGGCGCCCCAAGGAGAGAATACGGTTCGCCGAATCGTATCGCTCTTTTGGGAACGGGTCGAGGAGTCGCTGCCTGTGCTGGACCCGTATGCGGCCGAGCGGCTGGTGTTGACCGTTACCGCCAACGCATTTTTGAGACGGATGGCGCGGAATCTGGCCGGCTCGTTGCTGGCAGTTGGTCTGGGTGTGTGGAAGGCGGATGAACTGGTCGCGGCGTTGAAGGCCAAAGATCGCAGCCGCTCAGCCCCGCCGCTCCCGCCAAATGGGCTTGTTCTGGAACGAGTACTCTATTCCGAGTATCCCGATCTGTTTTCTGCACATTTATGATGTTGATTGCAGATAGCAGAGAGTTGCTTGCAGGTGCGAACGAGGAGATTAGAGGGTGAAGACACTGAGCCTGAGTTATGAAGAGGCCAAGAGTGGACGTGAGTGGTATGTTGTCGATGCGACGGACAAGACACTCGGCCGGCTGGCTTCGGAGATCGCGCAGGTCCTGCGCGGCAAGCACAAGCCGAGTTTCACGCCCAACGTGGACTGCGGTGATTTTGTGATTGTCATCAACTGCGACAAGTTTCACGTAACGGGCAAGCGCCTGGATGAGAAACGCTATTACCGGCATTCGCGCTATCCCGGCGGCCTGAAGAGCCGAACGATGCGCGAACAGCTGAAGAGACAACCGGAGAAGATCATTTTTGAAGCGGTCAAAGGTATGGTTCCCAAGACCCGGCTCGGGCGCGCCCAGATGAAAAAGCTGAGAGTCTACGCTGGTCCGGATCACCCGCACCAGGCGCAGAAGCCGAAGGTGCTGGAACTGCAGGAGAGAAGATATGAGTGAGTATATCGAGGCGGTTGGACGACGCAAGAGCGCGACGGCACGCGTGCGGCTGTATGAGGGGGACGGTGAGATCATCGTCAACAGCCTGCCGATGAACGGCTATTTTGGGCGCGCTTTGGATCAGATGGTGATTCGGCAACCGCTGACACTGACGGGAACTGAGAACAGCTTCAATATCAGCATAAAGGTTCATGGCGGCGGTGAAGGCGGTCAGGCTCACGCGGCGCGGCACGGTTTATCGCGAGCGCTGGTGGCGGCGGATCCGAATCTGAGGCCTACCTTGAAGGCTGCGGGTTTTCTCACGCGCGACGCGCGCGTGAAGGAACGGATGAAGCCGGGGCTGAAACGGGCGCGCAAGGCTCCGCAGTACACCAAGCGGTGAGAGACGCCTGTCAGAAATCGAGGCAATACAGAAGCGATGGCTTGGCCATCGCTTTTTGTTCTTTCACTTTTGTGACAGTTTGTGCCGAACGGAACTCAGACAACGGGGAAGGAGAGTCCTACATCAGTGGTGATCCGGTGCGGTTTTCTTGCAGTTGCCGATTCGACTGAATCAGTTGACGCGGATGAAGTTCTGGTTGATGTGGAGAGGAGGCTGGCCGGCGCTCTGGAAGGATTGCTGCCCCTGCACAGTCGGGTTTACAGAGAGCCTCCTCGCTACCAGCTGGAGGAGACCCTGCGGCGGTGGTGCGATGAAGAGGAGCTGGACCTGATTTTGACGGTGGGCGGCACTTTCCCTGCGCCGGGACCTTCGGCGGCGGAGATCGTGCCAGAAGCTACGATTGCCGTACTGGAGCGGTTGATGCCGTCACTGCCGGAGACGATGCGCGCCAAGGCTGTCGCGAAGGATCCGACGGCGATGCTGGACAGAGGGGTTGCAGGCATCCGGGGACGGACGTTGATAATCAATCTGCCTGGCGGACAGGCGTTGACAGGGGCTTTTCTGGAAGGCATTTCAGGCGTGATCCCTGCGGTAATGGCGCGGATTGGCGCGGGAGATGAACAGACTGTCACCGCCGACGCGCCGGTTGAACCTGGACAGGAGAATATGAAGTCCCGCTCCGGGGCCCTGGACAAGGAGGAGTTTGCGGCTTTTTTGCAAAGGCGGCAGAAGAGTGAGTGAACCGGTTGCCAGTGCATGGCTACTACGAACAGATCCTGCAGATAGTATGAATCGAAGGGCCGGTATTTTGACTTTTGGCTTCCGTTGGGCGTACTATATTTTTTGCAGGTTAGTCTACAGCCTTGCCAGTCATCGCATGTTAAGACAGGTAATGACGGGCAAATACAGGACGGACCGGCCGGAAAGTTGCAGTTTGTACGCTCGCATACAGGAGCAGGAGACAAGAAAATGGGCGAGAACACAGTTGTAGTCACAGATGCGAATTTTGAGGATGAGGTCATCCAATCGGAAACCCCGGTACTGGTGGATTTCTGGGCGGAGTGGTGCGGTCCATGCAAGATGATCGCACCGGTTCTGGATGAAATTGCTACCGAACTTGACGGCAAACTGACGATCGGCAAGCTCGATGTGGACGAGAATCAGAGCACGGCGATGGCATTTGGCGTGATGAGCATTCCCACGTTGATGCTGTTCAAAGACGGTCAGCAGGTGGAGACGATCGTAGGTTTTCAGCAGAAAGCCCAACTGCTGGGCAAGATTCAGGCGCACCTGAATTGACGTCAGATTGAAGTGGATTTGTGCCAGGGCCTGCCGCGATTGCGGCGGGCCTTTTTGATCCGATCACCGGGCGCCGCACTGGGCAGCGCCGGCTTCGCTACGCAGCCGCCTCATTACAGCGGAATATCACCATCATAGGGAGAGCACAGGGAGAGCACAGAAATGAGCAGACAGAAGAAGGTAATCTTGAACGAGTCGGAGATGCCGGCCCACTGGTATAACATAAACGCGGATCTACCCGCAGCCGGGGTTGAACTCTCTCCGCCACTGCATCCGGGTACAGGTCAGCCGATTGGACCGGACGACCTGGCGCCTCTTTTTCCGATGTCGCTGATCCTGCAGGAAGTGAGCGCCGAGCGCTACATCGAGATTCCTGAGCCGGTGCAGGATGTGTACCGGATATGGAGGCCAACGCCTCTAATCCGGGCGCATGAATGGGAGAAGGCTCTGGATACCCCGGCCCGCATCTATTACAAGTATGAAGGTGTCAGCCCGTCCGGCAGCCATAAGCCGAACACTGCGGTGCCGCAGGCCTTCTATAACAAGGAAGAGGGTGTCTCCCGCCTGGCGACGGAGACTGGCGCGGGTCAGTGGGGAAGTGCGCTCAGTTTCGCCTGCCAGGTCTTCGGGGTGGAGTGCAAGGTCTATATGGTGCGGGTCAGCTATGAGCAGAAGCCCTACCGGAAGGTACTGATGGAGACGTGGGGCGCGGAAGTTGTGCCGAGCCCCAGCCCGGACACGAACGCGGGCCGCCAGATTCTGGCGGAGAACCCCGACAGCACGGGAAGCCTGGGGATTGCGATCTCGGAGGCGGTAGAGGATGCAGCCACGCGTGAGGATACGAAGTACTCGCTTGGCTCGGTACTGAACCATGTTCTCCTGCACCAGACAGTGGTAGGGCAGGAGGTGATCAACGGGCTGGAGGCGTTCGGGGAGGACTGGCCGGACGTGCTGGTCGGATGTACGGGAGGCGGCAGCAACTTTGGCGGCTTCGCTTTCCCTTTCCTGAAGGAGAACGTCAGCGGCGGCAGGAACGCCCGTGTGGTGGCAGTGGAGCCGGCGGCTGCGCCGAGCCTGACGCGAGGCGTGTACACCTATGATTTCGGTGACACGGCACAGATGACGCCGCTGATCAAGATGCATACGCTTGGCCACGACTTTGTGCCGGCGCCGATCCACGCAGGCGGCCTGCGCTATCATGGCATGAGCGCACAGGTCAGCGCGCTGCATGATGCGGGGCTGATCGAAGCGGTCAATGTTCAGCAGCGGGCGATATTCGGGGCCGCTGTGTCATTTGCGCGCGCAGAGGGGATTCTGCCGGCGCCCGAACCGGCCCATGCGATTTGGGGGGCGATGCAGGAGGCGCTCGCTTGCAAGGAGAGGGGCGAGAGCAAGGTGATCGTCTTCAACATGTGCGGCCACGGACACTTCGATCTGGCCGCCTATGAGCAGCATCTGGCCGACAACCTGGAGGACTTCGACTACCCGGAGGAGGCGATCCGGGCGAGCCTGAAGAAGGTGCCTTCGCTTTAGGCGCGCGTTGGCTTGGGATCATGGGAGGAGAAATAATACGGGAGGCAGTTACCGGCTGAAAAGCAGTTTAGACAGTTCTCTCACAGCCAGCAGCAGCAGAATGACGGCGAGATCGATGGCTGCGACCAGGAAGAAGGCGCCGGTCAGCAGCTGAATCGGACCGAAGAGGAAATCCAGCAGGAGCAGCACATTGCGGCCGGACTGATCGATCAGGACGAACACCGCGCCGATAAGAACGATATAGATGCCCAGCGACTTGAGCGGCGCACGGTCGCTGGCGCTGGGCATCATCGCGTTGGCGATGGCGAAAAGGAGATAGCTCCACAGCAGGCTGTCCGGATTTTGGGCCAGACCGGTCACGACAAAGTTCAGCCCGTCCAGCAGGCGGCCGGTTCGCCAAGCGAAGGCGAGTGTTTGCGTGTCGAAGACTTGCTCACCGATCAGTACGATCAGTGCGGACCCGATCAGAAGGGGGGCCAGCCCCACGAGGCTATCCCACACCACGCCTCCGGACGAAACGGTCACGCTCCCCAGACCGATGGTATTGCGCGTGTATTTCGGCCATACGCGGAACCTGCTGGTCTTCAAGCCCAGAATCCTGGCTACGAGCCAGTGGGAGGCCTCGTGGACGAGGATTCCGGGCAGGTAGATCAGGAAGAGGATTACCATCGCCAGATTATCTGAGCCGGTGCTCAGATAGACGATCTCCTGGATCAGCAGGCCGATTCGCCAGCTCAGCCACCAGAGAGAGGCGAGCAGGATGAAGAAGAGGACGAAAAAGAGATAAGGGGAGAATGGAGACAAAGTGAATCAGGGAGGCGCGGGTCAGCCGCCGTAGACCCCGGCGGTGATCTTCACCATCTCAGCGTAACTGTCCGCTTCCAGCGATGCGCCACCGATCAGCGCGCCATCGATATCGGATTGTTCCATAATGGCGGCGATATTGTCCGGTTTGGTGCTGCCTCCATAAAGGACGCGAGTCGTGTCGGCGACGGCGGCACCGTGCATTTCGCGCAGGACGACACGCACCAAGCCGCAGACTTCGCCAGCCGTTTGAGCGGTGGCGGCCCTGCCCGTGCCAATAGCCCAGATCGGTTCGTAGGCGATAACAAGGGATTGAATTTGCTCGCCATTCAGGCCGTCGAGCGCGGCTCGCACCTGTGCGGTGATGGTTGACGAGGTTTCTCCGCGTTCGTTCTGCTCGAGGCTTTCGCCTACGCAGACGATTGGGAACAGTTGATGCGCCAGGACGGCATGGGTCTTCCTGTTTACGGTTTCGTCAGTTTCGCCGAAGAGCTGGCGGCGTTCGCTGTGCCCGAGGATGACATAGTCGGCGAGGCCGCGCAGCATGGGCGGGCTGATTTCGCCGGTGAAGGCGCCGCTTTCCTGCCAGTGGCAGTTCTGGGCGCCGAGCAGGAACGGCATGTCGTCTGTAGCCGCTTTCAGAGGGTGCAGACATACGGAAGGCGGGCACAGCAACTGTTCCACCGCGGTCGTTTCGCCGACCAACCTGTATATCTGCCGCGCGAGGTCAAGTGCCTCGGCCACGGTCAAGTTCATTTTCCAGTTGCCGGCCATCATCGGTTTACGCATTATGAATGTTCTCCGCAAGGGGCCGTGACTGTTTTTGGCAGACGATAACCGGGCTTGGCTTCCAGCGATTGCTACAGCGTTCCAGCCCTACTGGGAGTCGTCGTCCGCCGAGTCTTGATCTTCGGGGGGAGCTTCGAAGCGTATCAGCTCCTCTTGATACTCCTCCTGGGTTAGCCAACGACCGCCGCTGACTTCGTAATGGGAGACTTTTTTGCCGCGGTCGAACCAGATTTCGACTTCGACTTGGGTAAAACACCGGTTTTTGCCGCTTCCCTGCAGCACTTTGCGGGTGTAGTACTTGTCGTCACTTTCCTCATCGCGGCTGAGACTGTTGACCAGGTCGATTTCGGCCATGATCGGTTCGCGGCAGCGGTTACTGAAAACGTAGATAGGGAGCGCGCGATTGTCGCCTCCGCCGCCGCCTGAAAAGAGCGATACCAGTTTTTTGAGAAAACTCACAGGTTACGCCTCCGCGTCGTCCAGGGCGGCCACGCCGGGCAAGAGCTTCCCTTCCAGGAACTCCAGACTGGCGCCGCCGCCGGTACTCACATGGGAGATTCGCCCGGCCAGTCCGGCCTGCTGCACTGCAGCGGCCGAGTCGCCACCGCCGACGATTGTGGTAGCGTGGGACAGCCCAGCCAGCATTTCTGCGACGGCAATTGTGCCGCGGGCAAAGGGGGGAAACTCAAAGACACCCATCGGACCGTTCCAGAGAACGGTGCGTGCCCCGGCAAGACGATTGGCAAAGTGCGCGACTGTGGCTTCGCCGACGTCGAGTGCCATCCAGCCGGCCGGGACTTCGGTCACGCTAACAGTGCGGGAGGCGGCCGTGGCTGAGAAGCTGTCGGCAACGGTGAGATCGACCGGCAGTTGGATTACATCTTCGCCGACGCCGCGCAGGGCCCGGGCAGTATCAAGCACTTCCGTTTCGACCAGGCTGGCCCCCATCCGGCAGCCGGCGGCGGCAAGAAAGGTGTTTGCCATGCCGCCGCCGATGAGGATGGCATCCGCCTTCCGGATGAGCTGCTCGATGACGGAGATTTTGTCGCTGACCTTGGCTCCGCCGAGAATGGCGATGAAAGGAGGCTCGGGATCCTTGAGCGCTTCACCGAGGTAGGTCAACTCCTTTTCCATCAGTAGACCGGCTACAGAGGGCAGAAGGGCGGCCACGCCGGTGGTGCTTGCATGCGCCCTGTGAGCGCTGCCGAAGGCGTCGTTGACGAAGAGATCGCCGAGGCGGGCGAGGGCTGCGCTCAGCACAGGATCATTGCTGGTTTCGCCGGGATCAAAGCGTGTGTTTTCGATCAGCAGCAGCTCTCCGTGGAAGAGGCCGGATGCGGCGGCTTCGATGTGGGAACCGGTGACGGCGCCGGGGAATCGAACGTCTGCGTCAAGAAGCTGGCTGAGCCGTTGCGCGACGGGCCGCAGGCTGTAGCGGGGATTGGGTTCGCCATCGGGGCGGCCGAGGTGGCTCATCAGGACCAATGACGCCCCTTGGGTACGCAGAAAATCAATAGTGGGCAGCGTGGCGCGGATGCGGGTATCATCGCCGACGCAACCGTCGTCATCAATGGGCACATTGAAATCGACGCGGACGAGCGCGCGCTTGCCTTGCCAGTTGACATCCCGAATGGTCCTTTTGCGCGACACGGTCCAGTGCCTTCGGTGAGTGGCAGTCGATCTAGACGCCCTGGCCGGCAACAAAGGCGGCGAGATCGGTGACGCGGACGCTGTACGCCCACTCGTTATCGTACCAGGTGACGACTTTGACCAGATCGCCGTAGCAGGCCGTAAATTCGGCATCGATCACGCTGCTATGTGCATTGCCCTGGAAGTCGGAACTGACCAGGGGCTCATAGGTGACGTCGAGGATACCTTTCATAGGTCCGGACGCAGCTTCGGAGAAAGCGTCCAGCAGTTCTTCGGTGCTGCCCGGGTTGCTCACTTTGGCGACAAAATCGACTACGCTGACCGTGGAGGTCGGAACGCGCATGGCCATACCGTCAAACTTGCCCTCCAATTCCGGCACAACCAGGGACACTGCTTTGGCGGCGCCGGTGGTAGTTGGAATGATGTTCATGCCTGCGGCCCGGGCGCGGCGCAGGTCTTCATGCACGAGGTCGAGGATGCGCTGGTCGGTAGTGTAGGAATGGACGGTGGTCATGAGCCCCTGCTCGATGCCGATGGTGTCGTTGACGACTTTGGCCGCGGGGGCCAGACAGTTTGTGGTGCAGCTGGCGTTGCTGATGACGTGATGGCTGCCCGGATTGTACTGATCGTCATTAACGCCCATGCAGATGGTGATGTCTTCGCCTTTGGCCGGGGCGCTGATAATCACCTTTTTTGCGCCCGCGGCGATGTGTAGAGCTGCCGTTTCTCGATCGCGGAAGACGCCGGTGCTCTCGACGACGATGTCAACGCCCAGTTCACCCCAGGGCAACCGGCTCGGGTCGCGCTCGCTGAGGACTTTCAGCCGGTCTCCGTTGATCGTAAGGTCTCCGTCGTCAATGTCAACGGCGCCTTCAAAGACACCGTAGTTGGTATCATATTTGAACAGGTGGGCCATGGTCTGCACATCACCCAAATCGTTAATCGCGACGAGATCGAATGTATCCTGATGGCGCTCAAACAGAGCTTTGGTTACCTGACGACCGATACGACCGAAGCCGTTGATGGCGATTTTCGTGGTCATTTAAGAGTCTCCTCGGCGAGTTAGGACGATTGCTATTGCTGGCAATTTTACCATATCGGACCGGGATCGCTGACAATCTCTGTGTCTGAACTGTAGATTGCGCGGCCGGGAGGCGGTCGCTGTTTGGGCTGTGAGCGGGGTCGCTTTCCGGCAACTGTTTGCGTGCAATGGGGACAGAGATTACAATCAATATCAGGATGTGCATCTGCAGAATCAAGGAGTGTCCGTGTCGATTGGGCCGGCGCCAGAGTACATTTCTACAAGGCGGCTGACATACGAAGAGGCGATCGGCATACTATTCCACGATGCCAGATTTGACGGCCGCGCTCCCCGTTCGAAGGACCCGGAAAGCCGATTGGAACGGATGCGGACGGTGCTGGCGGGTTTGGACAACCCCCAGGAACGCTTTCGAACCGTCCATGTGACGGGCACAAAGGGCAAGGGCAGCACCAGCGCCTATACGGAATCGATTCTTCGTCACCTGGGCTACCGCACCGGTCTGTTTACCAGCCCCCACTTGCATACTTTCCGGGAACGCATGCGCGTTGACGGACATTTAATCTCCCAAGACAAGTGTGCTGAACTGATCCAACGAGCAATACCCCATCTGGAGGCGACACCCGATCTGACTGTTTTCGGTCGTATCACGGTGATTGCCTTTCTTTACTTTGCGGAGGCCGGGGTCGACTGGGCGGTGGTGGAAGTGGGGATAGGCGGACGGCTGGACAGCACGAATGTGGTGCTGCCGGAGGTGTGCGGCATCACCCATATCAGCAAAGACCACATGCACATACTCGGCGACAGCCTGGAGGAGATTGCAGCGGAGAAAGCCGGGATCATCAAACGCAAGACGCCGGTATTCAGTGCGCCGCAGAAACGGAGAGCAGAGGAGGTTTTGCGGCGGATAGCGGCGGATAGGGAGGCACCTCTGTCGGAGGCGCAAACTTACCGGCGGGCCACCCTGCCGCTGGTTGGGCAACACCAGCAGATCAATGCCGGGATCGCCTACGAGATGGTACGGGAACTGCACAGGGCCGGCCTGGCCAGGTGGGATGATCAGCTTGTAGACAGCGGACTGGTCCACACGAGGTGGCCGTGCCGGATTGAATGGCTGCCGCAGCCGGTCAAGGAGGGCAAGCCTGTGGTTGTGGACTGCGCGCACAACAAAGACAGCCTGGAGATACTGCTCTCGACGCTGGCAGCAACCCACGCACGGCGACCCTTTACCTTCGTTTTCGGGGTCAACAGCGACAAGGACATCGGGCCGATGTTGACGCTGGCCATAGCCGCGTCGCCGCGCATCGTACTTGTGCAGAGCCGCCATCCGAAAGCTTTACCCGTGGCGGACCTGCGTGCGGGCTTCGGATCTTTGCCGGTGGAAGAAGGTCGAACTGTAGTCGCGGCGCCTTCGATGGACAAGGCGATTGAAACCGCGAGGGAGATCACTCCTGCAGACGGCTACATCGTCGGCACCGGTTCCGTATTTGTCGCCGCAGAGCTGCGGGAGGCATGGAACAGGTTGCACCCCGGTCTTTTGCCGGCGGATGACTGGATTCACGAAGCCAATACAGACCCGCCGCTGGCGCCGCTGCCGCCCGCTTACGGCGCCACTTGACCGATGAACTCCATGAACTCACAGCCCTCCAGCAACCTGTTTTCGGGAGGCGGGGGCATGTCGGACCTCCGCTCCCTATCACTTCGCCGCTTTGGAATAAAGGCCGGCGGCGTCTTCCATTGGAAGTCGAAAGCGCGGGCGTTTGTATTGTGCATGCTCTGCATGCCGCTCCTTTTGAGCGCTTGTGAACCTCCGGAGCCGAGCCCCGAGCTGAACATCGACTTGGGGATGATCTTGCCGGAGGAGTGGAAGGCCGTCTCCACTTGGGAGTCGATCAACATTGATGCGGACGCTGAGGAGGAGTATCTTCTCTTTTACCGTTATGACGCCAGTACGACCGCCGACGGCGAAGACATCAGCGGCCCGATTGGGGCGGTGATCTACGACTCGCAGACGCCGATTGGTATGCCTGAGGAGTCGGACGACAGTTCAAGGCCGCCGGCCCCCTGGCTTCAGCCCTATGCGCTCCTGCCCAACTACTGGCAAGGTTCCGGATTCGGCTTTGTGGCGCCGCCGCGGCAGACTGGTCGTCCTGAGTGGATCGTGGTCAGGCGTGAAGATGCGAGAGAGACGGAGAACAGATACTTCGAGGTGCTGGCGGAGCAGATGCCGGCGTCTGTCAGCGGACAGGCTGTGGGCGAGGCGCCGAGTGAATTGCCCGATCACGACGAGTTGATCGTGTACGGCGGCAGAAGCCCAATCGGCGGCCCTACCTATATCAGCATCTTCTGGTGGAGCACGATCAGCGAAGGATACGGCAGCACTCAGATTTCCGCGCCCGGCGGCCTGCACGTTGAGGAGTGGGACGGCGCGGCGAATCGTTCCCCCATGCGGACGATACGCGCCCGATATCCCATGAATGAACGCAGCCTGCTCTGCAAGGAGTCCCGCTTTCAGCGCCGACTGGACCCAAACTTTACGAGCGCTGGAGCCTATCGTGCAGCCGTGCATTATGAAGAAGGTCCCCGCAAATTTACCTTCTGTTACGGCATTCCCCAATCCCCGTTTTACCCTGAAGCGGTCGTGTTGGCGTATCTGCTGCAGCCCGACGAAAATGCGCAGCTTCTGGGTGAGGAGGCACGACAGACTGTCCCGCGTACGTTGGAAGGGTTCGCCTGGGTGGATGCGTTGCAATATTTTCCAACGATTCCTACTTTTGCCGGTCAGGCAGCTACCTCTCAGATGATCACGACGCAGGTGTGGGCATCGCTTGTCTATCAGGTCGGCAGCGAACTGCAGAGCAGGCTCTATGCGTTTACGTTGGAGCACGTCCCCTCAGACTTGAGCAATCGGACGACGGACCAGTGGCGGATTATAGGTGTGGAGCTGCAAGGGTGACGTAGTCTGCTTCTCATGGATTGGCTACCCTACCGGCGCGCTTCACAGGCGGCCGCACACGTTGGTCCTCAGGCAGCGCAATAGCCGTCACCTCAGTTCAAGCTCACAGTTCATGGTCTTACGGAACATGTAAGCGCGCAATGCGTATTGAGTATTGCGTGGTCCGGCGCTTCCTGTGAATTTGTCGGGAATCCTGTTTGCGCGCCGGTTTTGATACGCAACTGAGGATGCGAGATGGGCAGCGCGATAGGTTTTGGCAGGTTAGGCGTTCCGTCCGGTAGCAAATGAAAGACAGATTGGGTCATGATAGAGAGGATGCAGGTGATCCAGCAGCGCCTGGAAGGGAGATGCCCTAAGGAGTATCCCTTCAAACGGTACGCAGATCTTTGAAGGCTTTACCGGGAAAAAAATCATGCGCAATGTATCGATAGTTGGAATCGGTCAGCTGTCAGTCGGTGAACACTGGGACCTGTCCATCCGCCATATCGCCCATCATGCGATTGCTGAAGCGCTGAAGGAGGCTGGCACGGAACAGGTAGACGCATTGTTTGTCGGCAACATGCTAAGCGGCAGCCTGTTGCGCCAGGAACACCTGGCGACTCTAATCGCAGATTTCAGTGGACAGCGAAACGTCGAAGCGGCAAAGATAGAATCGGCTTGCGCGAGCGGCGCTTCCGCGTTACGCATCGGCCACATGGCGGTCGCCAGCGGCATGCACGACGTTGTGGTCGTTTGCGGCGTGGAGAAGATGACGGACACGACGGGAGAGAGTACGACGGCCGGCCTCGCAACGGCGGCGGACGCCGAATATGAAGCGGCGCATGGCGTCTCTTTTGTGGGGCTGAACGCGTTGATCATGCAGCGGTATATGTACGAGTTCGATGTACCTATGGATGGGTTTGCGGGTTTCAGCATCAATGCTCATCGAAACGGAGCCAAAAACGCCAATGCCATGTTCCAGAAGCCGATATCACTGGACACATACGTGAATGCGCCGATGATTGCGACACCGATCAATATCATGGACAGCAGTCCCGTGTGCGACGGTGCGGCGGCGGCGGTTCTGGTGGCGTCGGAGCAGGCGGAGGAATTCGTCACCGGCCATCATCCCGGCGCGGTGCAGATTCTGGCAAGCGCCAGTGCGAACGATACGATCGCTCTCCACGATCGCAGAGACCCGCTATTTCTTGAAGCGGCCTATGTCAGCAGCCAGAAGGCGTATATGCAGGGTGGGGTGACGCCGGCGGACATCAGCTTCTTTGAACTCCACGATGCGTTCACTATCATGAGCGCGCTCAGCCTGGAAGCGACCGGCTATGCGAGGCGGGGCGAGGGCTGGCATCTGGCAGCTGACGACGCAATCAGTCCGGATGGACGCATTCCAATCAGCACGTTGGGAGGACTGAAGAGCCGGGGTCATCCGGTTGGCGCAACGGGAATGTACCAGATTGTCGAGACCGTGCAGCAGTTGCGGGGGGAGGCAGGGCAGGGTCAGATCGCGGATGCCTCGATAGGGATGGCACAGAACATCGGCGGCAGCGGCGCGACGATCGTCACGCATATTCTGGGCGGGTGAGCGGGCGGGCTGCGACGGTGGATCTGAGGGTCAAACGGCTGTCAGAAGCTATCAGCGTCGTTCACCAGCGCCGCCAGGTAGAGTTTGACAGGTAAACAGGCATAGGATCCAAAAGAGTAAAAGCGGATTTGATCGGATTGAATCAGCGAGGATGCCATGAGTATTGCCAGCCTTTGGCGCACAAGACAGCAGCGATACAGTCTTCAGGGTGAAACCTGTCCTGACTGCCATCAGGCGATCTTTCCCCCGCGCGATGTTTGCCCATACTGCAGTGAGGCTGCGGGCCCTCTGCATACGATGAGCGGGCGCGGCGAGGTTTATAGCTATACGAAGATGCTTAATGTGCCGGATGGTTTTCTGGCACAACGTCCGTACACAGTAGCGCTGGTCAAACTGGAGGAAGGCCCGATGGTGACCGCGCAATTGACCGATATCTCTGAAGAGGATGTAGAGATTGGCATGCCGGTGGAGATGGTGACGCGTAAGCTGCGCGAGGAAGGGGACAGTGGCGAAATCGTCTACGGATACAAATTCCGGCCTGTATTCGCTGCGGCCGACTAAGGCGCGCCTCGACGAGAACAGTCTGCCGGCACCATGAGCAGTTCAATTGACCCCCGGCAACGCAGATGATGCCGAAACAGTTTCTTGCGGCGCAGGGGTTTATGGTGGACAATCGAGGCCTCGTATGGGATAATAGCACCCAGGAGGCATTTTGAATGGCGAGAGATAGAGAATATCCCAGCTATTTGACCTGTGTTGCCGAAATTCTGAGCAACTCCCCTGCACCCCTCAGTGTCGATACCCTGGTTAACCGTATAGCGAGAATGCGACCGGTCGGAAGCGGCGCGCGCAGCGCTGTCTATCAGGCGCTGAGTAAGCTGTATCAGGCGGTCCCGGTCGGGTCTGGAAGCTTTGGGTGGTTGTCCTGTTTGCTTCCAGATCAGCAGTTTCGACATCCCCTTGCCCGCAGCGAAATCCGGAAGGGAGCGCTGCTGCTGGACGAACTGGAACATGCTGTCTTCTTTCCCCAGTTCTTTCAGACACACAGGCCCGACACGCGGCTGATTTCAGTTGAGCTAATGGGGGGGCCGACGCTGCAGGTGCATGCTGAGATAGAACGGGGCACCTGGGCACTGCGGCTTGGTCAGGCATTTGTGAAATGGGTTGATCAGGTCGGCGGGACAGCCGAGGACGATTTGCTGATTCAGGTGAAGGATGCGGTAGGCGGCGAGTACGGGATGCGTTTGCAGCCGAAAGAATCCCGGCAGGAAGCTTTGATTCGGAAACGCAACGTCGTACTTTCCAGGGCTGCGGAGCAGATTGTCGGCAGAGACAGGAAATCCCGTGCAGCGATGCCGGTGTGGGAGCTGGCCGGCGCCCTGATAGGACAGAGCGTGTATGGTGATGAGATACCGCCGGACGATATGCACTTTGTTTTACACGAGTACAGCAGTTTGCGCCTGATCGAGGACGCCGGATATACGACCGACGGCCAGGATGACAGCAAAGACAAGGCGGCGCCCAGTGGCCGCGAGACGCCCTCCAAGGAAGAAAGACCGCCCAAGAGCCGATACGGTTTTCTGTTCGAGAACGGGGACGTCCCAGGCTTTGATCAGGTTTTCAATGGGAATGGTCATCCGGAACTCCCGTCACCGGAATGGGGGCGAGGGGATTTTGCGGCGTCGGATGCAGAAGAGGATTCGTGTGAAGCGTATCAGGCGTATCTGAGCGAACTCCAGGAGTGCGCTCCGGACATGACGCCTCTCAACCATGCGGAGTTCCACCTGCTGGAGGCGGAACTGGAGATGCTTGTCAGTCTGGAACACGAGTTTGGATTTCTGATGCCGGAGCAGGAGAGGCGGAAGAACGAGCTGGCTGACCGGCTATTTATCGATCCTGATTATCTGTTGGGCGGTGATTGGGACCAGGACGACCACGGTGATGTCCCGTTCTGGTACAACTAGGGGCAGTTGGGCGCCGCCATATTTGCAATTCCACCATATTGACAATCAGGTGAAAGGGCCGCCGATCGGTGTCGGCGGCTTTGTTTTTTTGCCTCCTTCTCACATTCACCGGCAGGCCCGGAGAGTGAAAAAAGAGGGCGGCTCTTAGCGGTAGAACTCGATGCCACAACCTGTTAACTGTCGGTTCTTCTATGGGGATTATCACCGCGGCAACCAGCGAGAGACATGCCGTTTGCTCGAAGAAAGCCCCCGCAATGAACGTCCCTGGAAACGCAAACTGTGCAATCGCTGTCCTGTGCCCACTCTTCTGCTGACAAGCAATTGCCGCTCGCTTGTGCTTGAAGCCGAGGTCAAGAAGCGATTTCTCTCTGAACGTGTGGAGGTTACATTCTCTGTCTGCAGCAAGCATCTCATCGAATTAGAGGACCCACAGTTCTGTCCCCAGTGCGCCGAGGAAATAGAAGAGTAAAGGGGATGTTCCGGTCCTTTGCGGACTTACAGGAACACCCCCTTTCGGGAACTTCCGGTTGAGTAGGTCGCCGGGACAGCTTCGCGCCGACTTCAGGCCGGAGACCGTCTCGCCCTCGGAGTGGGCGGGCCGCGCCGCTTGGAGCGCCATCTGGCGATGCGCTTGCGGACGACGGGGATGCGGACGATCAGGAAGATGCCGAGCAGAACACCCCAGGCAACCGGCTCGCGGTAATCGGCCTTAACGACCCAGACATAGTGAAATACTGCAAGGACGCCGGCGACATAGACCCACTGGTGAAGTTTCTTCCACCACTTGCCGAGGCGGCGCATCCACCCTTTGGACGAGGTGAGAGCAAGAGGAAGCAGAATCAGGAGGGCACTGAATCCGACTATGATATAAAGTTTGGTGCCGACATCCTGCCAGATGTATATCCACTGAAAGCCGTAGTCTTCACCGATGAAAATGTAGAAATGGACGGCCGCGTAGCCGAAGGCATAGAGGCCCAGCCACTTGCGGGCGGGGATGATGTTTCGCCAACCGACTAAGATATTGAGAGGCGTGCATGCGAGAGAAAGGACGAGCAGGACGAGGGCCGGTTTGCCGGTGCGGAGGGTCCAATCCTGGATTGGATTGACACTCAGGCCGCTCGAATAGTCCTGGTATAGCAGCCACGCCAGCGGAAGCAAGGCGCCGATATGGGTCAGCCAAAGAATCTGTCCCTTAGTCAGCAGTTTATCGAGATTCATGCGTCACCTTCTACGCTTCTGACACAGATGGCTGGCGGTCGGTAGGGGTACCGACCGCCAGTCACTGCAGACTCGACGTGTACTCTAGTAGTTTGCAACCAGGTCCATTCCTTCATAGAGATAGGCGACCTGTTCTTCATACCCATTGAACATGAGGGTTGGACGACGGCCCCGTTCGCCGATGCGGCGCTCGGTGGCCTGCGACCAGCGGGGGTGATTGACTTCCGGGTTGACGTTGGCATAGAAGCCGTACTCGTGGCCGGCCGCGGCCATCCATAGGGAAGTCGGCTGCTCGGCGACAAGGTCGATCTTTACGATCGATTTGACGCTTTTGAAGCCGTACTTCCAAGGGACGACGAGACGAATCGGTGCGCCGTTCTGAGGCAGGAGGTCTTTGCCATAGAGGCCGGTGGCGAGAATCGCGAGCGGATTCATGGCTTCATCGATGCGCAGGCCCTCGACGTAGGGCCACTGGTACCAACTGCTGTTCCTCTGTCCGGGCATTCCCTCCATGTCGAGAATCGTCTCCATGCGCACATACTGCGCGTCCGACGTCGGCTCAATGACTTCAAGCAGGTCGGAAAGCTGGAACCCCATCCATGGGATCACCATGGACCAGGCTTCAACGCAGCGCAGGCGGTAGATGCGCTCTTCGATATCGAACATCTGCTTGAGGTCGTCGACATCATAGGTGCCGGGATTGTTGACCAACCCTCCGATCTCAACGGTCCAGGGGGAGGTGGGGTAACCTTCGGCCAAACGGGCGACGGCCTGCTTGTCGGTGGAGAACTCGTAATAGTTGTTGTAATTGGTGATTTGGTCGAATGTGTTGAGCGGATCGCCAAGTTCGTCGGCGGTTCCGAGCTCTGCGGGGGCCGTCTCGGGTTGGGCGGCGCTTTCGGTATTACCCTCGCCGGCTATCTCCTCCATAGGCATCGAACATGCTGTGAGGGCTGCCGCTCCCAGTGCCAGTCCTGCGCCCTTCATGAATTTTCGGCGATTCAGGAAGACCTCTTCAGGGGTAATCTCTTGCCAGGGGATCTTAGGAATTTGAATGCGAGACATTTTTCTCATCCTTTCGACATTCACTAACCAGTCAGGCTGGTTTCGGTCCCATGAATATACTTACATCATTCAGTATAGACCGAATTTATTATGTAACTATTGCCCCAAATCTTATCAGATCGTTATCGATAATTGAAATACAGGGTAGAATCTCATCTGTACATTGTAGTTCAGAGGACATTCCGGTGCGAAGTTGCGGAGAGGTTGATTTGAGGACTACAGTACTGATTGCGGAACTGATTACGGAGTCCGAAATGAGCCGGTCTTGGTGTGCAGTTCAGCGATCATCCGGAAACGGGAATCGCTGCTACTTAGGAGCAGTCAGAACGCATCTAAACTGAACACTATGAAACCTTCGCTCATTCATGCGGCTGTGGTCCATTTTCCGATTGCGCTGTTGATCTGCGGCAGCCTTGCCTTGCTGGGAACTCTCCACCGCTGGCCGCGGGTTGAACTGCGCATCATAGGCTGGGGGCTGCTCTTGCCAGGATGGTTGACTTTGCTGGCGGCCATTGTCAGCGGCATCGTTTCGCAAGGGGCTCTGCCGCCGGATGCGCCTTTCCGCCCCCTGCTCAACTGGCATACGGGCAGTGGACTGGCTCTGGCAGTACTTTACGGCGACCTGATTTATCGCGGTTGGCTCTATTGGCGGCGGATGAATGGTTCCGAAGGGAGTGGCTGGGATTGGAAGGAAGATCTTCCGACCGGTCGTGGAGGGAAGTGGCGGATGACTGTGCAACTCCTTTTGGGAATCGGGCTGGTCATCCTTAGTGGCTGGCTGGGCGGACAGATGGTCTATGAGTTCGGCGCGGGTGTGCGCTGACTGGGGACGAGAAGAGGTAGACGTTCCCTTTCCCGTTCGATTTCTTCTCGGGAAGATTGACTTACTGAACTGTTTATGACGACCATTCTCGTGGTGGATGACGATCGCTTGATGCGACGCAGCGTTTCAATCGGGCTGAAGGATGCCGGCTACAGTACGGAGACCGCCGGCAGTGGAGAGGAGGCTCTGGCAAAGGCCCGCGAAGTGCAACCACAACTCGTACTATTGGACATCGGCCTGCCGGGAATGGACGGTAAGGAAACGTTGCGCGCGCTGAGGCGCTCGTGCGCCGCTCCCGTTATTTTTGTCACGGCGCGGCGGCGGGAGTTAGATGAGATCGTCGGATTGGAACTGGGCGCTGATGATTACGTGACGAAGCCATTCGATATGGACGTGCTGCTGGCCAGGGTGAAGGCCGTTCTGCGGCGGTCCGGGGGAAGCGGGGAACGCGATGGAGGGACTGACCCTGGAAGTCTTGTCGTCGGCGATCTGGAGTTGGACCGATCAGCGCATGAGGTCAGTGTCGGCGGACAGGGTGTGGACCTCTCGCCCAAGGAGTTCCAGCTGCTCTATTTTCTGGCAAGCAGAGCGGGTGAGGTTGTCGCAGTTGACGACATTTTGAAGAGTGTATGGGGGACGGATTGGGTCGGCGAGACGCAGACTGTGTATGTTCATATTCGCTGGTTGCGCACAAAGATCGAGGAGGATGCGGCCCGACCACGCCGTCTTCATACGGTGAGGGGTGTGGGTTACCGGCTGACTCCTGCTGGAAAGGATGAACCGTATGTGGCGTAGCCTGCGCAGCCGGTTGACGATCAGTCATCTTCTTCCACTTCTGGTCATTGTCCCCTTGCTGAGCTTCCTGCTTTTCTACCTGATAGAGGCTCGCTTTGTGTTGGATGAAGCAACCGCGGAACTGGCGGGGCAGGGCGAACTGATATCACGGCTCTATCAGGCTGAACTGGCGGCGCAGGAGGATCCTGAACAGGCCCGTTCACTCTTCGCGCGGCTGCGGGTACGGATACCAACACTGTTTTACCTGGTGGATCAGAACGGGAACATTGTAGTAAGACCGGGTCTGGCCACGGCATCGACAGAGGTGCCAATACGACAACCAGATCCTGAGCTCTTGCAGAAGGCTCTGGCCGGCGAAATCGCACGGCAGGTAAGTATGGGCAACGCGGACGTGGCCGTACCTGTGCGCAACGAGGAGCATGAGGTTGTCGGGGCAGTGCATCTGTCACAGCAGTTGACAGAGGTGACAAATCGCCTGGCGATTTTGCGGTGGACGGTATGGGGAGCGGTGAGCGCCGGCCTGTTGGTGTCGGTGTTTCTCAGCTTTGTACTCAGCCGTTCGCTCAATCAGCCCCTTGAGAGATTGACGGCAGCCAGCCGCGCCGTGAATTTCGACGCCCCTCCCAGCCGGGTAGAGGAGGAAGGGCCGACGGAAGTGCAGACGCTGGCGCGTACGTTCAACGAGATGTCTGAGCGGTTGCATGAGTTGGAGCAGGGGAGAAGGCGGCTGCTGAGCGCCGTTGTGCATGAGTTGGGCCGCCCGCTGGGCGCGATCAAGGCGGCTGCCCAGGTCCTTGGGCAGAACGACAACGGTTCGGAGCTGGTGGTCGAACTTTCTTCCGGCATTGACGACCAGGTCGACCAGTTGCGCCGTCTCTTGGACGATCTGGCTTTGCTGGCACGAAACGATATACGGAATCTTGCGCTTGACATCGTCCCTACCGACGTAGGAGAGCTGGTTCTGGAAGAGTGCCGCCGCTATGAACAGCGCATAAGGGAGAAAGAGATCGAACTCATCACGCACATTCCGCGGAAGGCGACGCAGGCGGCAGCAGACCCGATGCGTTTGAGCCAGATTGTCGGCAACCTATTGGACAACGCCATCAAGTACACACCGAACCGCGGGGAGATCGAGATTATGGTGGGTTCAGAGGCGGACCGGGTCGTACTGACGTTCGAGGATACGGGGCCGGGCATCGATCCTTCTGAATCTGAACGTATCTTCGACTTTCTCTATCGTTCTCCGCGCCAGGAGCGAGTTCGGGAAGGGATGGGCATCGGTTTGGCGCTCTCGCGCCGGCTGGCAGAGGCACAGGACGGCACGTTGACTGCCCATCAGCGCGCTACGGGAACGGGTGCGCGATTTGTGCTTTCGCTTCCAGTGGAGTATTCCCAGACTTTTGTTGCTACGGCCCGGATACAGTAACTACCGCTACTGGCCACACCATTTAAGGTTTCGTTAAAGTTGCCATAGGAGTCCGATAAGGACTCCCAGCACGCGTCCTGCTATGCTATAAGGGCAGTGAATTGTCGACACAGAACACATACCCTGGTCTTTCGGGGAAGATGTGTTGTAGATAAAGGAAGAAATCCAGTGCAACCGAGGTCCGTGAGTCTGCGAACGTTTTTGATCGTGGTTGGGATCCTGACGGTGGCGTTCGTGATTGGATTGGCCGGTATCGGCAGGATAGAGATTACGCCTGCGACGGTAGACGCCACAACGCCGCAGTACCGACCGCAAGAGTTCACATACATTACTCAGGAAGAGGGACCTGACCATCCGGATCAGGCGCTGTTGTCCAACATATATGAAGAGGCAAGCCAATCGGTCGTCAGCATTCAGGTACGGCGATCAGGTGCGCGTGGACAGGATTCAACGCAAGGAATGTGGGGGCAAGGCAGCGGCTGGATCTGGGATGAAGAGGGTCATATCGTGACAAACAGCCACGTCGTGGAAGGCGCGGCCGACATTTTCGTGACTTTTGACAATGACATGTGGGCAGAGGCCGAACTGATCGCTAACGATTCGCAGTCGGATTTGGCCGTGCTTCGAGTCGATGCGCCTGGAGGCATGAGTCTGCGCCCGCTGGAACGGGCGGCCGGGTTGCCCAGAGTCGGCCACTACACAATTGCCCTAGGCAGTCCGTTCGGCCTTGAGAATTCGATGACGCTGGGCATCGTCAGTGCGCTGGGGCGCAGCTTGCCGGTAGGGAATCCGCGCCTTGTGAATCGTTATTCGCTGCCCGAAGTGATTCAGACCGATGCGGCCATCAATCCCGGCAATTCGGGAGGGCCGCTGCTGGACCTGAGCGGCCGGGTCGTGGGCATTAACTTCGCGATCCGGACAGAGGAGCGTTCTCCCCTCGGTACCGGGGTCAACTCGGGTGTTGGCTTCGCGATTCCCATTATGGTGGCGGAGCGAGTCATACCGGCACTGATGGAGGATGGGGCGTATCGCTATCCATTTCTTGGAATCGCCGGCAGGACGATTACAGCGCCGGTCGCCAGCGCGCTAAACCTGAAATCAGATGTTCTCGGGGTCCAAGTGAATCGGGTAATGCAAGGTGGGCCCTCGTCTGAAGCAGGCCTGCGGAACGGCGATATTATCGTAAGTATCGACGAATTCGAGGTGCGCAATTTCGAGGACGTAATCAGCTACCTGGTGATGCAGAAGTCGCCTGGTGAAACAGTGGAGATCGGTGTACTACGCAGAGGCAGGAACCGCACATTTGAGGTGGAGCTAGGCACGCGGCCCGAAGCGGAGAGCAATGAATCCGCTCTGCAGATGATAGACAGTGCGGAGGCTATCGGGATCGCGACAGATGAAGTGTCAGACGAAATTGGACGTTTGGAGAGGAGATCGGCCCGGGGCGGGATTCGGGGCGGCGTCAGGGTTTGGATCGTGACTCTGGAAGGCGACGAGCAGACGGCGACAGTTTTGGTTGACGCCTTGAGCGGAGAGGTACTAAGCCTGGAATTTGACAGCGGCAATTGAGAATAGGGGTTGGCGCGCCCCCGGCAAAGCAGGGGCGCGTGCCGCCTTCTCTTTCAACCGACAATTACTTCCTCCAATATTGTAGGTGGGGAGCCGGGTCAATGACGCCCGGCTCCTCGCTATTTCAGGGAGATCTTCGTCGTTTTCGGGCATGTTTTCATTTGTCCGAATAGTAATGCGTATGGTTATGTGAACAGGGGTGTGGACGCCGTATGTGTGTATGCGGGCAGTGAGAAATCAATTTCAGCGGGACTCAGAGTCCGGAAGGAAGATCGATGACAGAGGTTGTAGGCGCAACGCATCAGTTTCACGAGGCGGATTACGCTGAGGATTGGGCGCGGCGGTTCGAGCCGACGCCGGAGCGGCTACATCTATTTGAGACAATTCTTCAGCAGCTTCAGAGCGTGGTCCCTGCCGATGGTCATATAGTCGAGCTGGGTATTGGGCCTGCCTATCTGGCTGAATATCTGCTAGAGCGCATGCCGCACATTTCCTACGAAGGAGTCGACTTTTCGGAGCCGATGCTGAAGCAGGCGGCTACGCGCCTGGCGCGGTTTGGCGAGCGTGTACAGTGTCAGCAGGCTGACTTGCTGGACGACAGCTGGGTCAGCGACCTGGCGCGTCCGGCGGCGGCGATCGTGTCTACCTGGGCGTTGCACGATCTGGGAGGCCAGACGCAGACATCGAAAGTGTATCGGGCCTGTGCGGCGGCGCTGCCAGAGGGCGGGATCCTGCTCAATGGAGATTTTGTGAAGCCGGACGGGACGCGCCTTCCGTTTGAACCGGGGCGCTTTCTGATCGGCCGTCATTTGGAGTTGCTCAAGGAGGCCGGCTTCGCCGACAGACGCTGTTTGCATCTGTGGGAGGAGGAACTCGAGGCGCCGACCTCGTCCCAGAACTACGCCTGCCTGCTGGGAATCGTCGGAAGGAAGGTCTAGAACCCACTAGGAAACGGCAGGATCATTGCACCGTTCGCGGCGCCACTACGCTTACGCAGATTAGATATCTGCCGCAGGATTTCAGCAGTTTTCGCGGGAAGCGAGCGAAAGCAAGAGTTCAGGGAAAGGATTGGAATGGCTGAAGCGCCCTTTGAAATTGCCAAAGCCCACCGCTGGTTTGGCATCGATCTGAACAACAGCACGATGGACGCGCTGGATGCCGGGCTGGTGACGCCGGAATCGTGTGAGCCATATATTCACGCGGCCCATGCCAGTTGTTATCACTGGATGCAGGTTGGAACTGTCGCCAATCATGGCCGTGGGGAGTTTGCAGTCGCGAGTGTGTATGCGGCGGCGGGGTTAGGCGAGGCTGCGCTGCGTCACGTCCACCGTTATTTGGAGTTGATAAGAGCCAACCCCGATGAGTTGGAAGAATGGGACAAGGCTTTCGCTTATGACGCTCTGGCCAGGGCGTACGCGGCGGCCGGGGATGCGGCGGCAGCACGCGAGGCCAAAATCCAGGCGCAGGCTGCCGGCGATGCCATTGCCGATAAGGAAGATCGAGAGGTTTTCCTGAACTGGTTCAAGGGCGGCAACTGGCACGGCCTGTAGAAGCGGTCAATTCAGGCACTCTTCCATTTGTCATACACCTGCAGCCCACGTCGTTCGCGGATGCCGTCGCGCCAGGCTTCGTTGCGGTTGTGAATGCGCTGAAACTTGATGCGCAGGCCGGAGTTGGACGACTCCTCGCGGCGGCTGTACCACTCTTCCAGACGCTGTTCCAACCCGTCCTGCAGTGCGGCGAATTCATCCCAGCCGGCCCGGTTGAGCTGTTCACCCGGGTCGGAGTCCAGTTCGAAGAGATCGTGGGGACCGTCGGGATAGCGTTTGACGAACTTGTGCTGAGGAGTGCGTATCATGCGCAGGTCGCCGTATTCGCCGTAGCGGGTATCGTCCCAGGCGCTGTTGCCGCTGCCGTCGAGCAGATGTGCGTAGCTGGCGCCGGCATAGTTGCGGGTCTCGTCGAGTTCGATTCCGGCCCAGTCACAGATGGTGCTGAAGGTGTCGTAGTGATCGACGCTGCGCTGGCTGATCTGGCCGGGTTGCACGAGTCCCGGAGCGCGGAGCATGAGTGGGACACGAGTTGAGATCTCGTACATGTTCAGGGGGCGTGTGCTGTTGCCTTTGCCCCAAAAGCCGTTCTGGCCTACTGAGCAGCCGTGGTCGGATGTATAGATGACTACGGTGTTGTCGAGGGCGCCGTCCTGCTCCAGCCGGTCCAACAGACGGCCTACCTCGCGGTCGATTTCGGTAACGGCGGCATAGTAGCCGACGTAGCGGGTGCGGATCTGCCTGTCGGTGGGCTGGAAGCCGCCGGCCAGGCCTTCGTTGCGCTGCCATGGATGGGGGTGGTAAGGGGGAATGTCGGTGAAGGCGGCGTCTTCGAAGCGGGCGGTCAATTCGGGATCATGGGTTTCAGCCTGGTAGGGCGAATGGGTTGAGATGTAGCCTACCTTGAGGAAAAAGGGCTGACTCGAGGGCGCGCTATCGAGGAATTGGAGCGCGTGATCAGTGATGAGGGCGCTCTTGTTTCCCGTCAGATCCAGGGGTTGGCCGTTGAGGTGATAGGTGTAGGCGCCGTTGTGTGCGCCCTGCCAGCGCGGGAGGCCGAATGCCCAGTCGAAGCCTGGGGGCGTGCGGTGGGAACGGCCCATGTGCCATTTGCCTGAGAGACCGCAGTGGTAGCCGGCCCTGGAGAGGAGTTGCGGCAGAGTCTCTTCTCCGGCAAGCCAGTCATGGTCGCCTATGACCGGTTCGGCCTCCTGAAGCCAGTCGTGGATGCCGACCTGTGAGGGCGTGCGCCCGGTCATGAGGCAGGCCCGGGCGGGGGAGCAGACGGGGCAGGGGGTGAAGGCGTCGACGAAACGAGCCCCCTCGGTTGCGAGCCGGTCCAGGTTGGGTGTCTGCAGTTCGCTGTTGCCGTAGCATCCACTGGCCCACTGGCCATGGTCGTCGGTGAGGAAGAGAAGGATATTGGGACGGGCCATTGGATGTTCCTGTCGGGTTTATGGACGTTGTAGGGTCATAGATTCGATGTTCTGGCGAATGAAGTTGGGAGTACAGATTACTTGGAATGAAATTCTCTTATTAACAGGTCTTACGCAACCGGGTTCTCCAGGGTCATACCGTCGATCGTTATCCTGGCGACGTCACCGCTCTGCAGGGTGAACTCGTCGGGGGGGACGATGCCGGTGCCGGTCATCAGCAGGGCGCCGTGCGGGAAAGTCATCTCGCGCATCAGGTATTCGGCCAAGTCGGGGAAGGTGCGCTTCATCTGGTTGGTTGAGGTCTCGCCGGCGAAGGCGATTGCTCCGTTGCGCTCAATCTCCAGGCTGATGGCCAGATCGGTCAGCGCGTCGGCGGCGGTCAGACAGATGCCCGGGCCGACCGCGGCTGAGCCGTCGTAGGTCTTTGCCTGGGGCAGGTAGAGCGGATTTTCGCCCTCGATGTCGCGGCTGGACATGTCGTTGCCGACTGTGTAGCCGACGATGTGCGCGGCGGCGTTTATGACGAGGCAAAGCTCGGGCTCGGGCACGTTCCAGGTGGTGTCGGCGCGGATGCGAACTATCTGGCCGTGGCCGACGGTGCGCCAGCCTACCTGCTTGAAGAAGATCTCCGGACGTGCGGCATCGTAGACCTGCTGATAGACGTCGGCTGCGGTCTCGGATTCGGCCTTGCGGGCGTCACGGCTGCGGAGATAGGTGACGCCGCTGCCCCAGACCTCCTGGTGGTCGTCAAGCGGCGCGAGCAATGGGCCGCAGGCCTTCTCGTCTGTCGCCAGCTCAGTCAGGAGCGAGGACAGTCCGCCTTCAGGCAGGGCCAGCAACGTGCTGAGCGTCACGCCGGCGGGCAGCAGCTTGCCATCGACCGCCCAGCGCGGCCCGGCAGATGTACTGTGTCGAGTGAGATACATTGGCGCTAACTCCTTCCTGGTTGCGAGTTTTCCTAATGCTGTATTAGCCGTTTCGCTGCTTCCACTCTTCGTACTCGGCCCAGCCTTCGTCATTGAGGGGGTAGTATTTGCTGAGAGCCCCGCCTTCGGCCAGTTTTATGCGGCTGAAGACCTCCCACTCTTCGTGCTCGAGGGTGTGCTCTAGCACCAGGGGGATCATCTGGCGGGGTACGACCACGGCGCCGTCGTCATCGGCAATGATGGCGTCGCCGGGCAGGACGAGCACATTGCTGATGTTTACGGGCACGTTGAGGCCCCAGGGGAAGAGTTCGGCCTGGGATGCGTAGTTAGGTGTAAAGCCGACGGTCCAGAGGGGCACGCCGACTTGCTGGATGTTGGGCCAGTCGCGCACGCAGCCGTCGACGACGATCCCGGCGCCGCCGCGGCCCTTGAAGTAGGTGGTGAGCATTTCGCCGACACAGCCGGTATAGCGGCTGGCAAAGGCCTGGATGACGAGAACGTCGCCATTTT
Organism: Caldilineaceae bacterium; assembly: GCA_022821545.1. GTDB lineage: Bacteria > Chloroflexota > Anaerolineae > Caldilineales > Caldilineaceae > Bin5. The sequence continues at coordinate 43,820 of JAJEDJ010000009.1, forward strand.
CGACGGTCTCAAATACGGCCCACAGCGCGCCGCGTTTTTCGGCGCCCTCCTGGGCCGCGCCTGAGAAGACATCTTCTCGCTGGGGCATGAAGGCCAGTGTGACCGCCGGGCCCACGACTTTGGCGCCGGGTGTGCGGGGAAGCGGCCCCTGGATGAAGGTGTGGCGGATGCCGAAGCGGTGCATGGTGGCGCTGGCGGTGGCGGTGCTCACTTGCCGCAACTGCTCGATCAGCTCTGGCTGCGGACGGGTGACGGGGCCGCCGTCGATGGGCAGGGGCACGCCGGCAGACGGGATCTCGATGGCCGCGTAGTCGTGGGTGGGTCTGCTCATAATGCGTGATCCTCAAGTGGGTGAATCGGGATGGACTGTTTGGCCGCGCCCTTGTCCACTGCGGGCACGATGGTTTTCTGATGGTATGCGAAGAAGCCTATTCCCGCAAACGGCAGGGGTATAGTGAAGTGGGTGAATATAACGGAGCGTCGAAACCAGGCCAGCCAGGGACGGCAGCTGACCGGAACCTGCGGGGCACACGTCAGAAGAGAGGACCAGAGCCAATACTCCGATTCAATTGAGGGTGCGCGAACCCGTGTGCTACAATGGCGGCAGGTGCGCAGAACCATTCGGCCTTCCGGAAAGTATAGAGAGAACTGTTCGCCGTGCCTTTGAAACTCCCTTCGACCTTCGCTTTCAGCCAGTCGAGTCTGCAATCCTATGTGAACTGCCCGCGCCGCTTCTGGCTGGCGTATGTGGAACAGCTTAGGTGGCCGGCGTTGGAGGCCGCGCCCTACGATGAGCACGAAGAGCAACTGAGATTGGGCGCGCAGTTTCATCAGCTGGTCGAAAGGGCAGAGGCCTGTATGTCGGTCGATCTGCTGGCGGACGGTCTGGCATATCCTCTGGATGAGTGGTTTGAGAGCTATCTTACCCACCGGCCGGCCGATCTACCTACGGAGGTGGTAGAGGTCGAACGTGTGTTGAGCGCGCCTCTGGCAGTGGAGGCAGGCATGTACCGTCTGGCAGCCCGCTACGATTTGATTGCGGTCGGCGGAGAAGGGGCGGACCGCCGGGCCGTAGTTCTTGACTGGAAGACGAACACGCGGGTGGCGCGTCGTTCGAACTTGCAGCAGCGGATGCAGACGCTCGTGTATCCGTACGTGCTGGTGGAGGCGAGCGCGGGCCTGCCATGGGGTCCGTTGGCGCCTGAGCAGGTGGAGATGCGCTACTGGTTCACAGCGGCGCCGGCTGAGGCGGTCTCTTTTGATTACAACAGCGAACTTCATGCGGCGAATGCCACCAGGCTCAAGCAGTTGTTGAACGAGATTCTCAGTGGGAAAAGGGAGAGGGACTTTCCCAAGGTGGCCGACACGGAGGAGAATCGGAAGCGATTTTGCGGCTACTGCATCTACCGTTCGCGCTGCGACCGGGGCATCGCCGCGGGTGACCTGGAGGAGTACGACGAGGAGGCGTTTGCGGAGGAGGACCTGGAGAGAGCGTTGGAGTTCACGCTGGATGACGTGCAGGAGTTGACGTTTTAGGTGGAATTCACCGAATGCAGCCGCCGGGTGCGCAATGGACGTTGAACACTTTCTGGGTACAGATTCGCTTCTTACTGAATTTTCTGAAAGGGAAATCGTCGAGACCCGAGATGCAAATGAGAATTTCCTGATTGAATTGGACGCCGACGGAAAGATTGTCAGCTTAATAGTTGAACATGCCGGTGCGCATATCGATGTGTCGAAACTTTCCTTCGAGAAGATTCCTGGGTGACAGAATACGGCTGGCTTTGAGTTGAGCGGAGGCCTTATGTTAACGAGACTGCAAGTATCCGGCTTCAAAAACCTGGTCGACATCGATGTCCGCTTTGGCCCTTTCACCTGTATCGCCGGCGCGAACGGGACGGGAAAGTCCAATCTGTTTGACGCGATACAGTTTCTGGGCAGGCTTGCCAGCGACACGTTTGTAGATGCTGCGGCGTCGATACGAGCCGAAGAGGACAAGGCGTCGTCTGTTCTCAGTTTGTTCCATCGGGTCGGCAGCGAGTACGCGGACAGTATCTCGTTTACGGCGGAAATGATTATCCCGGATGAAGGGGTAGATGATTTGGGGCAGGAAGCAAAGGCCACCTTCACATTTCTGCGGTACGCCGTGGAACTGGCCTACCGCGTTGATGAAAGACTACCGTTTCCCGGTTCTTTTGAGCTTGTCAAGGAAAGCTTGGAACACATCAAACTCGGAGAGGCGTGGAAGCACCTCAGATTCCATCACAGTGCCAAGGATTGGCGCAATTCGGTTGTCAAGGGGCGCAGAACTGCACCATTCATTTCTACGGACTTTCACGAGGGACAGAGGGTTATCCGCCTTCACCAGGATGGGGGCAGCAGCGGGCGCCCCCAAACCATCTCTGCAAGCAATCTACCCCGAACCGTACTTTCAACCGTCAACGCGACCGAGAGCCCTACTGCCTTGCTTGCGCGGCGAGAGATGCAGTCCTGGCGTCTGCTCCAGTTGGAACCGTCATCGCTACGCAGACCTGACGGGTTTATGACCCCTCCGGGGATGGGCTCGGACGGCTCCCACCTGCCGGCAACTCTCTTTTCGCTGGCGCACTCTGAGGATCAGGCGGACTCTGACGGACCGGACACGTGGGTTTATGAACAGATTGCCTTGAGATTGTCCGAGCTAATCGATGACGTGTATGAGGTAAGCGTCGACAGAGATGAGAAGAGACAGTTATTCACTCTACAGGTACAGGACAAGAACGGTACGACACATCCAGCGCGTTCGCTGTCTGACGGAACGCTCCGTTTCCTGGCTCTGGCGGTGCTGGCGCTGGATCCCACGGCCATTGGCGTCATCTGTCTGGAGGAGCCGGAAAACGGTATACATCCTGGCCGAATGTCAGCCATGTTAGAGTTGCTCCAAGAGATTGCGGTCGACGTATCGAGGCCAGTAGCCAGAGATAACCCGCTACGCCAAGTGATCGTTAATACCCACTCTCCCTCGGTCGTGCATCTTGTTCCGCCAGAAAGTCTGCTCATCGCCGAGACAGAACAGGCGATTTACAATGAAAGACGTTTCCAGAAAGCCGTGTTCAGATGGCTGCCAAACACTTGGCGCAGCGTGGCGAATCCTGTTGAGAAAGCCGTGATGAAAGGACGGCTGCTGTACTATCTGAATCCCACCCCAAATAACGGCAGCCAACTCAGTTTACAGATTGAAAATGTGGAAATGTACTGAAGATGGAAGAACTCCGCTATACGCTGGTTGCTGAAGGTAGCAGTGATGTAGCCCTCCTCCCTATTTTGGATTGGTTGCTCGTTGAAAATGGAGTACATTGTGCCATCCAGTCGGCGTGGGCTGATCTGAGCGCTCTACCCACTCCTGATAATCCAAAGTTGGCGGACAAGATAAGAGTTAGTCTGGATTTCTACCCCTGTGATCTCTTGTTCGTTCACCGCGACGCGGATAGGGAGTCACGAGAAAAACGTGTACAGGAGATAAGCAATGCAGCGAATCTTTTGCCAAAAGGACTATCTCCAGCTTTTGTTTGCGTCATACCTGTTCGGATGCAGGAGACTTGGCTACTGTTTGATGAAGCCGCCATAAAGGCCGCTGCAGGAAACAGGAACTATGCTCGCCAGTTGAGTTTACCCCCGGTAAATCGGTTAGAAAGCCTTCCCGATGCAAAAGAAATCCTGAACGGACTACTTAGAGAGGCCAGCGATCTCAATAGACGTAGGCAGAGGAGTTTCCCTGTAGCGAAACGCGCGCGCCTAGTCACAGAATTCATTGAGGATTTCTCGCTATTGAGACAACTCAGTGCATTTGCCGCTCTTGAAGAGGAATTAAGTAGCGCGATTCAGGCGAACAACTGGGCTTCTTGAAGTCCGCAATAGTTTACATCGCCCTGCAAGACAATCAATGCCCTCCCAGCCTTGGATACTGAGTCCTCAAATTGAACCTTCGCCGGCGCTGCGGGCTGCGGTGGGCGGGCATCCGCTGGTGGCGCAGCTGCTGGCGCAGCGGGGGATCGATACGGTGGAGAAGGCGCTGCCGTTTCTGGACAGCGGCGCATATGCGCCGGCAGCGCCGACCGCGCTGGTCGGTTTGGATAGGGCGGCGTATACGCTGATCGATGCCATCAGGCAAGGCAGGAACTTTCTCGTCTGGGGGGACTTCGACGTTGACGGCCAGACGAGCACGACGCTGCTGGTGGCGGCGCTGCAGGAGCTGGCCGGGCCGCAGCGGGTGCGCTTTCACGTGCCGAACCGCTTCAGTGAAGGTCACGGCATCAAGCCCTACGCGCTGAAGGAGCTGCTGGACGATGCGAGCTTCGAGCCGCAGCTGCTGCTGACGTGCGACACGGGAATCAGCGATGGAGAGGGGATTGGCATTGCCAAAGATGCCGGGCTGACGGTCGTGGTCACGGACCACCATGATTTGCCGGCTGAGTTCGCGGACGTGGAGCCGGGCGCGGAGCCCCCGTGTGGTGAACCGGCCAGCGTTGCCGGCGAGCAGGGCGTGCGGCGGGCGGACGCGGTAGTTAACCCCAAGTTCCTGCGGGCTGATGATCCGCTGCGCACGCTGCCCGGTGTGGGTGTGGCCTACAAGTTGGTGCAACGGCTGTACGAGTTGGCCGGTGACCCTGACGGGGCGGCTCAGTTCCTGGATCTGGTGGCGTTGGGCATTGTTGCCGACGTTGCCGAGCAGCAGCATGACACGCGTTACCTGCTTCAGATTGGGTTGGACAGGCTGCGGCGGACGGAACGGGTCGGTCTGAAGGCGTTGATGGAGAGCGCGCGGCTGTCGCCGGCGAGCGTTGACGCGCAGTCGATCGCTTTTCAGATCGGTCCGCGCATGAACGCGCTGGGGCGGTTGGATGATGCGACGGTGGCGGTGGAACTGCTGACGACGGATGACGCGATCCGCGCAGGACAGCTGGCTGCGCAGATGGAACGGCTGAACAATGAGAGACGGCTGCTGACCAGCCAGATTGCGCAGACGGCGTTCGACATGCTGGTGCGGGAGCCGGTTCTGCTCGACTTCAATGCGATCGTGCTGGCAAATCCCAACTGGCATGCGGGGATCATCGGCATCGTTGCGGCGCGGCTGGTTGAGGAGTTCCACAAGCCGACGATACTGCTGTGCAGCCCGCCGGGTGAGCCGGCGCGGGGGAGCGCCCGCAGCACACTTGGCGTGGACATCGGCGCGGCGATCGCGGGGTGCGGGGAGCTGTTGATGCACCATGGCGGGCATCCCGGTGCGGCTGGTGTGACGCTGGACGCCGTTAACATTGACCGTTTTCGGCGTGAGCTGAGCCGGCAGGTCGACCAGCACAGGATTGATGCAGGGCCGGAGGGTCTGCACATTGACGCGGCGCTGCCCTTTTCCGAGGTGAGCCTGTCGCTGGCGGAGGAGATTGAACGTCTGGCACCCTTCGGCAACGGCAACCCGCTGCCTAAATTTGTAAGTCAGGGCCTGACGGTGGTTCAGGACCGGCGGATTGGGCGGGACGGCACCCACCGGCGGCTGCTGCTGCAGGACAGTGAGGAGAGGAGACAGACGGCGGTCTGGTGGCGCAGCGCGGATGTGGATCTGCCGGGCGGCGCCGTTGACATTGCTTATACGCTGGGAGTTAACGAGTATCGCGGCGAGCGATCGGCGCAACTGACGCTGGAGGCGGTGCGGGCGGCGGAAGAAGTGGAAGCGACGGGCTTGGCCAAGGGGCCTGCGGGAGAGTGTGCTCTCCATGACTTGCGCCGCGAACGCGTTTCTGCGGCCGACCTGCCAACTCTTGACGACGCAGTCTGGTTTGCGGAGGGTATGCGCTTGGGCCGCGTTCCCTATCGGTCGCGGCTGGAGGCGGCCCAGGGGGAGAAGGGAGTTCCCCTGGTTTTGTGGAGCAGTCCGCCGTCCCCTGAACTGCTGCACTGGTTGGTGGAAAGGGTGGCGCCGTCCGAACTGTATCTGATCGGCCGCGACACGGCTGAGGCGCGGCCGGACGCTATATTAAAGCAGGTAGCGGGGATGGCAAAGTGGTCGATGCGACCCAGTGCGAATGGGCGCGAAGGCGAAGCAGCTCAGGACAGCAGGCTTCCCATTGACAGGCTGGCGGCCCGCATCGGCGTAACGGAGGAGATCATTCGCTGCAGTCTACTCTGGCTGGAGCGGAAGGGGCTGCTGCGATTGCAAGGGTGGGAAGAGGGCGACGTCGCACGCGTAATGCCGGGGGACGGGAGCGAAGGCGACGGTGGTGAGCTTACGCTATTGCAGGAAGAGTTGAAGGAGCTGCTGGCGGAGGTACGAGCTTACAGGCGATTCTTTCAGCGGGCGCCGGTGGGGGCGCTCGGAATTATCTTCGCCTCTCATCAAGGGCGTGCATAATGATGCCCCTGGTGGGCTAGATGTCTGGCGGGTAGCAGACGCTGGATGGCCGACCCCTCAACAGGAGAGCAGTTGACTTATCCTCCCAACTCTTCAGGATCATTTCGAATTCATCTATCTTTGGTTGCAGCAGAAGTATAGTAAATGGTATAGTAGACCGACTTTTTTCACTTTGGAAGGGTATCTTTTGTGAACCACAAACTCGTTGAACAGTTGCAGAGCGGACTATCGGATATCGAACCCCGATTCAAGGCGCTACAGGCTATGACCAGCGCGCTGAAGCAAGGGCTGCGTCTTGCGTCGCAAGAAAAGATCGACGCATTGCCCATGCAGAAGGCTTTGGCCAAGTTTGAAGCCGCCATGCGAACTATCGAAGAGCAGGGCGTATGCACCGATGAGCTGCGAACAATCCACAAGACCTTTGCCGACGTAACGCAGCAGGCGCTGGAGGCGTTGGCGTTCGACTTCGCCCGTGACTTGAGGGAGTTGTTCGAGAATCAAGGGGAAACAGTATCGGGACGGCCTCCCACGATCGTGGTCGGCGAGTTGGTATTGCAGTTGGATCTCAATGCGCGTAAGGGTCAGTGGTTCTATGGCAAGGAGGCGTTGACAAAGCCTTTGGCTCTTTCGTTCACCATAATTCCTAAAGCGTATGACCAGCAGAAACGGCAGATAGTCGAACGGCAGACCGATGCTGTCAAGTTTCTGCAGGAAGTGTACAGTGCCTGGAAAGAACTCATCGAGCAGCGTTCCCGCTATCCTGCCGGGGGTCGCATCAACGTTATTGAGATTTACAGCAAAATGGTGCTCAATCGCCAGAACGCCCGCTTCTGGAACCAGCCCTCCCGCCGAACATTCAGGGACTACGAACGCGCCTTCTTTGTGCGGGACTTGGTTCTGTCTCAGGAGGCGGGAGCGTTCGTTAACGTGGATGAGAAGGAGCTGCGCTTGCGTTTAGGCGTTGCGACGAAGAGCCAAGCAGAGCAAGCGAACCGCAGCTTGTGGATCCCGAATGGCCCGCTAGGTGGCGCATTCTATGCGGATGTATCGTTCAACAAGGAAAACCCAAATCAGCCAGATCTGTGGAGCCGCCAATGAGCATTTCCCCATTACTGGCTCGCCATATCATTGAGAATCTAGGTACCAGTGGAACACCCCCGGCTCGTGGCGTCCAGCACTTCAATGTGGGCAATCAATCCTTGCTTAATGCTCTGGAAGAGTATTATTTCTCGTCCTATCTTCAGGATGGCGGCGGCGCCTATAAGATAGTCGTGGGCGAATATGGTAGCGGCAAGTCCCATTTTCTGTATTGTTTGCAGGATTTGGCCTGGAATTATCAATATGCTGTTGCTAAAGTTGACCTAAGCCCTGTGGAAACACCTTACAACGATCAACGACTGGTTTATGCCGCGGTGGCCCGCAATCTGATCTGGCACGAGAAAGGGGAGGAGATCAAAGACGAAAGGGGACTAACCCGGTTCTTGGAAGGCACGCTCAGCCGTTTCGTCGGTAACCATACTTTGGATGCTCTTAGCCACCCCAACTACATAGCTCTCGTTGAAACGATAGAGAAGGCAACTATAGAAAGTTTGGCTTATAAGAGAGCAATTCTTGGCTATTTTGAGGCGCTGTTACGCAGGAACGAAGACCGGCTGGACTCGGTCACCCGCTGGTTGATGGGAGAGGTGACCAGCCCCGACGATACCAAATTATTACGAAGGCTAGGCGTCACTGAAAAAATTTCTCGCCCGAATGCTTTTCGAATGCTGCGTTCACTGGTACAGACGATCAGGGAACTCTCTTACAACGGCCTGGTCCTGCTTTTCGATGAAGTAGACCGAATGGCGAGCATCGGCGGTAAAGCAGAAAGACTGGCGACGGATAACTTGCGCGAGGTGATTGACCGCACCAGGGACGACCTGCCCGGTAGCATGTTCGTCTACGCCGTGCCTCCTCAGTTTGTCAATGACACTGTACCTCGCTACCCAGCGTTGCAACAGCGCGTACAGGCTTTTGGCTCCTTTTCCCGCACCAATTATTTCAGCCCTCAGATCAATCTGGAACGTCTGGACGTAGACGAAAATGTCCTGATGCTCACTATCGGTGAAAAACTAATCCCGATTTTCGAAACAGCGTTCAAGACAGACCTAGATCGCCAAACACAACAGGCCAACGCGGAGATTCTGGCGAACGTCGCCAGCGACTTGTACCTGGATGTGAACCATAGACGTGTTTTCGTTAAAAGTTTCGTCGCAGTTCTGGCCCAGCAGAACGCAGGTACTGAGCATACTTTGAACGAAGCCGAGGCAAACGCGATCATGCGCGGTCAGGTGGCTGAACTGAGCGCAGGCGATACACCGCCATATTGAATAAACATCAAATGCGCTTCTACGCTAACGGGGCGCGACGGTTGAATCACCCTCACAGATTCTGACATGATTGGTGAAAGTGTAGAGCACCCCCAATATGGGCGTGGCCGGGTTGTTGCGCAATATCGCAATGGAACAGAATGGATGGTGCGCTTTGACAGCGGCTTGCGCTTTCGACGGCCCCGACGGGAGTTCAACGGTCAGCGTCCGCGAGAGACCCTGGTAGTTGCTGGGGACGCCACGCAATTTGTCCCCATGCCGATGGCTCCCGAGCGCTTGCAGGCCCGTCACCTGATAGAGTCTCTTCGGGCGGGGGTGGCACCGGCGCAGCGCATCCTCGATCTGACGATAGGTCTGGAAACCGAGCGCAAGAGCCTCTCGCGGGCACTGAATCAGGCGCATAGCGAAGGCGGCGCGGTACGGGCTGTTCTCGGCGAGTACGGCTTCGGTAAGAGTCATGTCATCGAAGTGACCACCCATGAGGCTCTAGACCGCAAATTTCTCGTTGCCGCCACCAGCCTGGATTTGCAGGAACTGCCTCCCCACAAGGCTTTTGACATTTATGGGAGTTTGATGCGCAATTTGCGCTACCCGGAAAGTGACGAGCGTGGGCTGGCGCCGCTCCTGTCGGAAATCCTTAAGTCGCCGGCGCTACAGGAGCAACTTACTGAGATCGCGCCGAAAGCGGACGATCCTCTGGTCTGCGGCCTGCAGGCGCTTAGCGAAACTTCCTCTACCGACAAGCGAACTGCCTGGGAAAACTGGCTCATGGGTGGACGCAAAGAGAGATGGATGGATTGGGCGATGAAGCGATCGAGGCCCCATGGATTTCGCTTCCCCTCGATTTATCGAAATGGCCACAACGCCCGCCAGATCGCTTATCTGCTGACAGGTATCAGTGTATTGGCCCGGCTGGTCGGCTACAGCGGCCTTTGTGTCCTGCTTGACGAAGCAGAGAGCTATTCGCTCCTATATCCTTACCAACGGCCTAAAGCCGGTCATTTCTTCGGTGCGATCGTGCGGGCCGCGTTGGGGGATGCTGCAGTCAGAATCAGTCCTGACGGTCTGCCCCAACATCGCTTTCGCGAATATCCCATCAGATACGGTTGGCGCCAGTCCCTATTCTTTTTGTTTACTGTCACCTATAGCAATATGCCGCTGGAAGATTGGCTGGCGGATGAGCAGATTCTGCGTCTGGACCCCCGCCACACTTCGCAGGAGATAAATCAGTTTCTTGAACGGACGCTGACGTTACACGCTCAGGCGTACGCCTACGAGCCAGACGTACGCCAACGGCAGGTGCTTCAGAGTGCAGCCGAACTTCTAGCTCGGGGAATGCGTAGCGACCGACTGAATATCCGTGCTGCCATGAGACTGTCAGTGGAACTCTTCGATCTCTTATACTTACACCCGGGATATCCAGCGGCGACATTACTGGATGAACTGCGAGGGGAAGGGAGGCGGCAAATCGTATCTGATCACGCGCCAGAAGTTGAACCAGTCTTTACAGACCCTATTTCTCAGTCGAGTAACGATCTGTCCATAGACTATTGACGAATTGAAATTTTGGCTGGATGACTCAGACAAATCGTAATCGCCTTCTCACCCTCAAAGCCTGTCTACCTCATACTTGGACACCCTTTTTCGCTAAGCACGGCAATTTTACGCCCGTCCAACAACAGGCGATCCCATCAATTCTCGATGGCAAGAATACACTCGTCATAGCCGCTACCGCCTCCGGCAAGACCGAAGCGGCTATTGTCCCGTTGCTGGAACGATACTGCCTTGGCCCAATCCGGCAGAAAAGAGTGCCTCAGCCCCCAAAATGTCTCCGAATTCTTTACATTAGCCCGACACGTGCGCTGGTGAGGGACCTGTACGAACGTTTACGGGGGCCCTTTGCTGCGTTGAAACTGTCCCTGGCGATGAAGAGCGGTGACACAGCGCCTGTCTCCATCAGAAACACACCAACAGTTCTTATCACAACGCCGGAATCGACCGATTCCCTACTCACTCGAGTACCCCGTCTGCTGACCCAACTTCAAGCCGTAGTGATGGACGAAATCCACCTGTTCGATGGCGGTCCTCGAGGCGATCACCTACGCTGCCTGTTGCAGCGCATCGAAATTGTGCGGGACTATCACCAGCGGCAGACGAAGACAGAGACTGTGCCTTTACAGCGCATCGCCCTGTCCGCCACCGTTTTTGATCCCAAAGGTTTGGCAGCGCGTTACCTCAAAAACCGGTCACTTGACAAAAGACCCACGGCTACACCAGAAATCGTCGCTGTCGCGGGAAAACGGAAGATCGACGCTACGATAGTACCGATGACCGATTTACATGATCTGGCGACAGCTCTCACCGAACGAGTCCGAAACTCAGCCGATATACGAAAGACGCTTGTTTTTTGCAACTCTCGAAAAGAAGTGGAGCAGGTCGCAGGCTTTCTTCGTACGCATCTGGGCTATGACGCTGCTGTCTTTGCCCATTACTCGAATTTGGACCCAGCCATACGCCGTGAAGTGGAAAATGACTTCGCTGTCGCGCCTGTAGCAGTCTGCGTCAGCACATCCACGCTGGAACTAGGCATTGACATCGGCAGCATTGACGAGGTGGCCCTAATCGGGCCACCTCCTTCGCTTCAGTCCTTTTTACAACGCATCGGCCGTGGAGGCCGACGCACAGGGCTCACCCGTGTGTTGTGCCTGGGCCGCTCCCGACTGGAAGATGCGCGGTTTCAGGCGCTGATTGACTCGGCGGAAGGAACTGGGGGAGGGCTTTGTGAGATGCGCCCCTTCTCGAAAGGGGCGCGGCCGGCATCGTTCTTGCCGTCAGTGCTGGTGCAGCAGACGTTCAGCATTCTGAAGCAGAGTCCGACAGGCGCCATTCGATTGGCGGACTTGCAACGCGTGGCACCGGAATCGTTCAATGATAAGGACCTACGCAGTATTTTGGGCAACTTAAGCCAGCTTGATTTCCTGCGTTCTGGAAGGCTGGGGGAGTGGCGGCCTGGGAAAGCGCTGGCTGAATTGGTGGATGCCCACGAGATCTACAGCAATATCGGCGGCGCCCCCCTTTCGCTGGCGCTGGTAGACGCGTATAACGGGCGCACATTGGCCCATACCCACCGCCGCTGTACAGTGGGGGAAATTCTACAGCTGGACGGGCGCGCCTTGCGGGTCGTTTGGGAGGACCGCTACCGTATCGGTGTGGAGCGCATCCGAGGGGCACCGCAGGGCCGGGAGATCTATTCCCAGACCTCCCCTTACGCTCTGCAACTGGAGGTTGGTCAAGCGGTGGCCGCGTGGGCCGGCCTGCGGCCGGCCCAGATGGCGACCTTACAGGTGCCCGAAGGAACGTCACTTTTTCACTTTTTGGGGGAACTGTACGGAGAGCTATTACGGGAAATCCTCCAACGTTGCTACCCTATGGCAGAAGATTCCGCGCCGGTAACGCATGTCAACGAACACTGCCTGTACGTGCCCGGTCCCATTTGTAAGCTACCTGATTGGAACGAAAACACGACTTATCAGGCACTACACCGATTGCTGCCCCGCTTCGAAGCGATTTTGGAATTGGGTCGCTTTCATTCTCTGTTACCGACGGATCTAGCCCAGAAAACGGTGATTGCCCGCTGCGATTTGCCCCAGTTTCGGAATATCTATCATGCCGCGGAAGTCATTGAGCCTACACCGCTCATCCAGGAAAACCTAAAGCTTCTCCTCACATGGTAGCTACTAAGCCATATCCAGTGCGACCTCAAAAGAGGGCACATAGGCCATCCAAGTGTATGGGATCGTCTTCAGAATCTCTTGAAATGGTCTGGTGCGGGGGAATCCCCCGCACCAGGGAGGGTCGCAGGCCCGACCGCCCAACTACCGTGGTCGGTGGCTAGAGGATGACTGAGAGGAGACTATTTTGGCACGCTGGGGCGTCTGTTCGGGTCAAGAATTTCATTCAAGTTGGACGCTTCCACAGGGGACGCCGGGTTCTCCTTCAGCTTCGGCTTTGACGTTGTACATGCCGGGGGGCGCCACAGGGTTGATGTTCACATCGAGTTCGACGCGGACGAATTCGTTTGGCTGCCACATGGTGGGCGGGTAGACAGACAGGACATCGCCGGCGTGTTCCAGGGAACGTCCCCATATCTGGCCATCGTGTGACTGGACCAGGGCAAAGAACGGGGGCGCTTCGCTTACTTCCTCGTAGGTTCTCAACCACATGCGCAGATGGACCCAACCGCTGGGCGGATGGTAGAGATCGTCGCGGGCGACGACGACCGGGGTGACGATCTCGCAGGCGGCGAGTTCGACGCCGGGGAAAAGCTGAGCCTGCGGATGGACCGCGTTTTCAGACAGCGCGGGCAGGGTGCTGTATCGGTAGCGGACGGCATATCCTCGAATCTCAACACCTGCCGGGTACTGCTTGGTGACGATAGGGAATTTTCCATCCAGCCAGGATTGGACCAGCCGGTGATTATCTACGCCGGCGAGGTGGCTTTGAACCAGCCAGAGGGTGTCTGCGCCATTGGCCCCAGCCAGATCCTGCAGATGGGAGGCGATAAGTGTGTCGGCCTGCTCGGAGTTCAGGGGGGCCTTGAAGTTGCCATAGACAGGCATCGATGCTGTGGCGTGTTGCTGGCGCAGGTACCAGTCGAGAGCGGGAAAGAGGAAGTAGGGGTGGACGAGGGCGGCGGTGACGGCGTGCGGGCTGTGCCGCTGATAGGCGTTGATGTAGTCGGCGGCGGCGCGCCAGTTTTCGCGAAAGAGCGGAGGCGTCCAGAGGACGGGCAGGGATGCAGCGAGGAGGACAAGGGCGGCGAGGCCGCTCAGAGCGCTGGCGGCCGGCCGCCAGCGTCCGAGCGCGCTGACACCGCGGGCGGCGGCCCAGAGGACGAAGGGAGCGAGAAAGAGAAAGTAGCGGTCCTCGCGAAAGATGGCTGAGTTCGTCGCGAGCAGGGCGCTGCCGATCAGAAGCGGCGAGCCGACCCAGAGCCACAGGTATGGACGGGCGTCGCGGCGGCGGTCTCCGGGGTGGAGCAGACCGAGGAGGAGGAGGAGGGCGAAGAATAGGACGGCTGCAGTACGGACTGGTGAGGGCCAGCCGCTATACCAGACGGTGAAGATGCGCAGCTGGCGCCAGAGATTTGGCAGGAAGTCGGCAAAGGGTGCGCCGGGTGCGCCCGATGCACTGTTGACGGTCCAGGCGCTGCGGGCCAGCGGCAGGAAGAGGAGGGTGACGATCGCAAAGGCGGCGACGGCCTCGAGAACGTAGCGCCTGTTGAAAGTGCTGCGGCGGCGGGCGAGCAGAAAGACGGTCAGTCCGAGGCCAGGCAGGAAGAAGGCGGCATAGAGATAGCTGTAAAGCGCGAAAACCAGCGCGGCCACGAGACCGAACCAGCAGAGAATGCGGGCGGCTGCGGTGTTCTGGCCCGATGATGCCGGCAGCGGCGGTAGGTGTTCGCGGGCAGCGACGAGGAAGAAGGCGGCCCAGACGAGCGCGGCGGCTGCGGGCTGAAACATGCGCAACTCCTGGCTGTACCAGACAAGGACGGGAGCGAGCGCGGTGAAGGCGCCGGCGATCAGGGCGGTGGCGCGACCGCTGAGCCGGGTTACAAGACGAAGTACCCCCCAGACCAAAAGAATACCGATCAGGACGCCGAAGATGCGCAGGGCGGCGTCGCGTTCGGCTGCGCCGAACCAGCTGAGTAGTGTTTGCCAGTAGTGGAGCGCGAGATAGTAGGCGGGCGGATGTTTGTCTCTGAGCAGTTGTAAGGTGCCCGGCCAAATGTGGGCGGGGCCGAGCCTTGCCCAGTCGAGCGAGACGGCTTCGTCGAACCAGATGCTGTGATATTCAAGACGCCAGAAGCGGGGCAGGGCGGCGAGGAGGAGGACGAAGAGCTCGGGCAGGGAGGAAGCCCAGATGCGGTGGCGGATCGGAGTCAGGCGTGCGTAAACGACGGCGGCACGGGCCCCGAAGGGAGAGAAGGGAGAGTGCAGGCGGCTCACTGTAGTCTTGGTCGAGTTGTCATGTTGTGGGCTGGGAAGCCGGCGTCACACGCTGCGACCGGATAGACAGGATTGAGCGGAACATCACTGCTCCGATAACAGTTGCTCCGCCCAGCAGCGCCAGCAGAGTGGGCATTTCGCCGATGAAAAGGAGGACCCACACGGGATTGAGAATCGGTTCCAGAGTCTGGATCAGGACGGCCTCCACTGCATTCAACTCCTTGATGGCGAGGGCAATGAGAATCGAAGGGAGACCGATCTGAAATACACCGAGGAAGAGCATGCCCGCCCAGTCGACCAGGGTCGGCGCGGCTCCGAAAAGGAAGGGGAGGCCAAGGAGCGAGGCGAGGATGTTGCCAAACAGAACCGTTTCGATAGTAGACGTGTCTTTTTGTTTGCGCATGAAGAGGAGAAACCATGCGAAAGTCAGGCCGGCAAGGAGGGCAAAGAGGTTTCCAAAGGCGTCCCCGGTGGTCAGGCCATCACCGTAGAAGCAAAGAAGGCCCGCGCATACGGCGGAGAGAGCAATCCAGTCCATTTTTTCTACAGGTTCGCGGAGGTAATGAATGCCGAAAAAGGCTACGAAGACCGGCGCGGTGTATTGGAGGAAGATCGCGTTGGCAGCCGTGGTCTCGCGGACTGCAATGATAAAGAAGGCTTGGGCACCGACGAGGGAGACGGCCCCGCCAAGCAGCGGGAACGACATGCGGAAGTTCAGACGGGGCCGGGATTGCCGCGGCGGCGAAGCGGCTGATGAGTCCCGAGGCGAGGAGA
This sequence comes from Caldilineaceae bacterium, assembly GCA_022821545.1. Lineage (GTDB taxonomy): Bacteria > Chloroflexota > Anaerolineae > Caldilineales > Caldilineaceae > Bin5. The sequence continues at coordinate 59,356 of JAJEDJ010000009.1, forward strand.
GGAACGGTCGCGCCATGAAGAGAGCGATAGTCAGGGCAGCGAAGGCGCCGCGGACTCCCAGCAAGGGCAGATGCGCAACGGATATTACTTTGATCAGCAGTCCACTTGTGCTGAAAAAGACGGCTGCCAGAGCCATGCAGTAGATTGCTTTACGGTGGCTCATGGGTGCAGTGGTCAGTGGTCAGTAAACACCGGTGGGCAGCGGATGGCGGCTAACGGCCTAGATTGGCAAGCAGACCTACTGGCTTGAGAAGGCGTAGCGCAGGGTGACGCCGAGAATGTAGTAGGCGGCCAGGACGGAGCCGCGGAGGGTTCCGCTGACTTTGGACTGGCCGGCACGGCGGGGCGCGAAGCTGACCGGCACTTCAAGAATCGGGATGCCCCGGCGGGCACATTTTACCATCATTTCGGTGGGCCAGCCGAAGGTCATTTCCTGCATATGGAGTTCTTGCAGCAGGTCCCGGCGGATAGCGCGGTAGGGGCCGAGGTCGGTGACGGCTACCTTGTAGAGTTGGCGCATGAGCGCGGAGGTGAGCCAGTTGCCGAAGCGCTGATGGGACGGCATGGCGCCGGGAAGGATGTCGCCGAGCACGCGTGAGCCGAGCACGAGTTCGGCCCGGCCTTGTTGAACAGGGAGGAAGAGCCTTGGCATCTCAGCAGGCAGAGAACTGAAATCGCCGTCGAGGAAGAGGAGGATATCTCCGGTGGCGGCGGCGACGCCGGCGGCGCAAGCGTAACCGTAGCCCCGCCGCGGTTCAACGACGACGTGTGCGCCGGCTGCGGCGGCGAGAGGTCCGGTGCCATCGGTTGATCCGTTGTCGGCGACGATGACGCGGGCCACGGGCTGCGCTGCGGCCTCGCGTACGAGTTGCGGGATGTTGCCGGCCTCGTTCAGAGCCGGGATGATGACGTCGATGTCCATTGCGTGGTCAGGAAACGGCTTGTGGCTGGGGCACGTTCGGGATGGGAGGTCAGTTCGACGGACAGACGTTGGAGCTCGTCGGCACTGTCGACATCATACCACTCCGGCAGCAGATCGACGCGGAGGCCTTCTGCAGCGGCGATGGCCAGTGTGTCGCGCAGGACGGTGGGTGTGGACATTTGGACGTCTGTAACGAGGCGGCCGGGCGGCCTTTTGACGCCGATCAGGTAGTAGCCGCCGTCGGCGCAGGGGCCGAACACGGCGTCGACCCGGGGATCGTCCAGACATCGAAAGGCCGAGCATAGCAGGCCCGGTGGCAGAGTGGGGCTATCGCTGTTGATGGCGGCGACCTGGCGATGGCCGCTGCTCAGGGCGGCGGAGAGGACGTATTGGAGGCGGTCGCCCAACCGATCAGGCTGGTGGGCGAGGGGCACTTGTTGGGGTACGCCGGGCAGGGAGCCCGAGGCAGCTTCAGGCCGAGGACCGGCAGTGGCGGGCGGCGGGCCCTGCTGTGGGATCAGCCGGAAGTCGGGCGCGAGCCGGCGGAAGAAATCTCGGGCGGCAGCCGGTGTATAGGCGATTCCGGGAATGAAGGCTTCCTGTTGGGCGGCGACTCGCACGGTTGCCAGGATATCCTGGAGGAAGCAGTGGTACAGGGAGGCTGCTGAGTTGCTGGAGAGAGGCGGGACGAGGCGGGTCTTGGCGCGTCCGGCGACGGGTTGTTTCGCCATGACGAGCAACGCGCGGCTGGCGGCGTCTGCGGCGGGCGGTTGGAGGTCCGGGTGGAGGTCGTCGTCGGGCGCGTGATGTGCGCAGTCCCTCGATTGCGCCGTCTCTTCGCCGCCAGAGTTCAATCTCCCGCCTCCCGTACGGCCGCCAGACCGTGGCGCAGTGCGCCGCGTCTTTCCCATGCCTGGCGAATGGAAAGGTAGGAGATGTAGGTGTAGCCGCAGGCGTAGAGGGAGAGCCAGGGGAAGAGCCACCAAAAGCCGTTGAGAAGACTATAGATCAGGAGCGCGTTTGCGTAGACGGCGAGAACGATCTCGGCCCAGACTGTCGGGTCGCTGGGCAGGACGTAGGTGCTGGAATGCCATTCCTTGCCGGCGCGGGTGACCGCGAACTTTGGCGTGCGCTTGAAGGCGCTGCGGACGCCGAGAAGCGCCTCAAAGACGGCGCGGCTATTGTTGACGGAGAGTCCGGTTCCCAGCCCAAGCAGCACCATGAGCTGGCGAATCCGCTGGCGGACTGAGACACCCTGGCTTTGCATGGCTGTCCAGTACATGAGCGGAGGGCCGATGGCGGTAAGGGAAAAGAGGGAGGCGATTCTCAGGGCCGGGCTGAAGGAGGACATCATCGGCAGCAGGAAGAGCAGGTTAAGGAGCATCAAGGGGTGGACAGCGTAGCCGGTCAGATGGGCGATGCCGAGCGCCTTGCGCCACAGAGGCTGCCCGGAGCCGAGGAGGGCGATGGAAAGTTTTCTTGCCGTCTGCATACTGCCCTTGGCCCAGCGGAATTGCTGCCGCTTGAAGGCGTCGACAGAGACGGGGATTTCTGCTGGCACGATCACGTCCGGCAGATAGGCGACGCGCCAGCCGCACAGCTGTGCCCGGTAGCTGAGGTCGAGGTCTTCGGTGAGCGTGTCCTCTTGCCAACCGCCTGCCTCGTCCATGCAGGAGCGACGCCAGAGGCCGGCGGTGCCATTGAAGTTGAGCAGTGCGCCCAGTTCATTGCGGGCCCGCTGTTCGACGACGAAATGGCCGTCGATGCCAAGGGACTGGGCCAGAGTCAGGCGGGAGACGCCGGCGTTGAGATGGCCCCAGCGGGCCTGGACGCAGCCGACTTCGGAATCATCAAAGGGGGAGATGGTACGCTGCAGAAAGTCAGGCGGAGGCACGAAATCGGCGTCAAAGATGGCGATGAATTCGCCGCGGGCATGGGCGAGCCCAGCACGCAGGGCGCCAGCTTTGTACCCTTTGCGCTCAGTGCGGTGGTATTGGGTTATGTCGATACCGTTGCGTCGGTGGAAGGCGATGCAGTTAGCGATGATCTGGCTGGTATCGTCGGTCGAGTCGTCAAGGACCTGAATCTGGAGGCGGTCATCGGGCCAGTCGAAAGCGGCAACAGCGTCGATCAGGCGGCGCACGACGTGACGTTCATTGAAGACCGGTAGCTGAACGGTTACGGAGGGATAGTCCCGTGTGTCGGGTGGCGGCGGAGATTCCGCGTCGAAAAGGGTTCGCCGGGCGATAAGGGTCAGTAGCAGCGCCTGCAGACCATAGATGGCGAGGAGAAAAGCGCCGATAATATAGATAAGTTGCAGAACCGTCATACGAAGATTTCAGCCTTCAGTTAGCCGTCTCCGATAGCCAATTCGGTACTCACTCCGGGCGTGGAGGCGGCAGCAGGAATGGGTTGCGAGTTCCGTGTTACCAGATGGGGCCACGCGGGGGTTCTCCAAGCCGCTTCAGGAGCAAGCTATCCAATCCCCAGGCGCGGCCGGACTGGGTCAGGGCGGTTACCAGGGCGGAGACGGTGAGCAGCACATAGGTCCAGATCCACTCCTGGCCGCCGAAATGCGCCAGAAACAGATTGAAAAAGAACAGGGCCGCGCCGACGGCAGCCAGTGGCGTGAAAAGGCCGACCAGAAGTCCGATGCCCAGTAGCAACTCGCCGACCAACTGAAAGACTGCGAAGAGGCCGGGCACCTGGAGGATTGTACCGTTGATAATTGCCCGATAGAAGGCGGGGCCGCCGCCGTTATCGTTAAAGAGATAGTTGAAGAGGCCGACTATGCCATCGGCCGTGTACACGCCCTTTTGCAGATTGTCGAACCAAGCGTAAACGAGAATCACCCCTAGTGTTATTCGTAGAATGGCGACAGCCTGCCGCATTCTGTTTTCTACCTGACCCATGTCAATGCTCCTATTGGTATATGATGTTTGATCATCGTTGATCAGCTTGGCGCTATAGCTCCGGTGGATGTTCTATTTGGTTGCGGCTGCCGGGGTCGCAGCAGGCCTGCGGCGCGGTCGGTCAGGAATACGCCGAGCAGCATCGCGAGGGTAGTGGTCATGCTGCCCAGGCTGAGGAGGGGGACGCCGACCAAGGCGTGTCCCAGGTTGCAGCCGCCGGAAATACCGGCGCCGATGCCCATGAGCAGACCGCCGGCGGCCAGCTGTGTATAGCGGCCTGTCGTTTCTCCCCTGGCCCAGAATGTGCCGGCCGTGCGGGCAGCGATGAATGAGCCGGGCAGAAGAGCTATCAGCGCCACGGGAATCCACAGATTTCCGACATCGCCTCCGCCCAGCAGGGATTCGTAGAGCGTGGTGGGAACGCGTGACGTGCCGAAGGTATAGTTAGCGCCGCCGGCGCGGGCCAAAAGCCAGGCCAAGCTGGTGAATAGGCCAACGGACACGCCGAGCGGCAGCCAGGACCAGTAGTCGCCCTGACGGGGGCGGGGGCTTCGCCAGAGGAAGAGGGCTGCGGCCGCCAGCAGCAGGAGCAGCAGACCGATTCCCAATGTTGAGCCGAACAGATTCAAGAGGGTAGTTGCCATTCCCCCCGTTACCACGGGACTCTCATTCAGCGCGATCCGCAGGGCGTTGAGGGGCCCGCGCCAAGCGAGCAGATCACCGATTGTCCAGGTTACAAGTCCGACGAGCGTGCCGAGCATACCGTGGCCGAGCTTATAGAAGATGCCGGTCACGCAGGTGGCGGCGATTACCATGCCAGCGCCGAAAATGAGGCCGCCGACGAGGTTCGCCCGCCAGGCCCAAGGCGCTACCCAGGGCGTTATCCAGCCGAGGGCGATCATCCCCTGCACGAGGGGGATGGCGATGAGCAGCGTCAGCAGATAGGCGCGGAGCAGGTTCAGTTGCGGTGGCCGGCGGATCAGGCCACGCAGGGTGCTGTGAAAGCAGAAATCGCCCCTTTCGAGGAGGTAACCGAGTACTAGACCGGCGACGAGGGCCAGTAGGATGGTCATGCGACAGAATTCCGTTTTCTCAGCCCATCAAGGCCCCAGACACGGCCGGCGCCGGTTACAAAGAAAAGCCCGTGCCACATTGCAAGCATGGCGTAACTCCAGGGCCATTCGCCGGGCACCTCCAGGAGGCCGATGCCGAGATTGAGGGAGAGGCCCATGCCCAGCAGCGCGCCGAGGCGGGTGAATGCGCCGGTCAGCAGACTTAGGCCAACGACCAACTCCGCGAGGAAGATCATCCAGGCGAAGAGCGTAAAGTTTGGCAGAACCAACTGCTCGACAAGACGGCCGTAGAACGGGAAGGCGGCGTGGGCCACTTCCAGCTGCAACCAGTCCATCAGGCCGCGGCCCTCTGCGGGCATGAAATCGGGCGGCAGCTTCCAGCGTAATGAAAAGAGCCACAGGAGGCCGATGACGGCGCGGGCGACGGCGATGGGCCACAGGGGCGCCTGCAGGCTCATAGATCGGTCTCGGCGGGCAGGAGATGGATCCGTTCTCGGGGCAGGTGCAGAACGATTTCTTCGCCACGGCGGAATCGTTGATAGGGCGTCACGGTCAGTTGCAGCTGTGTGTCGCTGATACCGGCGCCGCAGCGGGCGACCAGTCCTTGAAAACTGTAGGACTCGACCATGCCGACCAGATTGTTGTGGCCGTTTGTTCCGACCTCGACGGCTTCGGGCCTGATGGTCACGAGCACGTCGCCATCAGGCCTTTCGGAGTCGTCGACTTCGAGCGGCCCGAGATCGGTTTCGACGATGCGGCCGCGCTTGATGCCAGGCAGGAAGTTTATGCCACCGAAGAAGCGGGCTACATTGCTGTCAACCGGACGTTCGAAGAAGCTGCGCGGCGCCCCGATCTGGCGGACAGCGCCCTGCATGATCAGACAGATGCGGTCGGCGACGGCGACGGCGTCGGTCTGATCGTGGGTGACGAAGATCATAGTGATGCCGGCCTGCTGCTGAAGTGTGCGGATAGTGTCGCGCAGGTCCTCGCGCAAGCTGGGCTCCAGGCTGCTGAGAGGTTCGTCCAGCAGGAGCACACGCGGCTGGATGACCAAGGCCCTGGCGAGAGCGACCCGCTGCCGCTGGCCGCCGGACAGCTCTTCGGGGCGGCGGGACTCGTAGCCGGCCAGCTGAACGGCTGCCAGCGCCTGGGCTACTTTGGCGCGAATCGTAGTTGCGCCGACCCGCCGCATCCTGAGGCCAAAAGCAACGTTTGCACCGACGTCCATGAAGGGGAAAAGGGCATGCTCCTGGAAGACCATGACGGCGCCGCGTCTCTCCGGCGGCACGCCAAGAACGGACTGGTCGTCAAAGCGGATATCGCCCTTACCGGGATGCACCAGTCCGGCTATGGAGCGGAGAATGGTGGTTTTGCCGCTGCCGGAAGGGCCCAGCAGGACCATCAGCTCACCACGTCCGACGGTCAAGGAGACGTCGTGCAGAACGGGAGAGCTGAAGGGGAAGGTGTGTGAAAGCTGGTGCAGCGAGACGGTGGTCATATTCGGACAGTTGGTAAGAAACTACTGGCGCGAGCCTGTCGATGCAAGATGTCCGGTTCCTCGGCCGCGGGCAGAGCGGGCCAAGGAACCGGAAAGTCAGTTTATTCCGGCCAAATCTCCATCTGCCCGCCTAATGGCAGCTGTATCTGAGCATCGGGACCTTCAAACCAACGTGAGTAGATTTCGTGGTAGACGCCGGACTTCCAGAGCTCCTGGAGGGCGTAGTTGACTTGATCGCGCCAGGTTGATTGATTGTTGGGCACGCCGATGCCAAATTGGACGGGATTGTGTCCGCCGGGCAGGAGCTTGAGGGCGGGGTCGCCGGCTGCGAGGGCCAACATGGTGATGTTGTCTTCGGTGTAGCCTTCGACGGCGCCGTCACGGAGGGCCTGCATTGCGGCGAGCTTGTCGCTGAATTCGACGATTTCGGGGGGCGGGCCGCCCTGGGCCTCGCTGTAGGCGATCCAGGAGGGGATGGCGGAACTGCCAGCGTTGGCGGCCACCTTTTTGCCCATCAGCTCATCGATGGATGTGTATTCGCCGGTACGAATGAGAAAGGACTGGTTGTCCCAGAAGTAGGTGATGCTGAAGTCGATGGCGTTGTCGCGTTTGCGGGTATGGTTCATGCTGGCGATCGAAATGTCGACGCGGCCTTCCTGGAGGAAGCTGATGCGGGTGGTGCCGTCAACGACGATCAGTTCTGGTTCCAGGCCCAGCTGGGCGGCCATGGCGTGGGCAAGGTCGACATCAAAGCCGACCCAATCACCGTCTTCGGTTACAAAGCTCAGCGGAGGATTATCGTTGCGCACACCGATACGCACGGTCCCGCGAGCGGTAATTTCATTGGCCAAGGAAAGCGTCTCGCCAGAGGGCATTGCCGGGATCGCCTGGCAAGCGGCCAGCAGAAGGGCGACAAGCAGGAGGGGGAGGATCCGTTGCGATGTACTCTTCATTGAATGGGGCTCCTTTTCCTGAAGTGTATCAGAATGTACCAAGGTTGGGCAAAACGGGGGCGATTTTCGGAAACGCGCTGCATGACGCGGCGGTCATCTCGTTGCGACGGCTGCGCAAACGCCGATGAGTTCACACTTGCTGCATATTCGTTCAAACGTACCACAATTGGGAACGCAAAAAATGTAAGCGTTGGTACGCATTTGCGCTGCTTTCTCTCGACGGAGATTCGGGATCGGAGTTCTTGTTCGAGGAAAGTTCCCTGTACATGGTCGGAGAGCAAGCCGCGACGGCGGGTCTGCGTCAGTAGCTGAAAAAGGAGTGGACAAGATCGGACGGTCTACTGCGGCGTTCCCAGCGCTGGGAGAGGCGGGAAAGGGTGAAGGCGAGGACGAAATAGAGTATGCCGACAAAGCTGTACATGGTTACCCAATAGGGCGCGTTGGTGACGTCGGCGCCAAGGGCCATGCGGGCGACAGTCATGACTTCGGCGACTCCGATTACGACGACGACGGAGGTGTCCTTAAAGAGGCTGATGGCCTGGCCAGTGAAGGCGGGCAGCATGACGCGGAGGGCATAACGCAGTTTGACGAGGATGTAGACCTGGCGGGGGCGGCTGCCCATGAGGCGTGCAGACTCGACCAGCTCCTGGGGTACGGCGGCGAGTCCGGCGCGCAGAATTTCGGCCTGATAGGCGCTTGAATAGAGTGCCAGGGCGACCAGCGCTGAGGTGCGGGGACTCCAGTTGAGCCCGAAGCGTACGCCGCCGACGCCCTGGTGGACGAGAACGAGCAGGAGGATGAGAGGAATGCCGCGAAAGAATTCGACGTAGGCGACGGCGCACCAGCGCAGCGGGCGCCAGCGAGACCGTTCGGCGCTGCTGACGGGCACTGCGAGACAGAAGCCGACGGCCACGGCAAGCACGGCCAGGATGAGGCTGAGGAAGAGCCCACCAGGCCGCTGCCCGGAAAAACCGAACAGGAGGGCAGGCAGCTTTTCGATCAGAAAGGATATGTGGTCATTCATTGGCGAACAGGAGCCAGAGGCAGCGGCGGAGTACGGGCACTGTCAGCCCCCGGCGACGAGCCATTGCTTCTCGACCCAGCGCAGCAGGGCGGAGAAGGCGAAGGCGAGCAGCAGGTAGACGACGGCGGCGAGCATGAGGAATTCGAGCGCCAAGAAGGTGCGGGTAATCGCGGTCTGGGCGCTGTGAAAGAACTCAGGCGTGGCGACAAAGGCGGCCAGCGCGGTGTTTTTGAGGTGATGGATGAGCCGGGTCGAGATGGCCGGGAAGGAAGTACGGAGACCCTGGGGCAGCAGAACCGTCCAAAAGAGTTTCAGGCGTGAAGCGCCGAGTGTGCGGGCGGCGTCAATGTGTTGTTGGGGGATGGCGCCGACGCCGGCGCGAAAGAGCTCTGCCAGGTAGGCACTGGTATTGAGGACCAGGGCGACGCCGGCGGCGAGCGTGTAGTAGGGCAGGGAGAGCCCACTCCAACTGCCGAGCCAGTTGAGGAAAGCGTTATCGAAGAAGATGGAACGCCTCAGCTCGGCGGGGAAAAGGTTTGGCAGGGCGAATGCCCAGATGATCATGAGCACGAGGGCGGGCAGGTTGCGGTGCGTCTCGACGTGGAGAACGGCGAGGGCGCCGGCAAAGCGGTTGCCGGAGATGCGCATGGTTCCGGCGGCGACGCCGAGGGTGAGGGCGAGCGCGGCGGTGACGGCTGTCAGGACAACGGTGAGGAGGAGGCCTTGCAGGAGCAGATTGAGCAGGTCGGGCGTGAGCCAATTAGGAGTCATTTGGCGCAGACAAAGAGCATAGCGGGGCTGTCACCGGAAAGTTCGGCGGTGTTGTAGCCGTCAAAGCTCGAGAGGATTTGCAGTCCGGCCGCGCCCAGGAGGCCGATAACATCCTGCCGGGTGAAGAGACGGTAGCGCAGATGGTAGTCCTGGGAGCCGTCAGGGGTGACGATGTGGAACTTTTCGGTGACGATGCCGGTTTGGGCATCGAAACTGCGCTGGACCTCTGCGTAGCTGGCGTCGCCGCCGAAACGGTCGGACGGTTTGAGCGCGTCAAGGGCGGGTTCCTTTTGAGGGAGCTCAAGCGCGAAGCGGCCGCCTTCTTTGAGGGAGTTGAAGACGGTCGCTAGCAGATCGCGGTTGTCATCATCTGACGCCGGCGGGACCTGTCCCAGAGTTGTGAACAGGCAGAGGGCGGCGTCGAACGGCTCGGCGGGGAAGTACCCTGCTGCGGCTACCTGCTGGAAGTTGACATCGAGACCGGCCTCTTGCGCGTTCTGCCTGGCGGCTCTGATCATGGCTGCGGCGGGGTCGATGCCGAGGACATGGTAGCTGCGGCGGGCCAGTTCGACGCTGTGGCGGCCGAAGCCGCAACCGACGTCGAGGACGCGTGCGCCGGGGGAAAGGGGCAGGGCGTCGACCAGGAAGTCGATCTCTTGCCCGGTTCGTTCGGCGGTCAGCAGAGGGTGGCGGAGGAAGGGCGAGCCGTCTGAGAAAAAGTCCTTCAATGTTCAGTTCCCGGCAGCGGCGTCGTCCGGTGGTGCGTGTAAGGCCCCACTCACGGTGGGGAGATACTGATTGCGCTTTTTTCACAAGGAGTCGCGCACATCGAGCATCGGCAGGTCCTGGCGTTCGAGGTCGTAGAGGGCCTCGAAGGGGATAGCTGCGTCGGCGGCGTCGGCGGCTTCGGCCCAGCCTTCGACCCATTCGCGCTCGATGCCGTCGACATCATCGACGACGCGGAGGCGGTCGATGTCATAGGTCTCTTTGAGCTGCTTCATTTCGGCGGCGACGCTCTCCGGTGACCGTTGACGGAAGGCCTGGCCGTGAACGGAGTCCTGGCACCAGTCGCAGCCGTAGGGGCAGCCGCGGGAGGTGGAGATGGTGAGGGATGAGTAGCCGTTTTCTTCGCGCCAGGTGTCGAGGTAGCGGTCCATGTCGATCAGGTCGCGGGCGGGCAGTGGGAGCTCGTCCAGATTTTCGACGGGGGGGCGCGGCTGGTTCACGACGGGCGTGCCGGCGGCGTCGCGGTAGGCGATGCCGGGTTCACCCGCCAACAGATCGGGCGTCAGAGGGCCGGCGTCGAGCAGCCGGAGCAGCGAGTCGAGAGTCTGCTCGCCTTCATGGTGGACGACCATATCGACCTGGGGGTACTGAAGATAATGGGCGGGGTCTTTGGTGGGATCGGGGCCGCCCAGAATGGTCGGGACTGCGGCGGCTTTGGCGTCGGAGGCCAGGGTGAGAGCCATTTCGCGCAAAGGCAGGACGGCGGAGATGCCGACGAGGTCGGGCTTTTCGGCGGCCAGTCTTGCGGAGAAGGCGCTGACGTCCTCTTCGAAGGTGCCATCAAAGACGGCGACTTCGTGGCCCTGGGCGCGCACGTAGCCGGCGAGATAGAGAAGGCCGAGCGGGAAGTAGGGGCTCTGGAGGGCCTGCTCTTCCGGATTGAGGCTGAGAAACAGTGGGTGAACGAGAAGTATTTTTGCCATTGGTCTGGTTTGCTATCTACAGTGGGCGGTTTCCGGCGCCCGGACGTCCTCTAAGATCTGAGGGTGATTATACACTGAGCGGCGACAACTGTCTAAAGGAGGATTGTTATGTGCATGTTGCCTTGCGGGGGCGGGGATGAGTAGAAAGGGCGGCGAAGGAAACGCCTCCAACTTAACTTTGTGCGGACAGGGCCTTGCTCCAGGGCTGGGGCTGGGAGTGGACCGGTTGCCCGGTGTCTGCAGCCTGCGCGGCGAGGATGTCGAGGTAGCGGTCCTGGCAGGCTTCGGCGAGCGAGTAGGCTTCTTCACCGCCGCGGACGTATTCGGCCATGCGCAAGAGGAGGTCGGCGACGGCGATTTCATCGTCGGAGAGTTCGGCGGGGAGGACGGGATTGCGGTACCACCACTGTTCGCCGGCCTGGATGCCCTTGAGATAGTTGCCTTCCAGGTTTCCGTCGGGCCCGGCGCTGCGGCGGGTGAAGGCGACGTGGATGGATGAAAGGTGGTCTTTCAGATAGAAGGCTTTATCGTCGATGATTTCGCCCCTCTCGCCGCGCACCAGGAGCCGCTGGCCGCGAATATAGGAAAAGTACTGGTCGGGCGTGAAGTCGAGAATGCCGAGACGGTCGCCGAAATCGAATGTGGCAAGGAGCTGATCGGACTGGGTCATCTGCTCTGCGCGGGGCGGACCGTCACGGCCTGGGCTTTGCACGATGGGAGAGGTGAAGCGACGGGCGGTTACGGTTGCCTGTTCGGCGCCGATGCCGAGGAAACGGCGAATGAGGCTGATGCCATGATAGCCGTGGCAGGCGGAGAGCTGGACCTGACTGATGCGTCCAAGACGGCCGCTGTGGGCGAAGGCGAGACGGGCGGCGTGGTGGGGCTGGCGATGGTATTGCTCGGCGACCTGGATGCGGGCGCCCTGTTCCTGTAGAGCCCAAAGCGTCGTCATTTCAGCGACGGTGGTCGCGGGAGGCGTTTCGGAAAGGACGGGCACGTCCAGCTCTACAAGCTGGCGAATGATGGGCGGATTGGCCGGCCAGGAGACGCTGGTGACGACGAAATCGGGCGCTTCGGCGGCGATCATCTCGGAAGGCGCGCGGTAGATGTTTACGCCATGGTCACCGACCAGGTCGAATGCTCGTTGCGGGCTGCGGGCGGCCAGACCGGCGACCTGCAGCTTGTCCGGAAGCGCGCGGGCGGCGCGCAGGAACCAGTTTACACGCCACCCGGCGCCGACAATGCCAAAACGGACCTTTTCGCCAATACGGGCCATTACGGTTCCTCCAGTCGCGGTGTTCGAGAAGCGCTGCTTTCCTGTTCCGGGCGAGGCGGCAGGCGACGTCCGTTGCGACCACCGCCCTGGCCGCTGTAGGGGAGGCCGGGCTGCCAATCGACGGCCGGCGGGGGCGCAAAGTCGTCGAGCGGAAGCTGGACAGGTACGCTTCCACTGCGAATTGAGACGTAGGCGGCTTCACAGAGTTCGAGGGCGACCAGTGATCCTTCGGCGATGGTATAGTCCGGTTGCGCCCGGTCGATCTGCGCGGCGAGATTTTCGAGGTGGCGTTGGTGAAGGGTGGTTGGTCCTGGCTCGAATTCGAACAGCCGGCCTTGCGGATGTGCGGCGTTCAGGATGCGGTAACGGGTCTCCCAGCCGTAGAAATCAATGGTCCCGAGCGTGCCGACGAGGCGGAAGAGGGTATTCGCCACCGGTTCGGAGAAGGTAACATAGTCGCCGGTGTTCATGACGACGCGCGTGCCGGAGGCGGTCTGTGCGTAGGTGACGGCGAGCGTTTCTACCTGCATGCTGTCGCGCCAGGTGCGAGTGCTGGCATCGCAGGCTCCGATAACGTACTCGACGGGCTCGCGTTCGGTCAATTCGACGAAGAAGTTGAGCCAGTGGATGCCGGCGTTGATGATGTCCCAGCCGGTACACTGGATTTCGACGAGTTTGAGCTGGCCGATCTCGCCGTTATGAACGCGTTGGAGAATCTGCGCGCTGTGGTCGGCCACGAGAAGGCCATGGGGTACGGCCATGGGCAGATTTTTGGCGCGAATGAGCTCCAGGAGCTGGCGGCCGACGGCAAAGTTGTCGGCCAATGGTTTTTCGACAAGGATGCCTTTAAGGGGAAGTTGCAGGGCGGCCCGGGTCACCTCCAAATGGGAGGGCGGCCAGGTGGAGACGCAGACGATGTCGGTGGGGCAGGCCGCGAACAGTTCTTCATGGCTCGAAAAGGCGCGGATACCGGGGTACATTACCTGGATGTCTGCGCGCGCTTCGGCCTGGATATCCGCGAAAGCGACAAGCTGAAAGCGGGGCGACGCGGCCAGGCCAGTCATGCTGGCTCTACCTCCCTGGCCAGCGCCTATGACAGCGGCCGTGTACTGGTGGGACATATGGCTTGCTCCCTTTTGCGTATTGCGCGGGTTGTACAGAGAGATAATCGCGAGCCAAGGTCTCTTTGGCTACTTTTCTCTCCACGGCATTCTCCAGAGACCGAGGGACAAGGCGACAAAGGCGATGGCAGAGAGTATTGCCATTTCGGCCCAGACGTCTGCTCTGCCTGACAGCGACTTTTCGATTGCGTCGGCAGCATAGCGCAGAGGCGAGATGTAGCCAATTAACTTCATCAGCAGAGGGGCCTGGTCCATTGTGAAGTAGACGGGTGAGAGGGCAGCTAATATGAGCGATAGCACTCCAGTAAGGAGATTTCCGGCCTGCATGGAGGGGGCAAAGCTGACGACGAACAGAGTCAGGCCGCTGACGGCGAGGACGGTAAGGAGCAGCGCGGGCGCCAACCCCCACTCCAAGTTGATGTCAACCCCTGCCACCAGTGCGAATGCGAGTAGGATGGGTACGGTCAGCGCGCCTGAGATTGAGGCGTGGGCGAGTGAGCCGAGGAAATAGGCTCCTTTGGAGACCGGCATGGTGATGAGCAGGCGGAGCGTGCCGGAGAAGCGCTGGCCGACGAAGGTCTGGCCGACGATGGTGCCGATAGAGAAGGCGACGCCGAAGACGAGGGTGCCGGTGAGGAGGCGGCGGAGTACCTGGGGGTCGTCGGGGGCGATGGCCCTGGTGACGTAGAACCAGGGGAGAGGGAAGGCGGCGGCGAGCAGAATGGTTACGTACCAGAGCTTGAGCGCGGGCAGGAAGTTGAGCTCGAAGACACTGACGGTATCAGCGATGAATTTGAAGCAGCCGCCGGTCGCGAAGGGGCGAACGGGGCCGGAATCGCTGGGTTCAGGCATCGGTAGTTGGCCGTTCGTTGAGCCGTCCCTGCCCATTTGTCAGGCCGAGATAGACGTCTTCCAGGGTTGTCCGAGAGACGGCGTATTCGCGGACGCCCAGCGATTGCACCTGCTGCAGGAGTTCGGTGTCGCTGGCGCCGTATCGGACCTGCGTGCGGCCGTCCGCAAGGTAGCTGATCTTAAAGTCGAAACCGTGGGCGGCGCGGAGGTTGGCGATGGTGTCGAGAGCCAGCAGCGCGCCGTCGTGGATGATTCCGACCCTGTCACTGAGGGCTTCGGCCTCCTCCATGGAGTGCGTTGTCAGGAGGACAGTGGCGCCCCTACGGCGGTAGTCGCGGAGGAGGTCCCACAGATCTCGGCGGGATTCGGGGTCGAGGCCGACACTGGGCTCATCGAGGACGAGCAGGGCGGGATCGGCCAGCACGGCGATGCCGACCAGGAGTCGGCGGCGAAGACCACCTGAGAGTTGCTCGGCGGGTTTGTCCTTGTGCTTGTCGAGGCCGAGGTCGGAGATCAGTTCTGCGGCGCGGCGAGATGCTGTTTTTGCAGGGAGCCCGCGCAGCTTGCCAAGGATACGGAGGTGGTGGCGGACGGAGAGGCCCCAGTAGAAGTTAGTCTCCTGGGGAATTACGCCCATTAGGGCCTTGGCTTCGTTGGGACGCGAGACGGCGTCGAGCCCGAAGACGCGGACTTCGCCGGAGGTCGGGACAAGCTCGGTGGTGATCTGGCGGACGAGCGTCGTTTTGCCGGCGCCGTTGGGTCCCAGGATCGCAAGCAGTTCGCCGCGCTCGACGGTCAGGGTGATGTCGCGATTGGCCCAGGTCCCGTTTCGGTAGCGCTTATTGAGGTTTCGCACTTCAATTGCTGCTGCCAACATGCACATCGTCCCGACGATTGGAAGCGCTGAACTACTCTGCCCCAGATGTTAGCTGTGTTGGCGGGTCACTTCTGCCGTTGCATTTCATCATAACCCCAGTTGAGTTCAGCGATCAAGCTATTCTTATCCTTAAGCAGTGGATTTTCTCCCCTGCAGTTCGTGGGGGTATAGTATGATTTTGCAGTTGAGTTTTATGCAAGCAGGAGCGTCAGCGGGCGCATTCCGGGCGCCGGTGGCAGGTTCATTCGCCGGGGAGATGGAAATGAAATTCATTGGCAGAAACGTAGGCCGGCTCTTACGTGGGATTGCTTTGCTGTGGCAGGTCTGTGTGTGCGGCCTTGCAAATCTCGTGCGGCGCTTGTCCAAGGGGAGTTGGGCCGACTATGTATTGTTCGAGCTTTCGGGCCCGCTGCTGGAGCGGACACCTCAGCGCCCCCGGTATTTGTCGTTGTTATCGTTCGGCAGGCCGGCCCTCACGGTCGAGTCTCTGCACGATGCGCTGCGGCGGATCGCGGGTGACCCTGATGTGCGGGGGGTGGTGATCCTGGTCAAGGGAGCGCAGATCAGCATGGCGCAGGCGCAGAGTCTGACCGACCTCTTTGACCGCTTTCGCGGCTGGAGCGGGGAACTGAATCCCCGCGCTGCGGGAAAGGAGGTCATTGTTTACCTGGAGTCGTGCGGCAATGCCGAGTATGCAGTGGCAGCGGCGGCCGACCGCGTCTATGTTTCGCCGCTCACCGACTGGACGGTGCTCGGTCTGCGGGCCGAGCCGGTCTTTCTGGCGGAGACGTTGAGGCGAATCGGCGTCAAGGCGGAGGTAGTGAAGGTGGCGCCCTGGAAGACGGCGCTGGACAACCTGGAGCGGGCGGAGATGAGCGACGCTCACCGGGAACAGATCGAACGGCTGCTGAGCGGCTGGTATGAGGAGATAGTTGCGGCGATCAGCAGGGGACGCGGCATTGATGAAGAGCGTGTTCGTGCGATGATCGACAGAGCGCCGCTGAACGCCAACGAAACGGTAGAGCTGGGTCTGGCCGACGGCGCGGTCTACGAGGACCAGCTGGCGGCAACGCTGGCAGGCGCGGGGAAGGAAGAGGCGCGGATTGTGCCTTATGAGCAGGCGCGGGGCACTCTCTACCGCCGGCCCAGATTGCGGCACAGGAAGGGGATCGGGGTAGTTTCGCTGAGCGGGATGATCACGACGGGCAAGAGCCGCCGCTTTCCCGGCGGTCTGCCAATCGTTGGCAACAACACGGCGGGCAGCACGACGGTCCAGCAACTGGTGCGGGCGGCGCTGAAAGACGAACGCCTGGCAGGGGTGCTGCTGCACATTGATTCGAGGGGCGGTTCGGCGCTGGCGAGTGATCTGATGTGGCGGGAGCTGACCCTGTTAAACCGGAAGAAACCGGTGGTAGCGTATATGGGGGACGTGGCGGCCAGCGGCGGCTATTACGTGGCGCTGCCGGCACAGAAGATTGTATGCCAGCCGGCGACGCTGACGGGGAGCATCGGCGTGGTAATGGCCAAGCTGATCACAAGCGAGGCGGAAGGGAAGATTGGGGCGAAGCGGTTCCCGGTGCAGCGGGGGGAGAACGCGGACATCTACGCGAGCGACGGTCCGTGGAGGCGGGAGCAGCGGGAGAAGGTCGAGGCGTTGATGGACTACACGTATCGGAATTTCAAGCGTTTGGTAGCGGAAGCGCGGCGACAGGAGCCGGACTCGCTTGAAGAGCTGTGCGGCGGGCGTGTGTGGACGGGAAGGCAGGCGCTGGAGCGCGGGTTGGTGGATGAGCTCGGGGACTTTGGCACGGCCATTGAACAACTTTGCGAACTCGCGGACCTGCCGACGGATGGAACGGTCCCGGTGGTGCAGGTGAAGGCGGACGAGAAACGGCCGGGGCCTCCTGTTTCGGAAGGCAGCCTTGATCTGGTTGTGGGCGGGGACGGTTTTGCCGAGCTGACCGAGGCGTTGCTGGGGGTTCTGCAGGGGGATGTTTCCTCGCTGATGGGGCGGGAGCGCGTGTGGATGCTGGCCGACGGATTGCCGAAGAGTCGATGAATTTGCGAGGAGAGAGCCATGATTGACGCGGGGGAGGTCCGAAAGCAGTTTCCGGCGCTGCACGAGGAGTACAACGGCCGGCAGGCGGTCTTTTTCGACAATCCCGGTGGTACACAGGTACACGAGAGCGTAGTTGCGGCGATGGTCGATTACATGACGCGGCGCAATTCGAATACGCACGGGCTGTTCGAGACCAGTGTGCGTACCGATGCGGTGATCGAGGGGGCGCACGGGGCGGTTGCAGACCTGCTCGGATGCGACGCGGATGAGGTTGTTTTCGGCAATAACATGACAAGCCTGACGTTTCATGTCAGCCGGTCGCTGGCGCGTGAGCTGGGGCCGGGGGACGAAGTCCTGGTTACGCGACTGGACCATGACGCCAATGTGATGCCGTGGGTGATGGCGGCGGAAGAGCGGGGAGCGGGCGTGCGGTGGGCGGACGTGGACGTGGAGAGCGGCACTCTGGATATGGAGGATGTGCGGAGGCAGATCGGGCCGCGCACGAAGATCGTTGCGGTCGGTTATGCCAGCAACGCGACGGGTACGATCAATGACGTGGGTACGATCATTGGGTGGGCCGGGGAGGTGGGCGCGCTGACGTTTGTGGATGCGGTCCAGTATGCGCCGCACGGGTTGATCGACGTGAGGGAGTTGGGGTGCGATTTCCTGGCGTGCTCGTCATACAAGTTTTTCGGGCCGCACAGCGGGCAGATTTACGGCAGGCGGGAACATTTGGAGCGGCTGGAGGCATACCGGGTGCGGCCGGCCGGGGACAGGCCGCCGGGCAAGTGGGAGACGGGCACGCAGAATCATGAGGGGATGGCGGGGGTGACGGCGGCTATCAGTTACCTGGCCGGACTCGGGGTAAAGTACGGCGGGGCAGAGGCCTCGGATAGCCGGAGGCGCAAGCTGGCCGCGGCCTGGGCGGTTGTCGGCGCGTATGAACGGATGCTGACGGAGCGGCTGATCTCGGGTCTGCTGAGTGTGCCGGGCATTCGGATTTTCGGTCTGACGGAGCGGGGGGACTGGGACAGGAGGGTGGCGACGGTCTCGTTGCGGAAGCGCGGGTCAACGCCGGAACAGCTGGCCCTGGCACTTGCGGAGGAGAACATTTTTGCGTGGAACGGCACCTTTTACGCGCAGGCCGTAAGCGAGAGGATGGGTGTGGAGGAGAGCGGGGGCTGGCTGCGGCTGGGTCTTGTGCATTACAACACGTTGGAAGAGATTGAGCGGTGTTTGCGGGTATTGGACGGGGTGTGAGAACTGCAGTGGTTAGAGACGACAAGCGGGCGATGCAGCCCCTGTGCGTTTCGCATTGGACAGGATGCGTAGGATCATCGTGGGTAAATTCATATGAATTGCTAATACTTGCCCAATACCATACTTACAGAAGTTTTTTATAATAGATAGAGTATTGGGCGAATAGTTGAAGAGTTGAAGAACAGTTCATAAATGGAGTCATGGACTGGGCGGCTGCGGCGCGGCGCGGACGGGTGCCCAGCATCATTTCATACAGGAGGCCAAGGACAGATGGCAAAGATTATTGGTATTGATCTGGGTACAACCAACAGTGTCATCGCCGTTATGGAGGCGGGCAACCCTGCGGTGATTGCAAATGCGGAAGGCAGCCGCACAACGCCGTCGGTGGTTGCGTTTTCCAAGAGCGGGGAGCGACTGGTCGGGGTGACGGCGAAGAGGCAGGCGGTTGTCAACCCGGAGAACACGATTTACTCGGTGAAGCGTCTGATGGGGCGTCACATTGACGATCCGGAAACGAAGCGGACGCAGGCGATGGTGTCATACTCCAGCATCGAGGGACCGAATCACGACGCGCGGGTGCGGGTTCCGATCAAGGACAAGGTGTATACGCCGCAGGAAATCAGCGCGATGATTCTGAGCAAGCTCAAACGGGATGCGGAGTCTTATTTGGGCGAGGACGTGAAGCAGGCGGTGATCACGGTGCCGGCCTACTTCAATGACAGCCAGCGTCAGGCGACCAAGGACGCGGGGCAGATTGCCGGGTTGGAGGTACTGCGCATCATCAACGAACCGACTGCGGCAGCGCTGGCGTACGGGCTGGACAAGAATGAGGACGAGACGATTCTGGTCTTTGACCTGGGCGGCGGGACGTTTGATGTTTCAGTGCTGGAGGTCGGTGACGGCGTCATCGAGGTGAAGGCGACCAACGGCGACACGCATTTGGGCGGCGACGACTGGGACGAGGCGATAGTGCGCTGGCTGATCGACGAGTTCAAGCGGGAGCAGATGATCGATCTCGGCCAGGACCGGCAGGCTCTGCAGCGATTGCGAGAGGCGGCGGAAAAGGCGAAGATCGAGCTTTCGAGCACACCGCAGACGGAGATCAATCTGCCCTTCATCACGGCGGACAGCACAGGGCCGAAGCATTTGCAGCTGACCCTGTCGCGCAGCCAGTTCGAACAGCTGACGGCGGTGCTGGTCGAACGGCTGAAGAAACCGTTCCATGCGGCTCTGAAGGACGCCGGCCTGACCCCGGGCGAGTTGAATGAGGTTGTGATGGTTGGCGGCTCGACACGGATGCCGATGATCCAGGAGCTGGTGAGCACATTGACCGGCAAGGAGCCGCACAAGGGCGTTAACCCGGACGAGGTGGTGGCGGTGGGCGCCGCGCTGCAGGCGGGCGTGCTCGGCGGCGAGGTCAAGGACCTGCTGCTGCTGGACGTGACGCCTCTGAGCCTGGGGCTGGAGACGTTGGGCGGGGTGATGACAACATTGATCCCCCGCAACACGACGATTCCGACGAAAAAGACGGAGACGTACAGCACGGCCGAGGACAATCAGACGGCGGTAGACATTCACATTTTGCAGGGCGAACGGCCGATGGCGCGCGACAACAAGACGCTCGGCAACTTCCGGCTGGACGGGATTCCACCGGCGATGCGGGGCGTGCCGCAGGTCGAGGTTACGTTCGACATCGACGCCAACGGCATTATGAATGTGCTGGCGAAGGACAAGGCGACGAGCAAGGAGCAGAGCATCCAGATCACGGCCTCGACGAACCTGAGCGACGACGAGGTGGACCGGCTGGTGCGGGAGGCCAAGGAGAACGAGACCACGGACTTGCAGCAGCGTCAGCTGGTAGAGAGCCGCAATGCCGCCGACAGTCTGATTTACGCCACAGAAAAGACATTGGGCGAGCTGGGCGACAAGGTGCCGCTCTCTGACCGGGAACAGATAGAGCAGACGATTGGCGAACTGCGGGTTGCGATGGAGGGTGAGGATCATGAGCGGATCACCAGCCTGACGGAGCAGTTGCAGCAGGCAAGCTCTGCGCTGGCCCAGCAGGTTTATCAGCAGCAGTCAGAGGATAACGGAGCCGGGCCCGACGCCGGCGGCGAAGCGGACGGCACAGGCACGCCTGACGAGGACGATGTGGTGGAAGGTGAATTCCGGCAGGTGTAGGGCAAGTTTTGAACCAGGAATTTCGACCTGGGCGCAGTAACGATATGCGGAAGAGAAACCGGGCGCCCTGTGCCCGGTTTCGCGTCCTTCGTCCTGTGTGCGACTGTCAGTTGACGGCGTGACGGCGTTCGTTTCGGACGGCTCAAGCGGTGTGTAGAGTAGAGGCCAAATAGAGCGGAGAACGGATCAGTGGACTATAGGGACTACTACGCAGTGCTGGGGGTGCGCCGCAAGGCGAGCGCTGATGATATCAAGAAGGCGTATCGCAAGCTGGCGCGCAAGTATCATCCCGATGTCAACAGCGGCGATGCAGCTGCTGAACAGAAGTTCAAAGAGATCAGTGAGGCCTATGCGGTCCTGTCTGACGATACGAAGCGGCGGACGTACGACAAGTTTGGCGCGCAGTGGAAGCAGTACGAACAGAGCGGACAGAATTTCGATTGGTCTCAGTGGTACAATGCCGGCGGCGCGGAGCGTCAGCAGGGGCGGGCGGTGAGTCCTGAAGAGTTTGAGCAGATGTTCGGGGGCATCGCGGGCGGAGGCAGCAGTTTTTCCGACTTTTTCCAGCAGCTTTTTGGCGGCGGGCCGGCGCAGACCCGCAGGGCATCCCGGCAGACGCATCATCCCAGTTTCGGCCGTCCCAACAGCGACCAGACGGTTCCGATAGAGATCGCGCTGGAAGAGGCATTCATGGGGACGACACGTACGTTACAGCAGGGCGATTCCCGGTTCGAGGTGAAGATTCCGGCCGGCGTCAAGACGGGCTCGAAGGTGCGCGCGGGCGACCTGATCATGACCGTGTCCGTCCAGCCGCACAGGGATTTTGAGGTGGATGGGACCGACTTGCGCACGAGGGCGCCGGTGGACCTTTTTGCCGCGCTGCTTGGGGGCGAGGCGCGAGTCCCGACCATGCAGGGCGCGGTGGCGCTGACGATTCCGCCGGATACGCAGAACGGGAAGGTTTTCCGGTTGAAAGGGCAGGGCATGCCGGACGTGAAAGATAACAAGAATCGGGGAGACTTGCTGGTGGAGGTAGTGGTTGAACTGCCCGTGCCTCTCAGTGGGGAAGCAAAGCGGCTTGTCGAGAATTTGCAGCGAGAATCGCCGGGTGTTATTTCGCCGTAGTAGAGGCACTGGTAGAACGGTTCGCATTGCCGAACGTTCGCTGCACGCCGAGGCCTTCGTCCCAGCCGGAGGCAGGCAGTAGGGGACGGGATTGATGGAACCGGCAACCCATGGACGTAAACAGTCTGCCACAGAAAGGCGTCTGATGCGCGCGATACGGAAGCGCGGCGGCGTAAGTTGGCCGCGACTCCGGGGCGCGCTTTTGTTTGCCGTCGCGCTGACGTTGTCTGCTGTGCCGGCGGCTTGTGACAGAGAGGCGAATCCTACGACTGAAGAACCTGACGTCACCGTCCTTGCGCCTTCCCCGTCAGCGACAGTTGCCCGTGCGACCCGTACACCAGAGCCAACAACCCCATCGCCTACGCCCACACTCGTCCCAGAAGTCGTAGAGGAACCGCCTCCTTTTCCGACGCCGGAAGTTGATCTGACCGACTATTCGATCTACGGCGAGACGCTGCTGGAAGCCTTTGACGAGGATGCGGCCCGGCTGCCTGACGCGCCCCACTACTTTATCCAGGTCCGCCTCCTGCCGGGCGAAGTTCCGAGCCTGGAAGGTGTACAGCGGGTACGGATTACGAATCAGGAGGAGACCAGCCTTACTGAGCTCTATTTCCGCCTGTATCCCAATTTGCCTGCCTACGAGGGCGCGGCGGAGGTGAGCCGGGCGCTGGTTGACGGGAAGGTGGCGACGGTTGGGTATCTTTTCGACAGTACGGCTGTGTTTATCCCGCTGGAAGGCGGCCTGGCTCCGGGGGCCACAACGGATGTGACGCTCTGGTTTCGGGCGACACTGCCGACGCAGGTGAACGCCGGTACGGCGGGGGCGGGCCTATACGGGTTTGTGGAGGGTGTCTATGATCTGGCCGGCTTTTACCCCACGCTGGCGGTCTATGACCACAGGGGGTGGGACGTGGACGCCGGCGCCAGTTTCGGTGACTCGCTCTTTGCGGACAGCAGTTTCTACCAGGTTGAGCTGACTGTGCCTGAGGCGCTGTCTGTGGTTGCGAGCGGCTCGACTTTGGCGCGGGAATCCAATGATGACGGGACGACTCTGTGGCGGATCGCGGCGGGGCCGGTGCGCTCCTTTTATGCGGCCGTGACCGACCGCTGGGAGGCGATCAGTGAAGAGGTGGATGGGGTCACGGTCAATTCGTACTATCCGGTTGCCGGGTTGGCATCTGCGCAGACGGCGTTGAGCTACACAACGGGAAGCCTGGGCGTCTTTAACCGCATGTTCGGTCACTATCCGTATCGCGAGCTGGATGTTGTGCCGCTGCCGACAACGGCGTTTGGGATGGAGCATGCCGGGCTGCTTGCACTGGCGGCGAGCTTTTACACGGAGGCCGGAGGCGGCTTCGGCATTGCTACGCCCCACGAGGTTGCCCACCAGTGGTTTTTCAATCTGATTGGTAACGACCAACCGGATGAGCCGTGGCTGGACGAGTCACTTGCCAACTATGCGGTCTATCTCTATTACGAGGCAGTGGACTGGCCACAGATGCAGACCGCAATGCTGGAGAATGTCTTCCGATACCGCTACGATGCGGCGCGGAATCTGGGGATTGACAGACCGGTGAGCGGCGCAGTCGTCGGGTTCGATCAGAGCAATTATATTAACATCATATATAGTAAAGGACCCTTATTCTTGCACGCCGTGCGGGAACGTATCGGGGACGAGGCGTTTTTTGCGGCTCTGCTGGACTATGCGCAGAGTTATCGCTACGGGATCGCCTATGCCGACGATCTTTTGGACGTTTTGCGGCGTCACGGCAGCACGCCAATCGATGATCTTATCGCTTTCTGGATTTACGGAGAGTGAAGAAACAGTAGATGAAAGAGTTCCCCCTTGCCTCTCTCTGGCGGCGCGGTCAGGCCGGCCCCGCTGACATTCTTGCTCAACAGGAACACCGCCGCTGGCCCCTGCCCGTTCGTTCGTGGTCCATGTTTCAGTCGTGGCAGGACCTTCTGTTTGCCCACTGGCCCGTTTCTGCAAGTCAGATCGAAAAACTGTTGCCAGATGGGCTGGCGCTGGATACGTACGCGGGAGAGGCGTGGGTGACGGTGGTCCCGTTTCGTATGCGCGGCGTGCGGCAGCGGTTTACGCCGGCCGCGCCGTGGGTCTCATCTTTTCCGGAACTAAACGTGCGTACATACGTAAAGAGTAGCAGCGGCGAGGAGCCAAGGCCGGGCGTGTTCTTTTCCAGCCTGGACGCGGGCAACCCGCTGGCGGTGGCAATGGCGCGGCGATTCTATCATCTGCCCTATTTTCGGGCGCAGATGGAGTGCAGGGTCAGCGATGACGGCATTCGCTACAGCAGCCGACGCACACACAGAGGCGCGCCGGAGGCAGACTTCAGGGCAGTTTACCGGCCGACAGGTCCGGTCTATCCGGCGGCGCCCGACTCGCTGGAGCAATGGCTGATAGAGAGGTACTGTCTGTACAGTGTGGACGGCAGGGGGCGGGTCTATCGCGGTGAGATCCACCATACGCCGTGGCCGTTACAGCCGGCCGAAGCGGAATTCGAACGCAATTGGGTGGCGCAGGCGCACGGGATATTTCTTCCGGATACAGAGCCCCTGCTCCAATTCGCCAAAAGGTTGGATGTGTTGACCTGGCGGGTAGAGGAAGTGAGTGAATGAACCCTATTTCCGAGATATTCGATACTGTTTTGAATCTGCTGCGCAGCGAGGGATTACAGGAGTGGGGCGTTTGGAGCTATCCGCTGCTGACCGTTCTGGTTATTCTGGAGGGGCGGATTGTGACGCTGCTGGCGGCGGTGGCGGCTTCACTGGGGTACATGCGGCTGCCGCTGGTGATGATCTGCGCGATTGTCGGGGGCATCGTTGCCGACGGTCTATGGTACCTTCTGGGATACAAGTATGGGAATGGGCCTATATTACGCTTTGGCCGCTGGCTGGGGCTGCGGCGTCATCATCTGGAGCAGCTGCAGTGGGAGATGCAGGAGCACGGGCCCAGACTGCTGTTCGCCGCCAAGGCGTTCTCCGTGCTTGTGATTCCGGTGCTGGTTGCGGCGGGGATGGCGCGTGTGCCATTCCGGCGCTGGTTTCCAATTGTCTTGCTGGGTGAGCTGATTTGGGCGCCGGCGCTGGCGGTGGTCGCTTTCCAGGCTACGGAGGTGGTGCGCAGCGTGGAGTTGGGCCTGCATTATCTGCCGCTGGCAGGCGGCCTGGCGCTGCTGGTCCTGATGTTGTTGGCGGCGCGCCGTCTGAAGGCCGGCAGTTCGGGTGGAAGGGCAGTCCGCTGGCGAAACGGTAGCGGATGGAGAGTTCCGATTTCCTGGCCAGATGCCTACGTTGCCTATCACACGGAGGTTGCTCCGATTTTGCACAATTACGGCAGTATCGCCGCCGGAAGCATTGGCTATGTGGTCGCGCCGCTGCGGACTGAGATGGCTACGGTGAGGGTTGCCGGACGTAGAGTCCGCCACAGAGATGCGTACCTCCTCGGTTGGTAGGAGAGACCGTGATAGTCTACCTTCAGGCTGGGAGGCATTGATCGTCGCGGCCGCGGGATCGGTGCGGTTCTCTCAGATGCAGTCGATCCCCGAGCGAAATCAAGATGGACGACGCGCAGCCCAAAGCCACTTCTCTCCTCACGACTTCACGATCCCCGAGAACCAAATCGCAGACCAACCGCCACATGTTTAAAGGGACGCGCGTCCGGTTGGGGTTTCCCGTTAAGGTGCTGGGGGCGTCGGGGCTGCGCTCGCACGACAGCCGGCGCTGGCAGAACCAGCCCCATCTGAGCGTAAGTCTGGTCTATCTGCGCGACATCTTTCTCTATCTTGAGCGAAGGGAGATCCGGTTTTATCGTATGGCGGGGCAGCTTGCCCCCTATCTGACCCACCCGGAGCTGCCGGCGTTCCACAATCAGCTCGAAGAATGTTCGACGGAGCTGGCCGCAATTGGGGATATGGCGCGGCAGCAGCGTGTGCGCTTGACGCTGCATCCGGGCTTCTATGTGCAGTTAAGCCACATTGACCCTGATTTGGCGGCGCGGTCGAGCCTGGAGCTGGCGGCAGCGACTTCTCTGCTGGATGGGATGGGGCTGGACGCGTCCAGCGTGGTTGTCGTTCATGTGGGAGGAGGGCACGGGGACGTTCCGGCGGCGCTGGACCGGTTCGCGCGTACGGCCAATTTGTTGCCGGACAACGTGCGCAGGCGTCTGGTCCTGGAGAACGGAGACAGGGAGTTCAGTCTGCGTGATGTGCTGTGGGTACACCGGCGAACAGGGATCCCATTGGTCCTTGATACGCTGCACCACCGTTGCCACAATCCGGATGCGATCCCGCTGCTGGATGCGCTGAAGATTGCACTGGCGACCTGGCCGGAGAATGTACGTCCGAAGATCCATGTCAGCAGCCCGCGCACGGCTGTGCGAACACTCTATCGCGATGGCGAGGCCCGCGTACAGATGCCGCTTCCGCATCAGCACAGCGACTTTCTGCACCCGTTTGAGGTCATTGACCTGCTGCAGGCGGCGGTCGCGGCACAGTTGCGGTCGTTTGACGTGATGCTGGAGGCGAAGGCGAAGGATGTAGCGTTGCTGCGGCTGCGGGAGCAGATCGGCAGGTACGCGCCGAATCTGGCGAAGTATGTGCATTGAGGAGTAACGGCGGGGAAATGTCCCAGGAATATACAGACCCCTATCATCTCAAGCGGACGGTGCTGGTCGCGGTCGTCAACAACCGGGCGGACCTGAGCCGGGCGGCGTCTGAAGGCTGGTATCGGATTCCGCAGAGGCGGGCGCCGCGGCGGGTCGGCGCCGACTACATGGCCTTCTATCAGACGAGCGCCTTTGGGAGCGAAACGGAGGCGCGGACGATCAGCTATTATGCGGCAGTCCGCCGCTACCAGTTGCTTTCGCGGGCGGAGCTAATGCCTGAGGAGACGGACCATGCGCGGGCGGAGGAGTACTATTTCCGCATTGAGATCGGCCCGCTGATGCGTTTGGCGCGGCCGGTCCCGGCGACCACCTTCAGGCGGCTGACCTTTATCCACACGACGCTGGAGCGTCTGCTGAGCGCGCAGGATGTTAAGGACCTGAGGCTGGAGGGAGAGCCGTTCCAGACGTTGTGGAGCGCGCTGCGGGCGAGCCGGCTGCGGCCGCTTCCCAACCGGTTGGCGGGAGAGTGGCCGGTGGACATCGCGCTGCGAGTGCGCAATGGATACCTGGGCATCCGGCTTGACGAGGCCAGCGATGTGCGCGAGGCGTCCGAGCCGGCAGACCGCTGGACGATATTGCGAATCCCCGAGAGCCAGATTGCGGCCGACCTGGAGGGCTGCCTGCGGGCGGTCGGGGCGGCGCTGGTGGATCTGGGCGGTTCGCTGGACGCGAAGCCGGGACAGGAGATTGTGTTGTAGGGCAGGAGTGAGCCGGAGAGTATGGACATGGAACTGAATGTGAATGGAACGAGCTATACCCTGGATGTCCCGGCGGAGGAAAGGCTGCTTTGGACGCTGCGGGACAGGTTGGGGCTGACGGGCACGAAGTTCGGTTGCGGGATCGGTATCTGCGGCGCGTGTACGGTGCATATCAACGGCGCGGCGGTTCGGTCGTGTCTGATGCCGCTGGCGGCGGTTGTGGGGGCCGAGATCCTGACGATTGAGGGGTTGGCCGAGACCGACGGCAGCGGCACGATCACGCTGCATCCGGTCCAGCAGGCGTTCATCGATCACCAGGTTCCGCAGTGCGGCTGGTGCATGAGCGGGCAGATCATGCAGGCGGCGTCGTTCCTGGCACAGAATCCGCAGCCGTCTGAAGAGGAGACTGTGCGCGCCATGAGCGGGAATTACTGCCGCTGTGGTTGCTATGTGCGCATCCGGCAGGCGGTTCAAGAGGCGGCCGGGATGGCGGGTGAGGAGGAGGCGACATGACGCAGGAACGGGATCACACCGAGCAGGCGGGGCCGCCGGCTGGCGCGCTTAACGAAAGCGACGAAGTCAGGGGAGCTGAGGGGGCTGACGCCGCTCCGGCCAAGAAACGGCGCTGGCGACTCTCGCGGCGCGGTTTTCTGATCGGACTGGGAGCGGCGGGGGCAAGTCTGGCCGTGGGCGCGTACTTTGGCAGACCGGTTCTGCATGAAATTATGGCGGAGAACCTGGCGGAAGCTGAACACGCAGGGAGCAGTTTTATGCAACTGCCTGCCGACCCACCGCTCTGGCTGGAAGTATTGGAGGACAGCCGCATACGTCTCTCTCTGACCAAGGTGGAAATGGGTCAGGGCGTTCACACATCGATTGCACAGATTGCGGCAGAAGAACTGGGCATCAACTGGGGAGATCTGGTTGTGGAGCAGGCCGATACCTCCTCCAACCTGGTGGACAGTTTCGGTACCGGCGGCAGTTTTTCGGTCGCATCCAGCTACGGGCCGTTGCGGCGCGCGGCCGCGGGCATGCGTAGTCTTCTGAAGCGGGAGGCGGCGGCGGTCTTGGAGCAGCCGGAGGTATCTTTGCGGGTTGAAGGGCGGGGGTTTGCCGTCGCGGACAGCCCAGAAAAGCGAGCCGACTTCCACAGCCTGGCTGCGGCGATAACTGACTGGGGCCTGCCTGAAGAGGAGCAGCTGCAATTGAAGCAGGCTGATGAATTCGCCGTAATCGGACAGTCGGTTGCGCGCATCGACATTCCCGACAAGGTGACGGGGCAGGCCGTTTACGGCTATGACATGCGCGTGCCCAATATGCTCTACGGCGCCGTCGCGCGGCCGCCAACGCTGGAAGCGAAACTGCTCAGCGCGTCACCAGGCGAAGCGGCAGAGATGGAAGGCATCGTAAAGTTCGTGATCGATGTGGAAAGCGGTTTTGCCGGGGTAGTGGCGAACTCCCGCAGCGCGGCCTGGTCGGCGGTGAAGGCGATGGAGACGGAGTGGGATGAAGGGCATCTGTGGCAGCAGGAGGAGATCGATGCGCTGATCGAACCTGAAGGAGAGGGCGGTATCACGATCCAGAGCGAGGGGAATGCAACCGGCGTCCTGGGGAAAGAGACCACGATTACGGCCACCTTCCGTTCGCCGTTTGCCGTGCAGGCCCCGCTTGAGGCTCCGGCAGCGCTTGCGGATGTACAGGAGGGTCAGGTGAATGTGTGGGTTTCGACTCAATCTCACGAAAGGGCGAAGGGATTGATCGCCGAAGCGCTCGGCGTGGATGCCGACACAGTTCGGGTTGTTCCGACCTATCTCGGGGGCGGCTTTGGCAGCAAGCTCGATACCGGGGCGGCGATTGAAGCGGCTCGGCTGTCCAGTGCAGCTGGCGCGCCGGTACATGTAGGTTGGGATCGAACGGAAGCAATGCTTCACGGCTACCTGCGGCCGCCGACGAAGAGCATACTCCACGGCGCCGTGGACGGGGCTGGACGAATTATCGCCATGGAACACCGGCAAGGGAGCAGCGACGTGGCCTTCAGTTTCATGCCGGACTTCATGGAATTGGTTATGGGCGCCGACTTCGGCGCGACGATTGGGGCGCGTATCAATTATGACGTGCCTAACCGCACGGTGACGGCCTGGCGAAAGACATTGCCGGTATGGACCGGATGGTGGCGGGGGTTAGGCCTTTTCGCGAATACATTTGCGGTGGAGAGTTTCGTTGATGAGCTGGCGGTCGCGGCAGGAGCGGACCCGCTCCAGTTCCGCCTCGATCACCTGCCGGACAGTGCTGCGGGCGAACGCATGAGAACTGTTCTGGAAGCGGTCGCGACACTGAGCGGATGGGGGACAGCGCCGCCCGCAGGCCGGGCGCGGGGCGTCGCCTGTTTTGCGTCAAACACAGTGGTGGCACAGGTGGCGGAAGTGTCCGTGGACGCAGCGTCAGGCGAGATCAGGGTCCATGACGTCGCCTGCGCGGTGGATTGTGGGCTGGTCGTAAACCCGGATGGGGCGAAGGCGCAGATTGAGGGGAACGTGATGTGGGGCGTGGGGTCAACGCTGATCGAGCAGGCCTATGTGAAGGACGGGCGCCTGGAATTGAACAATTTCGAAAGCTACCCGCTGCTGACGATGCGCGAGGCGCCGGATGTCCGTTCCGTACTTGTGGACACGGGGATCAAGACGCCGTATGGCATGGGCGAGCCGCCGATCGGGCCGGTGGGCGCGGCAGTTGCGAATGCGTTTACGGCGGCGACAGGCAGGCGGATCCGGACACTGCCGATGACGCCGGAACGTGTTTTGGAGGCGCTGGCCGGAGGCGAGACCTGATCCGAGGGGCAGCCCAGTTATGCCCTGGGGCGCAGTCAGCTCTGTTCGCCGGAGACGCCCAGCTGCGGGGCGACCTCTTTCATGGCGTCGAGAACGCGCTGCACGTGCTCGTCAAAGGGTTCGCCCAGCTCTTCGATAAAGTGGAGATTCTCGGCGCGGTCGATGGCGGCGGTGAAGCGCTTATCCTTCCATTTCTTTTTGACGGATTTGAGTCTGACGCCGCGCAGGTCCTTGTCGGGGCGCACGTAGGCGCAGGCGAGGATCAGGCCGGTCAGCTCGTCACAGGCGAGGAGCGCCTTGTCGAGCCTGGACAGGCGCGGAACGCCGAGGAAGGTGGCGTGGGCCTCGACGGCGTGGATAAATTCCGGCGGGTAGTCCTGCTGGCGGAAGAGACGGAGCGCGGTACGGGGATGGCCGTTTTCCCGGTCGTCCATGTCGGGAAAGCGGTCGTAGTCCAGATCGTGGAGCAGACCTGTCAGTCCCCAGAGGTCCTCATCCTCGCCATAGTAACGAGCGTAGACGCGCATGGCGGCTTCTACAGCCAGCATGTGGCGGCGCAGCCCCTCGTTTTCGACCCATTCATGCAACAGTTGTATCGCTTCGTTCCGGCTAGGCAGGGGCATAGCGGCTCCTCTGGTCTGGTGTGCGCAATTCGCCGTCCGTCGCGAGTTGGGGGCGTGCGGCGGCTTTCTGAGTTGAAGTAAATTGAGCGTTTCGGGTTTGGTCGGAAACCGAAGTTATTGTCACGTCGCGCCGGCCGTAAACGATCTGGCGGCTGCCGACGATGTTTGGATGTTCGCTGCCGTCGGCCCGGTCCTGCCAGAGGAGTTTGCCTATTGCGAGGGTGCGGCGGGCGCTGTAGCCGACAGCTTCACTGAAGGGGGAGCCGTTGAGCCATTTGCGCAGAAAGAGGCTGAGGCTAGGCTCCGGCAGCCAGTTGACGGCCTGGGCGCCGTTGACGGCTTGGGCCCCTAAAGCCAGCCACGTGGAGGCCAGGCTGGCGCCGTAGCAGTTGAGTCCGTAGACCATGCGCAGGTCGAGCAGGGAGGGATCCTCGATATAGCGGGCCAGCAGCCGGTCGAACGCGGCAGCGTCGACGAATTCCCGCCCCTTGTAACCGATCAGGCAGCGTTTCCGTCCATGCACGAGCAGAAGTTGATCGACGGTGTGGGTGGCGCTGACCTCGACAAGGGCGCCGGTCAGGTTGGCGGCGGTGGCGGCGTCATCTTCGAGGATGACGATGCGGTGGTAGCGACGGTAGGCGCCGAGGAGACGCAGCAGGAGCTTGGCGTATTCTTCGGTAACCCAGTCGATGATCGCCATCATCCATTGGGGCAGATTGACGCCGTGGACGTGGCCAACGTTTTCAAGGAAGACGACCAGCGCCAAGGGTCTGCCGTCAGTTGACGGGGCGGCGTCTTGAAGTTCTGAGGATGGCTTGGAGGCCCTGCGAAGGCAAGCTGCGGCAGCGGAATCCTTGAGCGACCGGGCAAGAGCCATAGGGCGTGCAATGTGACGCGGCGCGGGACAGGCCGCTCAGAATTGGAAGCGGCCGTTGGCATCAACGACCCGAACTTTGAAGTTTTCGACGAATGGTTCGAGGCCGGCGATCAGTTCCTGCCACTCGTCCGAGCTCAGGATGCGTGCGGCGTCTTCTTTGTCCTCAAGAACTCCGCCGCCGAGGATCTGGGGGGCTTCTCCCCAGAGAGTGTACCATGCGTCGGTAATACGCAGACCCAGTTGCGCGAGGCCGGGAGCAAGCGTCTGCACGACGTACCGTTGACAGTCCTCTTCATGCCCTTCCCGCATATCGTAACTCAGTAAGACTTTGACCATACTATCGTCCTAGGGGGCTGGGGAATTGTCCCGCGGCAGAATGCCCGTTGCCAAGAGTCGGAAGAGCTGGGATCGGAACCAACCGGAACCGGCCCGAAAATCAGGTTCTGTGGTTCAGTATAGCATAGAAAGACAGGACAGCGCATAGCCGGAGCGACCGGGGGAGGTTCTGCTGCGGGCCCTGGCTTGCGACTGGCGCTTGGCAGTGCGCCAGGGAATTGGGGCAAGGAAGGCGTCAATCGGTGGCCAGGGAGAGAACGGTATGCAGGCGCGTTTCAGCTTGGCGACGGAACTGTTCGACACTGATTGAACGGAAGAGCCAGACCGCCAGAAGCAGGCCGACGATTTCGAGGGAGAAGACGGCAGCGTACCCCATCAGCGGGTTGCCCGTCAGCAAGAAGAACAGATCCCATAGTATACCGCTAAAGACGTTGCCGATGGCCTGACCGGCGAAGTTGGCAATGCTCCAGGCGCCAATGTAGAGACCGGCGGCCTGGGGAAGGGTCATATCCAACATAAAACTAAGATTGCTAACGGTCATGAGGCCGCCGCCCAGCCCCAGCAGGAAGACGGAAGCGAGAAACAGGTTGGACTGGCCGAGCAGTCCGGTGGCGATAATCGAGGCGAAGGCAACGGCGGCCACGAGGGCGCCGACGTTTGCGCCGGACTTTTTCCCATAGCGTCTTATAAACAGGATTCCGGCCAGCAGGGTAATAAAGAGGCCTGTTCCCCAGATCGATGTCAGACGGGAAGTAACTGAGACCGACATGCCCATAGCTTCGGCGCCGAATGGTTCGAGCAGTACGTCCTGGGCGTGGATGCTGATCAACACAATCATAAGATATACGAAGAAGCGGCGGGCCTGCGGGTTCTGCGCGAGCAGGCGCAACGCGAGTATGGGATCATCTGCGCTGTTGGCAGGCCGGTCGGTCCTGGCCGACGCGCGGGGCTCGATTCGGTAGCTGCCGATCAGGACAAAGATGACGGATACCAGCCAAATCGCACCAAAGGCAGTGGTAAGTGTCTCCTTCGAAATGGCGGTGGACGTTGCCAACATGCGAGAGAGGCCCAGACTGGTAGCGATAGTAGACGCGATCATCGCTGTCCACATGATACTGACCGCCCGACTCCGCCCGTTTTCATCGGCGAGTTCGGTGACGAGAGAAAGATAGCTAACCGAGGCGGCGTTAATGCCAGCTCCCCAGAGGCAGAAAACGATGGCAGCGGCCCAGAGGCCCATGACGAAGTTATTGTCCAGCAGATAGGCGACGTGGACTGTGAAGTAGCTGCCTGTGGCCGCGAGGAGCCCGCCGAGGAGAATCCAGGGCGTGCGGTGGTAACCGGCCGCCGGATGGCGGTCAGACCAGTTGCCCAGGAAAATCTGCAGAGGGGAAAGCAGGTAGGGCAAGGCAACCAGGACGGCCACCAGCGTCACCGGCATCTTCATGTCGGCGATCATGACGCGATTCAGCGTACTGGTAACGGGAACGACGGTGATAGATACGCCCACATGCACGAGGGCGAGCTGGGTGAGAACGCGAGCATTCATGGCTGAAGCGTACCATAGATTTCTTGAGAATTCCAAGATTCCGACATCGAAATGGACGTCCGAATTTGACTGATTGGGGCAGGGATTTGGGCAGGGATTTAGGCTCTGGCAAACGGAGCGTTCGGTTGACGGAGCGGGCGGGCGGGTGATAGACTCTTGCCCGTGATACTGAACTGCAACATACACGCTTCTTTTTGCGTATTCTTATTCAGGAGGGGTTGTGACTGTGGTAGCCACTGAAGGCGGGGCCCGACCGGTTCCCGGCGTCGATCTTGCGGGTAGCGTCCCTATTTTCGGCGGCCGTCCGGGCAGCCAGTTGGTTGACGGCGAATCGTTCACCGATTTCAGCCGGAAGCGGCTCATCTTTGGGGCGTTCACACGGCTTGGCGAGACGCATGTGTACCGGGTGGACTGCAAGGCGGGCGACCGCTTGCGGGCGCAGATGTTCGCGCCTGTTCTGCCCCGCGGCGGTTCGGTGGTACCGACTTTTGCAGTCGTTGCGCGGAGCCTGCCGTACAGTGCGGACACGGAGAAGTTGCCACTGGAGCTGCCCCAGGGCTACAGAGCGATTGTGGCGCCGCCGCCAAGCGAGCTTCTGCAGCCGGTTAAGGATGTACTGACGCGTGTACATTACTACCCCGGTCCTCTCGTCGACACGCGTACCCTGGTGGGCGGGCGCTGCTATCTTGTCGTGTGGACGCCCCACAACCAGATGGGCAAATATGTAGTCTCGATCGGCCATCGCTGGCATGTGCGGTGGAGCTATTGGGCGCAGCTGCCACTGTATTGGTGGCGGATACGGGGCTGGTTCGGTTTAAGCCGGGCGGCTGCGCTCTATGTGCTGGCCGGGGCGGTGCTGATCGCGCTGGCGGTCGCTGCGATTTTGCGGCGCGGGGGCGCCCGGCGGCGTGCGCGGAGAGAGGGGGCAGGCGGGGCCCACTGAGAATTGCCAGAAACGTCAAAGCGGGCGGCGGCCAGAATGGACAGTTGGGCGGGCGGATCTGACCTCTGCGACGGCAGGAGAATCAGATTC
Organism: Caldilineaceae bacterium; assembly: GCA_022821545.1. Lineage (GTDB taxonomy): Bacteria > Chloroflexota > Anaerolineae > Caldilineales > Caldilineaceae > Bin5. The sequence continues at coordinate 93,600 of JAJEDJ010000009.1, forward strand.
CCCGTTATTGTCCCGTTATTGTGTAGTGGCGAGAGGTGGAAACAGTGCGCATCCTTCTGTACTTGGGCAAGGGGGGCGTAGGCAAGACGACGACGGCGGCCGCGACGGCGTTGCGCTGCGCGCAGATGGGCTACCGTACGCTGGTGGTGAGCACGGACATCGCACACAGTCTGGCAGACAGCCTGGACCGGCCGCTGCAAAACGAACCAACGGAGATAGCGGATAATCTGTTTGCGCAGGAAATCAACGTCCTGGACGAGGTACGGAAGAACTGGGGCGCGTTGCAGGGCTACATGGGCAAGATCTTGCGTAAGGAGGGCATGAGCAAGACGGTTGCCGAAGAGATGGCGATAGTTCCGGGCATGGAGGAGATCTTCAGCCTTATACAGATTCACCGCAACGCGGCGACGCGTGAGTTTGACCGGGTGATCGTGGATGCAGCGCCGACGGGGGAGTCGATGCGGTTGCTGGCGATGCCGGAGAGCTTCCAGTGGTATGTCGAACGCTTTTTCGGTTGGGGGGAGACGGCGATGCGCCTGACCGGCGGGCTTTTGCGGCGGCTGATGCCGGAACAGGACGCGCTGGCCTCCCTGCCCAAGCTGGTGGATGATGTAAAGGAGTTGCAGGAGGTACTGAGCGACCCTCAGACCACCAGTTACCGGGTTGTGGTCAATCCTGAAAAGATGGTGATCAAGGAGGGCGCCCGGGCCGTAACCTATCTGTCCCTTTACGGATGTCCAGTGGATGCGGTAGTGGTGAACCGGATCCTGCCGGGGGTGCGAGCGCATGGGAGTGACGGGGGCGCGGCGGACGACGAGGGGGGCCGGCGAGCCGGTGAAGGAGCCGTTCTTGCGCCAAGCAGCGATCCGTATCTGCGCCAACTTCAGATGCAACAGACCCGCTACCTGGCTGAAATCGAGCGGGATTTCTACCCGCTGCCGATTCTGTACAGTGGCTGGCGCAGCGAAGAGGTGGTCGGCTTTGGTCCGTTGCGGTCGTTAGCGGATGAACTGTACGGTCAACGGGACCCGGGCGACGTTATGTTCGTTGGTCGGGCTCAGGAGATTGAGGAGCAGGGCAACGACTTCATCCTCAAACTGCCTTTGCCCCACATTGAATTGGACAAGATCCGTCTGACGAAACGAGGCGACGAACTTTTCATCTCAATCGGCAATTTTAAGCGGGAGTTTCTGCTGCCAGCGGTCCTGGCGCAACGGGACGCCAGCGGCGCCGTCTTTGCCGGGGGGATTCTGAGCATCCGTTTTCCCTGTAGCAGCCAGTGATTCAGTTGCCGGTTGCCAGCGTGCGGGCACAGCGTACGGGCACAGTTCGGCAGCCACGGGACCTTGACGAATGGGACTGGGAAATCTTCTGATACGATGCGTGGGCATGACTGTCGGCGCGCAGGTCGGTACGCGTATCGCGCACCGCATGAGGCCCCGCCCGTTTCCTGCGCCGCTGCGGGAGCTGCTCGACCATCCGGTGCGGATGCGGTATCGCGACCCTGTGTCTACGCTGGGCCCGTTTGGCATTGGTCCCGGCGAGACGGTGCTGGATTTGGGGTGCGGCACAGGCACATTTACTGTCGAGATGGCGCGGCAGGTAGGCAGCGAAGGGCGCGTGCATGCGGTGGATATTCAGGCGTCGATGGTTGACGCGGCGCGGGCGAAGGTGGAGAGCGCCGGCTTTGCCTCACGCGTCAGTTTCCATCATTGCGGCGCGTACCGCCTGCCGCTGGAGAGGGACAGTGTGGACGTTGTGGTTGCCATCGCTTCGCTCTCCGAGATGCCGCAGCCGCTTTTTGCCCTGGAAGAGCTACGACGGGTCCTGAAGGCGGGCGGGCGTCTGGCGGTCAGTGAAGAGATGCCTCACACGGGATATGCACTGCCGAGAACGGTACGGCGCTGGCTGCAGGAGGTGGGTTTTCGCTACGGCGGGGTGCGGGGCACTCCTTTGTGCTACAGCCTGCTCTATTTCAAGGACGAATAGCCGCGGCAGCGCAGTGTCATTGGAACACAGTGTCACTGAAACACAGTGTCATTGGAACATTGCTTCCCAAGCGGTGCGTTCCGATCTGCTATAATCTCCTGAGAGGACGCAAAGAGGCCCACGGACGTGGAACTGGATTTGAGACTGCCTTACTGTACGGAGGGACTGCCGGGGCTCGGCGGACAGTTGCGGGCCGCGCCCGATGCCTTTGTGGTTGAGGAAATTCCGCTATACGAAGCTAGTGGCGCGGGCCAGCATCTATACGTCAACATAACGAAAGAGGAATTGACGACACGAGAAGTGCAGCGGGGGCTGGCCGAGGCGTTCGACCTACCGTACAGGGCGGTCGGTTTTGCGGGCATGAAGGACAAATTTGCGAGGGCGACGCAGACGTTCAGTCTGTTGGTCGGCCACGTAGACGACGACTTTCTGAAGGCGGCGCCGGCGCGCATCGGGTCGAAGACGCCGGTGACGGTGAACTGGGTCCGCCTGCATCGCAACAAGCTCAAGAAAGGGCACCTGCTGGGCAACCGCTTTGCGATCACGGTTACGCGACCATCTGTCGAAGGCGAGGAGGCGGCGGCGCGGGCGGCGGCCATCGCGGAGCAGGTGCGGAACTGCGGGCTTCCCAACTATTACGGCCCGCAGCGCCTGGGGCAGAACGGCGGGAATGTGCGGCGCGGATGGGAATTGCTCCAGGGTAACAAGAGAATGGCCAACCGCTGGTTGCGCAGTCTCCTGCTTGCGAGTGTGCAAAGCTATCTGTGCAACCGTTACCTGGCTCTGCGGCAGCAACAAGGCAGGTTCACTACGCTGCTGACAGGAGACATCGCCAAAAAGCACGCTACCGGCGGTCTCTTCGTTGTCGCTGATCAGGCGGCGGAGCAGGGCCGTTTCGAAGAGAAGGAGATCAGCTTTACGGCGCCGATCTATGGCCCAAAGATGTGGGAGGCGGAGGCGGAAGCGGGTGAACTGGAGCAGGTGATCCTGGCAGAGAGCGGCCTGGATATGGGCTCGTTAGCCAGGGCGAAGATGATGGGTACGCGGCGGCTGGGTAGAATTCTTCTCAACGATCTGTCGGTTACGCAGAAGGGGACGGACATCGTTGTGGCGTTTTCGTTGCCGAAAGGGGCGTTTGCCACAACGGTGCTGCGAGAGTTCATGAAAGTATCTGATGACCTGCTGGCCCAGACGGCAGCGGACGACGGCGACATTGATAAGGATGGCGGGACTTAAACGGTGCATGACGAAAAGCCCATAAGCGACTACGAATTCTCCCTTAGGCAACGGAGTACCAACATGGAAATGCCGCTTTTCCCTCTGAATGTTGTGCTTTTCCCGGGTATGGCGCTGCCTCTGCATATCTTTGAGCCCCGCTACCGTGAGATGATCAACCGCTGCCTGGACGAGAACCTGGCGTTCGGGGTCGTGTTGATCAAGGAAGGCCCGGAGGTAGGGGGCGATGCGGAGCCGCACCGGGTGGGGACGGCTGCGCGAATCGTAAAGGTGGACCGTCAGCCGGACGGAAGGATGAACATCCAGGTTGTGGGCACACGTCGATTTCGGATCGAGGCGCTGAACCGCGATCTTCCCTATCTTACGGGACGTGTGCGACATTTTCCGGTAACCGACGGGGATACGAAACTGGCGGTCGAGCGCGCTCACAAGGTTCGCCCCAAGATCACGCGCTACGTTGAACTGTTGACGAAGGCTACGGGCGTACAGCTGAAACTGGACCGTCTGCCGGAGGATGCCACCAGCCTGGCGTTTCTCACGGCAATCACTTTGCAGGCGCCCCCCGAAGACAAGCACCGCATGCTGGCGCTGCCGGGGGTGCCGCAGCTACTGGAGCTGGGCAACTACTATCTGGGGCGCGAACTTCAGCTGCTTGACCATATGATCAGAAGTCAAGAAGCGCTGCCGGCAATGACCATTGGCCCGACAGGGCAGTTGTTTGCCAATTGAGAATGTGACCGGCCCGGCTGGCTGCTGCCGACGGTCGGGCCGGTTTTCCCCGGGCAATCACAGTAGATCATTCCCAAGAGTATACAAATCAGAGACGCCTTTGCAGCCAGCCGCGAAAGGACAGATGTATGGCTACTCATCAGTTCCAGCCGGACCATTATTTCAGTACGATCGGCTCGCATCCACCTGTGTTACGCGTGCAGGCGGGTGACAGCATCGAAACAACGACGGTCGATGCCAGAGGACAGGACAGCAGCGGCCAGCCGGTAACGTCAGGGGGCAATCCGATGACCGGTCCATTTTATGTGGACGGGGCCGAACCCGGGGACACGTTGGTGGTGCATCTGGACAAGCTGCGCTGCAACCGCCCTTATGGGTGGACGCGGACGATGGTGGCCCCTAATGTCGTTGACCCGGAGCAGGTGCCCAATATGCCTTGGCCGGCGGAGGGGCAGGAGCTGGCCAACTGGCGGGTGGACAATGAGGCGGGTACGGTGACGCTGGTGGAGCCGCAGACGAGCCTGGGAGAGCTGACCTTGCCGCTGGCGCCGATGCCGGGCTGTTTTGGGGTGGCGCCGGACCGGGGCGAGGCGATCTCGACGGCCACATCCGGTCCCCACGGCGGCAACATGGACTATCGCGGATTTGTCGAAGGGGTGACCGTCTATCTTCCCGTCTTTGTGCCAGGGGCACTCTTTCACATAGGTGACGGCCATGCCGTGCAGGGGGACGGTGAGATCGTAGGCACCGGCGTTGAGATCTCTTTCGACGTGGCCTTTACGGTGGATGTGCAAAAGGGGCGGCGCATCAACTGGCCGAGAGGGGAAAACGAGGCGTATATCTTTACCGCGGGCAACGCGCGTCCGCTGGACCAGGCCACGCAACATGCGACGACCGAGATGATCCGCTGGCTGGAAAAGGATTTGGGGATTGATCCGGTGGGCGCCCACATTCTGATGGGGCAGACGGTGGAATACGACCTGGGCAACATCTATGATCCGGCCTATACGATGATCTGCAAGATGCCGAAAGCAGTGCTGCCGTAACTGCAGCGATCAGTGGTCCGTGACGAGAAAGGGTTTGAGGGCGTTAGCCCGCGATGCTTCCAAACCAGGAGGGAGGCAGGTCGTTGTCTCTCTCCGCTTTTTGTTCATTTGCTCCGCAGGACATTCCGCACTTTGAGGGCGATAGGCCTCGAGAAAGACAGACCAACCAGCAGCAGGAACCCCACGCCAAAGAGTGCGAGCCCGCGCTGCCAGCTTTCGGGCGCGTACCAGAGTCGTATTTCCATATCTCCGGGGGGAACGGGGAGGGCTCGGAAGGTGTAGTTGGCCCTCCACACGGGGGTGTGTTCCCCGTTTACGGTCGCGAGCCAGCCCGGGAACCAGACTTCGCTGAGAACAAGATAGCCCGGCCTTTCGGCATGGGCAGCCAGCACGATCTCGTTCGGGCTGTATGCGAGAACCGATACGGGTCCTGGCATGCTTGCTGTATCTGACCCGCCCGCGGTCGCGGGGATGGATGGGCTGTCATGGCGCTGCGCCAGGACGATGGCCTGCCTCGGTTCAAAGGACGGCTGTTTCAGGGCAGCGAGCACGGCTTCTTCGTCAGGGAGGATCTGCGCCACGGGAACCAGCCAGGCTCGGGGAAGTGGATCGGGATTCTCGTAGACGGCGAGAGGGCCGGGGGCGTCGTAGGCAAGTGTATATTGGTCATCCAGGGGCGTACCGTCGCGCACTATGACGAAACGCACGTTGTACATATCGTAGATCCGCGTGTGGCGCCCAGGATTGTTGTCCCATAGCCCCTGCCAGTGCGTCAGAACCAGGGGGTTGTATATCCCCCACACATCCTGCAACCCGAAAAGAGCGGCAGCATTTGGCTGCCACAGATCATAGATACCGGTGCGGACGTCGATGCGGAAGGGCGCGAGACCATAGTGGGCTGGAGCGGAGTGGGCAGCGTCCCTGTCAGCAGCCCCCCTGTCGTCGGCCTGTCCTTGAAGATAGGCGATAATCTCGGGCTGGGTGAAACTGCGTGAGGGATCGTCACTGCTGATATCGATGTTTGCGCCGGCGACGAACAGTTCCAACAGCAACAGGAGGAGCAGCAGCCCGCCCACAGTGTTGACTGCCAGACGTTTATGCCGATACATCTCCAGAAGAAGCCAGAGGACCAACCAGACAACGGCAGCCAAGAGCAGGGCCCCGCCGGCCATGAATGCCCGCTGCAGGGCGACAGTGTCGCCGTCAAGCACGCGCGTCACAACGAAGATCAGTGGAATCAGGACAAGGAGAACCGCGGGACCGCCCACACGAATGACCGAAAGATAAGATGTGGTATGTGAAGGAAGTGGATGCTCCTTCCCGCCTGTCTTGCCCGCCAAAAGAGCATCCATCCCAAAGGCAGCCAGCACCGACAGTGCGAGTGCCCACAGGACAATGATTCTGGCCGGAGCGCGGAAGCTGCCATAGACGGGGAGGAGCTGAGTGAGCCAGCCGTGTACCGGTGTGTTTCCGCCGAGGGCAACGACGAAGCCGAACAGGGCCAGCGCCAGCAGGGGAGGCAGCCTGCGCCGCTTCTCCGGCATGGGCAGCAGGAATGCGCCGGCTGCCAGGAGGAGTGTCACCAGACCGGCGTAGGGCAGCTCGACCCGATCCCACGAACCCCAATAGTCCCAAGGTCCGCGTCCGAAAAAGCCAGGTGTCAGCAGGCCGATGAAGGCAGGTCCCGGCGCCAGAGAGTATGAGACGGTTTCCCGGTACTCGAATTGACCCCTTTCGGTATAGGGCAGCATTTCGAACGAGGGAAGGATGACAGGCGCGGACAGGAGCGCTGCCAGGACGAATACTACGGCCGGATATTGCAGGCCGGCCAGCGCTTGCCGCAGGGCTGTCGCGTGGGACGATTGAGAATGCATTCGCCGGTATTGGACTGCCAGGACGCCAAAAGAATAGATCCCCACGGCCATACCGAGGAAGTAGCTGCTCTGGGCGTGGCCGGCGTAGTTGGCTATTGCGAAGAGGGCAGCGGCGACGCCGGCCCACGGCAGGCTGCGGAGGGTCAGTGAACGATGGCAGGCGGCGAGGATCCAGCCGCTCCACGAGAGGACGGCAACTAGATTGAGGTTTCCCAGATGGATGAAGAGGATGTCGCAGAGACCGAAGGCCAGACCGGCCAGGAGGGCGGAGGGCGGACTGCACCCGAGCGTGCGCGCCAGGACGTAAACGCCCAGTCCGGCCCACCAGAGATGGCCGATGCTGAGGAGCTGCATCCAGCGGTAGTCGAAGGCGGGATTGAGCAGGAAGAGCAGCAGGTTGGGAGGGTAGAGAAATCCAGCCTGAATGTCGGTGATGAAGGGCGCGCCGCCATAGAGGTGTGGATTCCAGAGAGGTAGCTCGCCATGGCTGAGGGCGCGGGCTGCGAACCGGTAGATGGGGAATAGGAAACTGACCAGGTCGCCGCCGTCGGCGGGCCGGAAAGCGGCGCCGCCTATGGTGCGCCCGAAGTAGGCTGCAAACATTCCGGCCAGCAGGGCTGCGCCCAGGAGATCCCACCGCCGCTCGTCACGCCGGTATGTCAGCCGGGCAAATGCGCCGGCCCAGAGCAGAAGGATGAGAAGGCCGATGCTGACGGGCAGGAAATCCGATGGTGTACTCATCAGGCGATTCAAAGCTGCGGGCTGGAGAAAAGGAGTTGCAGTGCCTTGATTCATCGCGGGGGAGCACGCCTGTGCCGACTCCGCTCTTGTCGCAAACTGAGTGGTGACGAATCTTTACAGTGGCGCTCCGGCGGCTGTATGGTATAACAGAAGAAGAGTGAACAAAAGGTTTTGATGGCTCGAAAGCGGCAGATGCACGGCCTTTCGGGGTAATCCACAGTGGAGGCGGCAATGCAAGCGGACCTGGCGCTATTCAACGGCAATATCCACACGATGGATCCCGGGCGGCCCCGGGTATCGGCGGCGGCAATCGCGGGCAACCGTTTTCTGGCTACGGGCAGCGACACTGAAATGCGGTCGCTGCTGGTGCCGGGGGGGCGGGAGGTTGACCTGCGGGGCGCGACGGTCGTGCCCGGTTTCATCGACGCCCACATCCACTTTCTTTCCTACGGGTTGAGTCTGCGGGAGATCGATCTGAGCGGAGCGGCGACGCTGTCACTGGCATTGGAGCGGGTCGGGCGGCGGGCGGCGGATACACCCACCGGTCAGTGGCTCACTGGCCGCGGCTGGGACCAGTCGGTGTGGGATGGCGGCGCGTTTCCTGCGGCTGCACAGCTGGACGCGATTACGGCGGAGCATCCGGTTTACCTGGAGCGCAAGTGCGGCCACGCGGCGTGGGTGAACAGCCTGGCATTGGAACGGGTGGGGATCACAGCCCATACGGAGGACCCGGAGGGCGGCGAGATTGTGCGCGATGGGGAGGGAAAGCCGACAGGCATTCTGTTGGAAAAAGCGATGGAACTGGCCTTTCCGTGCATGGCGGAACCGTCTAACGCTGAGGCGGTGGCCGCTGTGCGCCACGCGCAGGAGGTCGTCAACCGCATGGGGATCGTGGGTATACACACGAAGGAGGCGGCAGGCTCTCTGCGCGCACTTCAACAGCTGCGCGCGGAGGGAGATCTCACGCTGCGGACTGTGGCACAGATCCCTGTGGCCGAGCTGGATAGCGCGATCCGACTGGGGCTGCGCACGGGACTTGGCGATGAACTGTTGCGCATCGGCGGCGTGAAAGTCTTCAGCGACGGCGCACTGGGACCAAGGACGGCGTGGATGCTGGCGCCGTACGACGGCGAACCCGAGAATACGGGCATCGCGGTGACCGGCGCCGAAGAGATGGCGGACATCATAGCCAGGGCTACGGACGCGGGGCTGGCGGTGGTCACGCATGCGATCGGCGACAGGGCGAATCGGATGGTGCTTGACGCTCTGGAGGCGAGCCGACGCGCAGGTCGGGGGCTGCATTTGCGGCACCGCATCGAGCACGCGCAGGTGCTGCATGAGGAGGACATTCACCGCTTTGCGCAGCTGGATATTATCCCGTCGGTGCAGCCGATCCACGCCACACAGGATATGCTCCTTGCCGACAGATATTGGGGGGAGCGCAGCCGTTATGCCTATGCCTTCCGAAGCCTGTGGGACAGCGGGGCAAGGCTGGCCTTCGGTTCGGACGCGCCGGTGGAGACGCCGGACGTGATCCAGGGGATTCATGCGGCGGTTACGCGGATGCGGGCAGACGGCAGCCCCGGCAGTGACGGCTGGTATCCTGAGGAGCGCCTGACTGTGGAGGAGGCGGTGTGGGCCTATACGGTCGGCGGGGCTTACGCGGGCGGAACGGAGAGCAGCCAGGGCAGCATTACGCCGGGCAAGCTGGCTGACCTGGTGGTATTGTCACAGGACATTTTCACGATCCATCCGATGGCGATATTGGAAACGGACGTGGAGGCTACGCTCTTTGGCGGCGCGTTTGTGTGGGGGGCGTCTTTCGTGTAAAAATAGAAAATTGGTTCTAGCAAGAATAGGAAAACACTGCTATACTAGATCCGCCCATTCAATCGCCCCCGCTTGCACTCACAACAGAGAGACGCCAGATGCTTTTGCAACAGAGTCTGTTCAAAGAATCCACTTTACCGACAGGAATTCATAGGCGGCTAGAAGCATTACTCAGCCAGGATCTGGACTTTCATAACGAACAGAGCCGCTATGCTTCGCACAGTTTTCACGCCTTTCCAGCGAAGTTTCCTCCCCAGCTACCGCGCAAGTTCATCAACGGATTGACGAAAGAAGGAGATGTTGTGCTTGATCCAATGATGGGGTCCGGCACAACGATCCTAGAGGCTTACTTGCTTAATCGGAAGGCGATTGGCTTCGATATTGATCCACTTGCACTCTTGCTAACGCAGGTCAAGGTATGCCCTCTCGATATCACCGCGGCGCGACGCACTGGACACTGCATTATTGAAAGTGCAGAAGCTGAGCTGGCACAAGATCAAGCCGGGCTGACACAGCGTCTTGAACAACGATGGAACAGAAAAACTAAGGAATTTGTCGATTATTGGTTTTTCCCTGCTACGCAGATCGAACTGTTGGCTCTTGCCGAGGCGATTGGGCGCGTTTCCGATTTCAGGCTACGCTCCTTCTTCGAGTTGGCACTTTCGGCAATCATCATTACAAAATCGGGTGGCGTTTCGTTGGCACTGGATCTAGCCCATACACGCCCGCACAGGGCTAAGGTTATTATAGATGAAAGTGGAAAGATCCTTGAGGATGATAGCGATGTTGAATCCCCCTCGACGCATAGCATACAACCTGCTGAAAATGCATCTGTAAGGGCCGCATTCCTCACGAAGAAATTACGTTCTCCCATAGAGGAATTCAGAAGACGCTACGTGCAGAACATCGACGGATTGTCATTCCTCCGAGATGTCCGATTTCAGCCGCGCCTTCAGTTTGGCAACGCACGTGGTCTGGCACTTGAAGACTCCTCAGTCGATCTGATCGTAACCTCACCGCCCTATGCATCAAACGCTATCGATTATATGCGAGCCCATAAGTTTTCTCTTGTGTGGCTCGGGCATTCGATTAGCACACTTGGTGAGACTCGGAAACGCTATATCGGCGGGGAATCGACTACAGATGTGGAATATGTCAAATTGCCTGAATATTCTGCGAATATTGTAAAGGAAGTGGGAAGGCTAGATGCGCGTAAAGGCCGTGTCTTGCATCGTTATTATTCTGAAATGACCGGCTCACTGCGGGAGATGTTCCGCGTGCTGCGACCTGGTAGAGTAGCAATTGTCGTCGTAGGGAGTTCAGAGATGCGGGGCACTGACACACAAACAGGGAAGTGCCTAGCAGAAATTGGCCGCTCCATTGGTTTTGAAGTACCGAAAATAGGAGTGAGGCAGTTGGATCGAAACCGGCGCATGATGCCTGCCAGTACAAACCGGAATCCAAAATCGCAGATCCAGAAACGCATGCATGAAGAGTTCGTCATCGGATTTCTTAAGGGAAACAACTGATTGGGGAGTTCAGATAGTGTCAATTAGAGATTTGCGTAGCAGTTATCATAGACAGATCTACCAGCAGGTGGTACGACTTTCCACAAGTAAAAAGAACAATTCTCAATATCCAAATTTTGCTGATGGGTCGAGTCGAGCGAGTTGCAAAATCGCTTGGGGAATCGTAAATCGCCTAAAAACTTTCGATACGTCGCAGCCACTCTCAGGCCAAACAGTCGGCGCCAAGTTCGAAAACATAACGGCATCATTTATCGAAAACACCTTCCAGCTATTACGACACATCCGACCAGGCAACTGGTTCTATTCGACCCGCTATGCCATCTCGCAGTTTGACCAATATGAGCATCTTGAGTACTTGGACCAATTCAAGAAGTCGACTTCAGACCCGCTGTTAGCATCGGCATTAGGCGAAGATTACATTGTTAGGCCGGATATAGTAATTGGCCGGCGGCTAATCTCTGACGAAGAATTCAACCGTTTAGGGGAGATTGTATCGAGTGACGAAGAGGCGGCAAGCATGACGTCTCTGCGAGCTACTAACGCCGAAGGTTCCCATCCACTTCTTCACGCCAGTATATCGTGTAAATGGACCATTCGAAGCGATCGAGTACAGAATGCACGCACTGAGGCATTAAATCTGATCCGCAACCGTAAAGGACGCCTACCTCACATAGCGGTCGTCACCGCTGAACCGCTCCCCACGCGCTTGGCTGCTATCGCTCTCGGAACGGGAGACGTGGACTGTGTCTATCACTTCGCATTGCATGAGATGCGCGCGGCCATTGAAGAGATCGACAACGAAGACCAGATGGACATGCTCAATATCATGATCGAGGGCAAACGGTTGCGCGACATCAGCGACCTTCCTTTCGATCTGGCAATGTAGCGAATGGAATTCATCCCCGGCCTGGAATTGAGCAGACGGTTTTATTGGGAGGCAGTGCGGCCGGTGCTGGAGGGGTCGTTCAGCGGCCTGCGCCATAGCGCGGCCTTGATCGGGTCCGGGTCGGAGACGCTTGGGTTTGACGACGAGATGTCGACGGACCATGGCTGGGGGCCGCGGTTACAACTTTTTCTGCGGTCGGATGACTGGAAAACCCACGCTGAAGATGTTGACGCGGCGCTGCGCGACGGATTGCCGCACAGTTTTCTGGGCTACCCGACGAATTTCAGCGAACCGGACCCCAATGACAATGGGGTCCAGCTATTGGAGGCGTCGGAGGGCGGGCCGGTCAATCACCGGGTGGAAACGCAGACGGTTGGCGGATTTTTCTGCGGGTACTTGGGTTTTGACATCGGCAGGGAGATTGGGGCGGCTGACTGGCTGACTTTTCCCCAGCAGAAGCTACGCACGATCACGGCAGGCGGGGTCTTCCACGACGAAATCGGGTTGGAAAGCGTGCGGGCGCGTTTCAGTTGGTATCCGCGGGATGTGTGGCGGTATCTGCTGGCTGCGGGATGGGCTCGCATTGGGCAGGAAGAGCATCTGATGGGGCGGGCGGGGCTGGTGGGCGACGAGCTGGGCTCGGCGCTGATCGGATCGCGGCTGGTCCGGGACGTGATGCGCCTGTGTTTTCTGATGGAGAGACAGTATGCTCCGTATGCCAAGTGGTTCGGCTCGGCATTTGCGCAGTTGGAAAGCGCAGCTTCCTTGTCCGACTTATTGATGGAGGTGCAGAGAGCGTCCACCTGGCAAGAGCGGGACCGCTGGCTGAGCGAGGCATACCGGTTCGCGGCTGGCCGGCACAACGGGCTTGGGCTCACGGAACCGATGCCCGAGAGGACGATGCACTTTTTTGGCCGGCCGCTACGCGTGATGGCGTTGCACGGTTTCGCGGACGCGCTGCTGCGGTCTGTCCGTGATCCGCAGATGGTGCAACTGGCCAAGCGCCGGCCCATAGGGAGCATTGACCAGATCAGTGACAACACTGATTTGCTGGAAGCGACGGAGCTCAGGGAGTCGCTGCGCGTGCTGTACGGGCCTCGATAGGCGCACGCGGCGAGGCGTGAGAAACGGCATGGTGCGGCTGTTCTGCGCGGCTGTGAATTGACGGATGCCTAGCAGATACAGGTATATATTGACATTATCGACAGAGCAACAGGACACTTTTGGAGACGCTTAGATGCATTCCACACTAACTACAGAGCGACTGATATTGCGACCTCTTGCGGCATCGGATGCGGAGGACCTGTTTGACGCGTATCGCAGGCCGGAAGCTATGCGGTATATGGACGATGCGGCGCACACTTCTGTGGCGGAGACAAAAAGGATGGTCGATGGAATGCTCGATGGGCCAGGGACGGTCTGGACCGTTCGCACGGACGAGGACGGCCCGGCTCTGGGATTTGTCGATTACATCGGGAACGCCGGCGTGCCCGGGATGGGCTACTTTCTGCACCCGGACCATTGGGGAAACGGCTATATGAGCGAGGCCGTGCGGGCGGCGCTGGACTACGGTTTTGACGAAATGGGTCTGGACCGGGTGGAGCTTTGGATCAGTGAGGAGAACAGTGCGTCTTTGCGCGTGGCGGAGCGGGTCGGGTTCAGGCGGCGGGGGCGGATGCGGCAGAAGTATCACAAGGACGCGGCCGGACACGATAAGATCGTTTACGGAATTACGGCGGAGCAGTGGCGTACCGGCCAACTGGCGGGCAACGCGCAGGCTGCATACAGTTTGGCGCCGATTCTGGCTGTGCCGGATGTGCTGGCCGCGGCGGAGTATTACTGCGAAAAGCTGGGTTTTACGATCGGTTTTCTGTACGGCGACCCGCCCACGCACGCCGGCATCCACCGGGGGGAATGGACCTCGGAGGGCGCGCACTTTCAGCTTTCTCTAACGGACCAACCGTTACCGGAGAAACCGCCGGTGGGATTCTATGTTTTCATGGGCGAGGACGTTGACGGCCTCTTCGAGCAGTACCAGGCGGCGGGCGTGCAAATCGAGCGGGAGCCGACAGACGAGCCGTGGGGGATGAGGGAGTTCGCGATTCGCGACTGCAATGGGTATCTGCTGCGCTTTGGCAGGCCGAGTTGAGTGAGCAGCTGTACATGATCGGTACGCGCTAACTGCGCCCGAGCCGGTGATTTGGACTGCCGGCAGATCGTTGTGGTCGGGAGGGTACTGGGATGACAGCAAGGAGTAAGAAATCACGGAAGATTCCTGAGGAGAGAGGTGGGCTCTGGCAGCTCGCGCTTGAGCGAGGAGTGAGCCGGCGTCGTTTCTTGCAGCTGCTGTCGGCTGGCGGGACTGCGGCTGTGCTGGCGGCCTGTACGGGTCTGCCACTGCCCACGGGTACACTGCCGCTGGCAGATGAGAATACGGCAGAGGCTCCCCCATTCAGCAAGGACCCGGCGCCGTTCATCGAACTCGGCGGCGGGAATCTGGAGGCCCGCCTGGAAAACATGCAGGGGCTGATCACCCCGAGCAGGTACTTTTTTGTGCGCAACAATTCGGTCAGCCTGGAAGTCGACGCTGCTGATTGGCGGCTCACCGTCGAGGGCGACGCGGTCGCCAGTCGGCTGGAACTGTCCTACGACGACATTTTGAATCTGCCCAGCCAGACGTACATCTCCTACCTGGAATGCTCGGGCAACCAGCGGGCCATGTTCGATCTGGTAAAGGGGCAGGCGGCAAAGGGCACGCAGTGGAAGACGGGGGCGGTCGGCAACGGCGTATGGACAGGCGCAGCGATGCGGGATGTGCTGGAACGGGCGGGCATCACCGAAGAGGCGGCCAGCGTACTTCTGATCGGGTTGGACACAGGTTCACCGGAAGAGGGTTTCCGGCGCGTTATGCCGGTCGAAAAGGCGATGGATTCGGATACGCTGCTGGCCTATGCGCTGAACGGTGAAGTCCTGCCGAGGGATCACGGCTTTCCCTTGCGGGCGCTGGCGCCGGGATGGGTCGGGGCGGCCAATGTCAAGTGGCTAGGTAGAATCGTCGTCTCGTCGAAACAGCTTTGGACCCGAAACAATACGACCTCTTATACGTTGATCGGCGATGCTTATCCACCTGTGGGTGAAGCGCTGGGACAGCCATTGACAACGCAGACGGTCAAGAGCGCGCTGGCGCTGCCGTGGCCGGCCGATTTGGCGGCGGGGGAACACAGCATCTATGGCTTCGCGCACTCGCCGAACGGGCCGATCGCGAAAATGGAGTGGAGCAGCGATTTCGGGGCGACGTGGAACGGTTCCACGCTGGAGGAGCTGCAAATTCAACCGGAATTCGAGCATCTTGCGGCGGCTCTCAGCGACAATGCATTCAGATATTCATGGACGCGTTTCGGCTTCACATGGGATGCGGGGCCGGGTGAGCACACGATTATGACGCGGGCGACGGACGCCGCGGGCAATAGACAACCGGACGAGATTCCTTTCAACGAGAAGGGTTATCTCTTCAACCAGCCGGTACCCCATCCGATACGCGTGACGTAGCACTGACGAGACCGGCTTGACAGAGGGACGCTATGATTGAGATCGCCGACCATACACGAATCGTATCCGTCGCGGAGATGCAGCTTCTGGAGAAGGAGGCCGATGCAGGCGGCCAGAGCTATGCGGCGATGATGGAGCAGGCGGGTACTGCCCTGGCGGAAGCTGTTCAGGAGAACTACACGCTCAGTGGGGACGGCACGGTGCTGGTTCTGTCGGGGCCGGGCAACAATGGAGGCGACGGGCTTGTCTGCGCACGGCATCTCAACGACGCCGGTTATCAGGTGAGGGTCTATCTGTGGAAGAGGGGCGGCTCTGCGGTCAAGGAGAAGCAGGCCGGGAGTAAGCGGCGGAAAGGAGGCTCGCGCGAGAAAGCGGAACCGCCGGAGGACTACGAAGGCCATTTGGGCAAGCTGGTTGAACGAAATGTGCCCGTCCACAACGCGGAAGAGGACGAGGATGCGGTGCAGCTTCGAGCCTGGCTGGACGCAGCTGATGTCGTGGTTGATGCGCTGCTTGGTACGGGCGCCAACCGGCCCATTGAGGGGGAACTGGCCAGCATCCTGCAGCAGGTGGCGGAGGTGCGCAACAGCCGCCCGTTGACTGGAAGAGCTGCTGCGGGGGATGCCGGCTCTGAGGCAGGTGATTCGGAAGCTCAGCCGCCGCTGGCTGTGGTCGCCGTCGATGTGCCCAGTGGCTTAAACGCCGACAGCGGCGCCCTCGATGCGGCTACGGTTGTAGCCGATATGACGGTGACATTTGGTTGCGCAAAGGCAGGGCAGTTCCAGTTTCCAGGCGCGGGCGTCCTCGGCGAGCTGGTGGTGGCGGACATTGGTATTCCCCCTGAACTTGCCGCCGATATGCGGACGTTTTTCCTGACGCCGGAACAGGTGGGCGACCTCTTGCCGACGCGCAGCCGCAACAGCCACAAGGGTGTTTTTGGCAAGGGGATGGCGGTGGTGGGCAGCGTGAACTATCCGGGTGCCGCCTATCTCAGCTGTGCGGCGATGGGCCGTGTGGGAGCAGGGCTGGTAACGGGCGCGATTCCTCAGCCGGTGTGGGTACCGGTGTCGTCGGCGCTCGCTGAACCGACGTGGATCCTTCTGAGCCATGACCTGGGGGTCGTAAATGAGACAGCGTCGGCCAATGTCACGGCAAAGCTGGGTGAGTATGACGCGCTGCTTATCGGCTGCGGGCTGGGCCAGGAAAGCGCAACGCGGGCCTTTATGGAGCGGCTGCTGCTGAGGAATCATAGGCGGCGCCCGTCAGCATTGCCGGGCTCGTTTGTTCCGTCCGACGATCAAGCGGACGAAGAAGAACAACAGAGTGTAGACTCGAGTTCGTCAACCGACTCGCCATTCGGTACGATCCGCCGCCGCGACCAATTGCCGGCTGAGGGGCCCATGTTGCCGCCTACGGTGATCGACGCGGACGGCCTCAACCTTCTGGCACAGCTGGAGGACTGGCCGTCGCTGCTGCCGGCGGACTGCGTGCTGACTCCGCACCCTGCGGAGATGACGCGGCTCTGCGGGCTGTCGTCGGTGCAGGAGGTTACAGACAACCGCTGGGAGCTGGCGCGGGAGCAGGCGGCGGCCTGGCAGGCGGTCGTGCTGCTCAAAGGGCCGTATACGGTCATTGCCACACCGGAAGGGGAGCTGGCCGTGTTGCCGGTGGCCACTGCTGCGCTGGCTACGGCGGGGACTGGAGACATTCTGGCCGGCGCAATCACGGGGTTGCTGGCTCAGGGTCTGTCTCCATTTCAGGCCGCGTGTCTGGGGGCTTGGCTCCATGGACGAGCCGGAGAGCTGTGCGAGCAGAGGATTGGAAGCGCCGGGAGCATCGCCTCGGATCTGCTGACCCTTCTGCCTGCGGCGATGAACGAGTTGCGGGAATAGAGCGGAAACGGCCGCCACCTAGGAACTGCCGACGCCCGGGGCGTCGCCGCGATTTTCAGCACTTTCTGGGCGGGAAAGTCCCCGCGTACGGTAGCGACGATGCCGTCGTCCTGTACTTTGCGCGCCGTCTCTTCAGGTCCGAAATTCATTCTCGCACGCATTGAAGTTTGCAGCGGCAGATTGACAGCCCCTCCAGGGAAATCGAATCCGATACGGCATCTCTTGCATTCGGGGCGATTTCTCAAATGCTCCGAACCTATAGTAGTATAGCATTGATTCTATTGCCGATTGGAGGGAAGTCGCATGAATATTGCCCTTGACGTCATGGGCGGCGACAATGCACCGCGCGAAATCGTAGCCGGCGCGATATTGGCGGCACGACAGTACGACGTTACTGTTTCGCTGGTGGGGCGGCCGGACGTCATTGAAAGGGAACTGGCGAGGCATCCGACTCACAGGCTGAACCTGCCGATTGTGCCAGCCTATGAAGTGATCGAAATGTCGGACAAGCCGGCGAAGGCGGTACGCACCAAGAAGAACAGTTCGATGGTGGTAGCCTGCAAGCTGGTGAAGGAAGGCAAGGCGGATGCATTTGTGACGGCGGGCAACACGGGCGGCGCGCTGGCTGCCGGCATTCTGCACTTTGGTCGGATGCAGAGTATCCTGCGTCCGGCGTTGATCGTTCCTTTTCCCACATTGCGGGGTTTCTGCCTGATCCTGGATGTTGGGGCCAATACCGACGTCAAACCGGAGCAGCTGCAGCAGTTCAGCGTAATGGGCAGTGTCTACTCGCGCCGCATCATGGGCGTGCGTAATCCGAGCGTTCGCATTCTGAGCAATGGTGAAGAGGAAGGCAAAGGCAATCAGCTGGTTCTGGAAGCGACGGCGCTGCTGGAGGAGACGCCCGGCATCCGGTTTATGGGAAATATCGAAGCGCGGGACGTGACCAGCGGCATTGCCGACGTGGTGGTCACGGACGGCTTTACGGGCAATGTCTTTATGAAGGGCGCGGAGGGCATTGTCAAGTTACTTCAAGGTGTGCTGTTGGACGAGATTACGGCCGGGCCGATCAGCAGCATTGGCGGTCTGCTGGTTCGCTCCGCGTTGCGCAGGATGGCGCGAAGGCTTGACGACAGTGAGTTTGGAGGGGCGGTCCTGCTGGGGCTGTCCAACTTGATGGTCGTCGGCCACGGCAGAAGCAACGCCAACGCCATCCGCCACACGATTCGCAATGCGAAGCAGTTAATCGATTCGCGGCTGGTTGAGGAGATTCAGTCGGGGGTCAGCGAAGTTATCGACGACGCCGATGAAATGGTCGCCCTTCAACGGTAGCCAGCCAAATCACCGAAGAATTCAAATCCATGAAAGTATACCGTAATCTGCCGGCGATTAAGTCAAGAGAGCAGAGGGGACGGCGAATTGCCCTGGGGGGTTTGGCGATTCTTTTCGTCGGCCTTCTCGCCAGCTTTACGCCGAACTGGTTTCCGCCGGATGAACCGACATCCAACGCCCTGACCGGTTTTATTCAGCGATACTGGACGGTCGTCAGTTTTGGCGCGCTGGCGGTCGGCTTTATCGCCTCCAATGTCGGGAGCTATTACATTAACCGCTTTGCGCCGCGGCGCTGGCCTGGCAGCAAGCGAATTGCGCGACCGGATGAGCTTGTCGAAAACGGCCTGAAAGGGTTTGACGACAAGTACGCGCTCTTTCTATGGGGACTGGATGAAGTCCCATATATTTTGGTGGGGCCGTCTGGCGTACGGGTCTTTCTTGTGCGCAGCGACAAAGGAACTGTGCGCGTGTACGGGGACAGATGGCGGGAACGGTTCAGCCTGGGCCGATTGCTCACGTTTCTCAACAGGGAGGGACTAGGCAACCCCATACGTGAGATCGAGGAGACCGAACGGAAAGTCCGGGAACTGCTTCAGGAGGGAGAGTCGAGCGGTGAATTAGCGTTGAACGCTGCCGAAATTCCGATTGAGAGCGCGGCGGTCTTCATCAATCCGGCCATGCAACTGGAACTTGAGAACCCCTCGATGCCGGTGCTGCGGGTCGATCAGTTGAAAAAGTATGTGCGCATGAAGAAAGACCATCAACTGAATGCGGGCGACGTGCGCGCGGTGACTGATTATCTACTGAGTGTCAGCGCGCTGGCGTAACAGAGGCGCTTCGCATCAATCAAACCCCAGCCTTCTTTCCTTCAAACTGACATAGTTGTTACGGGTGATGATCAGATGATCGAGAACATCGATCTGCAGGAGCTTGCCCGCGTCGACGATCTGTTTTGTCACCTGCACGTCTTCGGGGCTGGGTGTTGGGTCGCCGCTGGGATGGTTGTGGACCACGATGAGTGATGCGCTGTTGGCGCGCACGGCCTCGGTAAAGATTTCACTTACACGAATTACGGCGGCGTTGAGGCTGCCGGAATAGACGACGGGTGTACGTTGGACATTGTTTTTCGTGTCCAGGAGAACGACGCGTACCTGTTCCCGCTCCAGCATACCCATTTCCAACATAAGAAGATTGGCGACGTCGGAGGGGCTCTGGATCTTGTCGCGCTCTAAGGGCGCGGCGAGCAGGAGTCTGCGTCCCAGTTCGAGGGCGGCTTTGATCTGTGTCACCTTGGCCTTGCCGACGCCGCGGGTCTTTGTCAGCTCCTCAAAACTGGCGTGAGCCAGGCCGGGCAGGCCATTGAATTCGGTCAGCAGGCGCTCGGCCTGGCGGATGACGTTTTCGCCCGGGCCGCCGGTACGCAGCACGATTGCGAGGAGTTCGGCGGCGCTGAGGGCGCCGGCGCCGACATACTCCAGCCTCTCTCTGGGACGGAGATCCTCGGGCATTTCTTTGATTGTGTAGGCTGTGCGGGAAGAGTCGATGGCAGGGTGGATATCGTCTACAGGTGTCAGTTGCATACAAGTGTGACCGGGAGATAGTTGTGGACTGATTTGGAATTAGAGCGACATGATTGAGATGGGGACCGGCTACCAGGAGGTGGTCGCCGTTCTTCATCACGACGAGGTCAAACTGCTCCCCCTGGATATTCTTCTCTTCCACGCTGGCTTCGAAGGATTCATCGATTCCGTCGTCGCCATCATGGTCATGAGTATACCACGAGTATGCCCGTCTATATGTGTTGCGATAGCCGGAGTCAGCAGCCGACAGATCGTATGGTAGGCGCCGCATAACAGTTGATGATAGGAGACCGGCTTAGAACAGGGACTATCTTCCGATCAGCGAATGAAGCGTGTCGTAGAAAAGGGGGCCAGATCCCAGGCGAACGGTTGATCGAGAGCTTGCTCGACCACCAGCTTTGCGCTGAACGGCCCCAGAGTAAGCCCGGTAGGCCCGTGGCCGGTTGCAAGGTAAACGCCTCTGACTCGGGGGATGGATCCCAGCAACGGCAGGTGATCGCTGGTGTAGGGACGCAGGCCGACGCGGATCTCTTGAATGGCGGCGTTGCGCAGACCGGGGGCGAGACGCAGGGCTTCGTGCAGAACTTCCTGGATGCCCTCAACCGTTGCCTGGGGAGCGTAGCCGCTGCCGGTCTCGCGCGTGGCGCCGACAGCGACGCGGCCGCCGGGCCAGGGCACCTGATAGTGGCCGCTGAATCCACCCACGATCGACCAGCTGCTCGTATCCTGGCCGGGGACATGCAGATGGATGATCTGCCCGCGCTGGGGGGCGACGGGGATCCGGACGTTGAGCTGGTCGGCAAAGGCGGCTGACCAGGCTCCGCCAGCGATGAGAACGGCGCCAGCCGTATAGTCTTCGCCTGAAGCGGTGCGGATGCCGTACACACGGCCGTCTTCCAGAAGCAGGGCTGAGACGTCGGCGTCGAGTGTCCGGACGCCGCGGCTGCGCAGGCCCCCTTCAAGAGCTGCAGTCATCAGGCGGCCGTCGACGCGGCGGGAGACGGGCTGGAGCAATACTGCGCTG
The DNA here is from genome assembly GCA_022821545.1 of Caldilineaceae bacterium. Classification (GTDB taxonomy): domain Bacteria; phylum Chloroflexota; class Anaerolineae; order Caldilineales; family Caldilineaceae; genus Bin5. The sequence goes on from JAJEDJ010000009.1 coordinate 114,837, forward strand.
GCGTCGGCCAGTGGAGGGAAGAACGTGTTGCGGGCTTCTGCGGGAGAGATGCGTCGAATCATCTCCGCGGAGGGGGGGCGCCGCTCCTCCTGGCGGGCGTAGATTTCCTGCTCCATTTCGGCGAGGGCTGCCGCTTCGGTGTCGTCGAGGGCGACGGATAACTTGGAACACAGGCTATAGGCCCGAGTAAGCTCTTCGATGGGCACGCCGTCGGCAGTGAGATCATCGATCAGCACGGAATAGTAATCCACGGCGTCGAGAGCGAAGTCGTACCAGAGCCGGCCGTCACGTGTGCTGCTTTCGGGGGCGAGGATGCCGGCGCCGGCGTCTGTGGCGCGGCCTTTGTCACGCCGGTCGCACTGCAGAGTGCGGGCGCCCAGCTGACCGGCGCGGTAGGCCGCGGCCGCTCCGACGATGCCGCCGCCGATGATGATCAGGTCGAAATCCATAGCAGGGCCTCCAAGTTGTGCCGTGCTGCCGCAGGGCTGTTCAATAGAGTTTAATTTGCAGGGCGCCTGCAATTCTGTCTTTAACTCAGGGGCTTCAGTCCTGGCCAGCAGCCTGAATCTGAAAGATTGTTCCGCTGTAATCGACGAGGTAGAGATTGCCGGCCTCATCTTCACCGAAGCTGCTGACGTTGTAGGGGCTGTCCAGGAGCAGCTCGGACTCCCATACGCCGTTCACTTGTTTAAGACCCCAGATATTGCCGGTAACGTAGTCCGCATAAAAGTAGATTCCCCGAAGGGAGGGATGGTCCTGTCCCCTGTAGACGTAGCCGCCGGTTATGGAAAGCCCGCTGATCCGGTCATACTCGGCCACCGGCATGGTAAGACCGGTAGTGGGACAGCCGGAAGAGGGATTGAAGCAGTGAAGGCCTTCCATGATGCGCCAGCCGTAGTTTTCGCCGCCGGAGCTGTCGGCGGGTTGGAAGTTCACCTCTTCCCAGGCATTCTGGCCTACATCGGCGATGTAAAGGTCGCCGGTTTCGCGATCGAAGGAAAAACGCCAAGGATTGCGGAGCCCGTAGGCCCAGATTTCGTCGAGAAACTGATCATTGCCGACGAAAGGGTTGTCCTCCGGGATGGAGTAGGGCGCATCGCTGGCAGGGGAGACATCGATGCGGAGGAGTTTACCCAGTAGGGTCTGGCCCCTCTGCCCGTTGTCCTGGGGGTCGGCGGCACTGCCGCCGTCGCCGGTCCCGATCCAGAGGTAGCCGTCGGGGCCGAATGCGATCTGGCCGCCGTTGTGATTTCGCCAAGGTTGGTGGAACTGCAGGAGGATTTCCTCAGTATCCGGATCGACCTGGTGTACGTCTGGGAGGAGGCGGAAGCGGGAGACACGAGTATGGAGACGGCCAGGGACGGTGGTCGTGTAGTTGACGTAAAGAGCTCGGCTGCTGGAAAAATCGGTGGGGAAGGCGATGCCGAGCAACCCCATTTCCCCGCAGCAGTTGACTCTGTCGCGGATGTCCATGAACGGGGACTGTCCAATGGCGCCACCGTCAAATGCCTGGACCAGACCTCTCTGCTCAACCACATAGATGCGCCCGGAATCATCCCTGGCGTGGGCCAGGTCTACAGGGTTTCGCAGTCCCGACAGGGTTTCGACCAGAACAATATCCGGCCAGGTTGGGACTTGCTGTGGGTGGGGGGTGGAGACGGGAGGGCTGGTTCCTTCAGGGGCGACTGCCGGGGTAGCGGCAGTCGTGTGGGCCGGCACAGGAGCGGGATTCGACGGGGCAGCGTCCTTCCCGTCTGGCTGCTGAGAACCGGGTGGGACGCCTGGCCCACATGCGGCGAAAACGACTGCGCCGATGAGGGCACATATTTTCCAGAAGGCATCTGTCTTCATGGTCTGACTCTCCTTCAGATCGCGATCACGGCGGACGCAACAGGGCGCCGCTGGCTGGAACTGCGCGGCTGTGCCATTGGTCGACAGAACCCTCCGCCGCAGGCATATGTGCGGAGCACTATGTCTCACCGGTGACGGCGATGGCCCGCACGGGGGATCCATCCCGGCCTGTGATTTTCAGAGGAATGGCCGCGAACTCGAAGAGGGGCTGGCCAATCTGGTCGAGGTTGGTCAGATTTTCGACGATCAGGACGTCGTTTCCCAAGAGCACAAAGTGGGCATCGTAGGGCGAATAGTCGACAGACGGAGTATCGATGCCAATGAGTTCGATAGCGCAGTCCACGAGGAAGCGGGCTGCGTCCTCTGTCAGCGGCGGATAGTCGGTGAAATACCGGGATTCGCCCCAGTTCTGCGCCCAGCCGGTGTTGAGAATTACCTTGGGCGTTTGGCTGATAGCCTGTTGATGGGGGGCCAGATCATGCGCGGTGATTCTTTTCTTGGACTTTCTTGCGGAGAGGTCGATCATCAGGGCTGGGCCGATGCACTGTGTCAGGGGGATCTGGTCGATCGTGGCCCCGCCATGATAGAAATGGAAGAAGGCATCCATGTGGGTGCCGGTGTGGAGTGAAGTGCGTACGTTGCTGGTATTCATGAATCCCGGTGTACCGGGTGGGAGATGGGCGGGGATAGTCGTTTGCACCTCGACTTCAACTGGAGAGTCACCAGGAAACGGGGGCGTCGAAGGGTCGAGAGGGTAACTCAGGTCGACGAATCTGCGCTGCATAAGGTCTTTCCGTAAATGCCCCAACCGGAGCCGGCTGAGGAGCGTTGAAACTGAGAGGAGCGACGTGAGAATGGCGACATCTGCCACCCTGGCCGGGCATGTCGGCAACGAAAAGCGGACATCAGATGACGATTCCGATTCAGTATTGACAGCGAATAGACGGCGTATTATAATTTGGCCATTGTGGCGGCTGCCCATTCATCTCCCAGCGGTTGAACTATAGCTATCATGCGTACTTTCTGCAACATCATCACCGATGGGATGCTCGACTACCTGGTTGCGATCTACGAGTTGAGCGAATCCAACGACAGAATCTCCACCTCTGTGCTGGCGCAGAAGATGGACGTGTCGCCGGCTGCGGCCAGCAGCATGGCGAAACGGCTGACAGAAACCGGTCATGTGGTGCGCTCTGCGAAGGCCGGAATTCAGTTGACCGAACAGGGCCGGCTGGCGGCGTTGCAGCTGCTGCGAAGGCACCGACTGCTGGAGGTGTTTCTGATCGAGGTGATGGGCTTTACCTGGGACCAGGTAAAGGCAGAGGCCATGCGGCTGGAACACGCTATTAGTCCAGAGTTCGAAAAGCGGATGGAGATCCTGTGCAACTTCCCGACCCATTGCCCGCATGGAGACCCGGTTCCGAGCGAAGACGGTCACGTTCAGAGCGAGAATCTGGTCAGTCTGGCGGAGCTGCGGCCGGGGCAGACGGGTGAATTGCGCCGGGTAGCCAACCACAATGCGCCGATGCTGCGATATCTGACGCAGATGAATCTTGAACCCGGATATCGGGTCAAAGTGTTGAATGTAGAACCGTTTGACGGACCGAGCATCGTACAGATTGAGAACAGTGCCCCACAGACTGATCCCGGGGGTCTCGTAAAGATAATTGGCCGCTCCCTGGCGCAATGTCTCTATGTGAGATTGACTGAGCAGCCGGCCGCGTAGTCGGGCATCGTTCTGCACAGTACACGCATGGCCTCTCCCCTCACAGCGCGCACAATCCGCGAGACTGCAGCGTTCTCAACCTCTCTACGTATTGTCCTTCCTGCCATTTGCCTGTTGATCATTTGCATCGGCAGCAGCACTCCCCTTTCAGCCCAAAGCGAATCCACCGACATCTCCGCTGATGATGTGAACACCGTTGCGCGGGACTTGTGGTGCCCGCTGTGCGGCGGCAGGTTGCGTTTGGACAGCTGCGAACTGAAGGCATGTGCGCAGATGCGGGAGGTGATCGAGCTCAAACTGGCGGAGGGTGAGGACGCGGAGTCGATCCGGGACTATTTTCTGGAGCAGTACGGGCCGCAGGTGCTGGGGGAACCGCCGAGAAGGGGGTTCAGCTGGCTGGCGTGGATCCTGCCGCTGGTTGCGGTCGCGGGCGGCGGCATCTTCCTCTGGCTGCGCCTGCAACAGATGGCGGGACCTTCGCGACCGGCGGCGGCCAGAGTAGCCGGCCCCGAACACGATGAACGGGAGCGGCGGTTGGATGAGGAACTGGCCCGTTATGACTGAACCGACGGAGCCGGAAAGCGGCGGATCCCGTCTTCTTGAAGGAAATGTCCCGCTGGCGTCGCACACCGAACGACAGACGCAGGCGCCAACAAGAGGAGCGGTGCAATTCTGGCGCGTCCTGTTCCTTGGCGCCGTCTTAGCGTTCATCGTTTTGCTGGCCGTGCGATTGTGGCAGACGAATGTGCAGGAACAGCGGGCCGCGGGTCAGGCGCCGGAACTGCGCTTCACGACTTTCGATGGCGAGAAAGTCGACCTGGGCGGGTTGCGGGGGAAGGGCGTCGTCATCAACTTCTGGGCAAGCTGGTGTACGCCTTGCCGCGAGGAAGCTGATCTGCTGGAGCAGACGTGGCGCCGCGAGAAGGAGAACGGGATTGTCTTTCTGGGGCTGGACTACCTGGACCAGGAACCGGCGGCGCTCGCCTATCTTGCGGAATTTGATATCACCTATCCGAACGGGCCGGATCTGCGCAGCCAGGCAGCTCGCCGCTACCGGATTCAGGGTGTACCGGAGACTTTCTTCATCAGTCCCGAAGGAAGAATCGTCGAAACGGTTGTCGGGCCGATCGCGAGCCAGCAGGAGTTGGACGCGCTGTTGGATCGAATTCGACCCTGACTGTACGTGTCCTCGCGAGTGCCACCGCTGTGAGTGGACTTTCCCCGGTGGGTGTATCTAATTTCACCGAAATTTGTGCTAAAATGGGCTGGTTGCTCGAGGACTTTCCCTCCTTGGTGGCGAGGCCGAGTGTCGTATAATCGCTGGCGAGTTTGAGTAAGGGCCTGTTTTATGAAGAAGAATCAGACGTATCACCTGGTTACGCTCGGGTGTCCGAAGAATGAGGTTGACAGTGATGGCATGGAGATGCTGTTGCGGCAGGCCGAATTTGGCGTCAGCTCCGATGCGGGCCGGGCGGACGTGTTGATCGTGAACACGTGCGGCTTTCTGGAGGCGGCCAAAGAGGAGTCGATCGGTGTGTTGCAGGAGCTGGCTGATGGTAAGCGGCGGGATCAGATGCTGATCGCGGCCGGCTGCCTGGCGCAGCGCAACGGCGAGGAGGTGCTGGAGCGGGTACCGCAGGTGGACGGTCTTCTGGGAACGCGGCGCTGGATGGACGTGGTGGAGCTGATCAAGCAGGTGCGCGGCGGGCCGGAGCAGCGCAGGTTGCAACGGTACAGCCTGCTGGGCGAGCCGGATGAGACTTACGCGCAAGCGGTGCCGCGGCCGCCGGTGGCCGGGGGCAGCGCCTATCTTAAAATTTCGGACGGCTGCAACGCGCCATGCGCGTTCTGTACGATCCCCAGCTTCAAAGGCAAGCTGCGCAGCCGCCCGATCGAGGCCGTGATCGACGAGGCCAATGCGCTGGTGGAGGCGGGCGCCAAGGAACTGGTGATCGTTGCGCAGGACACGACCGACTTTGGGCGGGACCAGGGTGAGCCGGACAGCCTGCCGCGTCTGTTGAGCGCTCTCTGCAACCGCACCAGCGACGCTCTGAAGTGGGTGCGGCTGATGTATGCCTACCCCGGGCACGTCAGCGACGGCCTGATTGAAGTGATGGCGAACCAGGAAAAGGTTGTGCCCTATCTGGATATGCCGCTGCAGCACGGAGATCCGCGCACGCTTCGCCGCATGCGTCGGCCCTCCCGCCTGGAGATGGTATACGACCATGTGGAGAAGCTGCGAGCGGCGATGCCGGACATCGCTTTACGCACGACGTTTATTGTCGGCTACTCGGGGGAAACAGAGGAGGAGTTCCAAGGGTTGCTGAAGTTCGCGCAGGCGATGGAGTTCGACAAGGTAGGCGCGTTTCCGTTCAGTCCGGAGCCGGGAACACCGGCGGCGGAGCTGCCCGACGCGGTACCCGAAGAAGAGAAAGAAGAGCGTTACGGCCGGCTGATGGAAGTCCAGCAGCCGATCAGCCTGCGCAAGAATCAAGAGCAGGTCGGGAAGGTACTCGACATCCTCGTCGAGGGCCAGGGCGAAATTGCCGAGAGCGGCGCGCCGCTGCTGATGGGCCGCAGCTACCGCGACGCGCCGGAAGTGGATGGACTGGTGCTGGTGCCGGGCATTGCGGACGCTCCGGCGGGCACAATCCTGCAGGTTCATATCAACGGTGCGCTGGAGTATGACCTGGTAGGTGAACCGCTGATCGCCGAGACGTTTTCCAGCAGGACGGAACTGCTCGAAGAGTACAAGTAGAAGGCTTTTTGCCCCACGCGGAGACCGTCATGGCCGATCTGTCGAAGTTGGAACGGGATCTGGCCGCTCTGGAACGGGACTCCACACTCCACAGTGATGACAATCTGACAGCGCGCTTCGAAGCGCTGACGACGCTCGACTTTCTAGGCGAGGCGTTCCAGATACAGGCCGGGCGCCGGCCCGCCGCAACCGGGCTGCGGCGCGTGCAAGCTCTGCAGGGGGAACTGGATGCGCGTAACCAGGCTCTTTTTCGGAATCTACGTACAGGCATCCGAACAGACAAGGTCACGCCGCGCCAACTGCGGACGCTGCTAAATGGCAACTGCCGTTACCGGCGCGGTGATCGCGCGTGCATGCACTGGGGCGCGGAGGCCGCGGACGCGCTGGCTGCAGGATTGTTCCGCAGCGACTGCCCGCCGCTGGAGTGGGATGGCGGCGAAGAAGAGATGATCCACTACGAATCAACGCCGGTCAGCGCCGTACTGGAATTGGTGGACCGCGTGCCGCTGACGCGCGGCGACCGATTTGTCGACATCGGCTCCGGGCTGGGGCAGGTAGTGTTTCTGGTAAATCTGCTGACGGGCGTCGAGGCGACGGGGCTGGAGGTCGTGCCGGCGTATGTGGAGCGGGCCCGCGGTGAAGCGGAAAGGCTGGGAATCGCCGGGGTTTCTTTCTGTGAGGGGGACGCTCGCAGCGCGGACCTGTGCGGGGGTACGGTCTTTTTTCTGTTCTCCCCTTTTCGAGGGCAGATGCTACAGACTGTCCTTAGCCGGCTGCGGCACGAGGCATGCATGCGGCGGTTGACGATCTGTTCATTCGGGCCGTGTACGGAGCAGATCGCCGGTGAGTCATGGCTGACGCTGCGGGAAGCGGAGATGAACCACGAGTTCCGGCTGGCTATCTTCCACAGTTAAGGCCAGGGGGGCCAGGACCGAAAAAGGCATCACCGCGGGAACGTTCCCGGGGCGATGCCTTTTGTAGTTGAAAACCTCTTTTCTCGACCGGGAAAGAATCCAGTCTACGCAATCAACTCAGGTGGAAGACCGCCATCTTGGTTTCGGTCATTTCTTCGATGGCGTACTTGGGCCCTTCCTTGCCCATGCCGCTCTCCTTGACGCCGCCGTAGGGCATCAGGTCGGCGCGCCACTGGGTGCCCCAGTTGACGTGCAGATTGCCGGATTCAACCTCCTGCACGAATCTCATTGCCCAATCGATATTCTGCGTGAAGATGGCTGCGCTCAGGCCGTAGTTGGTGTCGTTGGCGAGGGCGATGGCCTCGTCAATGCCGCTGACGGGAGTGACGCCCACAACCGGGCCGAAGACCTCATCGCAGGAGATTTTCATCTCCGGGCTGACGTTTGAGACGATGGTCGGCTGGTACATCTGGCCGTTGCGTTCTCCGCCGAGGACGAGCTCGGCGCCGCCGCTGACGGCCTCCTCTACCCACTGATTGACGCGCACGGCGTCGTCTTCGCGGATCATCGGGCCCATTTTGGTGGCTTCTGCCAGCGGGTCACCGGTGGTGATGTTCTCGACGGTCGCTTTGAAGGCGTCGAGGAAGTCGCCGTAGATCTTTTCGTGGGTGACGACGCGCTGGGTGGAGATGCAGACCTGGCCGGCGTTGGAGTAGCCGGAGGCGGCCGCGGCCTGGGCTACGCGTTCGGGGTCGGCGTCGGGCATGACGATGAGAGGCGCATTGGAGCCGAGTTCCATGGTTACGCGCTTCAGACCGGCGGTACGGCAGATGTGTTCGCCGATGTCGCGGCTGCCGGTGAAGGTGATCTTGCGGACGCGCGAGTCGGCGCAGAGGGCGTCGCCGATGACGCTGCCGGAGCCGGTGAGACACTGGAGCGCCTCGGGCGGTGCGCCGGCTTCGAGGAAGATTTCGACGAGCTTCAGCGCTGAGAGCGGTGTGTCGGTGGCCGGTTTGAGAATGATGGCGTTGCCGGCGGCCAGTGCCGGGCCGATCTTGTGGCAGACCAGGTGGAGGGGGAAGTTGAAGGGGCTGATGCCGACAATTATTCCGCAAGGCACGCGAACGGTGAAGCCGAACTTGCCGGCCGCGCCGGGCGCGCCGTCAAGGGGGACGACTTCGCCGCCGAGGCGCTTGGCCTCTTCAGCGGAGAGGGCGATGATTTCGACCGCGCGTGAGGCTTCGATGCGGCCCTCGGCGATGATCTTGCCCTCTTCAAGCGTGATGATGCGGGCCAGCTCTTCGGTGCGTTCCTCCATCAGATGGGCGGCCTTGTGCAGGATTTCGTAGCGTTCGTAGCCGGTCAGACCGGCCATTACTTTGGCGCCGCGTTCGGCAGTTGCCAGCGCCAACTCGACATCGGCCGCATCGCCCCTGGGAATGGTGTCGACGACGGAGCCGTCAAACGGGTGCAACACTTCGATCTTTTCGGACTTGTCTACCCACTGTCCGCCAATGTGCATCTTCATCGAACTCTTCTCCTTGTTGTCAGGATCTTTTCAGAATAGTTGGCTTGGTGATGTATTTTCGCTTCGGAATCTGGGTCAGCGAATGCTACTTCAGTTCAGATCCCGGCACCCGGTTCCATTCGAGCGGCTCTTCGTCGCCCTCATAGGTGGGAACGAGCCTCTGGACGAGCTTCTGGGCCTGCGGGGGCCAGTCGACAACCCGTGTCTGTGTGCGGCTCAAATTGGACTGGATGCGGGGTGAGGAGATGTCGAAATTGGGATGGTACCAGATGGTGATGACCGTGCGCCGTTCATCGGTCTGGTTGGCGTAGGAGCCGTGGAGCAACCGGGCGTCACCGATCACCAGGTCGCCGGCGCGGACAGGCACAGCCTGATCCTCCGGCATCGGTTGATAGGCAGGATGGGTGGGGTCTGTGGCGCGGCGCAGTTCATCGGTATGGGCCGTGGGCACGGCATCGTGCATGCGGTGGCGCTTGCGATGGGAACCGGAGATGACCCGCAGGCAGCCGTTTTCGATACGCGTATCCACGAGGTAGTACATGAGAAAGAGCTGCATGGGAATGTCGGTGTAGCTGACGGGATCGTTCCAGCCCCACCAGTCCTGGTGCCAGAAGAGGGGCGGTGATTGGCCGGGCTTACTGATGACAAAGCCGGATGACCAGCGGGGCTTTGGATAGCCGAGAGCGGTCAGCGCATCCAGGGAAGGCTGATAGGCCACCAGTTCGGCGAAGAAGGGATCGTCATAGACGCTGATCATGCTGCCGGTGGATTTCTGCTCCTCGAAGTGCTCGGCAGACTGGGCTTCTATGAGGCCGTCACTGGCGGCGCGCACGCGGGCCAGCATTTCAGGAGACAGCACCTGTTCGAAGACACAGTAGCCGTCTTCTATCAACTGGGCGCGTTTTCCCTGGGCAGTGGTTGTCGTCGTCATCATCATGCCTCCCGTGGATAGTGTAGCATGAAGTTCAAGCAAAAACTGCGAATTCGGAATGTCGCCGTTCTTTTAGCGCGACACTATTGTAACAGAAAGACGGGGGTCTTTGCATACTGACACTGAGATGCACGTGTGCTCCCGGACTGCTTTTTGGGATACAATCCCAGTGTGTTCTCAGCAGATTTTCGAAGGGAGATCGTTATGCTCATCGGCCTCGATATCGGCACGACTTCATTGAGCGCGGTTGTACTGGACCCGGAGAGCGGCAGGCAGGTAGCACACCGGACGGTTGCCAATCGCGCGGGTTCGTTTCCCGGGCCTGGGCGGGCTGAGCTGGACCTGTCGCGATTGTACGAGCTGACGGTGCGGTGCCTGGCCGAATTGGTGGCGCAGGCAGATTTGGCGCCGACCGCCATTCAAGGAATCGGGGTTACGGGCCAGCAGCACGGGGTTGCCCTGATTGGGCCGGATGCTGCGCCGGCAGGGCCTGCGATTACCTGGCAGGACTTGCGGGTGCAGGAGCCGCTGCCAGGCTCTGACAGGCCAGTGCTGGACCGCTTCATCGCTGCCGCGGGAGGCCGGGAAGCGTTTCGCAACACTGGTTGTCTACCGGCGGCGGGGTTCGTTGGGCCCAGTCTCTACTGGCTCAGATTGCAGGGTGCATTGCCGGCAGCCCCGGTGACGGCCTGCTTCGTCCCGGATGCGGTGGTCTCATTCCTCACTGGAGAGACGGTCGTTTGCGAACCGACGCTGGCTGCCAGTTCCGGGATCTTCGACATCCGCGCCAACTGTTGGGATTTGACGCTGCTGGAGCGGCTGGGGCTGCCTGCGCGTCTTTTCCCGCCGATCGGAGGCGCAGGGGACGTGGTGGGGGGTCTGCGGCGGGAGCTGGCTGAAGCTGTTGGCCTGGAGCAGGGCATGCCGGTGACGGTGGCACTGGGGGACAATCAGGCCAGTTTTATCGGCAGCGCGCCGGAGCCGGGCCGGAGTCTGCTCCTGAACGTAGGAACCGGCGGCCAGATTTCTGCCCGCACAGACAAGTTTCATTTCATACCGGGTCTGGAGAACCGTCCCTTCCCCGAGGGACAGTATCTGTTGATAGGGGGAGGACTGTTCGGGGGCCGTTCATATGCCTACTTGCAGCAGTTCTTTCAGGAGGTGGGCACGCAGCTCCTGGATTCGGAATTGGTGGACGATCTTTACGCACGAATGACGGAGTTGGCAGCGGCCGTTCCGGCCGGCAGCGACGGCCTGCGCTGTGAACCGTTCTTCACAGGCAGCCGCACCGACCCGGGGTTGCGAGCTTCGTTCAGCGGGCTGTCACCGGACAACTTCACGCCCGCACACTTCGCCCGGGCCCTGCTCGAGGGCATGGCAGGTGGCTTTTTCGCCTTTTTCGAACAGATGAAGCCGGTGGTAGGAACGCCGCCGCTACTGGTAGGTTCGGGCAACGGGGTCCGGCAGAACCGGCTCCTTGCCCGGATCCTGGCGGGTTGTTTCGAGAAACCGTTGTTGATTCCAAGCCATGCGGAGGAGGCGGCGGTCGGCGCGGCAGTTGCGGCGTCAGTCGGCTTGGGAATCTTTGAAAATCTGGAGACGGCAGCGGCTGCGCTGCTGGATTACGCGGACGCGGTCGAACCGTAGCAAGGGAAACCGGGGCCGCGCGGCCCCGGCCGAAGGAACGATCGCTAAAGAGCTACTCCCGCACGTGCATATCGCCCAGGACAATCCACTTGTAGGTGGTCAGCTCTTCCAGCCCCATCGGACCGCGGGCGTGGAGCTTCTGTGTGCTGATTGCGACTTCGGCGCCGAGGCCGAACTGGCCGCCGTCGTTGAAGCGGGTGCTGGCGTTGACGAAGACGGCTGAGGAGTTGACGGCATCGACAAAGCGTTGGGCGTTGTTCCAATCCTGGGTGAGGATGCCGTCGGAGTGGTCCTGGCTGTGCTCCTGGATATGAGCGATGGCCTCGTCGAGCGAGTCAACCAGTTTGACGCCGAGGATCAGCGTCATCCATTCGGTGTCCCAGTCGTCGGGGCCAGCGGGGATGACGGTTGCGCCGTAGTCGGTGAGAAATGGCATGGCGTCGGGTGTCGCGCGTATCTCGACACCGCAATCGGCCATGCGTTGCGCCAGTTTGGGCAGAAACTCGGGCGCTATCCGGCGGTTGACGAGCAGGGTATCCAGGGAGTTGCAGACGGAGGGGCGCTGGGTGCGGGCGTTGACGATGACGTCCATGCCGCGTTCCTGGTCTGCGGTGACATCGACGTAGTAGTGGCAGATGCCGATGCCGCCGGTGATGACGGGGATGGTGCTCTGCTCGCGGCAGAGGCGGTGCAGACTGTTGCCGCCGCGAGGGATGAGCATATCGACGTAGGCGTCCATGCGCAGGAACTGGGAAACGAGCGCTCTGTCCGGGTTGCCGATGTATTGGACAGCCTCACTTGGCAGGCCCTGGGCCTGGAGCGCGTCAGCGATTACAGAGACGAGCGCCATGTTGCTGCGCAGGGTCTCTTTGCCGCCGCGCAGGATGACGGCGTTGCCTGTTTTCAGGCTGAGGACGGCGATGTCGATAGTGGTGTTGGGGCGGGCCTCGTAGATTACGCCGAGGACGCCGATTGGGATGCGGCGACGGCTGAGGCGTATGCCGTTGGGCAACAGGCGGCTTTCGAGCTCGGCGCCGACCGGGTCGGGCAGGGCAGCCACTTTGCGCGTGTCGTCCGCCAGCCCTCGAATCCGATCGGGGGTGAGCAGAAGGCGGTCGAGCAGGGCGTCGCTGAGACCGCTGGCGCGACCGTCGGCGATATCCAGTTCGTTCTGCGCCAGGACCTCTGCGCTGCGCGCTTCCAGCGCGTCGGCAATGGCATGAAGGGCTTCATTTTTGCGCGTTGACGAAAGCCCGGCCAGTTTGCGGCTCGCCTGGCGCGCGGCCTTTCCCATCGCCTCCAGGTCAACCGGCTGCGCCGCGGGCTGAGACCTCTTATTTTGAGAAAGTTGATCTGTAGTGTGTTCGATCGCGCCTGGTTTCTTGACAGCTATGGTCATTCGTCTCCTCCCAGCCCTACTCCAATAGGATCATATCATTGCGGTGGAGCGCGACCGGCCCGTAGCCATAGCCGAGCCGTTCGCTTATCTCGTGCGACTGGCAGCCGCGAATTCGTTTCAGGTCGGCGCTGCTGTAGCGGGTGATGCCGCGCGCCAGGTTCCGTCCATCTTTTTCCTTCACATATACTGCGTCGCCGCGCTCGAACTCGCCCTCAACGGTCGTTATACCGACGGGAAGGAGGCTGTTGCCTTGATCACGCAGAGCTTTGGCCGCGCCGGCATCGACCAGGAGGCGGCCCGAAGGCGCCGGGCCGGCCAGGATCCAGCGTTTGCGATTTTCCAAGGGCGTTTCCTGTGCGGGAAAGCGGGTTCCCACTTGCGCGCCTGAGACGGCGCGCAAGATCACGTCCGGTGAGCTGCCGTCTGCGATCACGACGTCGGTGCCGGCGCGGCAGGCGATGTCGGCGGCCTGCAGTTTTGTGCTCATGCCGCCAATCCCCAGGGCGGAGTGTGTATTGCCGGCGAGGGCGCGCAGGGAATCGTCGATCGTCTGGACTTCAGGAATCAGTTGTGCGTTCGGGTCTGTGCGCGGGTCTGCCGTAAAGAGGCCCTCCTGGTCGGTCAACATCAGCAGCAGGTCGGCGTCGGTCAGCACGGCCACCAGCGCGGAGAGATTGTCATTGTCGCCAACCTTGATCTCTTCGACGACCACGGCGTCGTTTTCGTTGACGATCGGTACAATGTGGTGCTTCAGCAGGGCGCTGAATGTATCGCGGGCGTTGAGGAATCGCTGGCGGTTTTCGGTGTCCGCCCTGGTCAAGAGGATCTGCCCGACATGGATGCCGTAGATTTCGAAAAACCTTTCCCACATGAGCATGAGCCGGCTCTGGCCGACGGCGGCCAGCATCTGGCGGCTGGACAGCGTATCAGGCAGGTCGGGGAATCGCAGACGCGCCCGGCCGGCGGCCTGCGCGCCGGAGGAGCAGACGATCAGCTCCTTTTCCTGGTGGTGAAGTGACGCAATCTGACGGGTCAACTCCACCATTTGGGGTTGGTTGAGAAAACGGGTGCCTTTGGTCAGTACACCTGTGCCCAACTTTACGACGATTTTGCGATACATGGTTCCCGTCCCACCGGAAAAGCGAAACTGTCCACCGGTTGCAAGTTTGCCAGCGGGCAAGTACAGGCCACCGGGATGACGCTAACAGTATAATGCAGTGAAGAAGAATCCAGCAATCGGTTGACTGCAATGGTCAGGGACGCGTGGCGTTATGCGGTGACTTTAGGGCACAGGAGTCCGGCATCTTGTAAAATCCAGCTGTTTTTGTTCAGTTTTTTGCCTGTGCTAAGATAGTTGGTGGACTGCGTCACTTCGGCATATGGAGGCGAAGCGGCCGCTGAAGATGGGCACATGCCAGTACAGTGGATTCACGTTCAGAGCGCCCCTGCCCGAAGGCGGCGCGGATTGGAGGAAAAGGTAAATGGGAAGGTCTTCTTTCGAATATGATGAGCCGCTCCGCCCTGAAACGAAACCGGCTTCCGGGCTGCGAAGGTTTGCAACGGCCATTCTCTCGCTCGTCCTGATTCCCGCCCTGATCATCGCGGCGCTGCTTCTGCCGCCGATCAGTTTGCTTGACCGCATCCAGGGCCTTTCCTCAACGGAAATTGACAGAAACGGCGGTTCACTCATGGATCCGGACGGAATGACGATCGTGTTTCCTCCGGAAGGCGTAATTGAGTCATTTCGAGTCAGCCTTGACAGCATTCCGCGCGCAGAGTTTATAAGCGGGAATGCGGGAGAGGCGTGGATAACGGCGCTGAATGCCCTGGCCGCCGCGGGTCTGGAAGCCAAGAGCCCGATCTACCAGGTGGAGGTGCGGGGAGGACGCCTGGAGCAGAGCATTGTGCGGATCCCGATTCCCAACGACAGCCAGCCATACGAAACGCTGGAACTGTACAGCTGGGATGGGGACAGTTGGGAATTTGTGCCCAGTGCCGTGTTGGCAGTGGAAGACAAGATTGAAGCCCGGGTGGGCGGTCCGCCGCCATCCAATTTCATCGTGATGCAGACCAGCGCGCCGGCGGCGCGGGTGGGGACAAACATCGGGGTGGGCGAGCAGCCTCCGGCCAGCCTGGCGAATGCGGCGATAACGACACTTGCGGTGGGCGGCTATTACTTGCGGGGGGACGGGGCGCTGGATGTCGTGCGCACCAACCCTCCTGCCGGCAACTATGCGATTGTGCCGGTGCTACGCAACTGGCAGGGCGGAGCGGCGCCGCGCAGTGACCTGCTCCACAATATGCTGGTGGAACAGGGCCAGCTGCAGAACCAACTTACCGCGATCGCAAATCTCCTGACCCAGTACAGTTACCCCGGTGTCATAATCGACTATCGGGGCATGGAATCGATACCGGCCGGTGAAGCAGAGTTTACCCACTTCATCGAACAGCTGGCGGAACGATTGCACGCGCCCGAAATGAATCGCTGGCTGGCCGTGCGCGTGGAGTGGCCGCAGCAGGTTTCCGCGGTGGAGTGGAACACACGCGGCTACGATTGGAAAGCGTTGGGCAGCGTCGCGGATCGCGTTCTGATTCCAGGACCGTCTGACCCCGCGGCGTATCAGCTGGGCGGGCAGATGGGAGCCCTGCTGGCCTTCGCGACAGACCAGATTGACCGCAGCAAGGTGCAGGTGGAGCTGCCGGGCATGTCGGTGGAACGGAGCGGGAACCAGCTTTGGCTGAAGGGCTTTCAGCAGTCTCTGCAACCGCTGGTGGCCCAGGTCCGCCTGAGCGGAGAAGACGGCGTGATCGTTCCCGGCGCCGACGTCGAGGTTGCCGCGGTCAACCCGCGTATTACTCGTCCACTGACCTGGGATGACGCGATTGGTGCATATGTGTACGCGTACACGGACGATCAGCAGATGGAGCGTACGGTTACGCTCGAGAACAGCAGCAGCTTTGCCCGCAAACTGAACCTGCTGGAGCGCTATGAAGTGACCCAGGTGATGGTGCGTGACGTGGATTCCGGGGATGTGGACCCGGCCTTGTGGGAGGTCGCGCGCCAGTTCCAGACGGGAGGAGGCGTGAATACGGCCCCGACGATGTTGAAGGTGGCCTACAAGATTTTCCACCCTGACGGCGGCGTTATTGAGGAGGTGACGGTCCCGATCGAGAATCCGGTATATACGTTCATGGCGCCTGCCGGCGAGGGGGACATACACGTCGAGGCCCAGGTTGTGCAGATATCGAACCTGGGGAGCATGCAGGCGGCCAGCCCGCAGAACACGGTAGCGCTGAGCCTGGCGACGCCGACGCCGGTTGCAACCAACACGCCCGTACCAACACCAACGCCGGAGGTTTCGAGATTGGTGAGTACCCAGAACACAAACGTGCGGGGGGGGCCGGGCACGAATTACCCCGTTGTGACCCAGCTCAAGGCCGGTCAACCGTATCTCATTTTTGGCAAGAACGACGCCGGCACCTGGTGGCAGATCGACATTGGCAATGGCAATAAGGGTTGGGTGTTTGCCGAACTGACGACGGCCAGCGGTCCTCTGAACACAGTTGGCGTGATCACCGACATCCCGGACCCGCCTGCCGCGGCTCCCCCAGCGGCAGCACCGCCGCCCGCCGGGGGCGGCGGCTTCGGTTACGGTGTACAGGCGCATATGGTCCACAACAACCAGGCCGGCCAGGTCATGCAGAAGACGCGCGAGATGGGGTTTGGCTGGGTGAAGCAGCAGATCGAGTGGAAGGTCTTCGAGCATAACCAGGGGAATTACGATTGGGGTTCGATGCAGGGGATCATCGACGCGGCCAACAACTCCGGCATCAGTCTGCTGTTCAGCGTTGTGAACGCGCCGCCATGGGCGCGCGAAGGCGGATTCGAGCCGAATGTCGGCGGTCCTCCGGCGGACCCGAACACGTTTGCCAGATTCCTGGGGGCGATGGCGGGCAAGTATTGCGGCACCTCCCTGAAGGCGATCGAGGTGTGGAACGAGCAGAATCTGCATTATGAGTGGGGCAACCTGCCCCTGGATCCGGCCAAATATGTGGCGCTTCTGAGACCTTCCTACACGGAGATAAAGAAGGCGTGTCCACAGATGTTCGTGATCAGCGGGGCACTGACGCCGGCCGCCAGCAACGGCGCGCCGCAGAGCCGGGGCGGCATCGCGGCGATGGATGACTTCGAATATCTTGAGAAGATGTTCCAGGCCGGGCTGAACAGCTACATGGACGGCATCGGCGCGCATCCGAGCGGATACAACGTGCCGCCTCAATACACGTGGGAGCAGGGCTGTGAGGCGATTCAGAAGCATGGCAACAGCGGATTCAACGGAGCGTGCGACAGCCCGCACCACTCCTGGAGTTTCCGCAGCACGATGGAGGGTTATCGAAACATTGCGGTCAAGTACGGCGCGGCCAACAAGCGCATCTGGCCGACCGAGTTTGGCTGGGCGGCCGGGGGCGCGTTTGACCCGCGTTACGGGTATGCGAACGACAACGACTTCAACGAACAGGCCGCCTGGACGGTTGAGGCATATCAGATGATGAAGAGATGGGGCTGGGTGGGCCCGGCGATTCTGTGGAATCTGAATTTCCGCGTGGTGGCGAATCATACGGAGAAGGCGCAGTGGGGGATCGTGGACCACAATTGGGGCAACCTGCCGGTCTTCAATGCGTTGCGTGATATGCCGAAGTAGGGGGCTTGAGCCGATGTTCCGCTCCTGCGAAGACAAGAAGCGAGTTATTTTGCAGACATGACGACAAGGGGGTCATCCGCCGCAAACTTCGAAGATGTGCATGTCGTAGAGATGCCCAGGCGTTTCGTCGGCTACCGGGGGAATGCGGGCGACATTGCGTTGCTCAGCGGTGGACGGCTGCTGCTGGCCTACACCGGTTACCGCGAAAAGGCCGGGGCGGGAAGCATCTTTGGCGACATCGAGGGACGGTTTTCCTCGGACGGGGGCAGGAGCTGGGGAGAGCCGTTTCCGCTGGTTGGCCGGCCAAAGCCCGAACGCAAGGATGAGTCGTACCAGCACCCCGGTTTACTGCGGCTGGCGAACGGCCAGCTGCTGTTGACTTACATCTACTTTGCCGGATCAGATCCCCGTTTCGCGCACACCTACTACCGGCGTTCGACCGACGATGGGGCGACCTGGAGCGACCAGCTTATCGTCACGCCCCACGCGGGCACGAATCATGTCTTCAATGACAAGCTGGTCCAACTGCCCTCAGGTCGGATTCTTGCGCCATGCGAGAGGGAGATCAGGGAGGAGGGCGGCGACCACCGCGGCTATGTAAGCACGGTCTTCTATTCCGATGACGACGGCTATTCCTGGCGACAGTCGGAGAACGTCGTCAATATGCTGCCGGTGGAGGCGCAGGAGCCGCACGTGGTCCCTTTGCGCGACGGCCGGGTGATGATGCTATGCCGGACGTACAGCGGCTACGTTGTGCGATCCTACTCGGACGATGAGGGGGTCACCTGGTCTCAGGGAGAAGCGGCGCCAGATCTGAAGCTTTCAACCAACTCGTCGGCGCTCAACGTCAAGCGGATTCCATCCAGCGGCGATCTGCTCTTGTTGCGCTCGACCGGCACAATCGGCAGACTGCGGACACCGTTCGTGGCGGCAGTCTCGACGGATGAGGGCGTTACGTGGAGCCGCGAACGGCCGATCGGCCCTGATCCTGACGACGACTACGGCTATCCGAGTTTGACCTTTGTCGATGACGTCGCGCTGGTCAGCTATCACAAGCGCAGCGGCATCTACGCTGCGCGAATCGGAGTTGACTGGTTCTACGGCGGCTAGATTCGATTGACACGAGGTTCGATTGGCAGGAAATTCGATTGACAAAAAAAGGCCGGGCCTTCTCACTTGAAGGCCCGGCCTGATTTTTTTACAGGGATGTGTCTTACCCTTCGTCCTCCACGAAGACACCGGGGCGGGTGCGGCGGCGACGGCGGGCGACTTTGAGTCTCAGCTGGCTGCGGCGGTAGGCGATCTCCACGGGCTGGCGATCTTCGTCCGGCCGCGTGCGCAGGGCTTCTTCAGCGCGTTGCAGGGCCTCTTCGGCGCGGGCGACGTCGATTTCATCGGCGCGCTCGGCTGAGCGGGCCATTACGATCACCTTGTCGGGCAGCACTTCGACAACGCCGCCGCTGACAGCGATATATTCGGGTTCGCCGCCGGCGTTGTGGAGGGTGAGCTCACCGATATTGAGTGTCGTGAGCAGGGGGGCATGGCCGGCCAGCACCCCCAACTCGCCCTCGACGCCGGGCATGGTGATCATTTCGACTTCGCCGCTGTACAACTGCCGGCTGGGGGTTACGATTTCGACCTGAATCGTCATTCTTCCTGCCTCAGCTGCTCACCCTTTTCAACCGCTTTTTCGATGGAACCGACCATATAGAAGGCCTGCTCGGGCAGGTCGTCATACTTGCCGTCCAGAATCTCACGGAAGCCGCTCACAGTATCATCGATTCTGACATACTCGCCGGGCTGGCCGGTGAATACTTCGGCCACGTGCATCGGCTGGGTGAGGAAGCGCTGAATCTTGCGGGCGCGGGCGACGATGAGCTTGTCGTCCTCGCTCAACTCCTCGACGCCGAGAATGGCGATGATGTCCTGCAGGTCGCGGTAGCGCTGGAGGGTCTGCTGCACTTCGCGGGCGACGTTGTAATGTTCTTCGCCGACGATGAGCGGGTCGAGGATGCGGCTGGTGGAGCCGAGCGGGTCCATCGCCGGGTACAGGGACTGTTCGGCGAGGGCGCGTTCCAGCGTAATGGTGGCGTCCAGATGGGCGAACGTCGTGGCCGGCGCGGGGTCGGTGTAGTCGTCGGCGGGCACGTAGACGGCCTGCATCGACGTGATTGAGCCGACGTTGGTGGAGGTGATGCGCTCCTGGAGCTCTCCCATATCGGTGCCGAGCGTGGGCGCGTAACCGACTGCGCTGGGAAGGCGGCCTAGCAGGGCCGACACTTCGGAACCAGCCTGCACGAAACGGAAGATGTTGTCGATAAAGAGGAGGACGTCGCGGCCCTCGTCGCGGAAGTACTCGGCCATGGTGACGCCTGTGAGGCCGACCCGCAGGCGGGCGCCGGGCGGTTCGTTCATCTGGCCGAAGACCATCACGGTCGAGTCGATTACGCCGGATTCACGCATTTCGTGCCAGAGGTCGTTGCCCTCGCGGCTGCGCTCGCCGACACCGGCGAAAACGGAGTAGCCGCTGTGGTACTCGGCGACGTTGTTGATCAACTCCTGAATGATGACCGTTTTGCCGACACCGGCGCCGCCGAAGATGCCGGTCTTGCCGCCCTTGGTGAAGGGGGCGATGAGGTCGACGACCTTGACGCCGGTCTCGAAGAGCTCCGCCTGCGTGCTGCGGTCGGCGAAGCTGGGCGGTTCGCGGTGGATGGAATAGCGGTCGGCGGCATCGACGGCTTCATCGCTGTCGATTGTATTGCCGGACACGTCGAAGATGCGCCCCAGGGTTCCCGGGCCAACGGGCACGGTGATAGGAGCGCCGAAGGAGTAGCCTTCCATACCGCGGCGCATGCCGTCGGTAGAGCTCATGGCGACTGCACGGACAGCGCCTTCCCCGAGATGCTGCTGCACCTCACAGACCAGAGTCGAATCGTCGTCGAGGTCGACGTAGACGGCATCGTAGATCTCGGGCAGATCTTCACCTGTAAAGGAGAAGTCCACGACCGGACCTACTACGCTGGACACGGAGCCGCTGATGCGGCCATTGCTTCCGTTTTCTGACATAGTACGCTCCGTTCTGCTATGGCAAGGGACTTTTCAGCCCGCTCAAATCTATTCGAGGCCGATCGAACCGCCGATAATGTCCATCAGTTCGCGGGTGATGCCTTCCTGACGGGCCTTGTTGTAGGTCAATGTCAGCTCGTCGACGAGCTCATTGGCGGCTTCGGTGGCGTTGCGCATGGCGACCATGCGGGCCGAGTGTTCGCTGGCGATGCTTTCGTACATGGCCTGCAGGATCTGCACTTCGGTGAAGCCGATCAGCACCTGCTCCAACACGGCCTCGACGCTTGGCTCAAAGATATAGTCCGGCGGCATCGCAGCGGTTGTCTCTGCCGGAACGACGGGCAGAATCTGCTGCACTGTAGGCCGCTGGAGCAGCGTGTTGACAAAGTCGGTAAAGATGATATGGACTTCATCGAAACGCTGGGAGCGAAAGTCATCGATGACGGTGCGGGAGATGGGCGCGATGTCGGCGGTGGCCAGGGTATCGGGCATGTTGGTAAATTCGGCGCGGATGACCGGGTCGTAGCGCAGAAGCCAGTCACGGCCCTTTCTGCCGACGGCGACGACCTCGACTTCCCGTCCCCGGTCGCGCTGCTCCTTGATGAAGAGCGCGTTTTGCCGCAACACGTTGGCATTGAAGCCGCCGGCCAGGCCGCGGTCGGCCGTGATGAGGACGATCCCGACCCGCTTAATCTCGGCCCTGGAGGTGATGAGCGCGTCCATGGGGTCGCCGCTGCCGTGCAGGCGGGCGATGTGGCTGAGCACTTCGAGGGCTTTTTCCGCATAGGGGCGGGTCGCCATTACCTGCTGCTGGGCGCGGCGCATCTTGGATGCAGCCACGGCCTCCATGGCGCGCGTGACCTGAGAGATGTTCCTGACCGAGCGGATGCGACGGCGAATCTCACGTGTACTTGCCACCAATGCCTCCTGAGACGCAGTGAACTGCGGCCGAATGCCGGGTTACTGCGCCGGTGTCGCTGATAACTGAGCTACGGTTATGCAGACTACGGTTTATGCAGACGCCGTCCAGTTGCCGTTGAAGGTCTCCAGCGCCAGGCCCAGGGAATCGACCGATTCATCGGGCAGGTCTTGCGCGCGCATGATGGTCTGGCCGATCTCGGGATGGTTGGCATCCATGTAGGCGTGCATCTCCAGCTCCCAGCGTTTTACGTCGGTGACATCGACATCGTCAACGTAGCCGTTTGTCACTGCGAAGAGACTCATGACCTGCTTGTCCAGCTGCAGGGGTTCGTACTGGGGCTGCTTCAGCGTCTCCTGAATGCGCTGGCCGCGATTGAGCTGACGCTGGGTTGCGGCGTCAAGGTCGGACCCGAACTGGGCAAAGGCCGCCAGCTCGCGGAACTGGCTGAATTCCAGTTTGAGGCGGCCGGCAACGCCTTTCATGGCCCTGGTCTGGGCGGAACTGCCGACGCGACTGACCGAAAGGCCGACATTCATGGCAGGGCGAATACCGGCGTAAAACAGGTCGCTCTCAAGGAAGATCTGGCCGTCGGTGATGGAGATGACGTTGGTGGGAATGTATGCCGAGACGTCGCCGGCCTGGGTTTCGATCACCGGCAGGGCGGTCAGGCTGCCGCCGCCGAACTCATCGTCGAGGCGGGCGGCGCGTTCCAGGAGACGGCTGTGCAGATAGAAGACATCGCCGGGATAGGCCTCGCGACCGGGCGGGCGCCGCAGCAGCAGGGATACCTGGCGGTAGGCCTGGGCGTGTTTGGAGAGATCGTCGTAGACGATCAGCGCGTCGCGGCCCTGCTCCATGAACTCTTCGCCCATTGCGCAACCGGCGTAGGGCGCCAGGAACTGCAGGGCGGCCGGGTCGGCGGCGGAGGCGGTCACGATGATCGTGTGATCCATGGCGCCGTATTTTTCGAGCGTGCCGACGACCTGCGCCACGGTTGACTGCTTCTGACCGACGGCGACGTAGATGCAGATCAGGTCTTTGCCCTTCTGGTTGATGATCGTATCGACGGCGAGAGCGGTCTTGCCGGTCTGGCGGTCGCCGATGATCAACTCCCGCTGGCCGCGGCCGATGGGAATGAGGGCGTCGACGACGGTGATGCCGGTTTCGACGGGCGTATCAACCCCTTTGCGGAGCACGACGCCGGGGGCGATGCGCTCGACCGGACGGGTGGCCGTTGAATCGATGGGCCCTTTGCCGTCGAGGGGTTGACCGACGGCGTTGACCACGCGGCCTATCAGCGGGTCACCGACGGGGACGGAAGCGAGGCGGCCCGTGCTGCGCACGAGGTCACCTTCTTCGATCTCGGTGTATTCGCCCATGATGATGATACCGACGGAATCATCGTTCAGGTTCTGGGCGATCCCGAGCACGCCGGTCTTGGTAAACTCGACGAGCTCGCTGGCCATGACCCCTTGCAGGCCGGAAATGATAGCGATGCCGTCACCGACTTCGACGACCTCGCCCACGTCCACGCGGCTGGGGGCAGGCTGGAAGTTGAGGATCTGCTGCTTGAGCCGGTCGGTAAAGTCCTGGGTCAGCTCCTCAGTCTGAACTGCCATAAGCGCTGTCCTTTATTGTATAGTTTCAGTTTTCGGTTCCCGCCAGGTTTGCAGCCTGCGGGTCAGGAGCCGAAACTGACTGGCAATTCCAAATTCACCGCACCGAAGACGCGACCATCTCGCGCAAAGCCATCAGCCGGTTTGCGACGGAGTTGTCGATCAGCTGATCGCCCACGCGGATGCGCAGGCCGCCCATCAGGGATGGGTCGACATCGAAGTTGAAGACGATGTCTTCGCCGTACTGTTCGGTGAGACGCGCGCGAATCCGTTCTTGCGCGTCGTCACCCAACTCGATGGCGCTTGTGATGTCGGCTGACTGCGGTCCGGTTTCACCGCGCAGGCTGGCGCCGAGTGCGGCGACTACGCGCGGCAGGAGGGTTGCATCTCCTTCCTGCACGAGCATTTTGACGAAGTTTTGCAGTTCCGGGGCGGCGTTCTCGGGAATCGCGGCTGCGACGGAGTCGACGTCTGCGCCCAGTTTGGGGTCCTGCGCCAGGGCGTCGGCAATTTCGGTCAGCGTCGATTGCCACTGCTCTACGATTGCCTCAAGAATGGCCTGGGCATATCGTTCGGCGGTCGCGCGCTCGCTCATGAACCGCTCCCGTTCTGCTGGGCCAGATAGTCGGCCACAAAGCGTTCCTGCTCATCCCGGTTTGCCAGCTCGCGGCCCAGGATCTGTTCGGTCGCGGTGATCGCCAGGTCGGCGATCTGCTTTCTGGCGTCGGCCATGACGGCGGCCGTCTGCGCTTCGGCGTCGGCCTGGGCCTTCATGCGGATATCCTGGGCCTCCTGATCGGCGCGGCCGCGAACGTCCTGGGCGATCCGTTCGGCATCACGAGTCGCCTGGGCGCGCACTTCCTGTGCGTCGCGGCGGGCCCCTTCGAGGATCGCCTGTTTTTCCGCTTCGGCTTCGGCGGCCGCGTTCGACGCCTTATCGGCCTGCTCCAAACCCTCGGCGATGCGCTGCTTGCGCTGCTCGATCATGTTCAGAACCGGCTTGTAGAGTAGCTGCTGCAGAATAACCATCAACAGCCCGAAGTTGATGATCTGCGAGAGCAATAACTGCCAACTGATACCTAATTTATCGAGAGCGTCCAAGGCCAACCTCCTGGATACACTGCACTGTCTCGTGGTTCGGGGGCAGTCGTTTCACTGGCCTTTGGAAGTGAACTCCGGTCACTGACGACTGAACACTGGCCACTGAGAACAGGTTTAGACGAACTTGACCAACAGGGAGATAACGAGCGCATAGATAGCGACCGATTCACAGAAGGCGAAACCGAGCAGCATGTTCGTCTGCACAGTGTTGGTCACTTCAGGATTGCGGCCCATCGCTTCCATCGCTTTG
>JAJEDJ010000029.1 GCA_022821545.1 Caldilineaceae bacterium
CGCGACAACTACCACTACTGCCTCGACGACCCGCACGAAGCGCTGGAGGAGCAGCTCGAATATATCAAAGAGGTGCATCGTGAGATTGAAGACACCTCTGAGATGGAAGAGTACAAACGCAGGAAGGCAGCGCAGGAAAAGGAGAAAAGAGACCGGGCATACTTTGAAGCCCGTCTCAAGGCCGCAGGGCAAGCTGACAAATCTTAACTGTCGGCCCTTAGCAGCCAGCCCTGTCCCCCGCCGCCGCAGCATCCGCCGCAATAGTGGGCACAGACAGGGCACAAACAAATAACATATAAATCCAATCTGCGCCCACCGGCCAGCCGCTGTATACCCCTGCCCGCCGCCCGCCCCCAAAACCGCAAATCCACCCCAATCTCCCCCAAAACCGCCCCAAAACCCCCCTCGCGCCCCCAATCCCCGCCCAAAACCCCCCGTCATCCCCGCCCCACCCCTCCAACCCCTCGCCAAACACCCACAACCCGCCCTCCCCCCCAATCTCTCCCAGATCTCTCGTATTCTCTCCTGCATCGCCCGCACGACGCCCCCTCAATCGTCATGCCATCCCAGCCTCCCTCCCCTCACGCCTCGCCCTTCCCTCCTGGGCAACTGTTGACACCGCGCTAAACCAGGAGTAAACTCACTCTGGGACGCCCCACTACGTCTTGTGAACAACAAGCCTTCTCTCCACAGGCGTCCCTTACACCACGAATTAAGTCTGACCTTTCTCAAGGAGGCCACGATGTCAAAATCACGAGTCAGTCTCGTCCACGGTGAGGACCGCCGCGCCAACGTCTTCAACGCGCTGCAGCTGGTGCGGACGGACGTCGAATCCCGCCTGGCCGATCAGGTCATGCTCAAACCCAACTTCCTCAGCAGCCACAACCAGCTGGCCTCCAGCCATGCCGACGCGCTGCGGGGCGTACTCGACTTCCTCCTTACCGCGCCCAACCCGCCCCGTGAGGTCCTCATCGCCGAAGCCGGCGCCGAGGACACGTGGGACGCCTACCGCAACTTCGGCTACCATGCCCTCGAAGAAGAGTATTCGATCCCCCTGCGTCTCATCGACCTCCACCGCGAGACCGAATGGGAATCGACGCCCATCGTGCTGGCCGACGGCAGAGAAACAATCGTGCGCATGCCCCGCACGGTCCTCGACTGCCCCTGCACCATTTCAATCGCGATCCCCAAAACGCATGATACCTGCGTGGTTACGCTTGCCCTGAAAAACATGATCATGGGCACCATCTACCGGCAGGACCGGGTGAAAATGCACGGCTTCAACACCCATGCCGAGCGCCGCGTCCCCGATGAATCGCGCGCCATGAGCATCAACCTGATCCGGCTGGCCCGTTTCATGACCCCCGACGTCGCTGTCTTCGACGGCGCCCGCGGCCTGCAGGGCAACGGGCCCGGCGGCACAGACGGTCTGGACTTCGGCATCGCCGCCG
The DNA here is from genome assembly GCA_022821545.1 of Caldilineaceae bacterium. Lineage (GTDB taxonomy): Bacteria > Chloroflexota > Anaerolineae > Caldilineales > Caldilineaceae > Bin5. The sequence goes on from JAJEDJ010000029.1 coordinate 1,452, forward strand.
CCAGCGTCGATACCTTCGCAGCCGACGCCGTTGTCGCCAAGACCATGGGCTTCGACCCCATGGAGCTGGGCTTCCTTCGCTACGGCCACGACCAGGGCATGGGTACCGCCGACCTGGACGAGATCGAGCTCCTGGGCGGCGTTTCTATCGCGTCGGTGGCCCGGCAGTTCAAACCGCACGAGACGACCGAGTTGCAGCTGCAGTGGCAGGTCGAAAACGCCGACCAGCTCCTGGCGGCGTAATCCTGAAACCTCGCTCTCACTATCTACTCTTTGACAAAGGCGGTTCCCATGCTCCCCATCATCGACACACATCAACATCTTTGGGATCTGAGCGTATTCGACATGCCCTGGCTGGAAGACGCGCCGACGCTGAACCGCAGCTTCGTAACCGGCGACTACCTGGCCGCGACCGCGGGGCTGAACGTCGTCAAGACGGTCTACATGGAAGTGGACGTCAGCGCCGCGCAGAAGGTCGCCGAAGCGGAGCATCTGATCGAGCTCTGCGCCACCGCTGACAACCCCACCGCCGCCGCGGTCATCGGCGGCGTCGTGACCTCCGCCGACTTCGCCGGCTACATCCGCCGCTATGCCGGCAGTCCCGCCATCAAGGGCGTGCGTCAGGTGCTGCACGGGCCCGGCACACCCCAGGGAACCTGTCTCGCGCCCCAGTTCGTAGAGAATATACGCCTGCTCGGCGAGTTGGACCTCTGCTTCGACCTGTGTATGCGGCCCTCGGAACTCGGCGACGGCGTCAAACTGGCGCAGACCTGCCCCGATACCCGCTTCGTCGTCGATCACTGCGGCAACGGTGACCCCTATCTCATCAGCGGTCTCCTGCCCGGCAGCGCGGGAACCGGTGACGCAGGGCAGGCCGACTCCAACCTCACCATTGCCGACCACACCGACCGCGATGACCCCTTCTGGCATGACCGGCAGCAATGGATGGACGGCATCGACGCGCTCGCCGCCCTCCCCAACACCATCTGCAAGATCTCCGGGATCATCGCCCGCACCCGCCCCGGCTGGACCGCCGCAGACCTCGCGCCCGCCGTCAACCACTGCCTCGACAGCTTCGGCCCGGACCGGGTCGTCTTCGGCGGGGACTGGCCCGTCTGCCTGCTCGGTGCAGACTCCACCTACCGCGGCTGGGTGGATGCCTTGAAAGAAATCATCGCCGACCGCACCGAAACGGAGCAGCGCAAGCTGCTGCACGACAACGCGGCCGCCTTCTACGGGGTGGCCTGACGGGCAAGGCAGACTGCGGGGGCTGTATTCTGCAGGAATCGGAGCCTGCGCCGCTCGTGGCCGCCTGACCACGGGCTACCGACAACCCCATGGGACTCGAATGGAGAACGCTGGAGGATGAAGAGGGCCGGGTCCGGCAAGAGGCCCCGGACGTAGAAGCGCCGACGCCCCAACGCCGCGGCCGGAAGCGATGGGTCTCCGTTCTGATTGCTCTGCTGCTGGTGGCTGTGGTCACCTTTACCGTGCGCTACGTCCTGCTGGAAAGGTTGGACGCTTTCGCCGCCGCCGTCGAAGCCGACGTGCTGTCCATGCACGACATCGTGGAACAGGCCGAGCGTGACCTCGACGGAGCCCTCTTCGGCAGCATGATCTCCCCCGACTACCCGAACTGGGGCAGAACACAGAAAGAGATGCTTCTCAGTGGAGCGCGCTGGGACCGGCCGTACTTCGGCCTGACCCTTGACCGCGGCGCTGACGATAAACCCCCCACCGGCGCAGTGGAAGACATCGACTTCACGTCCGACTGGCGGATGGCAACCGTCACCCTGGCCTTCCCCTATGTTCGGCCTGACGGCGCCCCGGTGACTCTTCACCAGATCGTTACCTACCGCGACGAAAACACCGGCTGGGCCCTCGTCCCCGCCTATCCCTCCTTCTGGGGCGAGAAACAGACGTTTACCGGCCGTTATCTGACGGTCGAATACCCCGGAAGGGACGCCGCAACGGTCGAGCGGCTGGCGCGCGAGTGGGACAAGATGCTCGCCGCAGTCTGCCAGGATTTGGACGGTTTACGCTGCCGCCCCACCTGGAAGCTGAATGTGGTGCTCTCCACGCAGTCCGGCCCGCTCGCTCGTATGGCCGATCAGACCTCTCGTGGACCCCTTTGGAAGGGGTTGTCCCAGGTGTCTCCGTCTGGCAGGGGCGCCGGCAGGTCGGATCTGGAGCTGCCTGCCCCCAGCCTCATCGGCAACCCGGTGGATGAGGCCGGCTATCAGGCTGTGCGCGCCGGCTACGCGCCGCTGATCGTGGGCGGAGGGATCGCCGAAATCGTTGGCTGGCGCTGCTGTGAAAAAATCGTATTCTTCCACGCTCTACTCGATAAGCAGCTCAGCCGGTTGGGGCTTAAGCCGTGGCCCCTGACCCCCTCCGACTATGAGGATATCCTGCAGGGCTCGATTCACGACGTGACCAGCCTGCACTGGGTCTATCTCCAGCGCTCCTACAACAACGTCACCCCGCAGATCCAGCAGATCGTCTACAGCATCGTCGACCTGATCCTTGCATCCAACCCGAAACATTCGCCGGCCTCTCTGCAACGCCTGCTGCTCCGCTACGATACCTATCGCCCTTGGCTGTTCAACGCCCTCCCTATCGTCAGAAGACAGGCAAGTCAGGGCAACTACGGACGATGGATCCAAAAAGAATGGATCCACTATGCTGATCGGCAGCTGGAGGCTGCCGCGGCCCCGGGCAAGGCTATGCCCGAACAAGACCTGCACCTGCTCTGCACCGACGAACGGTTCAACGGCGCACATCTGTACCGTTACGATCTCCGGCGAGACGAATTTATAGAGGAGAACGGCGCCGGACCGTTTCGTCGGATGTACCCTCTGCCGGACGACGCCGGCGTTCTGCTTCAGAAATTGGACGCCGGGGCAACCGGTTCCCGGATACAGATCTGGCGGCAGGGGCGAACGCTGGACGTCACCTCCGCTGCCGGCAATGTCGCCCTCTACCCGGTGGAGATCTTTGCGGACAAGATGCTCCTCTTTACATATGACGCCCGCCGCCGGCCGCCCATCCGGTTCAACCTTCTGAATCAGACCGACTGCGACGGGGGCGCGTGTGTCCTGCGCACCCTGGACGGCTTGCCTGCCTGGTCGCCTGACCGCAAGAGAACGGTTGTCTCGCGCGGGGACGGTGTGCTCTGGCTGGGGGACAAAGAGGGAGAGCCGCAGATGGCGGTCGCGCGCGGCCAGTCCGTGACCTGGCTGGACGACATCCGCTTTGCCTTTGTTCAGTCCGACGATGAAATGCAGGTGGCGATGATGACGCTGCCGAATCGTGAGGTGAGAACGCTTCTGGACTCAGAAAGCCTGACTGACGCCCTGCACGGCGCGACCGCTGCGACGCGGATCATTCGTGTCGCGCTGGCGGCGCATCCCACCATGCCGGACCGGCTGTTCGTTGGCGCACGCGTCGGGAACGGGGCGGGCAGGGACGCCACTCACGTCTTCGTCTACAACCTCGCCACAAATGAGATCACAGAGCTGCTGCAAGTCGACCATCCCCTCGAACCGTACCGGTCTATGCGCTTCTCCGCGGACGGACGCTGGCTCTTCGTCCACAGCGTAGGACAGCGCGCCAGGGGCTGGCATCTCTATCTCTACAACATCCGCACAGGCGGCGTCCTGAACTATTCGTCCGATACTGCGTTGGCCTTTCCCGGGTATGATCTGTCGGCCGACGGCGTCTGGCTGGTGCGCGTTGATGAAGGGTATATCCATCTGATCCCGTTGAACGGAGGCCGGCAGAGGCTGGTCGCGCACGACTTTGCCCACTGCTACGCTGCCGTCTGGGTAAACAGAACTGTTCCGTAATCAGCCTTGTGTTCCTGGCGCAGACCAGCCGCGAACACAGACCCAGTAAGTACGAGAGGAGAACGAGAATGACGACCTACCGCTATGCAGAGATGACCTGGTCTGCCTGTCGCGAGGCGGCCTATTCAGGCCGGGTGGCCGTGCTTCCGGTTGCCACCTACGAGGATCACGGCTACCACCTGCCCATCGACACCGATGTGCGCCTTTGCACGGGAATCTGCGAACGGGCGGTGGCGCGCATTCCCGATGAAGCCGTGCTGATTCCCCCGGTCAGCCACGGGTACAGCCCCCACCACATGGATTTCCCCGGCACCATCACCATTCGCTGGGACACCTTTATCAACTACGTGCGCGATGTCTGCGTCAGCCTCGCCCACCACGGCTTCAAGCGTATACTGATTGTGAACGGGCACGGCAGCAACACCGCCCCGGTGGAGATGGCCGCCCGCCTGACCGTGCTCGAAACCGAGGGCAAGACGCTCTGCGCGTCCGTCAACCACTGGGGCGTGCGCAAAGGCAGGGAGGAGGGGAATGCAATCCGCTCTTCGGACTTTGGCGGTACCTCCCACGCCGGTGAGTACGAGACGGCCCTCTATCTGGCCCTCGCCGAAGAACTCGTGCAGATGGACAAGGCCGTGGACGAGCGTTCGCCCCTGTCGCCGAGCTTTCAGACCGATCTGCTGATGGGCAAACGCGAAGACGGCTCGGTCGCCAACCTGTGGCCCTACTGGAGCTCCTTGACCGACAGCGGCGTGCTGGGGGATGCCACCGCCGCCACCCGCGAAAAGGGCGAGCAGTTTCTCGAGGCCGCGGTCGAAGGGCTGATCGAACTGGTCCGCGAGTTCCGCACCGTGGCGATCAATCCCCGCAAAGATCACATTTCGCCGGAAACCGATGGCCCAAGCCAGTAGCGGCCGGGTACGGGTTGGCGGCAGCCCAGGAGCGGAAATGATCGGGAACTACCGGATGCGGCCGGCCGCATTGAAGGACTGGCCGGACATTGTGGCGCTGGACCAGGAGATCTTCGGCGCGTACGGCGCCCAGGAGGAGCCGGCGATCATCCGCAGCCGTCTGCTGACATTCCCGCCGGGCTGCGCGGTGCTGGAGGGGGAACGCGGCGGCGGACGCCCGTTCATCGCCGGCTATCTGACGACAGAGAAATGGGCCGAGCTGCGCGAACCTGTACTGGACGAGGACCCTCGGGAGAGCCACCGGCCGGACGGCCGCGTCCTCTGTATCACGACGCTGGCGGTCGCTCCCGGCTGCCAGAATCAGGGACTGGGCGTGCGCTTGCTGGACCGTGCCGTCAGTATCGCGCGGCAGGAGGGCTGCGCGCAGATCATTCTCGAAACGGCCCACGCCGAACGCTTCTATCTGCGTCACCGCTTTCGACCGGCCGGCGTACGCACGGAAAGAGGGATCAGGATGGCGATCATGCTCCTGGACCTGACCGATCGCGGTTCCAGTGGTCCGTGAACTGTCATAGCCGCCCGCAATCAGCTGCCGGTTATGCAGGAGGAGATATCACAACCCGTTGCGGCTTAATCTTGAAGATCACCCGTTCTTCCGTCCCTTTCATCGAGGCCGGCATGATGCTGCCGTAATACTCGTCGGCGCCCACGTAGAGCTTGGCATGGGCATTGATGTTGGCGAAGTCCGGGTCGGGCACGATCTCCTCGACCACGCCCCGCACGTCGATCCAGCGGAATGCATCCTCCGGGTCCAAAGCGATTAGCGCCACCTTGGGATTGCCGCGTACGTTCTTCGGTTTGCGCCGCCCCTCGGCCGTATTCACGAGGACGTGCGTCCCGTCCCACGAGCACCAGACGATCGTGTTTTCCGGCCCGCCGGAGGGAGAGATCGTCGTCAGGACAGCGAAAACGGGGCCGGTCAGCAGGTCAACGTGTGTATCCGGAATCTGTGCGGACATTCTTGTCCTCCTCAAATTGGTAGCGGGTTAGGATTGCGCGACTGCTCATCGTCACGCTGCATGGATTGGCTCCGCCGATTGGAGTATCGCCTCGCGACGGAAATGGTTTCGACTCTGTTCGACCGCTGAACGTTCCAAAAGATCCACATCCCGACCGAAAATTCGACGCAACTCTTCCTCCATGCGCGCCATATCCAGGAGAGTGTGCCGTGCCTGTGGCTGAAATTGGATCAGCACATCCACATCGCTGTCGGGGCCGAAGTCCTCACGTACAACGGAGCCAAATAGAGCCAGTTCAGAGACCTGCCACCGATGACAGAATCTGTCTATTTGTGACCGGGGCAACTGAATATGAGCGTTCATTTTAGGCTAAATCAGTGCTTGCAACAGGCGGCCATCGCCGCGGGCGTATGACCCTCGGCGATCAAAGTCTGCTGCTCCTCGGAAAGCTCGATCCAGGGCATCAGCGGGTCATCCGACTGCTGCGCCATCTCGCGGCCATTGATGATCGTCAGCGTGTTGCGGACCAACTGCCGTCCGGAGCGCGGGTTCATGAAGACATCGTAGAACATGAAATCCCCCTCGACGATCTCGAACAGCGCCACGTCCGCCAGCGCGCCCGGCCGCAGCGTCCCTATCTCCTTCTCCAGCCCCAACACGGCCGCCGGCCGTTCAGTGGCCGCGTGGACCACCTCGGAAAAGCTCATGCCCAGCGACATGAATTTGCTCAAGCACGTGGGCATGTCGAACATCGGGCCGCTGACGCTCATCTGGTGAATGTCGGAAGAGATTACGTCCGGCCGGTAGCCCTGCGACATCAGCGCCTCGGCGGTCGTGAATGAGAAGGAACCGGCGCCATGACCGATATCCAGCACCAGCCCCGCGTCCCAGGCGCGTTTGACCGTCTCGCGCAGGTCCCCTGACTCCTCGACAATCCGCATTGTGCCGCCGGTGAAGCAGTGCGTAAGGATGTCGCCGGGCCGCATCAGCTCCATCACGTCGTCGATCCCCGGCGGTCCCATCCCGATATGGGTCATCAGCGGCAGCTCGCACCGGTCTGCCGCTTCGCGGGCCTTGTGCAGCGGCGCGAGGCCCTGGCCGCTGGTGGTGAGTTGGTCGATCCGGGCCTTGACGCCCAGCAGCACGTCCCGGTTCAGGTCGATGATCTGGCAGCAGAGGTCCGCGTCGCAGTAGCCCGGGTTGGCCAGCTCCCATGTCTTCGCAGTCAGACCGATCGACGAAATGTTGAGCAGGGCATAGATGCGCGCCTGGGAGTTCTCGATCACGAACTCCCGGAAGCCAAGGAAATTGTATCCGCCGGATGAGCCGACGTCGAGCCAGGTCGTCACCCCGCTGCGGGCCGCGATCGGGTCGGGGCGGATGCCGTAAAAGCCGCAGCCGTAGTTGACGTGCGTATGCAGATCGACAAGCCCGGGCGTCACATACTGGCCGCCGGCGTCCACCACGCGAAAGGCCGTCTCGGCCGGGATGTCCGCATCGACCGCGGCGATGCGGTTGCGTTTGATCGCCACGTCCAGACGGCCGCTCCGCCCGCCGCCGGGGTCAACCACTTCCCCGCCCTTGATCAGAAGATCGAATCGCATAGTTTCACCTTTCACGTTGTCATTTTTCCCGCTGTCATTTTTCCCGCTGGAGAGCGGCATCGCTGGCCGCCAGCCCCATCTAATCCCCTTTCCCGGACATTGTCAAGTGAACATTGCCAAGTGGACACTGTCAATCGGACACTCTCAAGTGCCGCCGCGCAGAGACCGATATACCCCCTGCGCCTCAGAAAGCGACGTAGCCGCCGCAGACAGGGATGCACTGCCCGGTGACGTAGTCGGAGAGGTCGGTGACCAGAAATTCGATGACTCTGGCGCAGTCTTCAGGCATGCCCAGGCGGCCCAGCGGAATATCCTGCAGCAGGCGGTCGCGGACTTCGGGCGTGTTGCGCCCACCGGCGACCGCGCGGGAGGAGAGCACGAAACCGGGCGCGATACAGTTGACGTGGACGTTGTGCGGGCCCAGCTCAGCCGCGAGCACGCGGGTGTACTGGACCACCCCTGCTTTGGCGACCTTGTAGGCCATGCCGCCGCTGTTGTGTCCGCTCCAAAGACCGGCCTGGGAGGCGGTGTTGACGATCTTGCCGCTGCGGGCGGCCTGCATATAGGGCGCGGCGGCCTGGCAGCAGAAAACTGTGCCGGTGAGGTTGATGTCCATGATGTACCGGTAGTGATCGGGCGGCGCGGTGACCGCGCTATTCTCGGGCGGCGCATGGAGCATGCCGCCGGCGTTGTTGACGAGGATATCGATCCGCCCGAATCTCCCCATCACCTCCTGCATCATCGCTTCCACCGCAGCCTTGTCCGTCACGTCCGCCTCGATCCCCAGGCCGCGCCGGCCCAGCCCCTCCACCTCTGCCGCCACCGATTCGGCGCCGAGTTCTTCGTCATACTCCTGGGCCGCCTTCAAGTCGACGTCGTTGATTACCACGTCCGCGCCCAGCCTGGCCAGATGGAGTACATAAGCGCGGCCCAGGCCGCGCGCCCCGCCCGTGACGAGCGCGACTCTGTTGGCAAGTTTCATAATCCCTCCCCTGCTAGTGCCTGTTACGGAATGCGTGCTGCGTGTCCCGCTATCATGGTGACGCAAGAGCGCGCAGACGGCAAGCTCGATTACGAGATTCAGCTGGAAATGCACGGCGTCCGTACAATAGAGACATTTGGCCGAGGTGGTGACAGGTAGGTAAGATAGGCGTGCGTCTATCTCCTTTACATTTCAACAATACGATGTGGAAAACGGAATTTCCCCGTATGAAAGTAGCTCATCTCGTGAGTGACGGCTGGCCGATTAAGCGTTCAGGCAATGTGGCCGCAGTTTGGTATGCCGAAAGTTAGGGAGGCCATTCGCTTGGTGGAACGGGACGGCTGGCAACTTGCTAGAACTCGCGGCAGCCACCGGCAATATCGTCACCCCAGCAAGCTTGGAACCGTGACCATTGCGGGTCACCCCAGCGCAGATATCCCGAAAGGAACGTGGCTGAGTATATTGAGGCAGGCGGGGCTCAGGGAGGGAAAACGATGAAATTCAACTACGCTGTTGTTTACGAGCGGACGCCAAACAACTACGGCGCCTACGTGCCGGAACTGCCCGGTTGCATCGCTACAGGAAAGGGTTGGCAGGAGATTCAGACAACAGTTCGCGAGGCGATCGTCTTCCACATTGAGGGTCTGATACATAGCGGCGATCCGGTTCCTGACCCACAGATGTCGGTTGGTGAGGCCATGGCCTACCATGTTACGAGCCTCTCCGACGCCGGAGAATCCGTTCCTGACCTGGAAACTACCTTCGGATTGGTTGAGGTTGAGATCACCCGTCCCAGGATGACCGAAACTGGTTGAAAAGGGGCAGGGTCTCAGTAGCCTCCTACCGCGCGTTCGGGACATCCGGCGCCTTCAGGAGTGGGTAGCCGCTGAATAGGCATCATCGCACAACGAATAAGAATCGGACCGGTCCACTCATGCAACACGACACAATCGCCGTGCTCGACTACGGCAGCCAGTACAGCCAGTTGATCTGCCGCCGTGTGCGGGAGGCCAATGTCTACGCCGAAATGGTCTCTTGGGATCGGGCGGCAGACCGGCTGCCGCACATCAATCTGAAGGGCATCATTCTTTCGGGCGGGCCCGCCAGCGTCTATGAAACCGGCGCGCCCGCGCTGCCGGACGTTGTGCTGGAGAGCGGCGTGCCCGTTCTGGGCATCTGCTATGGGTTGCAGCTGCTGGCCCATGCCCTGGGCGGCCGCGTTGCGCCAAGTGCAAAGCGGGAGTACGGCGCGGCAGAGATCGAGGCGACGGGGGAGACCCCTCTTTTCGGCGGACAGCCGCGGCAACAGCAGGTGTGGATGAGCCACGGCGACCGCGTGGAACGGCTGCCGGCCGGCTTTGAAACGGTGGCGCGCAGCGGGAATTCGCCGTGCGCGGCCATCGCAAACGAGGACCGTTCGCTCTACGGACTCCAGTTTCACCCGGAGGTCGTGCATACCCCCAACGGTTTCGCTCTGCTGCAGAACTTTGTCGGCCGCATCTGCGGCTGCGCGGGCGACTGGACGTCGGGCCATTTTATCGAGGAAAGCGTCGCCGAAATCCGGGCGCGGGTCGGGCCGCATGATCGCGTGATCTGCGGCCTCAGCGGCGGTGTCGACAGCGCGGTAGCCGCCGCGCTTGTCCATCGCGCCGTCGGGGAACGGCTGACCTGCATCTTTGTCGATCACGGCCTCTTGCGTGCGGATGAAGCGGAGCAGGTGGTGGACACCTTCGAACGCCACCAGGGCATGCGCCTGGTGGCCGTGGACGCCAAGGAGGCCTTCCTGGAAGACCTGGAAGGGATCACCGAGCCGGAAGCCAAGCGCAAGCGGATCGGCGCCCGTTTCGTGCGCGTCTTTGAAGAGGAGACGGAACGGCTGGCGCTGGAGAATGGGCGCGCCGCGCACGCCTCATCCAAAGTATTTCTGACGCAGGGCACGCTCTACCCCGATGTGATCGAGTCCGCCGGCAATGACGACTCCGCGAACGCACGCACGATCAAGACGCACCACAATGTGGGCGGCCTGCCGCAAGATATGACCTTCGAGTTGATCGAACCGCTGCGGATGCTGTTCAAGGACGAGGTGCGCCGCATCGGCGAGGAGCTTGGCCTGCCGGAGGAGATCGTCTGGCGCCACCCGTTTCCGGGCCCGGGGTTGGGCATCCGCATCCTCGGCGAGGTGACGTGGGAGCGCCTCGAAATGCTGCGTCGGGCCGACCGCATCTTCCTCGACGAGTTGCGCTCCGCCGGCCTCTACCGCCGGACGAGCCAGGTCTTTGCCGTGCTTCTGCCTGTGCAAACCGTCGGCGTCATGGGGGACGGGCGCACCTATGCCAACGTGATCGCGCTGCGGGCGGTCACGACCGACGACTTCATGACCGCGGACTGGGCGCAGCTGCCCTACAAGCTCCTGGCGCAGGTCAGCAGCCGCATCGTCAATGAGGTGGACGGCGTCAACCGGGTCGTATATGATATTTCCAGCAAGCCCCCGGCCACCATCGAGTGGGAGTGATCTGCACGGGTCAGTGGTCGCAAGTTCGCAAATGCGTTGGCCGCGCAGACGCCTTTCGTCCATCAGGGAGGACAGCGATGTCAACGATGCGCGCCCCCAGGAACCGGTTCTGGGAAGTAGCGGTTGCCGTGGCAATTGTTGCGGCAATTGTCGCCGCCGCCATTTGGGAGCGGAATGATGACATCGGCAGTCACCACAACCGGGGTTATGCCAATTTCGAGCGCGGTCGCTACCGGGAGGCGATCGCCGACTATGATCAGGCCCTGAGCCTGCAGCCCGACGCCGCGCACCTCTACGTCAGCCGGGGCGTTGCCAAGCTGTTTCTTGGTCGCTACCGGGAAGCGATTGCCGACTATGACCAGGCCCTGCGCCTGGAGCCCGACGAAGCTTACATCTACGTCAACCGGGCCGGAGCCAAAACCAGCCTTGGCCAACATCGGGAAGCGCTCGCCGACTATGACCAGGCCCTGCGCCTCGAGCCTGACACCGCTTACATCTACGTCAACCGGGCCGGAGCCAAAACCAGCCTTGGCCAACATCGGGAAGCGATTGCCGACTATGACCAGGCCCTGCGCCTCGAGCCCGACAACGTCGACGCTTATGTTTCTCGGGGACGAGCCAAATACGACCTTGGCCAGTACGATGAGGCCTTCGCCGACTTCGATCAGGCCTTGCGGCTGGAGCCCGACAACGCACATGTCTACACCAGCCGGGGCAATGTCAAGTTCGACCTTGGTCAAATTGAAGAGGCCTTTGCTGATTATGAACAAGCCCTGCGCCTGGAGCCCGACGACGGTTATGTCTACTTCGCACGGGCCAATGCCAGGGCCGATCTTGGCCAGTACGCGGAGGCGATTTTCGATTATGATCAGACAGCGCGTCTGCGGCCTTACTTTATTGGCGCCTATGTCAACCGGGCCCAGGCCAGGTCCGAACTGGGTCAATTCCGGAAGGCGATCTTTGACTATGATCAGGTCGTCCGTCTGCAACCGGAAAGCGCTCACGCCTACTTCAATCGAAGCCTTGCCAAGGCCGAAATCGGCCTGTCCCGAGAAGCCCTCGCCGACCTCAAATCCGCTCTGGAATTCGCGCGGGAGGCTGACGACAGCGCCTTCATCACCCTCATTGAAGAAAAGATTCAGGAACTCGATCAAGATGAAAAATGAAAGGGCCTCTTTCCCTCCTGATATGCCCCTTCCTGCTCGGCGCCCCCCGGGCTCCGTGTATGCTGCTGGCGCGTTTGCATGATATAAGCATCTGAAATGGCTGGATTCCTGCGCTTTGCCCTTCCTCTCATCGCTCTGCTTTCCATCTTCCCCCTGTATACGCGCTACAAAGCCGCGGCCGCGCCGGTCCCGCCGGGCGTGCATCTGGCCAGCCTGGAGCTCAGCCATCTGAAGGACCCAGCCGAGATCCGGACCGTCATGGAAGCTGCCATGAGCCAGCCGATCGCGGTCTACTATGACGAGACGCGCCTCGTCCTGCGCCCGCAGGACGTCGACTTTGCCATCGACACGGCCGCCATGCTGGCCGAGGCGCAACAATATCTGGCCGGGCCGGATTTTGTCGATATCGCTCTGCGCAAACTGGCCGGGCTCCCCCAGCAGCGCAGGGACATTCCGGCCCGCTACAGCTATGATCCGCAGAAACTGGCGACCTGGCTTTGGCAGGTGGGCGAAGAGTTGAATCATCCACCCCAGCCGGGACGCGTCCTGCCGCCGCAGTGGAACTGGCGGACCGAGGGGGGCATGAGGGAAGCGGGTGATGAGGAGAGCGCAGAGGTAAAGGGCCTTCCTCCTTTCGCGACACTGCCGGCCACCTTTGTGGGCTCCGCGCAGCGCAGTTGGCAGTGGACTTCCGGCACAGTGGGTCAGACGCTGCTGATCGACGAGAGCGCGCAGCCGCTCCTCGACGCGCTCAGCAGTATCGATGCGCGTACGGCCCATCTTGCGCTGCAGGAGACCCCCCCGCCTCCGCTCACGATGGCGGAGTTGGGCCGCGAGCTGGACGCATATACCTCCGATTTCCCCGGGTTCGCCGCCATCTATGTGCAGGACCTGACCACCGGCGAAGAGGCGACCGTTGACGTGGATGTGGCCTTCTCAGGCATGTCCACGATGAAGATCGCGATCGCCGCTGAAGCCTACCGGCAGATGGCCGGTTTTGAGAACGAAGCTGTCGGCCAGTGGATAGACTTTGCGCTGGGTGAGAGCAACAATGCCGCAGCGAACCGCCTGCTGCAGTGGGTCGGGAACGGCGACATCTATAGCGGCGGCCGCCGGGTGACGCAGATGATGCGCTCCCTTGGCTTCACAAACTCATACATTCAGACCGGCTACGACGATAAATCGATCATCAGCAAGATCCCGACCGAGGCCAACAGCCGCACCGATTGGAACACGAACCCCGATACGCATCTGCAGTCCACGCCCGCCGACCTGGGCCGCCTGCTGGCAGAAATCTACCGCTGCCAGGCGGGGGAGGGGCTGTTGCTCGAAACCTTCGGCGGCGAGATCACGCCGGAAGAGTGCGCGGCCATTCTCTTCTACGTCAGCCATGATGAATTTACGGAAATGATCTGGGGCGGGCTGCCGCGCCCGGCACAGAGCTGGATCATCCACAAACACGGCTTTGTCAACGAGGCCCACAGTGATCTGGCCCTGATCTGGGGGCCGGGCGGCCCCTATGTCATCGCTGTCTATCTGTGGCGGCCCGGCTGGATGGACTGGCCGACCAGTAACCGCACGATGAAAGAGATCAGCCGCATCGCCTGGAACTTTTTTGCCTATAAGTCGATCAACGAGGGCATAGAAGCCCCGCCGCCGCTGACGTTGGCGCCGCCGCCCCACTACATACCCGTGAATACCTATAGCAGCCGCGCCGCGCTCAGCGGCCAGAGCGAGACCGGCGCCCAGTGAGTAGGGCTCCGTGAGTACTGCTCAGTGAGTACTGCTCAGCGGTCGCACTCGCCACAGACGTGAGGACAGTTCCTATGCCCAATCGATCCGGAGAGACCCTTGACGGGATTGTTGAAGAGATCACGCAGCAGATGGAGAAGATCAGCCAGCTGCGGGATGGCACGCTCAGCCGCAGCCGCCGCCTGATCCGCGACTGCGCGCACAGTATCCGCGCCATGCACCGCCATGAGCTGGCGAAGGCGGAGGAGATGCTGGCCGCGGCGCGCCGCGACGCGCAGGCGATGGTGGAACCCCTGGCCGGCCACCCGGAGCTGTACCACGTGGGTTACACGCAGGACGCCCTGAAGGAGTTGGTGGAGGCCCATCTTCTCTACGCCTTTATCACCGGCGGGCCGCTGCCGGCGCCGGCCGAACTGGCGGTCACCGGCGCGACCTACCTCAAGGGCCTGACCGAAGCCGCCACCGAGATGCGCCGCTTTGCCCTCGATCTGATGCGGCAGGATCGCGTCGAAGAGGCCGACCCCTACCTGGAGATGATGGACGAGATCTACTCGCTGCTGGTGACGGTCGACTTCCCGGACGCGGTCACCGGCGGCCTGCGGCGGCAGACCGACGTGCTGCGCGGCGTGCTCGAGCGCACCCGGGGCGACCTGACGACCGCGATGCGCCAGGAAAAAATGCAGGCCGCGCTGCGCCGCGTCGAGGAGCGGCTGGGGTAACGGCGGCTTACAGTTGGCGCGAACCGCTTGCGCCAATGCGTTGCCCAATGTACAGCCATTCGGCTGTAGCGATTGCCGGATGGCAATGCCTGAACACAGCATAGCGCAGCGGGCTTATGCGCTACTGTTCAGCAGGAAGTTCCGGCGTCAAACGGAATCCAAATGAGAAGCTCATGTCTGGAGAACTGAACGATGCAAAATCAACATGTCTTTATGGGCGACCTTACCCGGCGCGAGTTTCGCGAAGCGCTGGCAGAGGGCAAGTTTCAGACGGCCATCATTCCCACCGGCAGCATCGAGCAGCACCTCGAACATCTGGCCATGGAGCACGACATCCGCATGGCCACCCATGTCGCGGAGCAGGCCGCCCGCCAGCTCTATCCCCAGGTCATCGTCACGCTGCCGATTCGCGCCGGCATCTCCGAGCATCACATGAGGCACCGGGGCACCATCTCAGCCAAGCCCGGACCCTGGCTGAGCGTCGTCTTCGACGCGGTGGAGAGCCTGGTGCGCCACGGCGTCAAAAACGTCCTCATTCTGAATGGGCACGGCGGCAACGAAGCGCCCATGAGCGGCATCATCGGCCAGTGGCATCTCTATTTCGCGGCCGAGGCGCCGGAGGCCAGTGTTCAGTTTCATTCCTACTGGGATCTGAGCCGGCCGGAGGCCGAGAAGCTGTGCAAGGGAGGGGTGCCGGGCCACGCACAGGAGTACGAGACCGCGATGGCGCTGGCCGTCTGCCCGCATAACGTCCGGGTGGAGGCGATGCACGACCAGGACGACAGAAGCCCGCTCGACGCCAGCGCGGAACAGGGGCAAAAGCTGGTCGACGCAGCCGTGAATGCCACCCGCCGCTACCTGGAAGAGATGATCGCCGGCAAGCACCGCGCGGCCGTGAATCCTGAATAAAAGCCGGTGGTTGCCGGTTGGGAATCAGGAACCGTTCCGGCTCTGCCTACAACGGATCACCGACCATTGCCGTTCAGGCCGCAATACTCGGCGGCGGTGAGGGCGTAGACCTGCGCGGCCTGCGTCAGGCGCGAAAGCGATACCCACTCCACATCCGAATGGGCCGTCTCATTGGAGGGGCCGTAGTAGAAAGAAGGCACGCCGCCGAGGTTGACGTACAGGTTGGCGTCGCCGACGATGCGTTTGCCCGCGATGACCGCCTGGTCGCCATGAACAAAGCGGTGCGCCTGCGCGACCGCCTGCACCGCGGGATCGTCCCCGGGCGTTTCGAACGGTTCACGTTCGTGGATCATGCTTACGTCCAGCTCCAGCTGCCCGGCCGCGGCGATCGGCGCGGCCAGTTCCCGCAACTCGGCCAGCGCCTCCTCCGCGCTGGCGCGCGGCCCCCAGCGCAGCGTCCCGCTCAGCCGGCAAAGCAAGGGCGTGCGATTGAAATAGTCGCCTCCCTCCACAATGCCCACGTCGATGCGCTCCGCCCCCGCCAGGGGGTGCTGGGCGCCGGCGTCCAGTTCCTCCTGGTAGGCGGTAATGCGCTGGATCAGGTCACCGACGAAGCGAATCGGGTTCTCGCCGAAGGGGACGTAGGTGGTGTGCGTCCCGCCGCGTGGGGAACTGAGTTCGATGTTGAAAACCATCGAGCCCATGCTCATCACCCACAGTTCGTTCCAGCCTTCGCCGATCAGGATTCTGTCGCCGCCGATGCGTCCGCTCTTGAAGTCCTCGATCAGGGCCAGGGGGCCGTCCTTTTCCGCCTCCGGCTCCTCGTGGCCGACGATGGCCGAGAGCCAGAGGTCGCCGGCCAGGCTGATGCCAGATGATTTGAGCGCCCGCAGCGCGCCCAGCTTGGCGGCCATCGCTCCCTTCATATCGGTGGCGCCGCGCCCGTAGAGGCGGTCTCCCTCGCGGCGGCAGGGTACGCAGTCGCCGATCGGGATCGTGTCCAGGTGCCCGTTCAGCATCAGGCTGGGGCCGTTGCCCGTCCCCGCCAGCCGCGCGTAGATGTTGTAGCGTTCGCCGTTCACCCGGCGCAGGTCGACGTCGAAGTCGAGTTCGCGCAGCTGCGCGGCGTAGTACTGGCAGACATCCGCCTCCTCCATCGTCACGCTGGGGATCTCCACCATCGCCTGCGCCTGCCGGGCGATCCACTCGCCGTCAACCGCGTCCTTCAGGGCTGTCCACTGCTCCTGGTTCTGTTTCATCTTTATTCTCTGTGAAATCGGGGGACACGAAAGGATACTTCAGGATAAGCATTCAAACAACGCCTGCACATACGGAAGCCAGACGCAAACCCCTGCGATTCCTGTAAGCCACTTAATCTGCCGAAGCTCACTCTTAATTTCGTTCATCTCTCTTGAGAACCCGTCCATCTATTTCTATCCTCCCGTTTTGCGCGGTTAGCGTATCGGCAATGCAATGTCCTGATGCATCAATGATGTGCAGAACCGATTTTCGACTCAGAAATATACTATACACACGTAGAAGGAAACATACAACACAATGTATCGGCACCGTGTTCAACTCAAGGCCTTGTAGACAATTCCCTTCTGTATTGCATCTTGGAACGAGTCGAAGTCAGCCTAACACCGACTTTCGGCCAGGCTCCCCGCTGTCTCCGCCAGCAGGTCGATCTCCTCCTCCAGCAGAAAGAAGGGAACGCTGGCCCGCACACCGTTGTGGGCGATGGTCAGCGGACGCACGATGATCGGCTTCGGCCGCCGCTCGCGCAGGGCGCGGGTTACCTCTTCGCCGTCCCATCCGGCTACCGAGAAGGCCGCGAGCGCGGCCGAACGCTCTCCTTCAAGCGGGGTGTGGAGCGTGACGCCGGGAATGGCGCCCAGGGCCTGTTTGAGGCGATCGCTGAGCTGCGCCGTGCGCGCCCAGATGCACTCCAACCCGATCTCCGTCAGGTAGTCGGCGGCAAAGGCCCACGTATGTACCAGCGGCCACGACCAGGGGCCGTATTCGAACCGCTCCGCGCCCTCCTTCAGCGCATAGTCATCAGTATCGTAGCGCAGCCAGGCCTCGGCGCGCCCGCCGGCATAGGTGACCTGCAAGGCATCGAGTCGTTCAGGACGCACGTAGAGCGCGCCGGCGGCATAGGGAGCGTACATCCATTTATAGGAGAGGATGCCGGCAAAGTCGCAGCCCATCGCCGCCAGGTCGATGGGAAAGAGGCCCGCCGAGTGGGCGAGATCGATGAAAGTGAGGATGCCGCGCTCCCTCGCCAGCCCGCAGAGTTGCTCGACGGGAAGCCGGAAACCGGTCTCGGTGGTGACGTGGCTGATCGCGAGCAGGCGTGTGCGCTCGCTGATGCGCGCGGCGAACGCCTCCAGCTGCGCCTCCGGATCGGCCAGCAGCGGCGCCTTGACCACCTCGACGCCGTGCCGGTCCCGCAAGTGCAGTGAGGGCAGGTGGAGAGCGGCCTCCTCTTCCTCCGTGATCAGCAACTGGTCCCCGCGCCGCCAGTCGAGGCCCCGCAGGACCGTCTGATAGCCTTCACTCACCCCGCGCATGACGGCCAGCGTCTCCGGCGCGACGCCGAAAAAGCGCGCCAGCACAGCCTTGGAACGGGAGCGCCGCGCGTACTCCTCGTCCGGGTAGACGATGTGCATCGGCCCCCGCGTCGCCAGTTCTTCCATCAGGCGCGCATGTTCGGCGGCGATGGCGCGCGGGGTTACGCTCACGCCGCCGTTCTGAAACCAGACATACTGCGCCAGCGCGGGGATGTCGGCGCGGATCTTTTCAACTGTCGCGCGCTGCATGGGGAGATCCCGGAAGTCGGTGTTCGGCAGCCGTCTCAGTCGCTGGCCGCTGCCGGCTGCGGTTCGAGCAGCTCGTGATACGTGTCCGGACGCCGCATTCCCAGGTAGCAGTCCTTGAGCGTCGGATAGCGCTCCTTGATCTCGCCGCTGTACCACGTCTCGTAGCCGGCATCGAGGTCGACGTCCGCGAAAGTGAGGCCGGGCCGGTGTGACGTGTTCGCCAGCGTCCGGCCGTACGGGTCGACGATGCGCGAATGGCCCATGGAGCGGCCCGCCAGGAACGGCTGCATCACGAAATGGGAGGAGGCCAGGTAGACCTGGTTGTCGATGGCGCGGGCGTTGACGATCGACTCGATGTGGTCGCCTGTGTAGTCGATGCACATGGTGGGGAAGAGCAGCAAATGCGCCCCCTTCAGCGCCAGGATGCGCCACATCTCTGGATAGTGAATATCCATGCAGATGCCCATGCCCACCCGGCCGAAATCACACTCGAAGACCGGGTAGCCCAAGTCGCCCGGCAGCACCTCGTCCTCTTCGCCGGGAGCCAGGTGCATCTTGCGGTACTTGCCCATCAGGTCCCCCTTGCGGTCCAGGAAGACGCCCGTATTGTAGACGTTTTCGCCATCCCGCTCGCGCTGGCTGTAAGCGACATAAAGGTTGTTGTCGCTTGCGCGCTGCGCGAATTGGGCCAGCGTTTCGCCGCCGGGTATCGGTTCAGGCAGCTGCGGCACGTATTCCGGCGCGCAGCCCACTACGTCAGGCTCCTCGGGCAGGAGGACGATGTCGGCGCGGGCATCGCCGGCGCGGTCGATCATCTCCAGGCAGCGTTCGATGCAGCGGCTGGGATAGCTGGGCGGATCGTCGTGCAGGATGCTGGCGGTGGCCAGGCGGGCGGGTCTCATTGACTGGAACCTCCGACGGATAGAGTGACGGGCTGCGACAGGTCCACGGTAACCCGCAGCGTGTCCAGCTTGACGAGCAGCCCGGGCTGGGGCTGGCCGTCGAGGATGACGACCGGGTTGCGGCGCAGGTTGGGCGGCGTCTTGATGTCAACGGTAACCTGCCGGCTGGCAACCGCGGCCGGCAGATCGCGCAGCTGCAGGCGGTAGCTCTCCTCCCCCGCCGCGGCCGACACGGTGTCGATCTGCAGATGACGCCGACAGACGATGTAGTCGAGAATCTCCTCGGCGGTCGCGGTCCACACCTTGTCGCCGCTTTCGATCACGGCGTTCAGCCGCGCGCGGTGCTCGTCGATGTACAGGTCCTTGTTCTCGTGGGGGATGGTCGGCGCCGGACAGTGGCAGTAGTCGATCACCCAACCCGACTCGCGCTGCGCCTGTGTCAGCCGGTGGTGGGAGTCGAACGCGGCGAAGAGCGGCGTCCACGCCTGGTGCAGGTTGGCGACGCGGTTGAGGAACCAGAGGTCGGCGTCGGGCCGGTTGATGTCGTCGGTGACCGAAAGCGCGCAGAGGTAGCCGTGCTCCTGCAGCGCCGCGGTGATCTTCGGCGTGATGTTGGCATTGCTGCCCGGCGCCGTGTAGACCGTCACGCGATGGCCGATCGCGTCCTCCAGCACCGCCTTGGCCTGGCGCACTTCCAGGTCGATGTTCTCCTCGACGATGCCGTGCGTCCACGAGTGGTTGCCCACGCCCCAGCCCATGTCGATCAGCTCGCGCAGCCTGTCCGCGCCCATATGATGGTAGCCGTTGTAGCTGGAGTTGCCCACGCGCCGCACTTCGCCCATCTGCCCCACCACGACCTCCACGTGGCCGGGCAGCCCCAGCTCCTCGTGCAGGGGAACGACATGGTCGAACAGCTCCGTGAGCGCCTCGTCGTAAGTGACCGTATAGGCCCACTCCTTGCCGTGCTTAAACGTGGTTGGCGTAATAGGGATACTCATGTCAGTTCCTGTTTCTTGTTTATCGGTCTATCCGTCGTTCACAGACCGTCAGGAGATGCGATTGCGCTCCGCCACCGCGCGCACGATCGACGCCGCCAGTTCGCAGTCCTGCGGCTCGTATTTCTCGCAGAATGAGGACCAGCGCACAAAATTGCGCAGAAAATCGTGGGCGTTGGGGCAGCTTTCCGCGCTGTAATTATACGTGCGGGAGGCTGGCGGCAGCGCGAACTGATGGGTCCGGTTGCCGGCGCGCTCATGCAAAAAGGTGCAGGCTTGCGGCATCAGGTAGTAGCGGCCCTGCCCCGCGCCCGGAATGCCGGCGTCGGCCACCTGCTGGGCGAACTCCGCCGGCGTGCAGCCGAAGGCAGTCGCGTCGATGCTGAAACCGGCCATCCAGCAGGAGTAGACGTCCATGTAATCGGGAATGGCCAGGGGTGTAATGCCCGGAATCCCGGCCAGCAACTCGCTCAACAGCCGGATCATGCGGTCCCGCTGCGCCACCTGCGGCTGGATGATCTCAAGCTGGCCGAGCGTTATCGCGGCCGTGGCCTGCGGCATGCGGTAGGCGTACCCCAGCGCGGAGTGGACTCTTCCGAAACCGCCCGGCGCCATCTCGCCGCCGCGGCTGTGGCCGATAAAGCGCAGCGCTTCGGCCAGCTCGTCGTCATCGGTGACGACACAGCCGCCGACGTCCGAGCCGAGCGTCTTTTCGGAGTCGAAGGAGAAGCCCGCGGCCTGGGCAAGCGTACCCGCGAAGCGCCCCTTGTAGCGGCCAAAGACCGCCTGGCACACATCCTCGTAGACGAAGAGCCCGTGCCTGGCCGCCAGCTCGTTGATCGGGTCCATGTCGCAGATGATGCCCGTCTTATGCACAACCAGGACAGCGCGCGTCCGGTCGCTGATACAGGCTTCGATTGTCTCAGCGCTCACGTTGACGCTGCCCGGCTCCGTGTCGGCGAAGATGGGAATGTAGTTTTCCAGGCAGAGGCCCTGGATCGTGCCGAAATCGGTGATCGGGCTGACGATGATCTCGTCGCCCGGTTCAAAGGGGAAGGCCGCGGCCAGAACGCCGAGCGCCGGTGTACAGCCGGGCGTGGCGATGCAGTGCCGCACGCCCAGTTCGGCGGCAAAGTTCCTCTCGAAGCGCCCGATCATGTCGACCGTGAGGCCGCTGTCCACCACCTCTTGCAGATACGCGGCGCAGTTCGGCCCCATCGTGCGGGGAAAGGGGGAGGGCAGCGCGGCCTCTTCCCCGTTGAGACTGGCCGCGCCGTACGTCGCGCGTACTCTCGATGCAGTCGTCATTGTAGATGTTTCCAATTCTCAACGTCCTGACAGCCCGGTCAGCAGAATTCCCTCCATGAAATAGCGCTGGGCGGCGAAGAAAAGAATCAGTACCGGGATCAGCGTCAGCGTCGAAGCGGCCATGAGGTAGTTCCACTGCGTGTACCGTTGATCGCGGAAGAACTGCAGGCCCAGCGCCAGCGTGCGCATGTGCGGCTTGTTCATATAGATGAGCGGCCCCATAAAATCGTTCCAGTTGGAGAGAACGGTAAAGACCGTGATGACTGCCAGCGGCGCCTTGGAAAAGGGCAGAATGATCTCCCACCACACGCGCAGGCTGGACGCGCCGTCGATATAGGCCGCCTCGTCGTAGTCGTAGGGCAACGTGAGGTAGAACTGGCGCAAAAGAAAAATATAGAAGGCGCCCCCGCCGAAAAAGGCAGGCACCGTCAGGGGCAGAAAAGTATTCACCCAGCCCAGGCGGGTGAAGAGGACAAAGGTGGGGATCAGAGTGACGATGCTCGGCAGCATCATCGTAGAAAGCAGCACCCCGAAAAGGACCTCCCGCTCAGGAAAACGGCGGCGGGCGAAGCCGAAGGCGACCAGGCTGGCCGAGAGAACGGTGCCGAAGGTTGCCAGGCCGGTGACAACAAGCGTGTTGCGCAGATAGAGAAAGAAAGGGAACTTCTGAATGGCAACCAGATAGTTCGACCAGAGGAAGGGGCGCGGGATCAGCTCCGGCGGGTAGGCGAAGATCTGCGGCGAATCCTTGAGCGAAGTGCTGATCATCCAGATGTTGGGGAAGAGCAGCACAAGGCAGACCAAGCTGAGAAAAAGATAAAGTCCAAGGCGCGCCAACCCGCTCATCGAGAGCCCCGCGGCGCCCTTTTTACGCCCGCCTGTCAATGCAAGAGGAACTTCTGCGCTTGTCTCAGTCATTGGTAGTTTCTGGTTCTTAGTAACCCCACCCCTACGCCGCAACTCACTAAAAACTGACTACTGAAAACCGCTGCTTTCAACGTTCGGCTTCGTAAAAGACCCAGAGCCGGGCCATGCGCAGCTGGATCACGGTAAAGACCAGAATGATGACAAACAGCACCCACGCCAGCGCCGATGCGTACCCCATCTTGAAAAAGCGGAAGGCGTTGTTGTAGAGATAAAGGACATAGAACAGGGTCGAGTTGGCCGGGCCGCCGGCGGTAATGATATAGGCGCCGGTGAAGACCTGAAAAGTGCCGATGATGCCGAGCACCAGGTTGAAAAAGATCAGCGGCGTCATCATGGGCACGGTAATATGGCGGAAACGATGCCACAGATTGGCGCCGTCAATGCCGGCGGCCTCATAGAGGACGCGGGGCACGTTCTGCAGTCCGGCGAGAAAGATGATGGCGCTGCCGCCGATGCCCCAGAGCCCCATGATCACGAATACGAGCTTGGTGATCTTGGGGTTGAACAGCCAGTTGAAGGTGGGCAGACCCAGGGCTTGCAGGACGGCGTTGACCAGGCCGAAATCGCCCGAAAAGAGCATCCCCCAGGTCAGGGCGCTGGCCACTGCCGGCGTAATGACCGGCAGGTAATAGAGCGTTCGATAGAGATTGATGCCGCGCACCTGCACGCTCAGCAGCAGGGCCACCAGGAAAGCGACGAACAGGTTCAGTGGGACCGAGAGAATTACGAAGTAGAAGGTGTTATAAAGAGTGAGCCCGAAAAGGCGGTCGTTAACGAAGAGCTTGGTGTAGTTGTCCAGCCCCAGCCAGTCCGCGCCGGAGAGCACCGAATACTTGGTGAACGAGAAGTAGATGGAGGCCGCCATCGGCCCAATCGTAAAGATCACGAAGCCGGCCAGCCAGGGCAGAATATACAGCCGGCCTTCCCACGCTTCTTTGCGGGCGAGAGGGCCCGGCCTGTGCTTGGTTTGGAGCGCCATAACTGCAGTGGTTAGTGGTCAGTGGCCGGTAGTTGGTAGCCGGCAGTTGGCGGCCCGCGGCAGGTGGTGAGCAGTCAACGGGTGATAGTCAGCGGCCAGCCGTCGCGGAAACGACTGGCCGCCGGTTATTGCGGTTACGAGTTGACGAGGGCGGTCGACTCTTCGGCGAGCTGCCCGAGGATCTCCTCGATGGGGCGTGTTCCCAGCACCATCTCGTCCCAGGCCACGTTCCAGTACGTGTTGATCCACTCGGACTCTTTGGGGCTCGTGCGATAGGTGCGCAGAATCGGGCGGATCGCCTCGTAGACCTCCGTATCCTCCCATTCGTAGACGGTGGCCGGCGCGACGCGCTTAATCGACGGGAAGCGGCCGCCGCCGATCTTGGCATAGATGCTGGCTGCGGCTTCGGAGAAGGAGCGCTCCTTGTACCAGGCCCAGGCCGGATCGACGCTGCCGGGGCTGCTGGAAAAGTAGAAAGAGTTGAGCGCCGCGACGGAGTACTGTCCGCTCGGCCCCGTGGGGAAGGGCACCATGCCGATGTCGAAGAGATCGGGCGCGCCGTCCTGGACGATCGTGCGCGTGTACCACTGGCCGGCCATGGTGGCCATGGAGCGGCCGTTCGTATAACTGATCGGCTGCTCGGTCGTGCTGGAGCCGGGCAGGGGGGTCAGTCCTTCGAGGTAGAACTGCTGGATCCACTTCCACAGGGCGACGTTCTCCTCGTTGTCCATGATGCTGGCGGAGAAGTCGTCGTTCCACTGCTCCGTGCCCCACGCCCAGGCGAGCATGACGTAGACCGAGACGCTGCGCCCCGATCCCATCTCGTAGCCGTAGATGGGAACGCCGTCCTGTTCGCTGGTGAACTCCTTGGCGAACTGGTGCCAGGCGTCGTAATCCCAGTCACCGTTTTCGTTCATCTCCTTGGGTGTGGTGGCGCCGGCCTCGTTGACCGCCGAGAGGTTGTACCAGTGCAGCCAGCCGCTGATGAACCAGGCGAGGCCGTAGGTTTCGCCTTCGATCGTCTCCTTGGCGTAGTCGAAGAAGTCGTCGGCCGAGATCTCTGTGTCCGAGTCGATCAGGTCGTCCAGCGGGCCGATGACGTTGTTCTCGATGAAGAGCGGCAGCCATTGCCAGTAGCCGTAAATCACATCATACTCGGAACCGCCGGCAATCGAGGTGAGCAGCTTTTCAGTAAAGCCGGCCCACGGCGCCTGTTCGCGAATGATCTCGTAGTCCGGGTACTTCTCGGTGAAATAGTCGATGAACTGCTGGTCGGCTTCGACCCAGGCATCGGTGCCGGTGGGGTCGTAGTCGAAAATGTAGGCGGTCTCCTTCTCGGCCATCATGGAGCCGTCGTCCATCGCGCCGTCCTGGGCCACCGGCGCACAGGCGGCGAGTGCCAGCCCCGTACCGGCCAGGCCGGCATTCCGCATAAACTCGCGGCGACTCAATTGCTTGCTCATTGTGTCTTTCTCCTTCGTTGAATGGAAAGGGAATCGGGATATGGCGAAGAAAAATCTGTTTCAGCAGAGTTGTGCTTGATGTCGTGCTTGACCAGTTTCTTGAACGATAGAAGGCGCAAGTGGGAGAGGCATCGGCGCCTGCGCAGAAGGATATGGTAGCGATAGCTGGCGTCAAGAGCGACGGAGGGTAGTTAGATGTGCTAACACTACTTTGTCTAGGCACAATGTATGATGAAACAGGTTGCAACGCTTTGGCGAAGTAGCGCGCCGAAAGGCATGCCCCTGTCTTTTGTCGAGGGCCGTTTGTTCATTCCACAGATAGCAAGTCGGTGAGTTGAAGACGTAATAATTCATAAGATGCGCTCAATCACACAAATCTCTACACATTACAAAAGAGTACCCTGCACAGACTCTGACGCTTGATCTGGATTTTCCACAGCCCTCGTTGGCGCGAACTCCGTGTCACGGTTACGAAATAGCACCTCCAGAGTTTTGACACCAATGCCTTTATGCGCGGTGAGCTGACTTATGGTATGGATATCTGATCGGCTAAATGCTTCGTGGAGTGCTGAAATACGGTGGGCAGACAGACCGGTCTCTGTTGCAAGATTCTCGATTGTTTTACCTTCGAACTTTTGCTTGACCTTTCGATACCAGTCATCTTCCACATTGCGGTCGTAAATGTATATGTCAATGTCAATGTCACATACATACAGATGCTTGACCATAATTGCAATGGCTTCGTCCTCTGGTAATTTCCCATTCAGCGTACCCAAAGCAGGAAAGGCAATAGATTCAATCCCGCGTTGCTTGTACGTTTCTACAAATCGTTTGAGTCCTTCATGGAGGTATGATTTCTTAGAGGGATCTTTCCAGTGCTTTTTCGTCGGGAAGTTCAGCACCCAAGGGCTCTCTTTGTCGTAGAGCCACAGTTTCCCAATATCTAATACACCTTTTCGGCAATGTTCTTCATACCGCTTAAACATATCTGGAAATCGCAGCTTGAACTCCAAAGCAATGCCCGCCCCCATGATCCCAACACAATTGACTGTGTTCACCAGAGTCTGGCACTGGCTGTTGAATATGTTGCCCTTGATTATTCGTAACATGCTAGAAGAACCACTCTGGGCGCACCTGTATTTCAACCTTTGGCATTGCAACCTGAACTACATCATGCGCACGTTGGTTGTTGACCACAATTCTCTTAATTGATTCGGTAGCGATTGGTTCCGGCACAAGAACTTCCGCGCACCGCTTACGTGTTCCATCCTCAAAATCGTTCCAAAACTGCGCCTGTAGACATTCCCAATCAAGCTTGTCTAAGTCAGTGATGTTATCGTAGAACTTCGTATCTGTCGCCGCCGCGTTACCGTCGGTAAAGATTGTCCTTGGGAACAACATTACTCTGTTAGAGATGTATAACACAGCCAGGGACTCTTGGTCGGCCCTACGTCGGGACAGCATTGGATTCCTTGCTCGGAAGTACAACGCAACGTAATCGTGTAAAGCCCTTCTGTTGATGGGATCGTGTCGCCGCCGTCGTCGCTTCTGTACCTCAGGATCCGAGATGTTGTGGGGGCGGTAATTTGCGTGGGCTAGGTTATGGGTTGTCAGTCCCGACCTGGCAATACTAGAGAGATTATCAATATGGGTCATATGATAAAGGTAAGAGATTCCGAATCTCTCCAATTGTTCCACACCGTACTGATGCATAAGACATTCCCTTGGTGGCCTATTATCTCATCGCCCCTGCATCCTCGCAAGTTCGGACTCTTTTTCCCCTCGGCCCTGGCCGCGTGTGCGTTGTAGGCAGATATGTGGTTCTATAGCAGCCACCGGCAACTGGCCACTGGCGCGGTTGTCGGTGGTCAAGAGGTGGCTGTCGAAGCTGGGCGCAGTGTTCGGTAGGATCTGGAAAGCTGAATCTGCCTATCGCAAGAATGGAAGACGAGCAATGATTACAATCCGACCCTGCCAACCTACGGACGCAGACTACAGGCAGGCGGTCGACATCTTCAACGCGGTTTGGGTTGGGCAAGAGGAGACCGCACAAGAGTGGAAGGAAGGCGACGAGAAACGGCCCGAAACATTGAAGTGGGGACGCTTCTTTGCCGATCTGGACGGCCAACCGGCTGGCTACGCCAGTTACGAGCAGCAACTGCGCCTGAACCATCCGGGAAAGCTGAGGGTGAGTGTAATCGTACGACCTGCCTTTCGCCGGCGCGGCGTCGGCATTGCCCTGTGGCAGCACCTGTGCCGGCAGATTGAACAGTTTGACCCGCTGCGTCTCTTCATCGGCACAAGAGAGAACTTTCCCGAAGGTATGCGATTTGCAGAGAAGCGCGGTTTTTTCGAAAGCTTTCGCCACTGGGAGTCGCGCCTGGAACTGGTGTCGTTCCGCCTGGCAGACTGGGCAGGCCATGCCCGCCGCGTGGCTGAGCAGGGTATCGAAATTCGGAGCGTGGTCGAGTTGGCGTCCGACACGGATCGAGATCGCAAGCTCTATGAGTTGGGGTGGGCAATCGAACAGGACATACCCAGCCCGGAACCGGCGGTGAAGAGGTCTTTCGAGGAGTTTCAGAAGGTCTGGCAACGGTCGAATCTTGTGCATGACGCCTGGTTTGTGGCGTTGGACAGGGGCGAGTATGTGGGACTAACGGAGTTCTGGCTGAACCGGGGGGGGCGATCCTGCTCTGTTCGATACTGGGGGAACGGGTGTGATTCGCTCGCACCGCAGGCGGGGGATCGCGATGGCGCTCAAACTGCGAGGCATAGAGTTCGCGCAGCAGAGGGGAATCCGGGAACTGCGCACCTGGAACGCCTCGGGCAACAAGGGGATCTTGGAGCTGAACAGGCGCCTGGGCTTTGTCCGCAGGCCGGCGCATATCGCCTATGTAAAGGAGGTGCGTCCGGAGAGGCCGGAGGATAGTGCGTTGACGCTGGGGAGAGAGCGGGGGTGGCCAGCAGTGGCTGGGTCGAGGGATGCTGGGTGACGTTTAAGTCCATTTAGGGGGAACTTGATGTCCTTTGCGTCAGTTCAAGAAGGTTGCCTCAAGCCTGTTTGTCTGAACAGGCATTTTCCGCGGGCGCTCGGCGGGTTCGTGGGTGATGTGAAGGTGTGCGAGGAGGGCGTAGTAGGATGATAGGGCGGTGGGTTGTGTAAGTTTTAGGGGGTATGGGCGTTTAGGAGAGTTTTGGGTGAGATATGTTAGAGTTGACCGCAGCATAATACAATCGTTAGTTCATTTTGGATGAAGAAAGATTCGTTGGTGTCGATGTTCTAAGCTGTCTCATCAGATGGAACGAGGGTAGAGAGACAAGTAGACGGGGAGTGCAGTTAGCATGCGGTTTCTTTCTGACGGTCCAAACATTCCCAATACGCTCCTTGAAGCTCGCGATGAAGGGGAAGTAGTGTTCCTGTGCGGTGCAGGTGTTTCTCGTCCTGCTGGGATGCCCGATTTTCTCAAATTGACAAATCATGTTGTTGACAGGTTGCACGCGTCGCAAGTGGAGGAAGTGAGTCAATTACTTTCGTATTGGTGTGAGGACACACATCCAGAAATTGCTCGGCCTCCGCTTGATGAGATCTTTAACCTGCTTCAGCGGAAGTATAATGCGAGCGATGTTGACTATTTCATTGCTGACCGGTTGAAAACAGAGTGCGAAACATGCGTTTCAAAACACAGAACGATATTGAGATTGTCTAAGGGGGGTGATGGCAAGCCTCGAGTTGTTACGACTAATTTCGATCGTCTTTTTGAAGTCGCTGAACAGGAAATACCTACTTACGCCCCGCCGGTCTTGCCTGATCTCGCTGCTGGTCAGAAGCTGAACGGACTCGTCTATCTCCACGGACGGATTGACCCTAACATCAAACGGGGCGAAGCTCGGCAAGAATTGGTGGTTAGCAGTTCAGACTTTGGGCGAGCTTATTTGGTCGAGGGTTGGGCTACGCGCTTCTTGCGTGAACTCCTTCGCCAGTACAACGTAGTCTTACTTGGTTACTCAGCAAGTGACCCCCCTGTCAGGTACCTGCTTCAGGGCTTATACTCTATGGGCCTCGAAAGTCGTAAGACGATTTACGCCTTTGCAGAAGGTTCCCCAGAGGAAGTCGAGGATCTATGGAGCGATCGCGGCGTACAAGCAATCGCCTACGCTTCAGGCTGCAACGATCACTCCGCCCTGTGGGATTCTTTGGAAGCGTGGGCGCAGTGCTCGGACGATCCCTTGGCTTGGAGAAGACAGGTTATTGAACTCGCTAGACGGGGGCCCAGAAATCTCAAAAGGCACGAGCGTGGTCAAGTTACATCGCTCGTCAGAACGGTTGATGGCGCGGAGTTGTTTGCTGAAGCTGATCCTCCCTTGCCTGGTGAATGGTTGTGTGTGTTCGATAGCACTGTGCGACATGGAAAAGTTGAGCAGGACTTCCTTGGTTTACAGCCCGACTTTGATCCTCTGCAGGAGTTTGGATTGGATGATGATATATCTCGGCCACAAGAAAATCGGTCTGTGGAAATACCTCTAGGAGACGATTTCTTGTCCCTAAGGGACACGGACCCCCATAAGAATGGCTACATGAGACTAGCAGGAATGCCTCACTATAAGGATATTCCCCTGTCGGACAGATTGTCGCATGTTGCTAAATGGATCGTAAGAATAGCTCACGAACCAGTCGCGCCGTGGTGGGCGGCGAGGTACGTTAGTCTGCACACTGAACTATTGCGAGGAATCGAATATCGTCTTGAAAACAATAGAGCAGACTTTCCTAGTTTGGCCCTCTCGACTTGGAACCTACTGATCGAAAAATTTCGCGCCACGCCCGATCATAGTTCGGTATTATCTTGGTATGAAGCATCTAAACGCATCGACGCCGAGGGTTGGACCAACAGTGTCTTACGGGCATTTGAACGAAGTGTGACGCCTCATTTGACGACTGAGCCAAGCTTTGGTCACTACAGCAGCACTCGTCCTCCGGAGAAAGACTGGTCAGAACTCCAACTAACAGATTTAGCACAATTTGACGTTATATTTCCAAAGATTCATGATAAGATATCGAGAGTCACGGAAGAAGTGTTACCTGAGGTGTACAAGATAGTACGTACACGATTAGAGTTGGGCAGGGGATTGCTTGAGGACTTAGGGGCCTCCCTGCCGGAAAACCCAACCCTTTATCCAAACGGAGGAGAGGAAGAAGACCCTTTGGAGGACTCGAGCGCTTACTTTCTCTGGTTTCGCGATTTGCTCGACCAGATGGCTGAATTGCATCCTGAAGTAAGTCGATCTGATATAGCTCTTTGGCCCAAAGAGGCCCCGTATTTCTTTAATAAGCTTCGCTTGTATGCCTGGTCTTTCAAGGCTCTTTTTACTGGAGATGAGGCTGGCGACGGTCTTCTCACACTCTCTGACAAGACATTCTGGGACCCTGCCCACCGCCGGGAGCTACTTCATCTCCTGCGACAACGTTGGCAAGAATTATCTTTGGAAAAACGCAGACTGTTGGAGCAACACATAATACAGGGTCCCCCGAAATGGCGCACTGAGCAAGAAGAAGATTACAAGAAACGTCGTTCACTCACTTCTGCTACGATTTTGGGTTGGCTCATCAACTGTGGCTGCGTTCTTAGCGAAGATGCGCATTCTGTGCTTCCCGAGCTACGAAATGCCAATCCGCTTTGGCACTCGGACTTAGACAAAAACGCCGACGAACCCTATGGTGTAGTAACAGGAGGATGGATAACGATCGACAGAGATCCATCTGTACTTCTTGATGTTCCTCCCTCACAGGTTATTTCTTTAGCACAAGAAAACACAATGACGTCGTACGAGGATAGTATCGATTATCAGCCATTTGATGGGCTGGTAGAAAAGGATCTTGACAGAGCTATAGCTGCCTTGAGGTTTGCAGGAGAAAAGGGTGAGTACCCACGAGAGTATTGGCAGTCCCTACTCGAAAACTGGCCGGAAACTACTAATCATCGGCTCATCGGTTCGGTCGGCGAAACACTAATGCAACTGCCCTCGGAAGTCATTGAAAAATTTCGATATCAAGTATTCTACTGGCTCAAGAGGAACTTGCCCGAATTGGCTAAATGTGATCTGGCGCTTGCGTATAGGATTTTCGATAACTTGCTCAACAAGCTACTAGATGGAGGAGAAGATGCGACGAGAAGCGGAATTGGTGAGGTAAGGGCTGCTGGAGATAACCACGGCTGGTCTCGCAGAACGATGATTCATGCATTCAATAGCGTTGTCGGTATGGCTATACGGTTAGTTCTCGACATTCTGGAATCTCAGAACCTTGAAGAAGGCGTGGGCATTCCACCGGAAATTAGAGCGAGACTCGAACGGCTTATGGATGCTCCAGGTGAGGGCACTGATCACGCAGCATGCATAATTTCTCATCATGTCGAGTGGCTCCATTACTTAGATCCGGAGTGGGCATGCAGCACGATTGTACCTTGGTTCGATCCAGGGCATCAGAATGCAGAACCCGCTTGGAATGGCTTTTTGCACAGAAGAAAACTGCCTATACCGGGATTGTTCTCCCAGATCAGAAATTACTTCTTGGATGTATTCAGCCACGTACACAATTGGAAGTGGAACGACCGAGGACTTCGGGTTCTACATGAGTTTCTAGTTTGCGGGTGCCTATGGCACAAGTATGACGAAGTTTACTTCACTTATTCTGAGGTCCACCGCGCCCTCCAGCAGACTGATGACAGTGGACGCTCCCAAAGTATCGAATATCTTACCAAGCTAATCCAAAAGAACCACGCCAGTTGGCAACAGTTTGGCCAGCCCTTTCTAGACAAGGCTTGGCCAAGAGAGACCAGTTTTCAAACAGAGGAGACTTCTCTGAACCTTGCAATACTTGCGGTTGTCACTGGAGATAGCTTCCCCGATGCACTTCAGGTCATCCTTCCACTTTTGGGACAGATTAACCGGGACAATTGGTTCTTGTATCGCGTAATGACTAGAGGTGGAGGGAAAGAATATGATTTGCCAACACAATTTCCAATGGAAACATTAGCGCTCATCAATAATCTTGTCCCTGATAATCCTCCCAAACGGTTAATTGACTTGGATCTGATACTTGAGAAGATAACAGAAGCCAATCCAAGCCTCCGCCAGGATAGTCGCTGGCAGCGCTTGAAAGGCATCGCTCGCCGCGAATAACAGTGAAGTTGCATCTCCCCTGCCAATTCGGCATCACCCCTCAGACGCCATTTTTTCCCCGTATGAATCCCGCTTATACAGTTACGTTGCATAGCCACGCGTCTCGGTGTAGATGAGGCTGCCGATGTATTGATAGCGGCGCAAAGCGGGGGTGGCAAGAATTGATATATGTCCAGTTGATGGCGGCCAATGGGTGCAACCCTGATTTTCTGATCGTTTAACACAGCGGGCGGCCTGTGTTAAACTCCACGAAAGTTGACAGCATAATT
Source organism: Caldilineaceae bacterium (assembly GCA_022821545.1). Lineage (GTDB taxonomy): Bacteria > Chloroflexota > Anaerolineae > Caldilineales > Caldilineaceae > Bin5. The sequence goes on from JAJEDJ010000029.1 coordinate 33,714, forward strand.
TTTTCATCGTTCCTTTCCACCCGTCGATCGGAACAGCCCGCAGACCGCCCGTTGCCCCCGGTTGAAGATGCGGCAGCCTCCGCCGCTTTCGTACTGACGCGGCGCTCTTCTCTTCAGAACGTTAGGATTTCAGCGACAGCCTCTTTTCCCAGTGATATACAGTTCCTGTAGACCGGGCCGGGCTAGAGAACATGACAACCGCCGGGACGAACATACGACCGGGCGATGACGTAAGCGAAAGCCCCACCGCGCGCCGGCTGTCGCGCCCCGGCCGGCGCAGCCACTTCCGGCAGGAGTGGGGACGGGCCTGGAAATACCGCGAACTCTACCTCCTGCTGCTCCCCGCAATTCTCTTCTTTGTCATATTCCGCTACATCCCCATGGGCGGCCTGGTGATGGGTTTCCAGAACTATTCACCGGTCCGGGGCTTCCTGGGCAGCCCCTGGGTGGGCTTTCAACATTTCGAGACCCTGTTCGCCCTGCCCAAATTCCTCGAAGTCTTCCGCAACACCGTCATCATCAGCCTCTATAAGCTCTTTATCGGCTTCCCCGTCCCCATAATTTTCGCGCTGCTGCTCAACGAAGTGCGCCACCTGCTCTTCAAACGCACGATCCAGACCGTCACCTATTTCCCGCACTTTCTGTCCTGGGTCGTGTACGGCGGCATCATGGTGCTCTTCATCGGTCCGGGCGGCGCCGTGCCGGAGGGGCTGGAGGCCATCGGGCTCAAAATGCCGGCCCTGCTGGTCAATCCCAAATACTTCCGCACCATCCTCGTCATTACCAACATCATGAAGGAGTTCGGCTGGGCCGCCATCGTCTACCTGGCCGCCATCGCCTCTATCGACCCGTCCATCTACGAAGCCGCCATGGTCGACGGGGCCAACCGGCTTCAGCAGGCGAGATACATCACCCTGCCCGGCCTGCGCGGCGTCATGGGCATCGTCTTTATCCTCAGCATGGGCAACATTCTGGAGGCCGGTTTCGAGCAGGTCTTTGTCATGTACAACCCGGCCGTCTTCTCTGTGGCCGACATTCTGGACACCTACATCTACCGAATCGGGCTTGTGGACGGCCGTTTCAGCCTGGCCACCGCAGTGGGTCTGTTCCGCTCCGTCATCGCCGCGATAATGATTGTGCTGACAAACTACATTCTCAAACGCGCCGATCAACCGACACTCTGGTAACACAGACCAATGAGCGCGCACATCGATGCCACAGACTACGAAGAACAGCCGTTGCGGGCCAGATGGCACAGCAACCGTCTGGCCGAAACCATCATCTACGGCGTGCTGCTTCTGCTCGGCATCATCAGTCTGCTGCCCATCTGGCACACGCTCAACGCCTCGCTGAGCAGTCCTGAAAAGGTCGCGCAGGCAGTGCTGCTGCTGTGGCCGCACGACTTTACCCTGGACTCCTACATCTTCATCTTCAAAGGCGAAGCGCTGATCCGTTCCTTTGGCGTTACCGTCTTCATTACCGTGGTGGGCACCGCCCTCAACCTTCTGGTTACCGCGGCCGCGGCCTACCCCCTCTCCCGCCGCGATCTGCCGGGTCGGCAGTTCATCATGCTCTTCATCATGGTCACCTTCGTCTTCAGCGCCGGCATCGTGCCCGGCTTCATTCTCGTGCGCAGCCTGGGCCTGATCAACAGCCTCTGGGCGATGATCTGGCCGACCCTGGTCAACGTCTTCTACCTGATTCTGCTGCGCAATTTCTTCGAGAACCTGCCGGACGCGGTCATCGAATCGGCGCGCATGGACGGCTCCAGCGAACTGCGTATCCTCTTCCAGATCGTGATTCCGATGTCGCTGCCGGCCATTGCGACAATGGGGCTGTTCTACGCCGTCTCCCACTGGAATGAGTTCTTTCGCGGCATCTTCTATATCTATGACCCGGCCAAATGGCCGTTGCAGGTGCTGCTGCGCTCGGTTGTTATCCAGGCCAACCTCAACGAGATCGGGTTCAGCAACCAGGACATGTACGGCAACGCTCAGGTCAGCCAGCTCACGATCCGGGCGGCTACCGTGATCGCCGCCATCGTGCCCATGGCGCTCCTCTACCCCTTTGTGCAGCGCTACTTCGTACAGGGAATCGTGCTGGGCGCCGAGAAGGGATAGTTGCCGCCAGAACGGAGGAGGTGATGCCGCGACGACACCCGATTTTCGCTTGACCCAACCAATGTATGGACAAGGAGGAATCTCTGTGAAACGCGCTAAACTATGTCTGCCGCTTATCATCGTCTGCTTGGTGCTGCTGAGCGCCTGTGCCGCCCCGCAGGCCGCAACCACCGAGGAGATGGCAGAGGACGTTACCGTCGTCTATCTCGGCATCGGTGACAGCTGGGTGCCGGATAACGAGTGGGTGGGGTTGATCGAAGAGGGGTCCGGCGTCGATATGGACTATCAGTTTGTGCCCAATCCCGAATACGAGGAAAAGCGCAACGTACTGATGGCCGCTGGCGACTACCCCGACGTCATCCGCATCAACCCGACTTCGCGGCAGTTCAAACAGTATCTCAATGATGGCCTCTTGATCCCGATCGACGAGTATCTGGACAAGTACCCCACAGTGCGCGACGCCTTCCCGGCCGAAGTCTGGGAGAACAACCGCCAGGCCGACGGGATGATCTACCATATTCCCCGAATCACCGGCAATCTCCCGCGCTGTCTGCACTACCGCACCGACTGGCTGGAAAAGCTGGGGATGGAGGAGCCGGCCACCCTGGCCGAGTTCCGCACCTTCCTGGAGCGGGTTCGCGACGAGGACCCCGGCAATATCGGCGATCCCTTGATCCCCTTCGTCCCCAACCGTCTGGACAGCATTACCTGGTCGATGGAGCCCTTCCTGAGCGCCTTTGGCGTCGATCACCTGGCGTGGGTTCCTTCACCCGATGATCCCAGTCAGCTTGTTTTCGCCAATACGCTGCCGGCCCTCAAAGATGGGCTGCAGTGGATGCGAGAACTCTTTGCCGATGGCCTGATGGATCAGACATTCATGGTCGCCACCGACCGCGGGCTGTTCAAATTCTACGCCGGCAATACCGCTGTCACAACCGACTGGCCCCGGTTCAAGCACTTCCGCCTGGAGGCCATCCGCAACGCCCATCCCGATGCCAACGCCGACACCGGCTACATCTGCAGCCTGACCGGCCCGACCGGTATCGCGAGCGGTCCGATGGTCGTGCCCAACGCGCAGAGCACCGGAACCGCCCTGACGATCGCGGCCACGGCGGCTGAGGCCGATGCCTTCTTCCGCGTCGTCAACTGGCAATATACCGAAGGCTGGGATCTGATGACCGTGGGTGTCGAGGGCATCACCTATGATGTCGTCGACGGCGTCCCCGTCACGCGCGGCCGCGATGCCATCCTGAACGACAATCCCCAATACGACCTGTACTCGCGCGACTATCTCTTCAAGAATGAGCCGCCGGCCTACTTCGATTACCGGCGGGACAATGTCAAGTGGATCGACGTCCCCGATGACATGATGAGCTATGTGCAGGGCGTATTGAAGGATGCCCTTGAGGAAAAACGGCACATCAACTATCTCGTCGATCGCGACGACGCCACCATTCTGAACGACCTGGGGGCCCTGCAAAGTTTGGCCAATGAGTTCGCGGCTCGCGTCGTCCTGAACCCGGATCTGGATATCGAGGCGGAGTGGGAAAGTTACCTGGCCGCGTTGGAGGCAAACAACCTGGCTGGGGTGACCGAAGCTGTCAATGCCCTCAACGATATCGAAACGATCAATGCTATGGCCGCAGCCATCATGAGCCCGGATGATGAGCTGGAGTAGACTGCATGAGGACAGTGGGTAGTGAATAGTGGGTAGCGAATAGTGGGTAGTAACCAGTGGCCTGGTATTTCACAGGCCACTGGTCATTGGCAACTGGGGACTGATATGATCGAGACCGATATTCTTGTCATTGGCGGCGGCTCCGGCGGCTTTGGCGCCGCCATCCGCGCCGCGCGCGCCGACCCAAACGCGCGCATTCTCCTGCTGGACGGCATGGCACAGCTGGGCGGCACCTCCACCGTGGGCGGCGTCAACAACTGGGAGCCGGGGATCGGAGGCCCCGGCGTACATTATGAGCTGGCTGCGCGCCTGAGCCCCAATGCGATCGGCGTGGGCAGGACGGTTCATTTCTCGAGCAAGGAGGAGCCCTACGGATTCTCGCGCATCGATCCCCACAGCCCCTATGAAAGCTCATTGCGCCGCGCCGGGCTCCCCAAACCGGACGTGCGCCGCGTCCACTTCGAGCCGGACGCAATGGCCGCGGCCATGGACGCGATGCTGCGCGAGGCCGGCGTCGAAATCCGCTACCGCACCCGTTTCACCGACGTCAGCGTGCAGGGACGGCGGATCGTTTCGATCACGGCCCAACCGCTGGACGGCGGCCCTCCCTATACCGTTCGCAGCAAGCTCTTTATCGACTGCTCCGGCGGCTGCCACCTGGCCCGGGCCGCCGAGTGCAGCATGGCCTTTGGCGAAGAGCCGCGCCATCTCTACCAGGAGCCATCGGCTCCCGACAGCGCCTCCCCCATTGTCAACGGCATCTCACAGGTCTTCCGCGTCACGCCGGCCGCTGAAGCCGGGGTTGATGAACTGCCGCCCGCGGCCAGGGTACCCGAAATTCAGGACTGGCTGGCGGCGCACACACCCGCTGCCCATGTTACCGAGTATCCCAATGGTGACCTCTGCGTGAATGTGCTGCCGACCATGGAGGGGGCCGAGTTTCACAGCATGCCGTATCCTCAAGCGCAGGCGATCGCGCAGGCGCGCATGCACGCGCACTGGCGGCGGATGCAGACCGACTACGGCTTCGACCGCTACCGCTTCAAGAGCATGTTTCCGCTGGTGGGCATCCGCGAATCGCACCGGCTGGTGGGTCGCTACGTGCTGCGTGAGCAGGACGTGCGCGCCGGTCTTCAACAACAACCGCGGCGAGAGGAGATCATCGCCCTCGCCGACCATCCCCTGGATACGCACGGCGAGCGCAATGTCAAAGGCGTCAAGCTCAAGGAGTTGGAGCAGCCCTACGGCATCCCCTACGGCTGTCTGTTGCCCGCAGAGTATGACAATCTGATCGCCGCGTCGCGGGGCGCCTCCTTCTCGCACATTGCCGCCTCCTCATGCCGGCTGTCGCGCACCATGATGGCGTTGGGGGAGGCGGCGGGCGAGGCCTCCGCGCTGGCCCTGCGCGCTGGAGCCGCCTATGCCGACGTGAATGTCGCCGAGATTCGGGGAAAGATCGGCATCCCCGCCTTTGAAGAAAAGGCCCTCAGCGTCTGGGGTATTCGCAGCTGATGCAACCGGCTCAACCAACGCTGTGCGGTCAACGCAGCCATTCGTCGACGTGTTCTGCCACGAAGTCGTCGTCGGTCAGGTGGGGATAGGCGCGGCAGACGCGGTCCAGCTCTTCGCACTGGCCGGGGGAAAGGCTCTCCACCGGGTTGAAGCACCAGATGCCCTGCATCAGCCCCTGCCGGCGCAGCACCTCATGCACGCCGGAAATACAGCCGTGAAAGTCGTGCGCGCTGTCAAACACCGCCGCGTTCGCGTCCGTCATCTGCGCGTTGTACGTGAGCCAGTGCCCGTAGTCGAGCCTGCCGGCCGCGCCCTGGTCGTGGATGGCGCGCAGCATGGCGACCGCCTCCCGCGTCCACACCGCCCACTGGCCGAGCAGCCCGCCGGTGATGCGCAGCGGCGGCGCATCCGTCTCCTGTCCGCCAAAGCTGAACTCGGTGAGCAGGTCCGCGACGATGTTGTCGTCATTGCCCGTGTAGAGCGCGATCTCCCCGCTCCGGCAGGACTCCGCCACCGCGCGCGCCACGTCCAGCGTCTTGTAGCGGTCGAACGGCGCGACCTTGATCGCGACCACGTTCTCTATCTCCACGAACTCGCGCCAGAAGCGGTAGGGCAGCGCCTGACCGCCCACCGCGGTCTGCAAATAAAAGCCGAATACCGGGATCACCTCCGCCACGCGCTGGCAGTGCTCGATAAGCGCCTCGGGCGATGCCTCTGCCAGCGCGCGCAGGCTCAGCAGCCCCGCGTCGTAGCCGTGTTCCAGGGCGGTTTCGGCCTCGCGCACCGCCTGCCGTGTGTCGCCCAGAATACCCGCTACCTTGACGAAGGGCCGGCCGTTCTGCCGCAGATGCTCGTCAACCGTCTCCGACGCCAGCGCCAGCACAGGGTCCAGCAACCCGTACTCCGGCTGATGCAGCTCGAACTGCGTCGTATGCACGCCCACCGCCACGCCGCCCGCGCCGGCCGCGCAGTAGTAGCGCGTCAGCGCGCGCTGGCGCCGCTCATCCAGCTTGAGATCGGCGGTGAGTGCGAGCGGGTGGGCCGGGATGACCTGCCCGTTGGCCAGATGCTGTCGCAGTTCAGGCAGAGATTGGGCCATCAGAAGCTCCCGTCGCGCGTCTCAAAGTGGGTCGGTTTATCCAGCGATGCCCCGTCGTTCTGCACCCAGTCGGCGATCCACTGCAGCATCTGGTGCAGCGACACGCGCGGGTATCCGAAAAGCTGCGCGGCTTTGGCCGCGTTGTTGAGCAGCGCCGTCGGCGCCTCCTTGCCGCTGAAACGCGGCTCTTTGCCGAACATGCCCCCCAATATCTGGGCCACGCGGCGCACCGAGACCGTCTCCGGCCCGGTTACGTTCAGCACGAACGGCGGCGCTGCGCAGTGGTCGAGCAGCGCAATCGCCTGGGCGTTGGCGTCCCCCTGCCAGATCACATTGGCCGCGCCCATGTCGAGCGTGACCGGCTCGCCGGCGTGTACCTGGCGGGCGATGTCCACCAGAACGCCGTAACGCATCTCGACCGCATAATTGAGGCGGACGATGGCGCAGCGCAGACCGTGCCGCCGCGAAAAATAGTCGAATATGCGCTCGCGCCCCAGGCAGGACATCGCGTATTCGCCGACCGGATCCAGGGGGGCGTCCTCAAGGGGCCCGCCCGCGACGACCGGCGCCAGCGGATAAACGTTGCCGGTGGAGAAGGCGACGATGCGGGCGTTCAGATAGCGCTCGCAGATCAGCGCCGGCAGGTACGTGTTGATGCCCCAGGTCATGTGCTGACTGCCGGTCGTGCCGAACTTCTGACCCGCCATGTAGATCACGCTGCCGCTGTCTGGCAGCGAGGCCAGCTGCGACCGGTCCAGCAGGTCGCACGTGATCGTCTGCACGCCCCACGCCTCCAGCTGATCGCGCGTGCCCGGCTGGCTGAAGCGGGCGACACCGTAGACGCGGTGCGGCGAATTCAGTTCGTCAAGGGCGCGCACCGCCATCCGCGCCAGCGTGGGGCCCATCTTGCCGCTGACGCCGAGAATAACCACGTCCGAGTCCAGCCTTTCAAGGGCAGCCAGTGCCGAGGCCGACGGCTCCGAGAGCAGCAGGTCCAGTTCCTCTTCGCTGCGCGGCCCGGTGGTTGCGGTCTGCTCTTCGCTGCTGCTTGCGGTCTGCTCTTCGCTGCTGCTTGCCAGTGATGCTGCGCTCATCGTTGCCCTCTTTCCTTGACGCGCCGCCTGCATTCAAACCGTCTACATTCAAGCCGTCTGTATTCAAACTGTCGTCGCCAGCCATGCCCTTCTGACAGGCTTTTGTGACTGTAATATAGAACAGAGTGCGTGTCAATGTTATCAGGAATTTCCCAATGAAAACTGTCCTGTCTTTGACAGCCCAATGAAATTCTGTTACAGTGCCGGACACTTCAGTACAAATACCTCTGAATTGACGAACCGTTTCACCTTGGCGACCGGCCCGATGTTTGCGAATTTAAACCTTGTCAGCATTGGCGATCCTGTCGCCTGCAATGCAACGCAGAGAAACTCGATCTTTGTTCGCCTGCAGTAAGAATTCCCTGGTCTTTCAATCCAAAGGAGGAAGGCATGAGTATCTCAAAGAACGGCGTAAGTCGGCGTGATTTTCTGAGGCTGTCTGCGGTTACAGCCCTCTCCGGAATCGGCGCAACCGCGTTGGCGGCCTGCGCGCCGGCCCCCGCGCAACAGGCAGCCGGCGACATGGCAGGCGATGAGCCCGCCATGGCCCAACAGACGATCACCTACTGGGATTGGTGGGGCCCGGCCGCCAATGAGACCAGCAAAGCGCTCTTCGACCGGCTGCCGGTCGCCTTGGGAGAGTCGAACCCTGAACTTGAACTGAACTATCAGAACGTTCCCTTCGGTGAATACTTCGTCAAATTCCTGGCGGCGCACGCAGCAGACGACACACCCGATGTCATGCATAGCTCCGTCTATTGGGCCCGTGACTTCTACGACAAGGGCGCACTGCTGGACCTGACGCCCTCGATCGAGATAACGCCCGATCTGGCGCCCGAGAATTTCCTCGACGGCGCCTTGCTGCAGGCGACAAAGGGGCCTGCGCAGTACGGCGTACTTGGCGAGGGGCCGGACAGCAACCAGATCTTCTTCAACACCGACCTGTTCGACGAGGCCGGCGTCACGACCGACCCCGACGAGATCGCAACCTGGGGCTGGGCGGACTTCACCGACGCAGCCAAGGAGTTGACCAAGCGCGACGGCGACGAAGTCGTTCAGTCGGGCTTCCTCGTCGGCACGCCAACCGCACAAACGCTCAGCATCTGGGCCAGTTGCCACAACGTCGGCTTCTATTCCAAGAACGATGCCGGCATTGAGAACGGGATCGGCTTCAACGAAAAGAACGCCGCCGTCAACGGCCTGAACTGGTTCCTGGACCTGCTGCACGTGCATCAGGTTTCCCAGCCGATCGCCCCTGAACGCCAGGACTGGGCGCAGTTCCAGCAGGGAAAGGCTGCGATGGCGCAATCCGGCCCCTGGCAATATGGGCCTCTGTCGAATGACCTGCCCGATCTGAACTGGTTCACGATGCTGTGGCCCGCCGCGCCGGTCGACGGCGGCAAGCAGGGCACCGCCCACTGGAACAACATGCTCGTTGTGCCCACCAAGTCGCCCAATAAAGATGCCGGCTGGGCCTTCCTTGAATTCTGGTGCGGGCTCGGCTGGATGCTGGAGCGCTTCGCGATCGGCAGCTGGTTGGCGCCGCGCAAGGACTTCTACGAGACACCGGAATACCAGGCCGCCCTGCAGGAGCTACCGGTTCTGAGGATGGTCCCGCTGGCGTCAGCGTCGGGCACGCCGTTGGTCTACATCCAGCAGAGCGCCCTGAATGCGGCGATGAGACCCATCCTCGAAGCGGCGATTCTGCAGGAGATGGAGACGGAAGCGGCGATCGAGCAGTTGGTCGATGAGTGCAACCAGATCATGGCAGACGCCGGTTACGCCTAAAGTACGCGTGGTTCGTGGTCAGGAGATGCTGACTGACCACGAACCATTTTGATTCAACGCGGTGACAGATGACGACTTTGGCACAACCCTCGCAGCCGGTTCAATCGCGTGCGAGCAGGCAGAGAGAGATGTGGAAACGGGTCAGGAAGACCTGGCCGGGCTATCTGTTCATCAGCCCGGCGGGCCTTCTGATCACGGTCTTTTCCTACATCGCCATCATCTTCTCTCTCTACATCAGCTTTTACCAATATGACATCATCTCAGAGGCGCGGCCTTTCGAGGGGCTGGAAAACTACACGCGCGCCTTGAGCGATAAGCTGGTCCGGATCAGTTTCCGCAACACCTTCATCTATGTCATCGTAATTGTTCCCTCGATAACGATCATCTCTCTGATGCTGGCCGTTCTTGGCAACCAGGTTCGACGCGGACGGGCGCTCTTCCGCACCGTCTTCTTCATCCCCACAATTACCCCCATCGTCGTGACCTCGATGCTGTGGGTCTGGCTGTATGAACCCACCGGCGGCATTAACAAGCTGCTTGAAATGATAAACATTGAGGGGCCCAACTGGCTCTTCAATCCCGCCACCGCGCTGCCGGCAATCATGATCATGACCATTTGGGGCGCGGTCGGCTACTACATGATCATCTTCCTGGCCGGTCTCGCCGAGATCCCGGAGGTCTTCTACGAAGCGGCCAAAGTGGACGGCGCCGGCCGCTGGCACACCTTCTGGAGCATTACCATCCCCCTGCTGCGCAATTCGCTCATCTTCGCCTTCGTTACCTTGACGATCGCCGCCTTCCAGGTCTTCACCCAGGTCTTCATCATGACGCAGGGCGGTCCGATGAACTCGACACAGACGGTTCAGATGGTCGTCTACCACTACGCATTTCAACGCTTTGAAATGGGCTATGCGTCGGCCATCTCCTGGCTGCTGTTCGGCGTAATCTTCTTCTTCTCCGCGCTGCAGCTGAAGCTGTTCATCTCGCGGGAACTGTACTGACCCATGGCGCGCACACTATCCGACCCCGGCAGCGGGGCGAGAGAACAGAACAGGCTGCTTCTGATAGCAACCAGGCGCAGCTTTACCATCATCGTCTACGTACTGCTGATTGCCCTCGCCTTCAGCATGATCTTCCCCTACCTCTGGATGCTGGCCAACTCCTTCAAGAGCCGCACCGACTTTTTCACCAATCCCTATTCGGTCATTCCCATGCCGCCTACGCTGAGCACATACTATGATGCTCTGACGATCGGGCGGATGGGCGTATACCTGGGCAACAGCATCCTCTACGCGGCCGCGGTACTGGTTGTCCAGCTCTTCATCGACTCTTTGGCGGCCTATTCCTTCGCGCGCGTCGATTTCCCCGGCCGCGAGACCCTCTTCCTGGCCGTGCTGGCGACGCTCATGCTGCCTGGCTCGGTAACGTTGATCCCGACCTTCTTGATCGCGCATGGGTTGGGGCTGACAAATACATTCACGGGGGTGGTGCTGCCGGGCTTTGCCGGCGCCTTCGGTATATTCCTGCTGCGTCAGTTCTTCCTCAATATCCCGCGCGAACTGGAGGACGCCGCCCGCATCGACGGCTCCGGCTTCTTCGGCACCTACTGGCGCATCATGCTGCCCTTGGCCAAACCGGCCATGGTGACGCTCGGCGTCTTCATCTTCCTCAACGAGTGGAGCTCCTTCGTTTGGCCCCTCATCATCCTCTCCGACTGGAAAAAGTATCCCGTCACCGTCGGCATCGCCCTCTTCCGCGACGTCAACCAGATCAACTGGCCCGCCGTATTCGCCGGCTCCACCATCGTCTCCTTCCCCATCGTCATCCTCTTCGTCCTCGCCCAGGAATACATCATCGGCGGCATCAGCCTCTCCGGCCTGAAGGGATAGAAAGCCCCGGGCCGTCAATACCCCAAAAACATCCCCCGACCGCCTGATCCAAAAAACTGGTTTGACTGCACCCGCAGGAGAAGCTATATTCAGGCGCATAACCCTCTTTCACCTGCTCCTATACCGTATCCGTTTCGACCATCGCGACCGGCAAGACCTAAATCAATAGGAGGCTGAAATGAACAGAGCGCTGTCTCGCCGTCAATTTCTGATCGGGACCGGCGGCCTCGCCGCTGCCGGGCTTATCGCCGCTTGCGCAATGCCCGCGGCGCCCATGGAAGACGATGCAGCCGAAGGCTCAGGGCTGACCGGTGAACTGACCATCGACATGCAGTACGTCCCCGGCAAGGTAACCGCCGATACCCCGGTGGCGCTCCACGAAATCCTGCACATCGCGTCGGAGTACCAGGATATGCACCCCGGCGTCGAGGTCGTCTTTGAAGAACCCTTCAAGGCAACCGAGGCCATGACCCAGCCTACCTACTTCAAGGCCGGCGCTGCAGCGGGAACGCTGCCCGACATCACCTTCACCTACGGCCTCACCTTCATCTACGACAAGGACACGATTATCCCGACCACCGAGTACCTCAATCAGCCCAACCAGTATATTCCCGCGGGCCAGCCGGGCAACAGTCGCTGGATCGACCAGTGGTTCGATGACGTGCAACCGATCGTCCTGGCCGACGGCAACAATTACGACATTCCCGTCGGTTGGGGCGGCCCGGGACTGGTGATCGCCTACAACAAGGAGATATTCGCCGAGGCCGGCCTCTCCGGGCCTCCCGAAAAGACCTACTACGACTACTACCAGGCCTGCCAGCAGATCCTCGATACCGGCACGATTCCCGTGGAGAGCACCCTGCTCAGCTGGGAATGGGACCGCATGGTCGACTACCTGGTCCGCGCCATGGGCCTGTTCGAGCTGATCGACATCAACGGCGACGGCTTCTGCGACGACGTGGAACAGACCCGCGCCGCCGTCGCCGGCATCGTGCGCCTCGACGCGCCCTACTGGGTCGAGCCGACCCGCATCTGGAAGGAGGCGACGAACTACTACCAGCCGGGCTACCTGCAGATGGCACAGACCACCTCGGCGATCGGCTATGGCGAGGTCTTCATGACCGAGCAGACGGCGATGGTATGGAACGCGACCCGCATCTGGCCGCAGCTGATGGAGCTGGGAGGCACCGACAAGTTCGGCGTCTTCAATCTGCCGCGCCTCACCAATAAGCTGACCCCGTGGGGCGAAGAGGACCCGACCTGGCTCATCGCCCGCGGGACCGAGAGCAAGACGGTGACCAAGACCGCGCGCGAACGCGGACGCGTCGACCTGGCCGTCGATTTCCTCAAATTTATGACCACGCCGGCGAATACCGCGCGGCTGATCCAGGAGCGGTTGGGCACGAACCTGGTGCTGCCGACGATCAAGGGCCTCGAAGATATCGACATAGACGACGATGTCAAGGCGTTGGTCCGCGACTATGAAGCAGATACGGCCAAGCCCGGATTCTCCTCCGACCGCATCGGCGACTGGCACTTCTGGTACGAGTGGTTCTCGGCGACCCAGGCCTACTTCGCCGACGATATGACACTGGAAGAGATGATCCAGATTCAGATCGACGTGCTGCCGACCTTCATCGAAAATTTCCTCGTCGACAAGGAGCTGCACGCAGAGGCCGCAGAGTGGGAGAAGATGCAGGCTGACTACACACCGCCTCCGTGGGGCGACTACACCGTCCCCACCGAACCGTTCGTGATGCCGTTCAACGCCTAAGAGCAGTGGACAGCGGCCCAGCGGCCAGTGATCTCCTGATCTGCTGATCACTGGCCGCCGGCCCCTGTGTATTCCCTGTGAACCCCATGTCAGTACAGACTGCCGACGCGGGTCTCGACAGTAAACTGTGGAGCGGACGCCGCCGTGTGCTGCGCCGCAACCTCACCGCGTTCCTCTTTCTGCTGCCCACCTTCCTCTTTCTGGCCATCTTCATGTACCAGCCGACCCTCAACGTCATCTATCATACCTTCTTTCGCTGGGACGGCTTTTCAGTGGAGCGGTTCGTTGGGTTCAAGAACTACATAACGATGGTGAACGACCCCAACATGCACATCGCCACCCGCAATCTCGGCTGGTTCTTCCTCGGCTGGATGTTGCAGCGCATCTCCCCCTTCCTGGTGGCGGAGCTGGTCTTCAACCTCAAGCGGGAACGCTCCAAATACTGGTACCGCACGCTTTTCGTCCTGCCGATGGTGGTGCCCTTCCTGGTCACGATCATGATCTGGAAGTTCATCTACAACCCCCTGCCCACGATTGGCGTGCTCAATCGCATGCTCGGCAGTTTCGGCCTGGAATCGTGGCAGACGGCCTGGCTGTCAGAGCCGAGCCTGGTGATTCTCGCCCTCCTGCTCGTCAGCTTCCCCTGGATCTCCGGCTGGCCGTTCCTGATCTTCTACGCCGGCTTGCAGCAGATCCCCAATGAGGTGCTCGACGCGTCGGTAATGGACGGCTGCAACGTCTGGCAGCGCATGGTGCGGATCGACATTCCCCTTGTGATCACCTCCATCCAGCTGGTGGCGATCCAGACGATGATCGGCATCATCCAGGACTTCGCCTTTGTGCTCATCATGACCGCCGGCGGGCCCGCCAAGGCGTCGCTGGTGCCCGGTCTCCTGCTCTTTATGGCCGCCTTCCGCGGAGACCAGATGGGCTACGGCGCAACCATCGGTGTCACGATGTTCATCGCCATCTTCATCCTGACGCTCCTGAGCTTCCGCTACACTACGTCGCCGTTCGCCCGCACGCGACGCACAAGGGAGACCTGATGACCGAGCAGACAGTCGACCGGCCCTTCACTTCAGCGACGGACCCCGCCCAGGCGGAGCTTCGCGCCCGGTTCAAAGGCTCGCTGCATCATGCGGTGCTGGTATTTCTCCTCTTTCTGACCTTTTTCCCCTTCTTCATTGCCATCCTCACTTCGCTCAAGAGCTTCCAGCAGCTGCTGGTAAATTTCTGGCTGCCGGCCTTTCCGCTGCAGCTGCAGAACTACGTGATGGCGTGGAACGAGATCTACCGCTCCATCATCAACAGCAGCCTCGTCAGCCTCGGGGCGGTTACGGGCGTCCTGCTGTGCGCGTCGCTCGCCGCCTACGCCTTTGCGCGCATCGACTTCGCCTGGCGCGACGCGGCCTACTACCTGGTGCTGTCTCTGTTGATGATCCCCGGCGTCCTCACTCTGATCGGCCGCTACCTGCTGATCGTCGAGTTTGGACTGATGAACTCGCTCTGGGGGCTGATCCTGCCCTATATCGCCGGTGGGCTCGCCTTTGCCGTATTTCTGCTGACCGGTTTCTTCTCCGACCTGCCGGAGGAGCTGTTCGAGGCGGCGCGGATGGACGGCGGTACCGAGCTGCAGATGTACCGGATGATCGCGCTGCCGCTCTCGCGGCCCATCATGGCGATCGTCGGCCTGCTGACCTTCCTGTCGACCTGGGGGGACTATGTCTGGCCGCTGCTGGTGCTGCGCTCGAAAGATAAATTTACGCTGATGTTGGGGCTGGCGAAATTCACCGGCAACAGCCAGGTCATGTTCGGGCCGTTGATGGCCGGTTATGTGATCGCGTCGATCCCGACGGCGATAATCATAATCCTGATGATGCGTACCTTCGCGGGCGCCGCACTGGTAGGAGCATTCAAATGAGCGACGGCAGCAAATACACAGTGGGGATCATCGGCTGCGGCAGGATGGCGAATCTGCACGCAGAGGCGTATACCCTTGTGCCCGATACGCAGGTGATGGCCGCCGCCGACATCGACCCCGACAAGCTCGATCTCTTCTGCGAGCGCTGGTCGATTCCCCAGCGCTACCGCAGCTATGAAGAGATGCTGACGCAGGCCGATCTCGATATCGTCAGCGTCGTCACCTTGGATAACCTGCACGGCCCGGCGACCATTGCCGCGGCCGAAGCCGGCGCGCGCGGCGTCTTCTGTGAAAAGCCGATGGCCTTCGACCTGGAAGAGGCGGACCGGATGATCGCTGCCTGCGACCGCGCCGGAGCCAAGCTTGTTGTCGACCACTCGATGCGTTTCGAGAAGAATTTCATCGCAGTGAAGGCGATGATCGAACGGGGCGACATCGGCAATCTGCGCACCATCCGCGCCAATATGCTCTCCACCGACCAGCGCGATCCCGGCAGCTGGCATTCGCAATTCGTGACCGCGGGCGGCGGCGAGCTGATGCACAATGGCACGCACCTGACCGACCTCATCCGCTTCTACGCCGGCGACCCGGAGTGGGTTTTCGCTACGGTGGAGCGGGGAAACAAGGCGATCACAATCGAGGACCTCGGCGCCGGCCTTTTCCGCATGGACAGCGGCTGCCTCTTCTTCTTCGAGTCGGGCGGGCGGCGGCGCTATGGCACCTTCGAAATCCTGATCGAAGGGGACGAAGGCCGCCTCGTGATCCAGCACGGCGCCCGCAACAGCATGGAGAATATGGGCGGGTGGGCCTGGGAACCCTGTCTGCACCGCTGGCGCGGAGGCGCCGAGCCGGTCGAGTGGGAGCCTGTCCCCACGCAACGGGACAACGCCACCATCAACGCGGTCGCCGACCTGGTCGACTGCATCGAACAGGACCGGGAAAGCGTCTCGAGCGGGCGGCAGGGCCGCGCCGCCCTGGAGATGATCATGGCTGTATACGAATCGCAGCGGCGCGGGCTGGCGCGCGTCGACTTCCCCCTGGAGATTCGGGACAATCCGTTCGGAGATATGCTCGAAAGAGGTCGGATTTAGCGCAAAAATTCCCACGCGCCCGCCGGCGATCATCATTGTTCCGATATCGCCCTCCTACGCGGGCGCCGCCCTGGCAGGAGTCCCCAAATGAGCGACGACAAGCGTTACACAGTGGCAATCGTCGGCTGCGGCAGGGTGGCCGCCCTGCACGCGGAAGCGTACACCCATCTTCCCGCTACACAGCTGGTGGCCGCCGCTGACATAGACGCCCACAAGATGGACCTCTTCTGCGAACGCTGGTCGATCCCGCAGCGCTACCGCAGCTACGAGGAGATGCTGGCGCAGGCCAACGTAGATATCGTCAGCGTCTGTACAATGGACAACCTGAAGGGGCCGGTGACGATTGCTGCAGCCGGGGCAGGCGCGCGCGGCATCCTCTGCGAGAAGCCGATGGCCTTCCACCTCGACGAGGCAGACCGGATGATCGCGGCCTGCGACCGCGCCGGCGCCAAACTGATCGTCAACCATTCGATGCGCTTTGAGGCGAACTACACTGATGTGAAGAAAATGATCGAGCAGGGCGGCATCGGCAATCTGCGCACGATCCGGGGCCACCTGCTCACCTCCGATCAGCGCGATCCCGCCAGCTGGCATTCACATTACGAGACCGCGGGCGGCGGCAATATGATGCACGACGTCACGCATCTCTTCGATCTGATCCGCTTCTACGCCGGTGAGCCCGAGTGGGTTTTCGCCACAGTGGAGCGGGGCAACAAGACGCTCACAATCGAGGACCTCGGCGCCGGCCTTTTCCGCATGGACAGCGGTTGCCTCTTCTTCTTTGAATCGGGCGGACGGCGGCGCTACGGTACCTTCGAAATTCTGATCGAAGGGGATGAAGGCCGGCTGGCGATCCAGCACGGCGCCGGCAACAGCCTGGAGCGCTCCGGCGGCAACGGCTGGGAACCCTATCTGCACCGCTGGCGCATGCAGACCGAGCCCGTCGCATGGGAGCCGCTGGCGACGCAGCGGCAACACGCCTGGATCAACGCGGTCAGCGACCTGGTCGACTGCATCGACCAGGACCGCGAAAGCGTCTCAAGCGGGAGACAGGGCCGCGCCGCCCTGGAGATGATCATGGCCGTCTACGAATCGCAGCGGCGCGGGCTGGCGCGCGTCGACTTCCCCCTGGAGATCCGGGACAATCCGTTCGGAGATATGCTAGAAAGAGGCCGGATATAAGGAGAGGCCGACTAAAGTGCCGATTATAGTGTAATACGGGAAGTGGCGACGGGTGGACTTGAACCACCGACCTAGGGATTATGAAGCCCTCGCTCTAACCGCCTGAGCTACGTCGCCGGGCCGGAACAACCTGCAGTTCATGTGAACTGTACAACCCAAAAGTCAAAAATGAACCGCCGACCGATTTCGGTTCGGCGGCTTTATGAAACTGAGGTAGCGGGGGCAGGATTCGAACCTGCGACCTTCGGGTTATGAGCCCGACGAGCTGCCACTGCTCCACCCCGCATCAGTAAAAGACAGTTTACCACACCAACCGCCCGGCGTCAAATTTCAGCCTTTCGCGGTTCGACATAGTTTCGATATAGCTTCGTCAAAGTGCCCCGTCCGATCAGGGGCGTGCCTCACCTACTCCTGGAACTGTCGGATCAGCGACTGCCACCAACTCCAATCCAGGGGCTGGAAGGAACTTTCCTCTACGACCGGGGTCGGTGCCGCAGGCGGGCTCCCCACCCGCGCGGCCGGCTGGTCCAACAGAATGTAGACCTCGTCTCCCTCCTGAATGTAACCCAATTCGCCGCGCGCCATCTGCACCACATACTCGTCGCTTGTCGCGTAGCGCAACTGTGCCTCCAAGTCCAGCGAGCTCTGTTGTCCGAGCGCAATGTTCCGCCGCATTTCCGCGACCTGCGCCTGCACGACGCTCAACTCGCGCAGCTGCTCTACATGCTGGAACACAAAATACAACCCAACGACAACCGCAAGCAACAGCAGGGCCGGATAGGCCGCGTGCCGCTGCCGCCGTACATCTTGCGGATTTGGATTGAGCGGGACTCGGACAAGACCCATCGGGTTTTCTCGGCCGACGGCGTCGCGTAAAGGTTGACTGCGCCCCTGCCGACATGGGACGCGGTCCGAGGGAGCCCTGAACACGACGGGATAAGAACAAAAGGAACCCGGATGGATAATCTGGGTCCCTTGAATGCCGCAGGAGGGATTTGAACCCCCACGAGCTAATGCCCACTACGCCCTGAACGTAGCGCGTCTTCCTATTCCGCCACTGCGGCTCGGCACAGTTCCTTATATCATGCAGGACTATTCCCTGTCAAATCGTCTCCCGGTCAAGCACTGTCTGCGTCACTGTTTCATCGCCTTTGCGACAGTAAGAGTTGGCCGAACATAGGTGATCAGTTGACGAAAGAAGGGCCTAATTCCCGCTTAACTGTTGATTCGCGGGGACGCGGCGCGTGAGGATATACCAATCGGGGAATGTAGCGAATCGGTCGGCCGGCGTGTTCAACGGCCCTATCTGAACTGCCTTGACGCGCTCGCTCACGCCGTAGGTATACACAGGGTAGTAGAGAGGTATGGCCGGTACGTCCTCGGCAAAGATGTGCTGAAATACTGCATAAAGCGACTTGCGTTTCTCCGGGTCCACCGTCTTTCTGGCCTCAATCATCAGCTCGTCCGCGTCCGGATTGGACCATCCACCGAAGTTCTGACCTGTTTCGACCTGGCTGCTGTGGTAGAGGGGGAACGGATCGGGATCGCCGGTGATATCCCAGCTGAGGAGCGCGGCCTCAAAGCGCCGCGACGTCAGAAAATTGGTCACGAAGCCGGCGAAGCTCACGCTCTCCACCACGACCTTGACGCCCACAGCCTGCCAGTCCGCCGCGATCTGTTCGATCAGCGCAATGCGGGTTGGGCCGTCGTTTGTAAGCAGAATGAGCTGCATCGGCAGCCCGTCTTTGTCGCGCACGCCGTCCCCGTCGCTGTCCACCCAGCCGCTCTCGTTCAGAAGCCGCTGCGCTTCATCCGGTCTATATTCGTAGGTGGGCGTATCCGGCGCGTGCCCCCAGTTATTCGAGGGAATGGGAGATGAGGCGAGCACACCGTGCCCGCCGACCACATCATCGAGAAGCCGCTCGCGGTCAAGGGCGTGATAGAGCGCACGCCGCACGGTTGCATCCTGCAAAAAGGGGACGTCCGGGTTCTGCAGGTTGAAGATTACTCCCACATAGGTTGATAGCGGCGCCGAGAAGAGCTGCAGGTCCGTACGGGCCTTTGCCAGTGGAATGTCCGACTGCATTACCTGGCTCACGCCGTCCAGCTCGCCTTCCGTGTAGGCTGCGTAAATCGCAGGAAAGTCAGGATAGAAATGGAACTCGAGCGCTGAAACCATGGGAATGTCTTCATTGGAAAAGGGACTGCGTTCCAGGCGTATGAACTGCGCCGATGTCAACGTTGCCTGCATCGGGCCGTTGCCAACCGGGCGTGCATTGAGGGGGCTGGTCAGCAGTTCAGCCGGGGGCACGTCCTCCCAGATATGTTTTGGCAGCAGTCCCACCGTTGTAAAGTCGAGGAACGGTGCAAAGGGCTCATCCAGAAGTAGGCGCACTGTGTTCTCGTCGACTGGCTCCACCGTGACTGAGCGCCACAACTCCGCCAGGTCGGGCAGGATCGGCGAATCCGGGTTTTGCATCATCTCGATCGTGAACAGCACGTCGTCGATGGTTACCGGTTTGCCGTCGTGCCAGAACTGGTTCTCTCGCAGGGTAAAGGTATAGACAAGCCCATCCGGGGCCGTCCAGCGCTCGGCCAGGTCTGGCGCCACCCGCCCCTGTTGATCGAGGCGGGTCAGGCCGCGAAAGAGCAGGCTGCACAGATCGCGATCGATTTCGTGCGTGTGGCACAACAGCGGATTGATGTATTGGGGGTTGCCGGCAACGCCTTCACGAAAGACGCCCCCCCGCTCCGGGACCAGAACTGTGGAGACGTTGTATGCGGTGACGCCCATCAGAAGCGTCAGAAGAATGATGCCCACGACGGCCAGCATCATCTGCCAGCGGATATACCGGCCCAGGGGCGCGGGCGTCGCCGACGGTGCAACCGGTCCCGTCAGATGGCCCGATGGTGGGGTCGTATGCAAACGAGGCGCCTGGGGCGTTCCCCGATCCCCCGACCTCCCGAGTGGCTGTTGTTCCGACATGGGAAAAACGGCAGTGACCGCTGAGCAGCGGCCGCTGCTTTTCTAGCGAAGGGCGACTGTCACGAGGCTGAGCAGGAGAAACAGAGACGCCAAAGAAAGCGTCAGATTGAACATCGTCTTCTCCACGCCGCGCCGGGTGCGCTGGATGCCGGCATCGCCCCCAAAGGCTGTCCCCAGGCCGCTACCCTGACCTTGCAACAGGACGATCCCGATCAATGTGAGGGCAATGATAACCGTTGCGATCATAAAGAAAACATCCATCGGTCACCTCGGAAGTTGGACGTATTGCGCTGCCCGCGCACAGAAAAACTGCCCAAACACTGTGCTTGACTGACGCTGAGTTTGACTGACGCCGTGTTTGACTATCTGCCAATCGGCCTGAACAACCGTGGTCAGCGACAATCTGACGCGTGCTGGGCAACCACACAGGAAGATTCAGATACAATGTGCTGACAGAAACGAGAAGGCCGACTCGGCCTTCTCGTCGATTGCCAGTCTGTCCGTTCCTACGAGTCCAAGCCCTGCCGTAAGCGGCAACTGAAGCGGACGTTAGACCTTCTCAGGTGGATTCGCTTCAGAACTCACCGCAGGCTCAGCGCTCTCCGCGGCGGGGCCGGCGTCCGTCGTCTCTGAATCTTCCTCTTCACCCTCGTCCTTGGCTGCCTTGCGGAACTCGCGGATACCGCGGCCCAGCCCACCGAAAACTTCCGGCAGCCGCCCGACGCCAAAGAAAATAATGACAATGACCAGGATCAAAATCAACTCGGTTGGACCCAAGGTCGGACCCAGCAGAAAGAACGGCGGTGTAATTCCTATCATTTGCTAAGCTCCTTAGCTCACAGTACGCGGAGCGCATTGGCAATCTAAATCGTACATCCTCGGTCGCCGCATTATACCATGATTGCCTTTATCGACAAATACCGATACGGAATGGGAGTACAACCCCGCGACGGGCGAGATAACGCCGTCAGTGACGTTTCACCTTCGTACCATCAAAGACCTTCAAGCCGTCATCGCCCACGAGCTCCTTCACCTGCGCGTCCCCAACCACGGAAAGCTATTCAAAGCGCTCTTGGCAGTCCACGTCCCTGACTGGCGAAAGTACAATCTGCAAAGAGGCGCTGTCGGCTGTGGGTCGAGGCGTGTTCCTGCCGAAACCAGATAACCACACAAACCTCAGCCGCCTTTAGCTGTTTTGTCATGGTGCAGAAGATTGAGGGCCATGCGGCTCCCCTCACTCCTCGCCGTCCCTCTCTCACTCCTCTCTCCTCTTCCCTCTCTCCTCGCTGTTCTTGCGCTCGCGGAACATCTGTGTTACTCTTTTCCTGATTCCGATACTGATGCAGCGGCCTGCGCCCAAACGCACGCCCCTGCAGTCCACGAGGCCCAATCTCGTGATAGTTTCGTTATATCACTGGACTGGGCCTTTCCGCGTCCTGTACTACCGAAGTGGCGGCCCGGCCCCAACCACCATCTGACCGGCCGGCCGCACTTCCGCTGGCCGACACATGCCAAGGAGTAATGTCCAAAATGCGCTGCACAGGAATCAGAAAAGACGGCCAGCCCTGCCAGGCCAACGGCCTCGAACAGTACGGCGGCCTCTGCCTCGCGCACGGCGCCCCGCCCGAACAGGCCCGCGAATGGCGTTCCCGCGGCGGCAAAAACTCCGCCACCGCCGTCCGCCGCGACAACCGTATGCCCGAACAGCTCAAACATGCCCTCGACATCGTGCAGGACAGCATGGACCAGTTGGCCCAACAGGAGCCCACGCCCGCCATCTGCAACGCCATCAGCCGCAGCGCCCAAACCCTGATCAACATCCGCCGCCGCGCCGACGAGGAAATGGAGCTCATCCGCGCCGAAGAAATTCAGGCCGCCGCCGCCGACATCGCCGGCGCGCACCCCGAC
>JAJEDJ010000055.1 GCA_022821545.1 Caldilineaceae bacterium
ATCTGGTAGTCGCAGTTAGCACAGGAGTGTTCTCACCATGAGTGAAACAGTAGTCGGTACGGTGAAGTGGTTCAGCGATCAGAAGGGCTATGGCTTCATCGCCCGCGAGGATGGACCCGACGTGTTTGTACATTTCTCCGCGATTCAGTCGGAGGGCTTCCGCAGTCTTGCGGAAGGTGATCAGGTTGAATTCGTGATTGAGGACGGCCCGAAGGGCCCTGCCGCCAGCAACGTAGTCAGGCGTCAGAGCGTGGCCTAAGAAACGGTCCGTTTGTCATAGCAGGGGGTGACTTTCGTGTCGCCAGGTTCCCCAAACCAGGGGCGGGCGGCATAGATCAGAGTCACTCCCTTTTTTTGTTTCAAAACGCAGGGGCTACCGGGCATCCGCTCGGTCAGTGCAAACGACGGTCAGTTGGTAGCCGTCGAGAGAGATCCTGTCGCCATTTTCCCAGGGCTGACTTTGCCCCGTCCAGGGATCCAACTGCAGAAACGGGCCCTCCTCCCCAAGTTTTATCTTTCCCGTCAGTGACGTACCCTCCTCGTTGAACAGCATCCACCAGTCCCGTCCGCCCTTCCGCACACGCCGCACGCGCAGCGCCGCCGCGGCCGGTTCAACGCTCACATCCGCCGCGACCAGCCCATCGACAAAGTCCACGAGCTCTGCCGCCGGCGTATCCGGGCTGCACCGCAGCAGCCTGCCGGCCTCTTCCAGCGTCTGCAGCGCCTCCCGCGCCCGCGCATCCGGCTCGTGCATCGCCAGCACCGCCTCGTACGTCATGCCGGCCAGGTGGATACCGCCGGCGTCTACGACCGCGTCCTCCCACAGATGCCGCTCCTCCACATAGTTGAAGTCGCGCTGCTGCTGGAAAAGGGCCTTCGCCGGCTCCCACGGCAGCCAGTCCACCCTGCCCAGAATGGCCACTCCACAGATATGCCGGCTGTCGGTATTCAGCCAGCATAGCCGCCGGCAGCGGTCTGCGTAGCTCTTGTAGCGGCCCCACCAGGCGCTGTTCTGCCCCACGTCCGGCGGACGTTCATCCCAGCGGATGCCCCGCACGCTGTAGTAGAAGGCGTGCGGAAACAGCATGTTCGTACCCCGCACAAAACACCAGTCCGCCAGCCAGTTCATCTCCTCCCATGTCAGCTCGTGCCCGTAAGCCCCGCACAGTTCGTTCGCATTACGACGCCGGCCCGTATGGATCATCGCCGAGCTGCCGCACTTGCCCTGTGTCGATTGCGGCCCCTCCAGCGCCGTTGGATCATCGGGCAGGACCCAACGCCACACCAGGTCCTGCCCCGGGATATGGAAATACCGCTCCGCGCCCAGGTCGTCCGCCTTGGCCGGATGGCCCGTGAGCGCGATGCCATGCTCCGTACACCACCCGTACAGCGCCGCGTACCAGGTCTCCTCCATCCGCAGGGCGATCGCCCGCTCGTAGTCCGCGCGGCAGCGCTCCGCGTCCGGCTCGTCATCGAACCAGAGCGCCGCCAGGTGGGGCGTAAAGTTATATCCCAGCAGCCGGTTCACGTGCGCCAAAATGCCTGTCGTGCCCGGCCACACGTTGCGCTCGCGCGGCTTGCCCACCGGGCTGGGCTCGTCCGTAAAGATCGCCGGAATCAGCCCTCCGAAGTGCGCCCCGAACCGCTCATGGAATCCGTCGTACACAAGCCGGATAAAGCACGCCACGGCCTCCGGGTTCAGCAGGTCCCCCGCCAGCGGCTCATCTTCCGCCGGGCCGCCGTCAATATAGTGAAGCCCCCGTATGTAGGCGTCCATCTTGCGGTCGATCACCGCGATCCTTTCCCCGCTGCGTCTCCTGACCACCGCCACCAGCGTCTCATCCGTCTGCAGCGTAGGCTCTTCCTCTCCGGCCAGTTCCCGCGCCTCCAGACAGCGCGCCTGGAAAGTCGGATTCTCCTCCACAACCTGCCCCGCCGAAGATCCCGACGGGTACATCCCCTCATCGTAAAGAATCACCTGCATTCCCCGCCGCGCGGCCTCCTCGATTGCCACATCATAGAACCGCAGCAGCCCCTCCGACATCCAACCCAACGCCCGCGGCAGCCCCACCCGCGGGTGAATAATGAATCCGTACACACCGTGCTCTTCGAAATCGGCGATCTGCCGCCTGATCTCGTCGGCGTCCAGGTCGTCGTTCCAAAACCAGAAGGGCAGTACCGAAAACTCTGTCGGCGGGTCGGCGAAGGTGGCGAGCAAGTTGTGCATAAAGGTATCCGTGAGGTGCAGAGGGTGGTGTAGAGTCGATTCCACTTCAGTTTACTTCAGGTTGAGCGTTTTCAGCACATGGTTTGCGCCAGGAATGTTCATGAAACCGGTGCGAGGCAAGCCTGCAAAAATAAGCTCGATTCTTGACAATTGACCCGACACGAACTATTGTGAATCCGGTCACAATACGCGCGGCTGATCCTTCTTGAGAGCGGTGCGTGCCCGGGGCACTGACCGGGGGAATCTGTTCCCAGGATTCCGCAGCATCCAGGCTTCCCCGGACGACACCGATGCGAAGCGAGGCAACCCCAATCCAATGAAGGCGCCTGTCCTGGCCTGGACGACTCTGTCGGTCAACGTAATCGTGATATTGCAGGGCGCCCTCGTGAGAGCGACCGGGTCCGGGGCGGGCTGCGGCCGCGACTGGCCCCGCTGCCAGGGGGAGTTCCTGCCGCTCGACCACGGGCTGGCCACCTGGATGGAATACTCGCACCGGGCGCTTTCGGGCCTGGCTTTGGTGATGGGTATATGGCTGCTGGTGAAAGCGGTACGCCTGCGGCATGAACGCCCCGGTTTTCTGCCTTTCGCCATAGTCTCCGCGGTCTTCCTGCTGGTCGAAGCCCTGATAGGCGCGGTTACGGTTCTGACAGGACTCACCGGGGACAATGTGTCCGTTGCCCGCGGCCTCCTGGTCGCCTTTCATCTGCTCAATTCGATGTTGCTGGTGGGGGCGCTGGCGCTCACGACTGCATATGCCTATCCCGGACACGCCTGGCCGCCGGTCTGGAGCGGACAAACCAGGCTGAAAGTCCTGATTGGCGCAGGTCTGCTCGGGATGATGTTTCTGATGTTTTCAGGCGGCATCTCCGCAATGGGCAATACCATGTTCCCACCAGAGTCCCTGCAAGATGGGCTGAGCGAGGACTTCAGCAGCCAAGCCCACCCGCTGATTCGCCTGCGGATTCTGCATCCATTTCTGGGTATAGGGGTCGGCGTTTATCTCTGGCTGAGCTACGCCGTAACCGGCTGGCTCAAGCCCGCTCCGCAAGTCCGGCAGCTCCGCAATCTGCTGCTGGCGGTGTACGCCCTGCAACTGCTGGTAGGGACGGTGAACCTGGCGATGCTGGGTCCGATTCCGCTCCAGCTCCTGCATCTTGGGCTGGCCGTAGCGGCTTTTGCTCTCTGGTCTGTGGTCGGCTGGCTGACACTCAGCACGCCCCTGGCCGGCAGCTTCGCGCCGTCGGCGCCCTTTCACGCGAAAGAGGTCCAGCCGTCATGACCTACGCCGCTTCCGATCTGCCTGCCGCCACCTGGCGCGACTACCTGACGTTAACCAAGCCCAAGGTCATCTCTCTTCTGCTCTTCACCGCGGTCTGCCCCATGTTCATCGCCGCCCGCGGCCTTCCTCCCTGGCTGCCCTTACTCGGAGTCCTGGTTGGCGGATATATGGCCACCGGCGGCGCCGGCGTCTTCAACATGGTGCTCGACCGCGACATTGACGGCAAGATGCGCCGCACGGCCAAAAGACCCCTTGTGACCGGTGTCATCAGTGTTCGCAACGCGGTGCTGTTCGGGCTCATGCTAAGCGCCGGCTCGTTTTTGATCCTGTGGCTGACCGCCAACCTGCTGACCGCGCTGCTGGCCTGGTTCGGCCTGCTGTTCTACGTGCTCGTCTATACGGCGTGGCTCAAACGGAGTACATGGCAGAACATCGTTATCGGCGGTGTGGCAGGCTCTGTCATGCCCCTGTTGGGCTGGGCTGCGGTTACCAATGGCCTGGACTGGATGGCCGTCCTGCTGTTCATGTTGATCTTCCTGTGGACGCCGGTACATTTCTGGGCGCTGGCCTTCCTGGTCAAGGAACAGTATGCGGCCGTAGGCATCCCCATGGCGCCGGCAGTGCTCGGAAACAGACGCACGTTGCAACAGATGCTGATCTACGCCATCCTCACGATACTGGCTTCCCTCACGCCGCTCGTCCTCAACGAGGCCGGATGGTTCTACACAGGCGTCGTCCTCCTGCTGGACATCCTGCTAATCCGCAAAGTGGTTATACTGCACCGTCAGGTCGACGATGACCGCGAAGTGGACCGGCAAGAGGCCCTGTCTCTCTACAAGTACTCCATGCTCTACCTGGCCCTCGTATTTCTGGCCCTGGTCGCAGACCGAAGCCTGCCGTTCGCCGACGTGGACGGAAACACCGAAGTGCGCTCGGGCACAGTGTCCGTATTCAATGGCGCCGAACCGGCCATCGTCGTCTCCGACTCGGTTGAGGATGAGATAGAGACCGTCGCCGCCTGGCTGTCGAAACTGGCAGACGGGGATCTGGCCTCCGAAGAGATAAGCCTCTTCGTCCGCTCATTCGACCAGATCGAGCGGGCGAAAACGGCGGTTGAGAGGTCCGGCTTGGCGTATGCGGTTCTGGATGAAAAAATGCAGAGCGCTGAGGGCAAGATTTCAGTTAGCACCATGCACTTGGCGAAGGGGTTGGAATTCCGCGCCGTGGCCGTAATGGCCTGTGACGACGAGGTCGTGCCCCTGCAGGAGCGGATCGAGACGGTCAACGACGACGCCGATCTTGAAGATGTCTACAACACCGAGCGCCATCTGCTTTATGTCGCCTGCACCCGCGCCCGCGACCATCTGCTCGTTTCGGGTGTTGAGCCGGCCTCCGAGTTTTTGGATGATCTGCAGCTGCAGTAGCTAGTGGCTGTAAGCTAGTCGTCTCGCTGATCTGATTCGGGTATTCTCTCAAGCATTTCACTTCGCGCGCCACGACGAGAATTCGAACCAAGTACGAACACCGTTGCTAACCCTACAAGGTCTAAACCGATGAGAATGCCTCCAGCCCAATCATGTCCTTGAATAATGAGATAAATGCCTCCCAGAATGATCATCACAGAAAGGAGAAATCCTGCAGCGATCCCCAGGTAACTTTGTATGTAGTCTCCGCTGATGATCTTTCTTTCTGCGAGGATTCGATGTTCCATTTGCCTTTCGGCCATCGCCAAGATTCTCTCTGCCGACCCAGGTACGACTTCCTCAAAAGAACGGAGGGCCCCAGGTGGAGGAAGCGGCCCTGCCCAAGAGGCAGCCCCAAACTTTACTTGAGGTGACTCTTGCGATACGACATCCCCGTGCCGTATAGCAGGAGAATCAGAAGAGGGGGTATCTTCAGCTTCACTCATGGGTCAAGCGCTCTGGTGTCTCATGGTCCTTGTATGAGCCAATTGCGTTTTCGAGATCCTGCCCAATTGCAATCCAGTCGCTCCTCATCGCCATAATGTCCATCTCATACACAGCGTCAGAGTGGCTATAGGTGTTACGCAATGTGCCTCCAAGATCAAGAATCCGCGCCAGCCCTCCGAGAAAAGTTGGCTTCGCGTATGAATGGTATAAGCTTTCTCTATACCGATCTATTGTACTGTTTTGCATTCTTGATTTGATTGAAAACATGCGTAATCTCCGGTTGACTCAAGTTCGGGTTCGTTGAAACCCGCCGCGATTTCGTCATGATACGGCGAGGATACCATATCTAAACCTGTAGCGTAAGTGACCCTTCGCTCAATCCTCCCAGACATAGTCTTCGCGGACGGGTTGGAAGACGTCCAGGATGCGGCATTGGGTTAGGGCCTTGCCTGAGTGTTCGGCGCCGCCTGGGATTACGAATACGTCGCCCGGCCCGAGGACGCGGGTCTCTCCGCCCGTGATGCTGATCTCGAACCGGCCCTCGAACATGTTGATCACCTGCTCGTGGGGATGCGAATGCGGCGGCAAGGGCGAATCCGCGGCGACGTCCCAGTAGACGAAGGTCATGTTCTCGCTGTGGATGAACTTCCCCACAAAGCCCGGGAACAGACCCCGCTCCTCCACTTCATTTAAGTTATAAGCAGTCATCTCCGTCTCCCAACGGTAATGGGTACAGTTCCAGTCAGTCCCCGCGGTTCGCGCCCTCGAGCTGGGCCACGAGGGCCATCGAGTGGATCGCGTCGCGAATATCGGTCAGGGGCTTCTCCCCCTTGCGGACACAGTCGACAATGTGCTCGTGCATCGTGAGGACGCCGTCGTAGCGGCTCGCGTCGGCCTCGGCAACGCCGTCGATCTGCCAGCCGCCGAGCGTGCGCGCCTCGTTGTCTTCGGTGATCTCGATCTCGTGCGGGATCTTGAAGTAGCAGCCCACGCCGGTACCGTGGAGCTCCCCGCGCAGGACGCGCCCGCCAGAGGCGCGGTTGCCGTGGATGAAACCGGTGGCGCCGTTGTCGAAGCGCACCAGGCCGGTGTAGCAGTTGCGGTAGTCGCTGTCGAAACGGTCCTGGTAGGCCGTCACCTCAACGGGCTCGCCGCCCGCCATATAGCGCACGAGGTCGACCGCGTGGCAGAGGTCGTCCCAGTTGGTCGTCGTGAAGCTGAAGGCATCTTCGCCGAGCATACGTTTATGGAATGTGCCCACTACCGTCGAGACCGGCCCCAGCCGCGCCACCTGGCGCATCGCCTCGCGCGTCACGGCCGCATGGCGGCGCTGGAAACCGACCGCGCAGATGACATCGTTGGCCACGGCCGCGTCGTGGATCTGCTGCACCTCGTCCATGTTCATGCCCGGCGGCTTCTCGATAAAGGTATGCTTGCCCGCGTTCAGACAGTCCAGCGCCGTCTGCAGCAGCCAGCGCTCGTGCATCACGCAGTAGACGATGTCCGGGTCCACTTCCTCCAGCATACGGCGGTGGTCGTCGTAGCGGTACTGGAAATCGTAGGCCACGGCCACCTCGTGCAGGAGCTCCTCGTCCAGTTCGCAGGCGGCCACCATCTCCACGTCCGCCAGCCGGTTCACGTTCGGATAGTGCGCGCCCTGGCTACGCCGGCCTGCGCCGATAAAAGCGGTTCGAAGCATCAGGAAACTCCTTCCCAGTTGTAGTCGATGAAACCTTCATCCCGCACAAGCAGCGCCGACTCGATCATCGCGCGCAGGCCGCCGCGGGGCCGGAAATTGATGAGGCTGCGGGCCTTGGTGTTGTCATGGTCGTACTGGTAGCGCACGGGCACGCGCACCTCCAGCGGCTCGACACCGCTCTTTTCGGCCAGGATCGCGGCCGCTTCGGGGAAACTGAAGGGCGCGGGCGCCCCGCAGTTGAACGACTCGTCCACCGCGCCCGGCTCCTCCAGCGCGCAGACCAGCATATGCGCGATGTCACGCGCGTCGTTGGGCTGGTAGAGCCAGGGCCGTCCCTCCAGATCGCGCACGCTGCAGGGCTGGTTTTCGCCGGCGGCTTTCTCCAGCAGGTCGTGCCACAGCTCGGCGCCGTCGGCCATGTGCAACTCGCCCAGCGGCGCATTCTGCCCCCGCTTCAGCAGCCCCGCCACGGCGCCCACCGTAAAGCGGCCCAGGATGGCAGCGCCCGACTGCACATGGCTCGGCCGCACAATCGAGTAGCGCAGACCGGTCTCGCGCGCGGCCATTTTGGTGAACTCTTCACCGATCAGCTTGCCCAGCGAGTACTCGCCCATGGGCCGCTTGGGGTGGCGCTCATCCACAGGATGGTAGGCGCAGGCGATGGTCTCACCGTTGTTCGGGAAGACGCCCGACGAGCTCGTGTACACCAGCCGCTGCAGCCGGTCGGCATGTTTGCCGCAGACGCGGGCAATCAGGCGGTCGATCTGCATATTGTTGTCGAACTGGGGCCCGACGATGTTGGCCGTATGGACCACCGCGTCCACGCCGGTCACGGCGCGCTCCACAAAGGCCTCGTCGGTGAGGTCGCCGGCGGCCAGCTCGATATCCAGCCCCTCCAGCCGATCCTGCGCCGGGTCGTCGGGCAGCAGCGTGCCCCGCACCTCGTGATCGCGCTCCAGCAGCTGCCGCACCAGCCGACAACCGACCTGACCGGCAGCGCCGGCGACAAGAATCTTCATAAAGCCCCCTCCCTGTTTGGCAGTGACACCGGCTGGCGGCGCATGGAGTCAGTCCGTCATATCTTCCAAAGCCTCATTCAGATAGCCGACCACATCCCGGAACGAGACGATTCCGGTCGGCTGGCCGCCGTCGTCAACCAAGGGCAGATGACGGAAGCCGTGAATCGACATCAGGTTGAGCGCCTGCGCGATGGGCAGGTCCTCTTTCAGCGTCAGCGGGTCGGCCGTCATGTAGTCGGTGATCGTCTCCTGCGTCAGATCGTCGACCAGGCCAGCCACCCGGTTCAGAACATCCCATTCGGTGAAGATGCCGACCAGCCGGTTTTCCTCGTCCGTCACGAGCATGCAGCCGATGTTGTGCTGGTTCATCTGCCGGACCGTGCGCGCCAGCGAGCTGCGCTTACCCACGGTGATAGGCACCTTCGGATTCAGCTCGGCCAGCGTATTGGTGACCAGAAGATCCTGAAAATCGGACAGGACCTCTTCGGGCTTGTCCATCTCATCGATATACTCTTCATCCAGTCCCGTGATCGGCATTTCATCGCCATCGGAGGCCAGGGAGGTGATCTCTCGCTCCTCCGCTTCCTCCCTCTCCTCCACCGTCCACAGGTCCGCGGCCAGGTAGAGCTGATTCAGGTCGCCGGCCCCGCGCTGCTCCTGCGCCGTCTGCACCTGCCCGATCAGCTCGCCGGCGTAGTCCGGCTTGCGGACATCGCGGATCACGCCCATCGCCGCGGGGTAGTCGGGAAACTCCATGCTGCCCAGAATCGACGCCAGCGGCTTTGAAGTGGCGTCGTGGACCAGGATATCGTCCAGGTCCACCTCGTCCAGCGAAACGACCTCCGGGGTAAAGCCGTTCAACCGGATCCCCTTGTCGCGGTCCTTGCCGAAGATCATGTGCTTGCCGTGTTCGAGGTAGAGGATCGAGTCGTCTCTATTTTTGCGGTCGCTCAGATCGGTCCACTCGTTGGGGTT
This sequence comes from Caldilineaceae bacterium, assembly GCA_022821545.1. GTDB lineage: Bacteria > Chloroflexota > Anaerolineae > Caldilineales > Caldilineaceae > Bin5. Next base: position 9,110 of record JAJEDJ010000055.1, read on the forward strand.
GAAGATCACACAGTTCTGATAGATTTCCAGGAAGGAGGCGCCCTTGTGTTCAGCGGCGCGTTCCAGCGTTGCGGCCAGATGCTGAGGATGGGAATCGATCGAGCGGGCCACGAAGGTCGCCTCCGCGGCCATCGCAACGGCGATCGGGTTGAGGGGCTGTTCCACCGATCCCATCGGCGACGATTTCGTCACCGTGCCCGGCCGCGAGGTGGGCGAATACTGGCCCTTGGTCAGCCCGTAGATCCTGTTGTTGAAGAGGACGATGTTCAGGTTGACATTGCGCCGGATCGCGTGCAGGAGATGGTTGCCGCCGATAGAAAGGCCGTCCCCGTCCCCGGTGATCACCCAGATCGTCAGGTCCGGGTTGGCGATTGCAAGCCCCGTGGCCAGCGCGGGCGCGCGCCCGTGAATGCTGTGGATGCCGTAGGTGTTCATGTAGTAGGGGAAGCGGCTCGAACAGCCGATGCCCGAGATGAAGACCGTCTTCTCCTTGGCCACGCCGGTCGCCGGCAGCACGCGCTGCATCTGCGCCAGGATCGAATAGTCGCCGCAGCCGGGGCACCAGCGCACGGTCTGGTCGGAGACGAAGTCCTTGCGGGTGAGCGTGATCTCCTCTGTCGCTGCTGTACTCATCTATCCTCTCCCCAAATTTGCGTTTATCACGTCCCGCACTTCGGCGATCTTCAAGGGGCGGGCCGACAGGTTGGCATACGTTTCCACCTCTACACCGAGCTTGCTCCGCAACAGCAGCGCCAGCTGACCGCTGTTCAGCTCCGGCACAAGGATCTTCCGGTACCGCTTGAGGACGTCGCCCAGATTGCGGGGGAAGGGATTGAGATAACGCAGATGGGCGTGCGCCACCGACCTGCCGGCCCGCTGCGCCGACGCCACGGCCGAGCGCACGACGCCGAAGGTTCCCCCCCAGCTGAGCATGAGCAGCTCGGCCTCAGCGGCGCCGAAGACGTCCTGTTCGGGAATGACGCCGGCCAGACGGGCGACCTTTTCGGCGCGCTCGCTGATCATCTGCTCGTTGTGCTCGGGATCATAGGAGACGTTGCCGGTAAGCGGCGCCTTGCTCAGCCCGCCCAGCCGGTGTTCAAGACCGGGCGTGCCGGGCAGCGCCCAGGGCCGCGCCAGCGTCTCCGGGTCCCGCTCATAGGGGAGAAAGGGACTGTGTCCGTTTCCGTTCCTGTGCCCCTGCGGGTGCTTTACGCTGATTTCAGGGATATCCTCCGCCCTGGGCGCCTGCCAAGGCTCGGCGCTGTTGGCCAGGAAGCCTTCCGAGAGCAGGAAGACCGGAGTCATCGCGCGCACGGCCAGCCGCGCGGCCTCCAGCGCCATTTCGAAGCAGTCCGACGGCGTGGCCGGGGCTACGATCGGGAGCGGGCTCTCGCCGTTACGCCCGAACATGGCCTGCAGCAGGTCGGCCTGCTCCGTCTTGGTCGGCAGACCTGTGCTGGGGCCGCCCCGCTGCACATTGACGACGATCATCGGCAGTTCGAGCGTAAGGGCCAGGTTGATGGCCTCGCTTTTCAGCGCGATCCCCGGCCCGCTCGTGCCGGTCACGGCCAGCGCGCCCCCGAAAGCGGCGCCGATAACGGCGCAGATCGCGGCGATCTCGTCCTCGGCCTGAAAGGTGCGCACGTCGAAGTGGCGCAGAGGCGCCAGCGAGTGCAGGATGTCGCTCGCCGGGGTGATCGGGTAGGAGCCGTAAAACAGGGGCTTGCCCATCTTCTGCGCGGCGGTCACCAGGCCCATTGACAGGGCCTCGTTGCCGGTAACCTTGCGGTAGGTGCCGGGCGGCAGGGCAGCCGGGCGCACGTTGTAGCGCTGCTGGAAGGTCTCGGTCGTTTCGCCCAGAAAATAGCCGGTCTCCATCGCCTTGAGGTTGGCTTCCGCGATGATGGGTTTGCGCGCAAACTTTTTGAAGAGCCAGTCCCGCGTCGTATCCATCGAGCGGTCGAACATCCAGAAGACCATGCCCAGGGCGAAGAAGTTCTGACAGCGGTCGCGTTCCTTGTTGGTCAGCTCTTTGAATCCGGCCAGCGCCTCCCGGTTCAGCGACGTCATGGGGACGGCCAGGACCTGGTAGCCTTCCAGCGAGTCGTCCTCCAGCGGATTGGAACCGTAGCCGGCCTTCGACAGGTTCTGCTTCGTGAAGGCGTCGGTATTGACGATGATCGTCCCCGCCCGTTCCAGCTCGGGCAGGCTGGCCTTCAACGCCGCCGGGTTCATCGCCACCAGCACCTGGGGCGCATCGCCGGGCGTCAGCACATTGCGGCTGGAGAAATGCACCTGAAATCCGCTCACCCCGGCCAGCGTGCCGGCGGGCGCCCGGATCTCGGCAGGGAAGTCCGGCATGGTACTGATGTCGTTGCCGAACACCGCCGACGTATTGGTGAACTGCGTCCCCGTCAGCTGCATGCCGTCACCGGAATCCCCGGCGAAGCGGATCGCAACCGATTCCAACTCCTCTACTTCGTAAGTCTCTGCGCTCACTCTATCCGTCATATGCGTTCTCCATCGAACTGCACTTGGTTGGCGCCGCTATCCTCCCTCGGCTCTGCGCGGGAAGCGTTCCGGATCGATGGGCCGGTTGAGAACCTCGACCGGATAGCGGTCGGCCAGGTAATCGATGATCGCCTGGTGCGTCATAATTCCCAAGAGTCTGCCGCTATCGTCGACGATGGGCAGATTGCGGAAATGATTCTTCTCCATCAGGCGCAACGCGTCCGCGGCGGAGGCGTCGGGGCCAATTGTAATTGGGTCCGAGGTCATCACCTCGTCGACCGGCTTGTCCAGCACTCCCGGCACGTCGACGACCTTGCGCATCACGTCCCGCTCGGTAAAGATGCCCACCAGCCGCGCCTGCCGCGATTCATCTTCGCTCCCGTCACCGGCGGCGGCCGGCGCGCCCTCGTCAACCACCAGGCAGACGACCCGTCTGTCGGCCCGCATCCTGGCCAGCGTATCCCGTACGGCAGTGCCCGAGGGCACCTGGGCGAATCCGCTGACGACCAGGTGGCTGATGTGTTCTGACTTGAGATCGGTCTGCAAATTCATTCTGTCACCGTACTCCTCGCAACGGCCAGCCGCGCAACAACAGCGCACCAACAGCGAAGCGCACCAACAGCGACTGCCCGTTTGCCTTGTGATCGCCTGGAAAGTGTATCCCCGTTGCAACAGATCCCGCGCATGGCCGGCGCCTAGAGGTCCGGCGCCCGGCGCGCCTGCGCGGTGCGCTCAAATGCGTAGGCCAGACGGACCAGGATTTGCTCGCTCCAGGCCCGTCCCATAAAGGTAAGACCGATTGGGAGGTCATTGCCAGCGCCGGCTGGCGTCCGCTGCGGCACGAAGCCGGCCGGCACGGTCACCAGCGGATAGCCCGCAATCGCGGCAAAGCGGGAACTGCCGCCATGAACGGCATCCCCGGCCTCCGGGTCGAGCGGCCAGGCCGGGCCGCCCGTCGGCGCGATCAGGGCGTCCAGACGGTACCCGTCCAGCACGGCATCTAGCCCCTCAGCCGCCGCAAGCCGGCGTCCGTCGGCGAGGGCTTGCAGGTAGGCCTGCCCAGTGAGCGGCCCGCTCTTCTGCGACCGCTCAAACTGCTCCTGCCCGAAATGGACCAGCTCCCGGTCGGCGTGGGCCTCGTTGAAATCGATCAGGTCGGCGAGCGAACGGGGCTGGGCCAGGGCAGCATCCACCACGATGCGGGTCGAAAGATAGGCGGCAATGCCATGCTTGAACTCGGTCTGCATGACGATCCGTTCGCAATCGCCCATTCTCTTGACGTCCGCCGTTGGAATGTCGGCGGGATCGACCACCTCTGCGCCGGCGTCGCGCACGGCGCGGATCGCTTCTTCGAAAACGCTGTCGGTTGCGTCGTCATATCCGCTGACCACCTTGCGGGCAACGCCGATGCGGGCGCCGCGCAGGCCGCCAGCGTCAAGGAAGGGGCGGTAGTCGTTATGCACTGTTCTGCCTTTGGCGGCGGTCGCCGGATCGCGGGCGTCCGCGGCGGTGAGGGCGCCGAGGACAGCGGCGGCGTCGGCAACGGTGCGCGCCATCGGCCCCACCGTGTCCTGCGTATGCGAGATTGGAATTACGCCGGCGCGGCTGCTCAGTCCCACGGTCGGCTTGATGCCGACGATGCCGCAGGCCCCCGACGGGTTGACGATTGAGCCGTCGGTCTCGGTGCCCAGCGCCGCGGCCGCGAGGTTCGCGCTCACGGCGGCCCCCGAACCGGAGCTGGAACCGCCCGGGTTGCGGCTTGGATCATAGGGGTTGCGGCACTGGCCGCCGCGCGCGCTCCAGCCGCTCGTCGAATCCGTGGAGCGGTAGTTGGCCCATTCACTGAGGTTGGCCTTGCCGAGGATTACGGCCCCCGCCTCCCGCAGAGCGGCAGCCACCGTCGCGTCGCGCGCCGGCCGCGACCCGAGCAGAGCCAGAGAGCCGGCGGTCGTATTCATGCGGTCAGCGGTATCGATGTTGTCCTTCAGCAGGATGGGGATGCCGTGCAGCGGTCCGCGCACGCGGCCGGCGGCCCGTTCGCGGTCCAACTGTTCGGCAGTTGCCAGCGCATCCGGGTTTGTCTCGATCACCGAGCAAAGGACGCGGTCAACGGCGTCGATGGCCGCCAGATAGCCCTCGGTGACGCCGGCGGCCGTACGCGTTCCCGCGGCCATATCGTCCTGTAGCCGGGCAATCGTTATTTCATGGAGTTCGGTTGGCATAGCGTCAATGCCTGCTTATATTTCTCTGCGCGGACCGGCAGCCCGCACAGTCACTGTCTACCGGTCACTGTCTACTGGCCGCCGGACAGGGCAAGCAGGTTGTCGAGCGCGGCGCGCAGGTCCTCTTCCGGTTGCGCTCCCACGTACTCCTGCACGACATTGCCCTCGCCGTCCAGCAGGATCAGGTGGGGCTGGTAGCGGAAATTGAACTGTTGCTTGTACTGCGCCACCGCGCTGTCGTCGATGTCCAGATAGAGGAACTCAACCTGTCCCCAATAGTCGATTTCGAGCCTGTGAACCACAGGCGCAAAGCGAACGCAGACCGGTCACCAGAAGGCGAAGAGTTCGACGACCTGGGGCGTGCCGGCGCCGAGCATGACCGTCGCCGGATCGGTGGCCTGCAGCTCTTCGCGGAAGGCCGGCGGCGGCCCGATCGCAACTTCCGTCGGTTCCGGTTCCGGGGTTGGAGCCGGCTCTTCCTCCGCGGTCGCCGCCGGTTCCGGCGTCTCGGCAGATTGCGCCGCTTCTTCCGCGGCCGGCGCAGGGGCACTGTCTCCGGGCGTCGCGGTACAGCCCGACAGCACAAGCGCCAACGCGATGACAACGAGGGTCAGCTGTTTGTGAACTGCTGTCATAGTCTTTAACCTTTCTCCCCGGACGGCGGCGCTGTCCTCTTGCAGTGTTCGTTTCTGCAATGTTCGCTCGCCAAGCAGTTGATTCCGATGGCCGCCGCGAGTAAAATCATTCTCGCTGCACAGTTCCGTCGTCCGCCCCGTACAGCTGTCCCGTTCAGCCGGCCCGGCAGCCGGTCGAACTCCTCTGTCTGCCGTCTTCCTTACAGGAATGGGAGGGCAGAAAACGGGAAGGCAGTCTTTGCATTATGCCAAAGCAGAAGCCGCCCCGCCAAACATCAGGGGCGAGCCGCAAACCCAATTGCAGACCTTGAGAGGCGCTCTATGATAGTAGACACGCACGTCCACGTCTGGGAGATCGATCCCCCCAAGTATCCTGTCGGCCCGACGGCCCCGACGTGGAATACCTATCCCGACGAACCAGGCACGGCTGACGAGCTCCTGGCCGAGATGAAGGTCCACGGCGTTGACCGGGCTGTGCTCGTGCAGACGAGCTGGTCCACCTGGGACAACGGTTATATTGCCGACTCCGCGGCCCGCTTCCCCGATCGCTTCAGCGGCCAGGGCCTGATCGATCCGCAGGACGCCGGCAACGCGGAGCAGGTACGGTATTGGGTCCAGGAGCGCGGCCTGACAGGGTTCCGCTTCCATCCCATGTACTATCCCGACGAGAAGATCCTGCTGACAGCCCAGAACGGGCCGATGTGGGAGGAGATCGCGGCCGCCGAGGCCGTAATCCAGTTCCACCTGCGCGCGGCGGAGGCCGACCAGATCGAGGTCATTGCCCGCCGCTACCCGCATCTGACTTTGATCCTCGACCACCTGGGCTACCCGCAGGTCGACGCCCCTGAATCTGACTACCAGGCGATCGTCGACCTCGCGCGTTACGACAACGTCCACGTCAAGCTATCGGATGTCAACGGGCACTCGCGCCAGGCGTACCCCTACACGGACGTGCATCCATTTATCGTTCGCATCCTGTCCGCCTTTGGGTCCGAGCGGATGATCTGGGGTACGGGATACCCCGGCCATCATCGCGCCAAGCACAACTGGCCGTCCCTGGCCCAGGAGCTGCGGCTGATCAGAGAGGGTCTGCCGTTTCTGCGCGAGGAAGACAGGGAGAGGATTTTGGGGGGTACGGCGGCCCGCATCTGGGGTCTGGCCAAACCTGCCGACTGAACGCTACTTACCTCACCGGCCGGGAACCACTAGTAGTTCAACAATCTTTTATTGACGGATAAAGGCGTTCAAGCTTAATGCGAGCGTCTGCGGTGGTGAAACGCCAGTTGACAGTCGATGCAGAAGCGTTGCGGCGGTTTTGCCAAGCTGCGACTTGCTGCGTCAAGGTCTGTTGGTCAGGGATACGAGCGTTCAAGCACTGTCGATGCAGG
>JAJEDJ010000028.1 GCA_022821545.1 Caldilineaceae bacterium
AGGTTCGGGGATGTTTTTGGCGAAGCGGACGGCGGCGGCGGAGTTTTTGCCGCCGAGGGAACGCCATTCGCGGGCCTGTTCGGGCGGGGCGCCGTGCGCGAGGCAGAGACCGCCGTACTGTTCGAGACCGTTGGCCTGGCAGGGCTGGCCGTCTTTTCTGATTCCTGTGCAGCGCATTTTGGACATTACTCCTTGGCATGTGTCGGCCAGCGGATGTGTGTCCGGCCGGCCGGGGAAATGGATGTTGGGGCCGGGCCGCTTCGGTAGTACAGAACGCGGAAAGGCCCGGACCAGTGATATAACGAAACTATCACGAGACCAGACCTCGTGGTATGCAGGGGCGAGCGTTTGGGCGCAGGCCGCTGCATCAAGTATCGGAATCAGGAAAAGAGTAACACAGGTTTTCTACGAACACAAGAACTGCGAGGAAAGAGTGGAGAGGAGAGAGAAGTGAGAAACGGCGGCGTGTGCGGAACGGCGAGGAGAGAGGGGAGGGACGGCGAGGAGTGAGGGAAGAGGAGAGAGGAGTGAGGAACGGCGAGGAGTGAGCGGAGTGGAGAGAGGGGAACTGCGAGGAGTGAGCGGAGAGGAGAGAGGAGTGAGAAACGGCGGCGTGTGCGGAACTGCGAGGAGTGAGGGGAGAGGAGAGAGGGGAGAGAGGAACTGCGAGGGACTGCGAGGGGGGAGGGGGAGGGGGCAGTTGCCCTGTCTTTGGATGCTGGATTGCTTTTCCACCAACACGCCCTATGGTAGAATCTCAGGAAGTTCATCCGTTCTCATGCGCCCCCTGCCGGACATTTTTCGTTCCAGGGGGCAGCGGGCGGCTCAATTGCGGCAGTCCGCACTTACCGAATCGGCCCAGGATTCAGCGTATGAGTAAGAATCTTGAACAGACTGCACTGACGAAGCTCAGTCTGGGAAGACAGTTCGCCTCCCGTCGGAAGCTGCAGCTTACCGGCTGCGCCGTCCTCCTGATCGCGGCCGTAATCTTCACGGCCGGCTCCGGCTTCGGCTATATGATCGGCCGGTTGAGCAGCGACGGCGAGACGGCCGGCTCCACCGTGGTCGCAGCCGAGACCGATCGCGCGCTGACGCCCGACGACCTGGATATTTTCTGGGAAGCGATGGAGCTGGTTGAGGATGATTATTACGGAGAGCTGCCCTCGCCGAATGAACGCAGTCACGGCGCCATTCGCGGCGTGCTGGAAACGCTTGATGACAGGAATACCGGCTTTCTGAACCCGGATGAAGCCTCCAGCTTCATGGAAGGCATCGAGGGCAGCTACGAAGGTATCGGCGCAATGGTGGAGTGGGCCGAGGATGAGGGCGCGGTCCGCATTATCGAACCGTTTAAGGACCAACCGGCCTGGAACGCAGGTATCCGCCGCGGCGATCTGATCATCGCCATAAACGGCCAGGACGTGGCCGAACTGAACGGCCTGAATGAAGCGATCAACCGGATCAAGGGGCCAAAGGGGACTGAAGTCAACTTGACCGTCCAACGCGAAGGCCTGGATGATCCCCTGGAGTTTCCCGTAACCCGCGCCCCGATCGACGTCCCGGTCGTCGAGAGTGAGCTCTACGGGGACAATGACGAGTTCGCCTATGTCGCTCTCCACCGGTTTTCGGTCGATGCCGGCGAGAAGCTGCGCGACGAACTCGAGGACCTTCTGACCGACGATATCCAGGGCCTGATCTTCGACCTGCGCGGCAATCCCGGCGGCCTGCTGCGCGAGGCTATCCGGGTGACCAGCGTCTTCCTCGAAGAGGAGCGCGTGCTCATCGAGCGCTTCAGCGACGGCACGGAGGAGATCTACAACACGGAAGGCAGCGCGCTCGTACCGGCAGACCTGCCCATGATCGTGCTGGTGAATAAGGGCAGCGCCAGCGCCAGTGAAATCGTCGCCGGCGCCCTCCAGGACGTGGGGCGGGCGCGGCTGGTGGGCGTGACAACCTTTGGCAAGGGCAGCGTCCAACTGCCGCATACGCTCAGCGACGATAGCCTGCTGCGGGTGACAATCGCCCTGTGGTACACGCCTGCCGACCGGTCGATCGACGCCACCGGGCTGGAACCGGACATCGTCGTCGAACAGACCAACGAGCAGGAAGAAAACGATGAGGACCCGCAACTCGAGCGCGCCCTCGAGCTACTTGGAACCGGGGAGCAGCAAGAGGCTCCCACCGAACACTGACCGCGAATACCGACCACGAATACTGACATTGGCCAAGAACAAGCAGCAGACCGCGCCGACCGGGCCCCGCACCGTCGCCACAAACCGCAAGGCGCGTCACGACTATTTCATAGAAGAGACCTTTGAAGCCGGCATCGCTCTCACCGGCACTGAGATCAAGTCGGTGCGCGTCGGTTCGGTGAACCTGCGCGAGGGCTTCGTTCTCGTGCGCGAGGGCGAGGCCTGGCTCATGGGCGTGCATATCGCCCAATATCGACACGGCAATCGCTCCAACCACGAGGAGACGCGCTCCCGCAAGCTGCTCCTCCACAGACGCCAGATCGACCACCTGCACGCGCGCGCTACCCAACGCAACTGGACGATCATCCCCTTGCGCATGTACATCAACGACGCCGGCCTGGCCAAAGTCCAGATCGCCCTCGTGCGCGGCAAACGGCAGTACGACAAACGGCAGTCTATCGCCAGACGCGACGCTGAACGCGACGTCCACCGCGCCCTGAAACAGCAACACCGCGACGACAACGGGCGCGGGTAGCCGGCAGAGATACGCCTGCGCGGCTAGGGCGTTCGAGGGGCGTTCAGCGCCGCCCGCCCGGCCTCCAGCGATCCGGTTTTTGCCAAAAGATGAACTCCGCCGCGCAGCAGCCCGACGACCAGCTCGAGCAGGCGCTGGCTATGATTCTGGCGGCCCGCAAATACCGTTACATCCATCCCGGACTGGCACGAGACGTGGCGGCCGCCGAACTCGCCAAGGGCCGTTCAGTCAAAGAGGCGGTCAAAGCGGCCAAAAACCAGCTCCACCAGAGCGCCGCCGCGTACATTCGCCGCAAACTCAACTACGACGACGCTCTCCACGAGCTGAGAACAGCCGTTGCCGCCGCCAGACGGGGACCAGGCAGCGACCCTTCCGGGGACCCATCGGTGCGCACGCTACTGCACGGCCTCATGGCCGCCCACGCGTCAACCTACGAAAGGCTCCCCGTTCTCGACAGGCTCTATACGCAGCTTTTCCAAAAGCTTCCTCCCGTGCGCTCGGTCCTCGACATTGCCTGCGGACTCCATCCTCTGGCCCGCCCGTGGATGGCACTCTCACCCGACGCGGCGTACTACGCGTTCGACATTTTCGCCGACCAGATTGAATTCCTTAACCGCTTCTTCGACGCCATGGGCTACGCCGGCGCGGCCATACAGCGCAACGCCCTCGACGACAAGGGCATGCCCCCGGCCGACATTGCCTTCCTCCTCAAAACTGTTCCCTGCCTGGAACAGATCGAAAGCGGCGCCAGCGAACGCCTCCTGCACCGGATCGAAGCCCCAATCCTGATCGTCTCCTTCGCGAATCAAACGCTCTCCGGCCGCAAGCAGGGCATGGCCCAGCAGTACGCAGCCGGTTTCCTTGCGCAGATCAAAAAAGCCGGCTGGCAGGCCGACTCGCTCATCTACCCCTCCGAACTCGTCTACATCGTCGAAAAGCGCTAACCGCAGGCCACTGATCACTGATCACCGGCCAGTGACCTTCCAATACAGGTACCGCTGCGTCGCCGACGTTATCACAAACCCCACCTTCTGTAACACGCGCATCGACGCCACGTTCATATTCGCCGTCTCCGCGATCACCGTCTCCACACCTTCTTCACTCAGCGCCCAGCGCACCATCTCGCCGACCGCCTCGGTCGCGAGCCCGCGGTTGTGGTAAGCCGGATCAAATCCGTACCCGATCTCCACCGTTTTTTCGCGGTTTGGCGGCCCTTTGAATGCCAGGCTGCCGACAATGCGCCGCTCCTCCTTCAACACCGCCGCCCACTGGCAATGCCAGCGCGCATGGTGCGGCCTGCGCCGCATCTGGCTGATCGCCCGCGAAACAACCGGCTGCAGCTCGTCTTCCAGCCGCTGCCCGCTCGCCGTCAACCCCAGCGCTCGCTCCAGCCGTGCAAAGTCGTCCCGCTGCCAGCGCATCTGCTGCACGGTCAGGGCGATAAGCGTCAGTCGCGGCGTTTCCAGGCGGACCATCTTTATCTCGTGAGAACCGGACCTGAAGTCGATAACGATAGCGGGCGTTCTACTGATGCCGGAATTGCTTGGCGGCCCCTTGCGCCGCTTCCCGTCATGCAGAATTCTGAATAACCGGTCGACCAGATTTCGGACCATGACCGCGCCTGTAGACAAGCAGCGTTCGCTTGAACTGGATAACAACCACCCCGTCCTGATTGAAGCCGACGGTCTTTACGGTGACGATCCCCTGATGGGGCCGGCTCTGTGACGGGCGCAGCCGCAACACCTCGCTTTGGGCGTAGATGGTGTCGCCCTCAAAGACCGGCGCCGGCAGGCGCACGTCGTCCCAACCCAAATTGACGGCATTCTGCGAAATGTCGGCCACGGACAGCCCCGTCACCAGCGCGAGCGTAAAGGTCGAATCCACCAGGGGCCGCCCCCACTCGGTCTGGCTGGCATAGTGCGCGTCGAAGTGAATCGGATTCGGATTCACCGTCAGCAGCGTAAACCAGACGTTGTCCGCAGCGAGCACGGTCCGACCCAGCCTGTGCTCAAACAGGTCGCCGACGCTGAAATCCTCGAAGAAGCGCCCCTGGCCATCCGCCTGTGTGGACATTTGTTCCCTTTCAACGTTCAGGCAGACCGCCCAGACCCGCTGTACGGTCTCATACAACGCCATCCTGCCCCAACTGCTCGACTTCTTCCGGGCGGTAGCCCAATTCGGCCAGCAGCGCCGGCGTGTGCTCACCCGTAGCCGGGATGGCGTCAAGACGCGGGGGCCAGGTCTCATTAACCGCAGCCGGAAGCAAGGCGGGCAGCGGCCCGACCGGCGACCCTACCTCCACCACCCGGCTCCGCGCCAGCAGTTGCGGATGTTCCCAGAATTCGTCAAGCTCCCGCAGCTGCGCGTACGCGATCTGCCCGCGCTCCATCCGTTCGGTAATCTGCCGCCCGGTCATCGCCGCAAAGACGGACTCGATCTCTTCCTGCAAGGCAGCCCGGTTCTGCACGCGCCGCGTATTGTCCGCGAAGCGGGTATCGCTGGCAAAGGCAGGCATCTCCAGCACCACTGCGCAGAACTGCTCCCACTCCCGCTGACTCTGAATGGAGAAGAGGATCGTGCGCCCGTCGCCGGCGGTATAGGGCCCGTAGGGCGCGATCGCCGCGTGGCTGGCGCCGGTCCGGTTGAGCGGCGTGTCTCCCAAAGCATAGTAGGCGGGAAAGCCCATCCAATCGCACAGCCCGTCGAAGAGCGAAACATGGAGCACACAGCCGCCGCCGTCGCGCTCCCGCTGCAGCAGCGCCGCCAGAATGCTGCTGTAGGCGTACATCCCCCCGGCAATGTCGGCCACCGGGATTCCGCTCTTGGCGGCATCCTCCTCACTGCCGGTCACCGCGACCACGCCCGTCTCCGCCTGGACCAGGAGATCGTACGCCTTTTTGTCACGGTAAGGCCCGTCGGCGCCATAGCCGCTTAGATGACAGACGATAATGTCGGGATAGTCCCCGCGCAGCCGCTGATCGTCGAAGCCCAACCGTTCCACTGCGCCCGGCGCCAGGTTTTGGACGAAGACGTCCGCCCGCTCCAGCAGTTTGGCCAGAATCTCCTTGCCTTTGGCCGACTTCAGTTCCAGGGTAATAGACTCCTTCGAGCGATTGGCCCACGCGAAGTGACTGCACAGGCCCCGCGCGGCCGCATCATAGTGGCGCGCAAAGTCCCCGCCGCCGGGCCGCTCCACCTTGATCACGCGCGCGCCCAGGTCGGCCAGGTGCCGCGTGGCCAGGGGCGCCGCAATCGCTTGCTCCAGTGAGACTACGGTTATGTGTGACAGTGGCAAAGGCATCGGAAGAGAGTTTCCGGTTTTGTTCAGGGGTTTATCAATTCTCAATAGGAGCGCGGCAAGCCGAGAACGTGCTGCGCCAGATAAGAGAGCACCAGGTTGTTGGAGACAGGCGCGATCTGATAGAGCTTTGCCTCGCGGAATTTGCGCTCGACATCGTGTTCCCTGGCAAAGCCAAAGCCGCCGTGCGTCTGCAGGCAGACGTTGGCCGCCTCCCACGCCGCGTCCGCCGCCAGCATCTTCGCCATATTGGCCTCCGCGCCGCAGGATTTCCCGCCGTCAAAGAGCTCTGCCGCGTGCCAGCGCATCAGGTCAGCCGCCCGCAGGTGGGTGTACGCCTGCGCGATCGGAAACTGCACACCCTGATTCTGCCCGATTGGCCGGTCAAACACAATGCGTTCGTTCGCATAGGCAACCGCCCGCTCGATGAACCAGCCCCCATCCCCGATCGACTCGGCCGCAATGAGGATGCGCTCGGCGTTCATCCCGTCCAGGATGTAGCGGAAGCCCATGCCCTCCCCGCCGATGCGGTTCGCCGCCGGCACGCGCAGGCCGTCGAAGAAGATCTCGGTGGTATGATGGTTGATCATTGTCTCAAGCGGCCGGATCGTCAAGGCGCGCTCGTCCGCGCCGCGCAGGTCAACCAGGAAAAGCGACAGCCCTTCGGTGCGCTTTTTGACCGCCTCCAGGGGCGTGGTGCGCGCCAGCAGGAGCATCAGGTCCGAGTATTCGGCCCGGCTCGTCCAGATCTTCTGCCCCGTGATTATATATTCATCCCCGTCGCGCACGGCCCGCGTTTGGATGCGCGTGGTGTCCGACCCTGCGGTCGGCTCGGTGACGCCGAAGGCCTGGAGCCGCAACTCTCCCTCCGCCAGCGGGGGCAGCCACCGCTCCTTCTGCTCGTCCGAACCGTGCCGGACGAGAGCGCCCATTACATACATCTGGGCGTGGCAGACGCCGGCGTTTCCGCCGCTGCGGTTTATCTCCTCCAGGATGACGGAAGCCTCCGCAAGCGTCGCGCCCCCGCCCCCATACGCCTCGGGGATCAGCGCTCCCAGGAAACCCGCCGCGGTCATGGTCTCTACGAATTCAACGGGGTAGGCCCGCTGCGCGTCCAGTCGCCGCCAGTACTCGCTAGGGAACCGGGCGCACAACTGGCGGACGGCCCGGCGGAGTTCGGGGTAGTGGGGGTTTGTGTCGATTTCAGTGGGTGAGGGTGGCATCAGGTATATGATCGCAGGGAGGGACAAAGTTTTCAAACTCTTGCCACTGACTTTAACGTTATAGAATTGTCCGATCTGGTCGACACCGAACTGTTTACTGACTGGCAGAAGGCAGGCGTAATTGAACAGGTCAAAATCGGGAAATACGGCGAAGTTCTTTGAACGGAAGATGCTTCTCTTTGCGCGGACTTACTGTATCTTGATCTGACGAATCAGACATTGATTTGTTGGATCCGAGGATGGGCTGTGATTATGTTTGGGGAAGGGATGCCGGAAGCTGGAAACGAGCGACACTTGGCGCGGGATGGGCCAGCCAATCGATTCGCTACGTCCAGATTCTTTCCAACAGGGGATAGACTACGGCTGCCAAGGTAAGACCCATGACCCAGTTCATCAGCCGCAGTTCACCTCTTATTTCTGAAATATCCGCTTTAAGCTCCGCTCTCGTCTCTGCAATATCAACTTTCGTCCCTTCAACATCCGCTTTTGTGGCCAGGTGCTGATAGGCTCCTCTCAACTCACTGACATCTCTTTCAGCTTGCTGAATCCGCTCCCCTTCATTCGTTGTGACAGCCATGATATTTGTGTTTTCTTTTCAGGACGATGCGGTCTTGTCGGTACGTTAGCATTGACAGGGAAGTTTGTCAATCAGGCCGGCGCTGTGGGTGCGTGGGGGGCATGTCAGAATGGGACGAGGCGTAAAGGGGGCGCGTTCCGGCGACTATTCGACAGACTTCACGACCCGACAAGACGCGCAGTACAGGCAACTTCGACCTCCACCTGAGTTACGTACACTTCATTGTGTAAACGTTCCTGGATTTCGGTGGCTGAAGCCGTTTCGAAGAACAGTTCCAGAGCTTCCTTCAGATTCGCTCTCGCCTCGGACACAGTTGCACCCTGACTGGCTATGTCCAGTTGCGGGCAGAGGGCGACGTAGTCATTGTTTTCGCGCTCGATTATCGCTGTCAGTTGTCGGGTCATCATGGTCTCCTGCCTTCAGTTCTCCTCTTGCCCCTGCGATTCCACATATGTTTGCGATATGCTTCAAACTCCTCTTTTTCTGTCCTCCGCCAATGCTCAATTGCTTTGATTGCCTCCCTGATCGAGCGCACTTTCCCTTCGACATCTTTACAATTGCTAATTTATATCCAAAGTTAGCCAGCAGGCTTGAATCGAGGTGACCTGCCCCCGACGTTTGTACCACCGGTTATGTTAGTCCGACAAGCACGGGGACAGGGTCGGCAGGCAAGAGGGCCTCAGGCGCCTGCGGCCGGTAGCCCAGAGAGCTGTGCGGTCTGATCCGGTTGTAGTCCGTCTGTACCGCTCCGTCAGCTCATGCACCTCCAGAAACGTATAGAAGACCTCCTTGTCCAGCAGATCGTCCAACTTCCCATTGAAACTTTCGATGTAGCCGTTCTCCCACGGCGACCAAGGTTCGATGTAGAGCGTCCTGGCTCCCACCCGTCCAAGCCACTCGCGCACGGCCCGGGTCGTAAACTCCGGGCCGTTGTCGGAGCGAATATGGTCGGGCACGCCTCTGAACACCATCAATTCGGCCAGCGCCACTATCTCCTCTGTCAGTGCCTTCCCATCGTCCATGGGGCTCGGCTCGTATCGCTGTGTGGAGCGAGGATGACCCAGCACTCTGCAGGCGCGTCGCTCCGAAACCCCAAAGAGCGCCTTCACGTGGTCGACACACTGGCGACGGTGCATGCCGTCCCCTTCCTTCCGAACCACCCGCATGTTACCCATGTCAGTACTAACTCTGTATTGTTCTTCTGGAGCATATGTGCTACACTGGCAACTCTCACTCAGTATAAATCTGAAAGAGGAAATTGCAATGCTAAAAAGAATTCTCAAGCTAATCACCGAATGGATTGCCACTAATAATCTGGAGGAATTGATTGCCGATCATTTTTCTTTGGAAGATAATAGACTTCTTGAATTATTCATTTTTCTAGCTCAAAAGCTGATACTACTCCCATGCTTGGAAGTAATGCAGCACATGTTTATTTGGATCGGCCAATCAATGTCGCCACAGAAATTTACCAAACCAATGTTCAGGGTTGTGTTTGCGTTTGCTTGGTACATGGTTGCACCAATATGGATTATCCCGATCTACATCACTCTCGCAGAAATCATCTACATGAAACGGGGAATAGATACATTCTTTTCTCTTCTCGTTGATTTCTCACTCATTTTTCTTATAGCGTCATTCTGTACTGTAATACTATTTCTTTTAGATCGAAAAGTGCCATCATTAGAAGAATGGGCAGATCTAAAATGGGGAAAGAGCAGCCAAAGCTATTTGGATTTCTGCGACCGCAGTATTTCTACACTAAAACTTGGGCTTATTTTCTCAATCTCTTTTTCATCTATCCCCCTTATGGTTGCAGCACTTCAATTGTAAGTCTAACACGACAACTGACCTGCCCCCGATGTTTGTACCACTTGTTATGTTAGTCCGACAGGCACGTGACCTGCCCCCCAAAAACTGGTCCAGTTAATATGAGGGGTGTGCATAATGCAGATTTGACATAATCGGCCAGGAAGGGTTTTCCTATCGTTGCCAAACGAGAAAGGAGAATCCAATGGCAAAGATGCCGCTGCTGACCGACTATGTCACCATAATTATCGACCTGTTTGAGCAGTTCAGACAAGAGCGCATTGCCTAAGGTGAAGTGAAACGGGGACGGCCCTTCAGCTATGACAGAAAGAGCTTTATCATTTTCTTCATGTTGATGCAGTTTCGGCAGATCGTTTGCTTCCAGAGTCAGTGGCGCTGGCTGCACAAACATCCTGAGGTCGTCGAG